>DATFRB010000049.1:0-340340 GCA_035263625.1 Occallatibacter sp.
AGGAAGAGCGGCAGGAGCGCCGTAACGCTGTAAAGGATGAAGCCATAAAGGCCGGCGATGAGCGTGCCGACAGCGAAGTTGCGATTGAGCAGGATGCGGAGCTGGACGATGGGCTCGTCGTGGGACAGCTCTCGAACGACGAAGGCGACGAGGGCGAGAGCGGAGATGAAGGCGGTCCAGCAGATCCAGTTGGTCTCAAACCAGTCGGCTTCCTGGCCCTTGTCGAGGACCAGCTGCATGGCGCCGAGCCAGAGGGCCATGAGGCCGAAGCCGAGTCCGTCGATGGCGCCGCGGAAGGCGACGCGGAGGTAGGGGGGATCTTCGATGAACAGGCCCGCGAGGAAGAAGGCGAGGATGCCGACCGGGAGATTGATGTAGAAGATCCAGCGCCAGGAGTAGCTGTCGGTGATCCAGCCGCCGAGGGTGGGGCCGATGACGGGGGCGACGACGATTCCCATTCCATAGACGGCCATGGCCTTGCCGTGCTGGACCGGCGGAAAGCTCTCGAGGAGGATGGATTGCGCAAGAGGCTGCATGCCTCCGCCGCCGACGCCCTGGAGAATGCGGGCGAGGATGAGCATGGGCATGGTGACGGCCGCGCCGCAGAGCATGGATGCGCCGGTGAAGATGAGGATCGAGAGCATGAGGAGCCGCTTGCGGCCGATGCGGCGGGCGATCCAACTGGTGGCGGGCAGCATGATGGCGTTGGAGACGAGGTAGCTGGTGAGCACCCAGGTGGCTTCGTCGGTGGAGGCGGAGAGGCTGCCGGCGATGTGTGGAAGGGCGACGTTGGCGACGGACGAGTCGAGGACCACCATGAAGGTGGCTGTCATGACAGCGGCGGCGATGGCCCAGGGATTAGCGGAAGGGACCCATTGGGCGTGCGAGGCTGGGGCGGTGTTGTCAGGAGTGCTCACGCGCGATGGCCCGCGGGACGCAGCGGATTGCCGGAATTCTGACTCATCTCCATCTATCAGTTTATGGGGCGTGGGAGCGAAGGGAGAGTGCTTGCGGTCACGGGCCGTATTCGTCGATGCGGAGCAGGGACGCTCGTGGGCGGCGGCGAGGCACGTGGACTTAAGATGATGAGTCAGTGAAAGGGATGTTATGGAATTTGAGATATCACGGCGCGACTTTGTGAAAGCCGCGAGCGCCGCTTCAATTGCCGGGTCTCTGCCTGCTTTTGGATTTGCTCGAAACACACACCCGGGCACAATGGATACCGAGAAGGAAATCGGCGCGTGGAGCGACGACGCGGCCGGGCTGCCGCGGTACACATACACGGGTTCGGTGCCGTTTCCGCTGTCTTCGGAAAAGATCACGCGCGAGTATTTGCCGGAGGATCCATTTTTTCTGATCGGCAATTACAGGTTCACGCTGTTTACGCACGTGAGCGGAATTTTTGAAATTCTGACAGGGGAACGGGCGTGGGGCCGCTTGAATCAGGGGCCGGGCATGTGGAGCGGAGCAAATCGCGCGACCGTGACTGCGGGGGGAAAGACTGTGCCGCTGATCGGATTGACGGAGCGCGCGGCGCAGGCGGCGGAAAAGGTATTCGGCGTGGGGTATGCGCAATACCGCTACAGTCCAATGCCGGGATTGCGGGTGACGCGCACGCTGTCGGTGATGCCGTCGACGAAAGCAGGTGAAGGGACGTCCGCGTTTCTGCTGTCGGTGGCGTTGCGCAACGAAGGCACGAAGGCGCTGGACGTGACGTATGCGGAGAGCGTGAAGGCAGCATACCAGCAGGCATTTTCGCAGTGGGATGGGGACCGCGACCTGGTGAAGATTACGCGGACGGTAACCAAAGAAGGCGAACAGGTGCGCTGCGATTTTCATGCCGCGGAGCCGCGGCCGTTGCTGTTCTCGAAGAAGGGCAGGATGTCACGGTTCGAAGGGGCGCCACCGTCGTTGTTTGTGCAGGTGTCCGAAGCGAGGGGGGCGGCGGAGGTTTCGCCGGTTGCCGAGAAGGACGGCGACGGAAGCGACTGGATTGGGGTGCACGCTACCTGCACATTGAATGCATCGCAGGAGACGGTGATTCACTGCTTCATCGGGTACGCATTCAAACCGGAGGAATTTGACGGGATCGCGGAAAAGCTGACGGCGAAGTCTGGCGGTACGCACGGGCCGCAATTTCAGGGCGCGTGGGATCGTGTGATCCCCAAGCTGGCGGACGAACGGGACGCGGAACTGCGGCGGGAGATGCGCTGGAACGCAGGCGTGCTGGAGCAGATGACGAAGTGGCGCGAGTACTACGACGAGACAGTGGTGCCGCAGGGAACGACCTACGACTACCAGTGGGGAGATATGGCGAGCAGCCGCGACCTGGCACAGCAGGCGCTGCCGATGTGCCACACGAATCCGGCGATTGCGCGGTCGACGCTGCGCTTCATCATGAAGCGGACTGTTCCGGATGGCGAGATCAAGCTGGACGACCTTGGATTCGGGTGGGCTCCGCACAGCGGCAGGCTGACGAGCGATCAGCAGCTCTACTTCTTCCTGCTGCTGAACGAGTACCTGCGCGCGACTGGCGATGCGTCGGTGCTGATGGAGGCGGTTTCGTACTATCCGCTGGAGAGCGCGGCGACGGGAAGCGGTCTGGACCACGTGCGCGATGCGTTCCTGTTTCTGCGCGACCGAATCGGCACCGGCCAGCACGGACTGGTAAAGCTGTGGAACTCCGACTGGAACGACATGTTCTTCTGGTGGCCTATTTCGGAGCCGTACAACACTGTGTTCGACTCGTCGGAGTCGCACATGAACACCGCGATGGCGATCGTGATCCTGGGCGACCTGGCGGAGACGCTGCACAAGTTCGGCAAGACGGACGAATCGACGGAGCTTGCGTCGGCGGTGAAGCTCTATCGCGCGCAACTGCTTGAGGCGTTTGTGAAGGACTGGGGATCGAAGCCTTTCCCGAAGCGGATGTATTTCCAGAACGAGGCGGTGGGCGAGAACGATATGTGGCTGGAGCCGCAGGGATTCACTCTGCTGATTCCCGAGATTCCCGTCGAGCGCAAGCGGACGCTGTACACGGAGATGCAAGCGCGCCTCATCAAGGGCGAGGCGATGGGACCGAAGCAGATCGAAAAACCTGGAGATCAGCCGGGGACCCCGGCAGGCCGGCGCGAGAACGGCGGGTTCTGGTACGCACTCACCGGGCCGGTGGTGCTGGGCGTCGCCGGTTTCGATCGCGACGCTGCGATCGCGTTGCTTAGAAAACAGACGTTCGCGAATTACGCTCGGACCTTTCCACAGTACTGGACAGGGCAGTGGTCGGCGTCGGATTCGCTGGACTCGGCCGCGCTCCGAACGGCGGGGCTCTCGGGGAACATTGTGTACTGCGCGCATGCGCACGCGTGGCCGCTCTACTGCTATCTGCGGTTAATGGAGGGGTAAGCTGCGGAATCATCGCGCTGGGCAGGGCGCCTGCATGCGAGCGCAACGACAGGTAAACTGAAGGAAGGGCTTTCCCTCCGGATTTGTACTCTTGTCATCACTTATTTCCAACCTGAATTCCGAACAACGCGCCGCCGTTGAAGCAACTGAAGGGCCGCTGCTTATCCTGGCCGGGGCTGGGTCGGGGAAGACGCGCGTGATCACCAGCCGGATCGCGTACCTGATCCGCGAAAAGGGCGTGGCGCCGGACTCGATCCTGGCGGTGACGTTCACAAACAAGGCCGCGGCGGAGATGGCCGAGCGCGTGGACCGGCTGATCGGGCACTCGTCGCTGGCCAAGCCGCTGATCTCGACGTTCCACTCGCTGTGCGTGCGGATTCTGCGGCGCGACATTGAGGCGCTGAAGGTCGGCAACGACGGACTGACGAGAACATTTGCGATCTACGATGAGAACGATCAGCAGTCGATCGTGAAGCAGGTGATGCGGCGGATGGGGCTGGACACGAAGCAGCTGACGCCGCGCACTGTGCTGGGAAAGATTTCGTGGGCAAAGAACCACATGATCGATCCGCAGGAGTATTACCTCGCGTCAAAGGATCCGAACAGCGAGCGCGTCGCGCACATCTTTCAGTCGTACAGGGCGGAGCTGAAGAAGAACAACGCGATGGATTTCGACGACCTGCTGCTCGAGGCCGTGCGGCTGCTGAAGGTGTCGGAAGAGGTGCGGAAGCGCTACCAGCGGAAATATCGCTACCTGCTGGTCGATGAGTACCAGGACACGAACCGGCCGCAGTACGAGCTGATGAAACTTCTCGCGGGCGAACAGAAAAACGTGTGCGCGGTGGGCGACGAGGACCAGAGCATCTACTCATGGCGCGGCGCAGACATCCGCAACATCCTGGAGTTCGAAAGAGATTTCCCGAACGCGCGGATCATAAGGCTCGAGCAGAACTACCGTTCGACGCAGAATATTCTGACGGCGGCCGGCGCGGTAGTGGCGAACAACCTGAAGCGCAAGGGAAAGAAGCTCTGGACAGACCGACAGGGCGGATCGCTGATCGGGTTCTACGAGGCGCCCGACGGCGAGAACGAAGCGCTGTTCGTCGCCGACCGCATCCAGAAGTTCCTGCGCGAGACAGAGAATGAAGGCGAGACCAGTAGCGAGCCGGGAAAGTGCGCGGTGCTCTACCGGACGAATTCGCAATCACGGCTGGTTGAAGAGGCGCTCAGGCGTTACAACGTGCGCTACACGATGGTGGGCGGATTCAGCTTCTATGAGCGTGCGGAGATCAAGGACATGCTGAGCTACCTGCGGCTCGTGCGGAACCCGCACGACTCGATGGCGCTGCAGCGGGTGATCAACACGCCGGCGCGGGGCATTGGCGCAACGACTCTTGGCACTCTCGAAAGGGTGGCTCTCGAGACGGGCACATCGACGTGGGACGCCGTGGGCGCTGCGATCCAGAACAGGCTGATCCCGGCGCGCGCGCTGTCGGCGCTCGAGTCGTTCCGCACGCTGATTTTGGATGCGCAGGCGATGATGGATCCGGATTTCGCGGGAAAGTTGTCGGCGGATGTTGCGGCCGAGACTACCGGCGATGAGGATACGGATTTTTCGTTTGGAGCCGCGGAGCCGGGCGAGGACGAGAAGGCCGGAATGACCGAAGCGCTGGAGGAAGCGACGGATTTCAGCTTCGGCGGCAATGAGAACCAGATGGCGCTGCTCGATCCGACACACTTTTCGCCGTTCAGCGAAGAGCCAAAGCGGCCGTTCCTGAAGATGCCGGAAGGCAGGGACAAAGAGCGGGAAAAAACGGCGGAAGAGGGCGCGGCGAGCGGGCGCGAGGAGGGATTTCGCGCGCCGGGCGATGCGGCCACGCTGCCGGAGCTGATCCGATTTTTGATCGATCGCACGGGGTACATCAAGGCGCTCGAAACGGAAGGGTCGCCTGAGGCATTCAGCAGGATTGAGAACCTGAAGGAACTGGCCAATGCGGCGCACGATGCCGAGGTGCGCGGCGAGACGCTTGCGGATTTTCTGGATCATGCCGCGCTGGCATCAGACACGGACCAGTTCGATCCCGAGGCGCGCGTTACGCTGATGACGCTGCATGCAGCCAAAGGGCTGGAGTTTCCGCTGGTGTTTCTGGCGGGGCTCGAGGAGGGATTGTTTCCGCACTCGCGGACGCTCAACAGCCCCGATGAACTGGAAGAGGAGCGCAGGCTCTGCTACGTGGGCATGACGCGGGCGATGAATACGCTGATTCTGACGCGGGCGCATTACCGGCGGCGTTATGGAAACGATGCGCCGGAACAGAGCATTCCGTCGCGGTTTCTCGAGGAGGTTCCGCCGGCGCTGATTGAGAACCTTGGCGGCCGCACACCGGCGTGGGCGAATGCGGGATACGGCTATGGCGGTTCGGGATACGGTTCGGGGCGACGCGGGTCCTCGAGCGACTTCGGCGAGCGGCACTACGACTACGAGAACGAAAGCCAGGAGAACGAGAACCGGGTGGCGCCGCGGCTGTCCTACAGCAGGGGCGTCGCGGCGAAGGGCAGGAGCGCACCGGCAGCGGGCCGGGCTGACAGCAATTCGCTCGACAACATCGCGCGGTTCTTCGGCGGCAAAGGCGGTGTGAGTGCGGGTTCGTTTTCAAGGCCGAAGATGGAGATGCCCGAACAGACCGGGGCCGCGGGCCTGAAGAAGGGCGCGCGCGTGCGGCACAGCAAGTACGGCGAAGGAACAGTGCTGCTGCGCGAGGGCGAAGGCGAAGACGCCAAGCTCACGGTGATGTTCACGCGCTTCGGGATGAAAAAACTGATGGAGAAGTTCGCGAACCTGGAGAAGATTTAGGCCGCGATACAAACCCATCCTATGGCATTTCCTGAGCTGCCGTGGCCTTTTGGACATTGTGGAGGTCGCCGCTCCCTGGGAGTCGCGTCAACTTGAGTGTCGCGGCTTCGGGATACAGTCACTCAGGAAATGCATTCGCCGGAAAAACAAAGGCCCGGCGAGGATGGGGGCACCCGGCGTGGCCCGCTGTCTGGATTGAATGATCAGCCCTGGCTAGGCGGCTCCGTCAATTTCAACTGGGCATCGTCGAGGTTGTCGCGCGATTGGCAGACGTCGTCGAAGACCATGGTGGTCTTCGCGGCGTCGGTGAAGGGCTTCCAGTGGGGAAGCCCTTTCGTGTTCGGGTCGCCGGTGCGCGCGAAGGCGATCCATGCATCGCTCATCTTCGCAGCAAGTGCGCGTGCGGCTTCGCCGTCGCCGGTCATGCGGTCGCAGCGCGCGGTGTTATTGAAGACGAATGCGAGCTCGGAGCAATGGAAGGACATGAGGCGGCCGTCGAGCACGGGCGTTTGCCACGCGAACTGGTAGCAGTAAGCCGGCGCGGAGTTTTGCGCGGCCTTGCGCTTGCACTGCTCGATGACGTTGCGGCGCACGCCGGAGGTGGCGATGACCGACCAGAGCTGAAACGGGTTGGCGTTGGGGTAAAGCTGCTTGTAGCTGTCGATGATTTGCGATGCGCGATCGTGGAAGGCTTCGGCGGCTTGCTTCTGGAGCTGTTCGGCAGTGAGGGAGAACGCGTCGGGACGGCCGACGCCGCTGGTGAATTCGTTGAGCGTGCTGCCGGCGATGAGTGGGACGTCAGCAGACAGCGGCGAAGCCTGCGGATCGAATGGCTGCTGCGGAAGGACGCGACCTTCCATGACGGGATACCAGCCGGGTCGCTCGGACATGCGCGAGAAGTTGGGGACGCCGGTGAGTCGAGGAGGACGGGTGATCTTGATGGCGGCGGCCTGTAGCTGCTCCATCGGAATGTCGTTGAGCTTTGCGACGGAATCTTTGTCGAGGCCAAGCTCTTTGAGTAAGGCTGCTGCGGTGGCGCGGGAAACCTCATCGGTGCCGACGCGTATGGTAGAGCCGCTTTCGACGATGGCGCGATGGAAGAGGCCTTTAGCGGAAGGCATGGCCATGAGCGTGGAGACTTTGCCGCCGCCGCCGGATTGGCCGAAGATGGTGACGCGGCCTGGGTCACCACCGAAGTTAGAGATTGAATCGCGCACCCACTCGAGTGCGGCGACGATGTCGAGCATGCCCACGTTCGCGGAGTCGGCGTATTGGGTGCCGTAGTCGGCGAGGTTGAGATAGCCGAGCACGTTGAGGCGGTGGTTGATGCTGACCACGACCACATCGCCGCGGGTTGCGAGGCTCTCGCCGTCGTAGGATGGCAGCTCCTGGCCGGAGCCCGCGGTGTAGCCGCCGCCGTGCAGCCAGAACATGACGGGGCGCTTGCGGCTGTCGAGGCCCGGCGTCCAGATATTGACGCGAAGGCAGTCTTCGCCGGGCTGGCCGTCGTCCCAGTTGAAGAGCCACGCTTCTTCGTCATGGGCCCAGCCGGCGCGGGGTGGCTGCGGGCACACCTGGCCGTAGGTGAGCGAGCTGCGCACGGCGGCCCAGGGCGTGGGCTTTTGCGGAGGGAGGAAGCGCGCGGCGCCGGCCGTTAACGCGGCGTATGGAATGCCTTTGAACGTGAAGATGCCGTTGCGCGAGGAGCCGCGGACCTTTCCGCTGGGCGTATCGACGACGGCGTAGCCTTCGCGGGCGATGACGCGATCGCCCTGTGCGCCGGCGGGCGCGGGATATGCGGCGTGCGGGGCCTGGGGCGCGGCGGCGCGAGCGAGCGTACCGCCGGCGGCCGCCAGCACAGAGGTCTTCATCAGCTCCCGGCGTGAGATCATGAGCTTCCTCCAAGTGTGATTTCGCGAACTCACCAATCTACACGGCGAGCGTGGGATTTGTCGCGGAGGAAACGGGTGCGTTCAGGGTTGCGCAGTGGTTGCGGGGAAGTCCTCGGGAAACCGGTAGAGGACGATGCGGGGACGAGCGCCAACAGTGGCGAGCGCCGCGGCGAAGCCATCGGAGACGGCGACGGGTTGGATCGAGATGGGCGCCCGTTGCTGGCCGTCGGTCTGAAGGTCAAGCTCGCCGGTAGGAGGAAGCGCGAAGTGCGTTAATCCGCCAGCGATTCCCTGCCCGGTCGATTTGAGAACGGCTTCCTTTGCGGTCCATATGCGGAAGAACTCCGCCTGCCGATGCTCGGGAGGAAGAGAAAGCCAGTGTTCGAGCTCGTTGACGTGCATGATCTCGCGTGCTAGCGATTCGGATTCTGAAGAGGATCCGATTGACCGCATTCGTTCGAGATCGACGCCCAACTCCTGACCGGCGGAGATGGCCACCAGCATCCTGTCGCCGCTGTGCGAGAGATTGAATGCGATGCCGGCGGACGGTACCGACGGTTTGCCGCGCGGCGAGATCGAAAACGAAACGTTGGAAGGATGCTGGCCGAGATACCAGCCGAGGAGCGTTCGGAGTTTGCCGTGCGCGGCTAGAAACTGGCTGCGGTGTACTTCAAATTGAAAGGCGCGTGCGCGATCCAGTTCCTGGGCGTCAAGAAGGGTTGCCCATTGCGATGTTTCGGCGTCGCTGCATTCGAGAGTTGCCCACCAGAGATGGACCTGGCCGGGAAGGATGGCTGGAAGCCCGGGGGACGGCGCATCAGAGTGAGGCATTTTCGTCCCTCATCGGACTGCCACGAAATGGAGCGTGCTGGCGGAGAGAGGGGCTGTGCGCACCCGAACAGCTACTGTGCTCACCCGGTTTCGCGCGCACAATTGAACCTGGAAACGCGACACCGCTCTCCGCGGCGCAAATCGCCGCATCAAGCTCGGGTTCGCCAGGGTTAAGGTGAATCTTCACGAGGATGACCATTGCCAATTTCAGATTCGATTTTACGAGCACGGAAACCTTCGCTCCGAGATTGTTTGCAAAGATGCTGGCGACGCGGAAGGTCGGCGGCGAGTCATCCAGGCTCAGACCCATGCGAAAGCGGTGGGTGAGACGACGGGACTTAATGTCGAGTGCGTTGACGAATGCGAGAGAATGCTTTCTCAGTCAGACGGACAAGATTTGGGAAGTAGGCCGGTCCATCGATTCCTTCGGAACTAGCTGCGTGTGCTCCGCCTGGATCGTCATGGCAAGCGATCCAAGGCGGAGCAGGACTACTTCACGCGCGGGTTGAAGTGGATACTGAATCATTCATTGGCAGATCAGCTTGATCGGCACAGTGACGGTTGCGCATTTGTATGCGCAGTTGGTGCACGACTCGGTCCCATTGATTCCGACTCCCCAGTAATACGGGCTGTCGGAATTGGAGCTTTCGCTGGCCCCGTAGGCAATGGTATCGCCGGTAGTGCAGCTGATGTTCTGCGTGTAGACGGTGTTGGTCTGGTTCATCACATACACTTGTGAGGCGTTAGGCCAGAGCAGGTTTGCGGTCTTATCGAAGAGACGCCAATAGATGACGTACTGGCAACTGCTATCGGCCTGCATCTGCCATGTCATGGTCGACGTGGGGGATTGAGACGTGGTGAACTCAGCTGAGATCGTCGTGTTTCCCGTTACATCGAATGTGCAGTTTCCAGCGCCCGCGCAGCCGCCACCGGACCATCCCGCGAAGGTGCTCCCGGACGATGCCGAGGCAGTAAGCGTCACAGAGGTACCGCTGCTATAGGTTGCCGTGCAGTTGCTCCCTCCCGATCCGCCGCAGTTGATTCGGCCATCCAGGCTCTGCACCACGCCGCTTCCACCGCCGACGGTTGAGACGGTGAGCGTGTAGTTCGCGGCGTTTGCGTTAAATGTCGCAGTCGCCGTCTGCGGTGAACTCATCACTACGGTGCACGTGGCCGCAGACGTTGAGCAAGCGCCCGAGAATCCTGCGAATGTCGATCCTACGGACGGTGTGGCGCTCAGGGAAACAGAATTTCCGGAGGAATAGCTTGCCGAGCAGGCTCCTGAGCCGTTCACACAGTTAATCTTCCCGTCAGAGCTGGTTATGGCACCCGTCCCCGACCCTGCCTGGTTCACTGTAAGCGTGTACGACGTCGCCGACGCATTGAATGTGGCAGTGACGGTCGTGTCGCCTTCCATGGTGAGCGTGCATTGACTTCCGGAGCCGCTGCAGCCAGACCAGTTTCCAAATGTTGATCCCTGCCCGGGAAGCTCGCTCAGCGTGACATTCGCGCCGATCGCGTACGATGCGGAACACACGGCACTTCCTTGAGAAGATGTGCCGCAGTGAATTGCCCCATCAACGCTTGACACCCCTCCGGTGCCGGTTCCGGCGCGCACGATTGTCAGTGTCGCTGCCTGCGACTGCAGGGCAAAAGATGCATTGATCGCGACCCCGGAAGACACGGTGAAGGTGCACGAAGTGGACGTGCCCGAGCAGATTCCGCCGGACCATCCTCCAAACTTGGAACCGTTCGCCGGCGTAGCGGTGAGTGTGACGGCAGTTCCGTCGGTAAACGTTGCGGTACAGGCCGCCCCGCAGTTGATTTGGCCGTCGCTGCTGGTGATTACGCCGGAACCGGCTCCCGAGACATTGATCGTGACAGATGCGTTCTGGGGAACTGTTGTGGTTGACGTGTTGTTGGCGCCTCCGCCAGAGCAGCCAACAACAGAGGCGGCCGTGAACGCCAAAGCAACGATGACAATAACCCACGCGAAGCGTCGCCCATTCGGCGCGAAGCAAGTTGCAGATGGAGTGGTATCGCCTCCGTTGCATCCCGCGAGGCCAGGCAAGCCCGCCTCCGCGAATTCGAAGCGACGGCGGCGCAGCTGAAAGCGGATGCGAGAATCAGATCGTATTTTCATTTACGCTTCTCCTGTTGATAATCGGACTGAACTTGTGCAACCGCTGTGGGGGTCGCGGGTGCGGTGAAGATCGGAGAAATTCACACGGCCCGGGGCGCTCGACACGACGCAAGTGAACCTGAGTGGGCTACGGTCCGCTCTACGCGGTGGGCGGCTGAAATGGCGCGAATTTCGGGAAGCGCGTTGGCCGCCGCACCCGGGCGAGCTGTCCTGCTGGGTATTGCTGGAGCGGGCTCATTCCCGGGTGCGAGAGCGTTCTGCCTGGATAAGCGGAAGGCGAGGGGAAAAGGGGACAAGCGAGGATCCTGACACGATTTTTTATGCCAGGCGAAACTCAATTGAGATGGAGACATCCTGTGGAGGCGGAATTCCAACGGCCCGCCAGGACGGATTCTTTTCCGCTCCCCTCGACGTGAAGAAAGTAGAAGAGCACAGCGCCGTCCCAGTCCGAGTCCGAGCCGACGCGCCATGACAATACGCTCGACTGTCCCGGGGCAACGAGCCAACCATCGGGTGTGTGCTCCGTACTGTTGAAGACGCGAAGACGATTGGATGCGTCGATGTAGGCCGCGGCCAATTCGCGGACATGAAGCGGCTCGGCGGAAACATTGCAGACTTCGAGCCTGCCGTTCTGAAGGCTCGGCGCAACTGCGCCGGGTGCGAAGTCCCGGGCGCGGGCGAGGGTGGAATCAAGCTCGTTTTGAGCGCGCCAGTTAGCGGCTCCGAGAAGGAAGGCGAGCAGCGAAGTGATGGCAGCGGCTGCCCACCATGCGCGGAGCGAGCGTCGCCGCGGACCCGAAACACTCGTCTCGGATTCGTCCAATGAAATCGGCGAAGATTCGGCGCTTTCGAAAATCCGCGTTTCTGAGAATGAACGGCGCGGAATCTTCTCCAGGGCTTCAATAAATTCGAGGCACGACGGGAACCGATGTGCGGAGTTGACCGAGAGCACTCGATCGAAGACAGCCTGCGTGGCGCAATCGAAAAAGCCGTCAGCAGACTGATCGAGCAATCCATAACAGGCGAGAAAAGTGGATTCCGCGGGGCCCTCTGCGGCAAATGCGGGCCGCCCCAGGACGAGCAGGTGTGCGATGAGACCCAGCGCAAACTGATCCGAGGCTGCTGAAGGAGCTTCACCACGCAATTGTTCGGGAGCGAGATGAAGGAGGGCTTCAGTCTTGCCGGCGGGGGAATCGTCGCGCGAATCGAGTGCGATTCGGACGCCGTTGGATTCGTCCACTGCAATCAGGGATGGACGCAATCTGCCATGGACCCGCTTTTGGGCGTGAAGCTCATCGAGCGCGGCGGCAAGTTGACGAAGGAGCGGAAGAGAATCTTCAGCCGAAAGCTCGCCCCGTTCGATGAGGGCAGAGAGCGGCGCGCATGCTGCGCCCGGAGCATCCTGACCAGCGGCGAGATCGGTGATGGGCATAACGGTCGGAGTCGTCATGGCTTCGCGTCAGTGCGGCTGGTGAACGGCAGGATTGAAGGCGAAGAGATTTACGCATCCCCCATGAAGGTCGCGCGAGGTCCCGGTCAACAGCTGCCGCTTTCCCCCCGCGTTGACGTCGATCGCATAGAAAAGCGCCTGACCATTCCACCCGCTTTCTCGAAGGTCAAGTGGAACGCGCGCGCCGGCCGGAACGTCCCAGGTGCGCCACTGATCCCGAGCGCTGTTGAAGATATTGAAATCGCCATTCGGAACCGAATAGATCCCGGCGAGCGCCGTCACCTGCGCATGATCGCGCGTTTGATTGCAGAGGCTCAGTGGAGCATTTGCCGGCAGCGCGATGCTGTTGAGCGTGGTAACGGCTGCGGCGTTGCGCTCTTGTTCCAGGCGCGCCCGGGCATTGTCGATTTGGCTGTGAAGATCGACCTGGCGCATGGCCAGCCACGCGCAGACGGGCAGCGACAACGACAGCAGAGAGATGGCGCATACGGTTTCCCAACGAGTGCTCATCTTGAGTTCCTTTCGGGGTACAGCTGGGCGGAACCATGCGCGGTGGCGACAACGAATCCCGGCAGTTTGTCGGCCGCAAAGTCGATCTCCCGCGCGAAGGCGGCGCGATCGCCGCAACGCTCGGCGGCAATCATCCGCAGCCAGCAAAGCGTCTGATCGCGCGATGTCCCGCCCGGTGATTCAATTTCAAGCCGCGCGCGGCTGACAATGCTGAGATAGCGGAGCAGGCCCGAGTCGCGAGGGAAACGCCTTGCCTCGGCTTGCAGGACGTGTTCCGCGGCGCCGAGGTTGCCGGCCTGCAAATGACCGGCGACCTCGCGATAGCACGAGGCTGCGTCGAACTCGGCCGCGCGGGCAGTGGCGATGCGCGCGGTGACGAGCTGTTGCAGCCCATCGGCGGGGAAAAGGAGATCGCCTGTCGCGGATTGGAGATCGGCGGCCATTTCGGAGCACGTGGCGTAGCGCTCGGCGGGATCCTTGCGCATGGCCTTGCCCACGATGCGATCGAAGAACGCGGGCACAGAGGCAACGGAGCTGACTTGAGGCACGGAGCCTTCGATTTGCCAGCGCATGATGTCGTAGTCATTTTCCAGATCGAACGGCAGGCGGGCGGAGAGAAGCTCAAAGAGAAGGATCCCCAAGGAGTAAATATCGCTGCGGGCATCCATTGGACGATTCAGAATGCGCTCCGGAGGGACGTATTCGATGGTTCCGAGCACGCTCTTCTCGCGGGTCATGCGCTCGGATCCGACGGCGTACGCGATCCCGAAATCCATGATCTTGACGGTTCCGCGGGTGTCGATGAGCACGTTCTCGGGCTTGATGTCGCGGTGAAGAACGCCAAGGCTGTGCGCATATCCGAGCGCGTCCAGGACCTGCAAGATCACGGCGACGGCGATGCGCCAGTCGAGCGGCATCAGGTCCTTGACCATGACACCGTTGATGAGCTCCATGGCGATGCAGAAGGCGTCTGGAGTTTGAACCAGCGAGTAAAGTTGAGCGATGCCGGGGTGACTCATCCGGCCCTGGAGACGGGCTTCATTTCGGAATCGTTCCAGCACGTCAGACGACGCGGCAAATTCGGAACGCAGACGCTTGAGCGCCACCTCGCGGCCGAGCTCGGTGTCGAGGGCACGGTAGACGATGCCCATTCCGCCCGCGCCGAGCTCGCCAAGGATGCGAAATTGTGCGATCTTCTGCGTCATGCGAGCACATGCTCCCGGGTGGGGCCGGGAACGCGCTGCGCGGGCCGGCTGGTGGCTTCGATTAGCAGGACGGAGACGTTGTCAGGCGCGCCGCGTTCGAGAGCCGCATCGAGAAGAGCCTGGGCGCAAACTGAGAGAGCTCCGGCACCGGCGAGACCGCCTATGTCAATGTCACTCACCAAGTCATGCAATCCATCCGAAGACAGCAGCAGGCGATCGCCGTCCTGCAGCTTCATGCCGGACTCGCTGGCTCCTGCTTCGACGGAGTCGCGGGTACCCAAAGCGCGCTCAAGCACATTGCGATCGCGATGCAACGATGCATCCTCGCGCGTCATCCATCCAAGCCGCACCATGTCCTGCACGACAGTGTGATCTTCGGTGAGGCGATAGACCCCGCCGGAACGAATGAGATACAGGCGGCTGTCGCCCACCCACGCCCAATAGGCGCGATCGTCGCTGACCGCGGCCACTACGCACGTGGTGCCCATACCCCTGCATGCCCGGTCGGCGCGAGCCGCGCGGTGAATAACCTGATTGGCGCACTGAATGGCATCGAGAAGAGCCTGCCGAGGCGGCGCGCTGGAGTCGAAGTAGGCCCGCGCGATGGTTTCTGCCGCGAGGGCGCTGGCGCGCTCGCCAGCGTTGTGCCCCCCCATGCCGTCGGCAACAAGCGCCAGAACTCCATGCGAGGCGAGCACCGCCTCCCGGCTGGGACGAACGAAGGCGATCGCGTCTTCGTTATGTGTTCTCACTCTGCCCATGTGCGTCACCACTGCAGCTTCAACATCCAGCATGATTGGCACCCTTGTTCGTTATTCGACGTTGACGGTGAAGGACTGCGTGGTGGTGACGGAGCCGGTGGAAGTGGATAGCGTGACCACATACGAACCGGGCGATGTACCCGGATTGGCCGGAGGCGGCGTTTGATCTGGGGTCGTGTTATTTGGACTGCACCCGGAGATTGCAAAAGAGAATGCGCAGATACACAGGATGGACAACCAGAGGCGCGCGCGGCGGCGCACCAGTAGAAGCAGGAGCGCTACGCCCGCGAGTGAGACACGTCCAGGAGATGCGTTGCCGGCGGTCGACGGAGCCGTGGTTGTGACTGTGAGCGTAGCTGAAGCGGGTGCGCCGGCCGACAGAGACAAGCTCGGCGGATTCACGCCGCACGCCGGGAGGCCCGTCGCGCTGCCCTTTCCCTGGAATGAGACAGTGCAGCTCAGCGACACAAACCCGGAGAAATTACTTGCCGCGGTAATCGAAACATTGGCGGATACCGATCCGCCTGCGGAGACAGTTGTGGACGTGGTGGGCGCAATCGATGCGCCAACCGGCGAGATGGTGAGAGTTGCCGATGAAGATGTGCTCGCCTGGTACGCGCCGTCGCCGGAGTACACCGCGGTGAGGGAGTGAGAGCCGGCTGCGAGCGAAGAGGTGGAATACGATCCGGCGCCTGCGCTGAGCGAGAATTGCGCAAGTGCATTCGCGCCATCGTTGATCGTCACGGTTCCCGTGGGCGCGCCTGACTGCGCTGCAACGGCGACATTGAAGTTGACCGCCGAGCCGAAGGCTGCCGGGTTGGGCGATATCGCGAGGCTGGTTGTGGTAGCCGCCGGCGCGCCGGGCGCGACGGTCAGATTGAGTGCAGCCGAAGTGGACGACGCGTCTGTCGACGAGCCGCCGTAGCCGGCAGTGAACGTGTAGGCGCCGGCCTGGGGCGTAAAGGTTAAAGCCGCGTGGCCCGAGCCGTCGAGCGATTGTGTGCCGAGGACGGAGTTGCCGCTGTTGAAGGTCACGGTGCCCTGCGGTGTCAAGCCGCTGGCCGCGGTCACAACGGCAGAGAGGGTGAGAGGTGATCCCGCCAATGGCGACGACGGATTTGGCATGAGTGAAGTGCTGGTGCCAATCAGGGACCCGGTGCCGTTGCCGGTGAGCGTGAACGTGGGAGTGACCAAGCCAGCAACCGCGACGCCGAGGGCGCCGCTTGCAGACCCCGGAGCGACTGGATTGAACGTGACCGAAATTGAGCACGAAGTCCCAGGCTCGAGCGATGTGGAGCAGGTCTTTCCGGAGAGGTTGAATGGGCCAGTTATCCCGATGGATGTGAAGTCCATCTGCGCGTTGCCGCCATTGAAAACCGTGAATGCCTGCGGCGAGCTGACGGCGTTCACGGTGGTTGCCGGAAACGCAAAGGGTTGCTGAATGGCCCGTACTTCGGCCACCGTGACAGGCTGATTGCCCTGCGCGGGAAGGATGACAAAGAGATTGCCGGAAGCGTCGAGGGTGAAAACGTCCGACCGGGTGAACAGCGACCGGCCCAGAGTGTCGTAGATTCCCGACTCTGTGCCGAAGAAAATGTCGCCGCCCGGTCCGATGCCGAGCGTTCCAGAACCTTGAGGAATGCTGAACCCGGTGCTCAGGGTCTGGAGATCGAGAAACGGGACGAGAGACTGCTCAAAGGGCGATGCTTCGACAAGTGTGGAACCGTCGGCAACGATCGGACTGTCGTAGCGGAGACCGGTGTCCACCGTCATCAGCCATGGGTCATCGACGACGTCTCCAAATTCGTCGTTCGTACTTGAAGAGGCAATTGGAATTAGTGAACCATCAAGAGTAGATCGATAAATGACGCCCGATCCCAGTCCGAAGTTGTCAGTAACCAGGGTGGCGTTGCCGTGGCCGTCGGGCGACAGGCCTTCGGTGCTGCCGTGAAGATTGCCGATCAGCGGGGCCGGAGCGGTTGCGCTTCCCGACGGAGGAAATTCGTAGTCGGCGTAACCCGCGGGAAGGAACAGATCGCCGACGCCATCAATTTCCGCGCGGCCGGGACTGAAGATGTTGGCGATCGGAATGGTTGTTTGATTTCCCGACGGATCGATGCGGTAGACGGAAGAGGTGTACACGTTGGAGCCGCCGCGAGATGCCGTCACAAACAGATTGCCCGCAGCGTCCACGCCTACTGTCGACGGCGTCTGATTTCCGGCGTTGAGGGGAACCGTGGAAGCGGCGGGGGGGACACCATCGGCGGCAATGGAGAGCTGCGGGCCGATTCCGATACCGAAGAGTTGCAGCTGGACAAGGACCTTTCCCGTGCTGTCGACAATTTGAAGGGCGCCCTTGCGCGGCCCTGCGGCCTGCGGAGTGAAGTTGACGACCACATTGCAAATCTGAGCTGCATTCGGAGGAAGCGTGACCTGCCCCGCGGCGCACGAGCGCACCGCACTCGTATCCTGCGCAAAGTCCAGCCCCGCGACGCCCTGCGTGAGCAGACGGGGCGCGCCAAGGTCGACGCTGCTCCATATCCAGAACGGCAACGTCACGGACGATGTGCAGCCGCTTGAGGCGTTCCCGCCTGCCTGGCACACATTCGCATTCGGCAGCGAGATCACTTCAGTGCTGCTTTCGTAGAGGGTTGGGCCGGCTCCATTGCCTGCCATTCCCTGGGCGGCGAAGATGTTGCCATCGCCGTCCACCGCCAGGCCGCTGTACGGCACGAGAACCTGAGGCAGGACCGCAACCTGATCGGTTGTACCGGCCTTCACCTGGATTACATATCCGCCCTGGTCGGTGTAGATATCATCGCGGTTATCGACCGCAACATGTGAAGGGAAATCCGGAAGACTGAGCGCGGTTGTCTGGGTGCCGGAAGCAGATATTTCAACGATTCGCTGGTTATCGTAATCCGCAATGAACAGATTGCCCGCAGGATCAACCGCCAGCCCTTTGGGATCCACCAGGCCTGCGCCTATTTGCACCGGGGTCTTCGAACCTGCAGCGAGTTTGAAGACAGCGCCAGGATTGTTATAGGCAAATCCGGCGGAGAAGTAGAGATTCCCTGATGCGTCGACGGCCACGCCCAGGGGATATCCCGATTGCGGAACGGGGATGGATTGCTGATTACCGCCGGCCGTGAGTTCCGCAATACGGAAATTTTTAGTGTCGGCTACATACACATCGCCCTGGCCATCGACTGCAATTTCTCCCGGACCATTCAGACCGGAGAAATTCAACTGTGTGAATTCAGGCGTGGTCCCAGGCGCGACCTGAATGAAGGTATAGACCGCGTTACTTTCGGAATCGGTTATGTAGAAGCGACCAAGCTTGTTGGTGGCGACGCCGCCGGAGGCCTTTACAGCGGGAAGCGGGGACGAGACGACAACTCCGCCGATCTGCGTGGTAACTTCTCCGCCAACCAGCGGCCCGCCGAACGTAACGGACTGCGCGGACGCGGGCGCAATTGCGAGGCCGCATGCAACTGCGAAGGCCGCGGCAGCGATGAACCTCGGGGCGTGTTTACGCCAACGGCAGTTTGCGGATTCTCGATGAGCTTCGGGCTGGCGCTGCATGTGGCCTCCTTGGAGCCGGGGTGTGGCCCAAATCAGTTGGCTTGGGGCGCAGCGCTCTGCAATGCGCTGAGATGTTGGGTGATTGTGGCCTTGGCATTTTCAGGCGCCTGAGCAAGGGCGTACTGGTAGTCCTGCTGGGCATCCTGCGGGCTGTTCAGGGCTTCAGCCGAGAGGCCGGCAATGTAGAAGCCTTCCCATCTGCTGGGGTCGATCTGGCTGATGCGCACGCATTCCGCGTAGGCCTGCTGGAACTGGTTGGCCTTGTACAAATTCGTGGCCTGCGCGAGCCCGGCATCGTAGTCGGAGTTGGATTGCATCCCCGGCGATTGCGCCGTTCTGGCCAGGACCGCATTCTCTGCCATCACGCGCTTTAAGTCGCCGCCGAGTTTCTCCACCTGCGCGCGCACAGCGGCGTCGTTCGCCGGCTGCTGCCGGATTACCTGTGCCATCTGCAGCAGGAGAAGCTGCTGGTCCTGAAGCCGCTTGGCATTCTCAACTGATGAGCGATGCATGTACCAATACGCGCCTGCGCCGACGACGGCAATCATGATCACTGCGGCGACTCCCGCCCAGAGGGTCTTTCCAGATTCGCGCTTGACCTTGCCGAAGGTGTCGTCAAGCATCCGTTCCACGGTGGCTCGGCCGATGGGGCGCGGAGCATCGAGACTCCCGCTTACGCGGGTCGGGCGAACTGCGATGGAACTGCCGGCGCCGGCCAATCGCGTGGCACGCGCTGCCGAGGCCGGAGGCGGATCGAGCTCGACGCGAAACTCGGGACCACCCGGGCCGAGTTGGACCACGTCCCCGTGATGAATGCGCGATGCGACCTGGATGCGTTGCCGGTTCAGGAAGGTGCCGTTTCGGCTCTGCATGTCGTTGATCAGCAGCTCACCGGAATGCTGCGGATCGGGGTAGATACGCGCGTGCTGACGGCTGACGAGATCTTCGCGGTCCGGATCGAATCGCACGGTGGCGGCCTGGTCGCGCCCTGCAACGATCTCCCTGAAGTCCTGGGCGGGAAAGTCGTCCACCTGATTGGCGCGGATGCCCGATGTGTGGCGAATGAGAATGCGATGCATGATGCTGCTCCTTTTTTCGATGTTTGCGTCGGCGATTATTGGCACGCAATCTGCGTGATCTGAAGCGATACGCTGCCTCGCGTATTCGCGGTGTAGGCTGCCCATCCTCCAACCGATTGGCCGGGATGAAGCGCGTAAGGAAGCACATCCGGCTGCGTGGCCGTTTGCCCCGTGTCGGCATCGGTGTAGGTGTACGTGAAGCTCATGGAGGCGACGGTCTGCGAACCAGCGTTAAAAAAACGCCACGTGAGCGTTGTGGCATTGACGCGCGACGCGCCGAAGACCAATCCAGTGTTACCGAGCGGCACCCAAGCTCCCCAGGACCCTTGCACCTGCGGAAGAGACATCGTGACACCCGAGGTACATGCCGGGCCCGATCCTGGCGCGGGCTGATCGGCGGCCGATGCCGACTGCGGCGGCGGAGATGTGAATTGCTGGTCAGAGAAAGCTGCGTTGGAACCAGGTGCCGCGGCGGCAGGAACCGCCGATTGTGCAACGAATCCTGGGGCGGCCTGCAGCTGCGAGGGATCCGGGGGCATTGCTGCCTGCGCCGCGGCGAGGCGAGTCTGGCACAGCGACTCATAGGTGCTGGCCTGCGACTGGAGTTGCTGCTGCAGCGCGTCGTTGATGGAATTGGGCTGGCCGATTGCTCCGAGAATTGCATTCTGCGTGTCTGGATTGGAGGTGTTGTCTGCGATGGTCTGCAAGAGCTGGTCGACGTTCTGGTTCTGGTTGTTCTGATTGCTGATGACCGAAGTGACGTAGTTCTGGTAAGCATCTGCCTGCGCACATGAGGCCTGCGCGGTCTGAAGCTGCGCCTGAGCGGCGGCATAGGACTGCGTTGGTGAAAGCCCGGGCCCGGCCACCAGCGTTGGCGCTATCACCACGACCGGACGGCGGGGCGGGGGCGCGAGGCCCAGGATCACCTCTGTGGTGGGACGCACAACGACCACCGGCCTTGGCGCCGGACGCTCCACGATTACACGGTGATCATCGCGACGAAGCGGATCAAGGTGCAGAGGCTCCGGCCTGCGTTCAGGGACAACAGGCTCGAGCGGGCGTATTGGGTGAGGAAGATCGAAATGCGCCGGGCCTGGACGAAATTCCGGTGGCCCGGGCATGGGTCCGTGCGGTAGATCGGGCAAGATTTCCGGCCCATGGTCAGGGCGAAAGCCGATCGGGGGATGCTCGGGCTGGCGCGGGCCTTCAGGCTCGGGCCGGACAACTGGCAAATGGGCGGGCCCGATGGGGCGTGGCTCCGGGACGCGCACAGGCTGGATCGGCTCGGGACTCACCGGCCGAATTCGGAGTCCGGGATCAGGGGGCTCCGGTCGCGCTGGAGCCGGATAGCGAGGCTGTTGCCGGTTCCGCTGCTGCGCCTCTCTCTGCTGCTGTTCGCGCTCCTGCTGCTCGCGTTGTTGCTGCTCGCGCTGTTGTTGTTCGCGCTGGCGTTCCTGTTCCAGCAGCCTCTGCTGCCCTTCCCGCTGTTGTTGCTCCTGGCGTTGGCGTTCTTGCTCCTGCTGCTGTTGCTGGCGTTGGCGCTCTTGTTCCTGCTGCCTCTGCTGCTCCTCCCGTTGTTGTTGTTGCTGGCGCTGACGCTCTTCCTGTTGTTGCTCCTGTCGCTGGCGTTCCTGTTCTTGCTGACGTTCCTGTTGCTGCTGTTGTTCCTGGCGCTGGCGTTCCTGTTCTTGTTCGCGCTGCTGCTCCTGCTGGCGCTGCTGTTCTTCGCGCTGGCGCTCCTGCTCCTGCTGGCGCTCGCGTTCCTGCTCCCGTTGGCGCTCCAGTTGCTGCTGTTGTGCAGTTTGCGCTACGGCCGTGGGATACGAACCCCACGTCAAGGCCAGCAGTAGGCACATTCCCTGCACGAGGAGAATGCGGCAGCTCCGCAGCGTGTTCTTGTTGTTATTCGATTTGCGCTTCATCGCCGACATTCTCCTTCGGTGTTGTTGTTGGTAGATCACTTAGTGTTCTGCTCTACATCTGCGGCAAAGCAGGTGCGGCGGAATTCTGGGGCGCGGAAGACGAGTTTGCCGAAGGCGACGGAGAGGGCGTGGGCCCCGGAGCCGGCGATGGCGTCGGGCCACTCGCGGCCGCCGCCTGCTGATGCATGACCTGTTCGTTTGAGGCTTCCAACTGGCGGACAGCCTCGGCGTTCACGCCTTTATCGACGCCCTTGCTGTTGACCTCGAGCGTGAAGTGCGTTCCTGGGT
The DNA here is from genome assembly GCA_035263625.1 of Occallatibacter sp. Lineage (GTDB taxonomy): Bacteria > Acidobacteriota > Terriglobia > Terriglobales > Acidobacteriaceae > Telmatobacter. Next base: position 21,923 of record DATFRB010000049.1, read on the forward strand.
AGAACTCGATGTTGTGCGAAGAGGCGGTGACATCGAGAGCAACCAGATAACCCGCCGCTCCCCCGACCGCGCCGCCAATGAGGCTGCCCATGCCGCCGCCGAGCATGCCGCCGGCGAACGCGCCGATCCCCGCTCCTCCGAGTCCAGCCAGGGCGCGCTTGCCGCCATTGCCCTTTGCAATCACCTGGCCTTCTTCATCCACTTTCGCCGCGCCCTTGGAATTGACCACTTCTTCAAGGTCCGCCTGGATCTTGTAGGTCACATCGCCGACGGTCATGGTTTCAAATGCGAAGTTGATGTGTGCCTTGGGAGACTCCATGTTCTGCGCGGGCTCCACTTTGCGCACGTGCCCCTCAACGATCGCGTGCTCGTACTCGGCGGGCTCAAGAACAATCGCAGTGAATGTGTCGCCGGGTTTGGAATTTTGCGTACTGATTGGCGACGTGAGATTCACGACGATGGTCTGCTTCTTGATTGGCTTCTCGCCGGCCTGAGCGGGCTGCGAGAGCTGCAATGCGGCCGTGGCCAATGCCACGCCGATGATCCAATTTGCTGTCCTCATGTTTCTCTCCTTCATGGAATTGACCAGTGAACGACCTCTTGCATACTCCCGTTGCCCTGGATCCGCAGGACGAGCCTGCGAAATGCGTTGCTCGGCGCAGGTGTTGCCGCTACGCCGACGTGCTTGGAATCCATCGGTTGCACCATCACAAGCACTCCGGGCAGCGCGCCCGAGACGACCTGGCCTGAATCGCTACTGTCGCCGCTGATGGTGACCAGCGTGGTGCCGTGAACGTCGCCGCGCCAGACGATCTCTCCCGAACTCGGGCCTCGATACGTGTGGGCTTCGCGCTCGGCCTGGAGGCGCGCAGCTTCGGCCGCCGCGCCTGCTTCCTGCGCGCGGCGCTGGCGCTCGGCCTCGGCCTGAGCAGCAAGCGCTCGCTGCGCGTCTTCGAGCTGCTTCTCGCGCGCCGCTTCGTCTGCGGCTTTTGCTTCGAGTGCGCGCTTCTGGTCGTCAAGCGCCGCTTGCTGCGCTGCCTGCTGTGCCGCCGCCTGCTGCTCGGCCAGCTTCTGGGCCTGTGCCGCGGCTTCGCGCTGTTGCTCGGCCAGCTCCGCGGCTTTGCGATCGGCGGCGGCTTTGTCGGCGTCGGAGGGATTGGTGGAGTTCGATCCGGCGATCTGCCTGCCGGCCGAGGAAGACAACGAATCTTGATCTACTTGGGAAGAGACCGTGGTCGAGCCTAATCCGAGTACGTGGCCATGACGCCGGCTCAGTGTGCCCAGCAGAATCCCGGCCAGCAGCCCTCCGCAGATTGCGAGGAAGGCAACCGTGCGCATCCTCGCCTTCCATTTCGCGTCTCGATTTGTCTTCCGCTTCGCAGTTGCCGTCACTTCGGATCTCCAATTGACGAGCGCATTCCGCGCAGTCTCCGCACACTCGCCGGGCCGAGGCGACAAAAGACACCTCGCCGCCCGCTCGCAGAGACAATGCCGCCGCGAGACGTTCCTTAGTGGCTAAGTTGTGAGGATTGCGAGGAAAACTATTCGCCGGTGCACTCCGGGTGAGCTGTCCGGCCGGTTATGGCTGGATCGGGCTCACCCGGAGTGCAGAGGCGTTCTGTCTAGATAAGCGGAAGGAGTAGGGGAAAGGGGACAGTGGTGCGGAAAAAGTAATGGGTCTCGTATGGAAGCTGTGCATGGCAAAAAAGTCGAACAATCTGATTTTCCATGCGCAAATAGACTTAATCACAACAGTTCATTGGAGGTTCTGACCCGGCAAATGAGAGATGAGACTCCAAAGTGAATCAACCGAAATCGCGCCCCGCATGTATTGCTGAAACTGACCTGAATTCGTCGGGGTTGGACTCAAGCCGTTGACGAGCGATATACCATCCATCTCGTTCTTCGGAAATGCTGCAAATTGATGACAGCGGGCACAATTGGAATAGATCCCACCTGGTTGCTGTCCCTCCAAATATGGGTTGAAGCAGGCTTTTCCCGCCTGGCTATTCGTTACATTCATGCAGTATTGGTGCCAGGTTGACATGCACTGGCCCCCGGCGCTGGAGATTTTGTCACTCTCTCCGTCAAGCCAAGAAAACGTGTACCAATACCATGTCCCCTGAATTTTGTGAGCAATGTTGAGTCCGACGAGAACATAGGCCGACGGTGTGCTCCCGGGGGTCACGGCAGAGTGCGCGAACACTGAAATAGGCGCGAGTTGGTATGGAGTGTATGCGGCGGAGGTCACACTGACTTGAATCGTCGGCCAGTTGCTAATATCGCCATAAGTATGGTGCATGGGTGGATTCATGAAGAATCCCTTTAGGGGCTGCCAGACTGAAATCCTCAAATGCCCGGGCCATATTGGCTCCCATAATTCTTTGATCACAACAGAATGATCGCGAAAGCTAACCCTCTTTCCCGATGAAAGCAACGCCTTCAACGATTCAATCGAACTTAAACTCTCCCCAGTTATATCCTGGCTAGCAACTGAATTATATAATACAATTTGCTGGATGCCTTGGCAGCGGCTTGGGCTTGACTTGCCAGCGTTATCGGACCCACCACCGTTAATTGGGATCCGTAACTGGACTGGATACTCAAGCGCGGATCGATCGAACCGCGAAACAACAGGCTGGCCGTTTAGGGAGCAAGGGGGAGTACCCAGATTGAGATCATTCTTGTTCTTCCACGGAGTACTGTCCCAATCTGGATCGTAGTTAGCCGGGACCGGAAAGCTGGTTGGGCTGATAATTCCTGACCCGTTCTGGCTATGGAGAAAGCTGGCAAACTGCCACCAGCCATAGTCGGCAGTGGAGGGGGAGGATTGTTCGGCTCCAGAGTTCGTGCGCGCATTGGAACTTGGGTAGTTGTCGAGCCTTGAGTTTAAGGGAGCCAAATTGATGCCCGCGAATCCCACTGCGAGCGCCGCCACAACGAGCGAAAGAACGAATCGTGCACCAGCCATGACAGCTCTCCTTCTTGAGTCAATTTGGCTTTCAGGCCTTTAGACCAGGGACTTGATCCATAGTCTTAGGGCATGGAGGGTTCCAACCGGGAACAAATAGTTCCTTCGCTAGCTGAAAGATCGTGCAGGCATTCTGGAGCACACCAGCATAAGTTTTGTCGGATGTGAACTGGTCATTGTCGATACTCTTCGCTAGGAAGTCTGTCAGAAACGCCTCGACAAGACTTCTTTCAAAGAACCCCCCATTCTCGTTCTCGGTTTTGAACTTGTTAACGAGGTCGACCCAGCTTGTCACCATGTCGCCCGGGCCCGGCACGAGGTTGACAACGCTGGTGCCGGAAGCGCGTGCCGCTGCCGCGGGCTCCAGAAGAAACGTCGAGTTGGTAGTTATGAGTAGCCAAAGAGCAAACATTGCGCTCTGGCCTTGGTCGCCATCGTCTGGCGGTTGTGCTGCATTTACAACTGCGATTGGTGCGTCGGCGGTGACGGCACTCCGTCTTGGATCGACTCCCGCGTTTGTAGTACTCATTGTTATCCTCCCTGGTTTGAACAGCTATTCAAAATTGAAGTTAGTATCCTTGCTCGCCACTAACTGATTTGATCGCCCTCAATCGACCTTCGATGGTTTCAATTTCGTTGTCCTTGCTTTCAAGCGTCGAACCGAGCTTCAAGTAATCCGTCATTTCGTCTGATAGAAAACCTGGCAAATTCCCGTAGGGGTCCTTCCATGCATACCCTGCAGTCTTGAGGGATTTGGCGGTGGCTTCAAATGCCTCTTCAAGAAGGGCCCTCTTGCGCGCTGGGTTTCGCTCATGATCGGCGAACTTCGTTAGCACATACTCCAAGTACGATTCATCGCCAACTTGGGAGTCCAGCACATTCGCCCGCCTTGCAACTTCGACTGCACTCTCCCACTTGTCACGTGCCAGTAAAGTCGACGCGTGCAACCGCAGCTTGGCGATTCTCGAGTAATTGCCCAAATCTGTTCCCGAGTACTTATTGTCGAGATTGTCCAGGGCGCTGCGGATCTGTTCCTTGACATTCGATGGAGCTTCTGGATACGCTTTCCCGAAAATCATTGCAGCCGAGCTAATCCGAGGAGGGCTCTCATCAAGGGATAGTGCAACCTGAAGATCATCCAACATCCTTGAATAGTCCTTCAATCGCCCGCAGATGCTTGCGCGGTCGACCAACTTAGCGGATTCTTCAACCAGTTCTCCAGCTCTTTGGTCGGCGTCTATCCCGCGGCTAAGAAGTTGATTGGCAACTGAATACCGACCTTCTTCAGCAGCTAGGTGCGCAAGCATCATCGTTCCCCGAGTCTGTCCTGGTGGTGACGTATCTTCGCTCAGATTCGTAAAGTAGTGGTTGGCTTGTTTGTAGTCTCCCTGCAAAAAGGAGGATAATCCCGTCGAGTAATCAGCATATCCTCCAAATCCGTTCTCCCTCATGCGATTTGCGAGTTGCCTGGACTCCGAATAATTCCCGGCTGCCGCGTCGAACATAGAGAGTTGGGCAGCGGGGCTGAGATCGTCGGGGGCCATATCGTATGCTTTCCGGAGGTCTGACAACCCCTCTTCCGTTCTGCCAAGCATGATCAATGGGTAGCTAAGGTAGAACCATCCGAGATAATCATGGTCATAATTCACCGTGTAATCTCTGAAGGCTTTTTCGGACGCCTCGAAGTCACCGGAGTCTGCAGCCGCCAGCCCTTGAATGCGGTCGCGCTCTCGTAGATCCAGCCTACTAATTTCGGAGAGGCCTAAAGCCCTTCCGTAAGAATTCAGACCATCTGCAATTCTCCCGAGAGAAACTTCAAGGTCTCCGAGTCGGGCATAAGCCAAGGCAAAGTTCGGATCGGCTGTTACCGCTTTCTGAAGCTCTTGAACAGCTTGTTGGGTCTTGTCCTGGCCGTGAAAATTCAACCCTCTCTCAAACTCTGTCAATGCTTCCCAACTGGACGTTGTCACGTCGCCAGGCGGAACGTTGAGTTGGGCGATATCGTTCTTCGATTCGCCGACTTCCTTGCGGATCCAGTCGTCGGCGTTGCGGACGGATACTAACAATTCCTGGGGGATGGTGGTGCTGTGATTCGTCGGGGCGGACTGCCAGCTGAAGCTCTTCTTCCAGTGATCGCGATAGCGCGTGGGCGTGTTGTCGGGCTGCTGGACGTCGACGTTGAGGCTGTATTTGCCGTTTGAGCCGGTTACTGTGGCGAAGACTACCCTCACGGCGCCGTCGCGCATGGCGATCTCGCGAGCGATGGGCTCGTCGATGACGGTGTCGGGAGGTTTGGTCATTCGCTGCAATGTGTCCCCCACGCGGCCTTGGTCGAGGAGATTGACTTGAGTCGACTGTGCCAGGCCGGCCTGGATGAGCTCGGTGATATTGTCCAGAGCCTTTTCGCCGGTCTCGTTCTTCACGGGGGGAAGGTAGACCAGCGCTCCGGGCGCGACCTTCGCATCAGCCTTTAATCCTGTGAAGCGTAAACCGGCCCAGAAAAGGGACACGGCCACGCACAAAATCAGCAATGCCGCTACGGCGTGACGCCATGTAAGCCAACTGCGGAGCGCCGACTTCAGTCCCCGACGGCGGATGGGGACGCCGGAACGCTGCCCGTCGAGGATGGCGATGGCATCGACGGCTGCCGGAAGGCGTTCTTCGGGCTTGGTCTGGAGACATCCTGCGATGGCGCGGCTCCAGCGGTCGGGCAAGTCGGGCGCTTGCGCGCAGGGGTCGGGCGGCGGGCCGGCAAGCCGTTGTGAGATTCCGCTCAGGAGCGTGTCCGATGGAAATGCGCGTTTGCCGGTGGCCATTTCGAACAGAACCAGGCCGAATGCGTAGACATCGGTGGCGGCGCTTACCGGCCCGCCGGAAAGCTGCTCGGGCGCCATGTAAGCGAGCGTGCCGATGGGATTGCCCTTGTTGCTGATTCCTGAGATGCTGCGAAGCGACTCGACGCTCGCGCCGCGGGCAAGCCCGAAGTCGGTGATGACGGCGCGGACGCCCTCTGCGCTTCCCGACGCCGGCACCAGCATGATGTTTCCCGGCTTGATGTCTCGATGCACCACGCCAAGCTCCTGCGCGGCGCGAAGGGCGTCGGCCACCTGGCGTGCGAGATCATACGCAAGATCAAGCGGCAAACGGCCGTCTCGCGATATCCGCTCGGCCAGCGTCTCGCCCGCCAGGTACTCCATCGTAAGGAAGACGAACTCCGCCTTGGCGCCTCGCTCCTGATCGGTGACACGCGTCTCGTGTTCTATGTCGAAGGTACGGCAAACATTGGGGTGAGTGATTCGGCGCGCCAGGCGGACCTCTTGCCGGAAGCGCGCAAGAGCCTCGGGGTTCGACGCGATCTCCGGGCGGATCATCTTGAGAGCGACGGAAACACCCAACTCCTCGTCGAACGCCTCGAACACGTGCCCCATGCCGCCTTCTCCCACGGCACGAACGATGCGAAAGCGGCCGCACAATACATCGCCGGGGTTAAGCGAGGGAGCCAGAGTGGCGAGCGCCGAGCGGAGAAGGTTCGCTGCGGCAACCGGAGATTCGATATAGCTACCTGCTTCCAGGTCCGCGAGCAGGAGCTGATTCACCTCCTGGGCCAGGGAAGGGTCGCCTCCTGACGCATTCGCCACGAAGTTTCCCCGTTCGCTTGTGGAGACTTCAAGCGCGGCGTGGAATATGTCATTAACTGTCTTCCAGCGGTCCTGGTCCATAGTCCGATGTAAGAATGCGCTACTTATCTGGAGCGGACTTGCAGCTAAGTTCCTTGAACAACCACGCCTTGGCAACCCGCCAATCGCGTTTCACGGTGCGCGAAGAAATCCCCAGCACTTCGCCGATCTCTTCTTCGCTCATTCCGGCGAAGAAGCGGAGTTCCACGATTCTGGCCTGGCGCGGATCGAGCCCGGACAGGCGGTTCAAAGCTTCGTCGAGGGCCAGGATCTCCGGGGCCCTTTCAGGCGAAGGCAGGATGGCCTCATTCAAGCTCACGGCGTCCCATCCGTCACCCCGTTTCCGGGCGCGATTGGCGCGTGCGTGATCGACAAGGATGCGGCGCATGACGGTGGCCGAGACGGCGAAAAAGTGGGAGCGGCTTTGCCAGTCAATTTCCTTGATGTCGTTCAGGCGAAGATAGGCCTCATGCACGAGCGCCGTTGGTTGCAGCGAGTGGTCCGGCGCTTCGCGGCGCAAATACGCCGCGGCAATACGGTGCAGCTCGCCATAGACCAGGGGAATTAGCCGTTCCTCGGCCTCTCTTTGCCCCCGCTTTAATTCGTGGAGGAGGTGAGTCACCTCTCCCGGAGCGCTGATCACTGGATTGTCCTAAGATTAAGGAATCTCGTGGAGTGTTATCAGTTATACCACTAAACCATTCGCACAACGCGAGACAATTGATGTCGTTGTCGGCCACGAGACCAGGCGGCCCCTCACAGCGCCACTAACTCTTCGAGGCCGCGGAATGTGCCGTCATGTTGGGCTCGCTGAGCACCGAGGCCACGGGCCGCGAGAACAGCGCGCTTCATTGGTCGACATGAACGCTCTCAGGCAGGCTCGACCGACACGCATGAACCGGCCTTATTGCGCCGCGGGGCATCCGATCGTAAGCAGAAAAATATTTGGTCAGGATGGATGTGGCGAACGATGTCCATGACTGCAGCGAGGGTAATGGCGGCGTGCGGGGAAGTGCGCCCATTTCCCTTCTATCGCCATGTCGGTCAGCTTATCTCCCGCCGTCATCAGGAAGAGAGCGACAAGGTGATTCACGATGCTCGAACCGAAATGGTCAGGCGGGAGCATCACGTCGCAGCCGTGGGGCGGGCGGACACCATTGGGACATTAGAATCGACTGCAATTGTTGGCTTGTCGATGGATCCGCAGAATGTAAAAAAATATATATATGGCGGAGAGAGGGGGATTCGAACCCCCGATAGAGCTTTTGACCCTATAACGGTTTAGCAAACCGCCGCCTTCAGCCACTCGGCCATCTCTCCGGGCTCAGATTGGATTATACCGGGAAGTTGCGGTTTGGGCGCGAGCGGCGGCGGATAGTGGCATGCGGGGCGGATGGCAATGGCCGAACAACGATTAAGTGCGGCTTCCATCTCGGCTGTAGTCGCCGCTCTTGCCGCCGGATTTGGATTCGAGCTGAATGCTGCGGATGACGATTCCTTTGTCGAGGGCCTTGGTCATGTCGTAGACGGTAAGCGCGGCGACGGAGGCCGCGGTGAGGGCTTCCATTTCGACTCCGGTGACGCCGACGGTGGCGGCGGTGGCGGTGATGCGCACACCGGCGGCCTCAATTCGGACCTGCACGTCAACGTGCGAGAGAGGCAGCGGGTGGCACATGGGAATGAGCTCCGATGTGCGCTTGGCGGCCTGGATGCCAGCGATGCGGGCGACTCCGAGGGGGTCTCCCTTAGGGTTCTGCGGCAGAGCGGCGAGGACGGCGGCAGAGAGTTCAACGAATGCGGAGGCCGTGGCCGTGCGGCGCGTGGGCCGCTTGGCACTCACGTCGACCATCGAGGCCTGGCCGGCTGCGTCGTAGTGCGAGAGCGATGGCTTGTCGTGCATGCGGGGTCCTCAGATGGGAAGGATACGCGCCTCTTCGCCGGCGGCGAGCTTCTCGGCTCCTTCAGGAACCATGACGAAGCAATCGGCGCGGGCAAAGGAGGCGAGATCGCCGGAGCCCTGGGAGCCTACCGGCGCGACTTCGGGCAGGCCTTCGGCAATGGTGGTCGTGGAGGGTACGAAACGCGTGAGGCTGGGCTTGCCTTTGACGCTGCGCGAGAGACGCGCCACGCTAAAGCGCGGGACCGGAGATCGGCTGCCTGAGAGCGCCGCAAGGACCTGCGCGGCGAAGAGAAGGAATGTGGCCGCGGACGAGATCGGGTTGCCGGGAAGTCCGAAGAAGGGCAACGCGCGATTGCGGCGTGGAAGCTCGCCGAAGACCAGCGGCTTGCCGGGCTGGATGCGGACTCCGGTGAAGAAAAAGCGGGCGTTGAGTTGGGCGAGAGCGGGCTCGACGAGGTCGAACTTGCCGGCGGAGACGCCACCGGAGATGAGGAGCATGTCGGCTTCGAGGGCCTGGCGCAGGGCCGCTTCGATGACTGCGGAGTCGTCGCGCGAAGCGGGTAGAACCCACGGGTCACCGCCGGCGTGTGCTACAAGTGCGGCGAGCATGGGCGCGTTTGAGTTGCGGATCTTGCCGGGGCCGGGCGTCGAGGCGACGGGAACGAGTTCGTCGCCGGTGGTGAGGATTGCTACGCGGGGGCGGGGGAAGACTTCGAGGTTCGCGTAGCCGCACGAGGCAGCGGCGGCGATGTGCGTGGGGCCGATTCGGACGCCGGGTCGGATGAGCGTGTCGCCGGCGCGGGCTTCAGCGCCGGTTGGGACGACGTTATCGCCGGGCTCGAGCTTGCGGTTAGCAGCGAGGCGGAGCCTGCCTTCGGCCTGGTCGACGTGCTCGAGCATGGCTACGGCGTCGGCGCCTTCGGGGACGGCTGCTCCGGTCATGATTTCACATGCGGCACCAGGAGCGAGCGGCTTGCCTGGAGGATCGCCGGCGCGGAGCAAGCCCTTGACCGAGAGCCATTTGTGGGCCGAGGCTTCGGCGGCCCGACAGGCGAAGCCGTCGCGCGTGGAGCGGGGGAACGATGGCATGTCGCGGTCCGCGTGAAGGCTTTGGGCGAGGATGCGGCCAAGGCCGGCTTCGAGTGGCACGGATTCGGATCGCGGGCTGGGCTCAAGCAGGGCTGCTGCGTAGCGGGCTACGGTTGCGGAGGCTTCGCCGAAGCTGGGAAGGTTTGGACTCATGCGACCGGGCTCATGCATTGGATTGTAGAGGCGGCTTCGGGATTTCAGCTCTCGGCTGTGAGTTTATAGATGGCAATGGCGAGGGGAAAGGCAACCGCGGGCCTTTGGCTCGTCCTGCGGACTCGCTCTGGAAGACCTCGGTGGTGGGTGAGGCGAGCTGGTGTGACTGAGTTGGATTCCTGAATGGCCGATGGTGAGGGTTTGGTGGTGACGGGAGGTTATGGGGCGGAGGGTGGATTCGAATGGGAATCCGAGGGCTGATTTGGCGGGATGTTCTGGTCGATGCGGGTGACGTGAAGGCTTGCTTCTACTTCAGGGACGGTGCCGTCGTTGACCTGAACCTCGGTGGGTTTGTTCTGGATGAGGATGCGCTGCATCGCTTTGCCGCGGCCGAGGATGCGCAGGCGCTGCGTGACGGTTGCGCCATCGGTGCGGACCGTGACGGGGACTTCGGCGGCCGCATAGCCGGAGTTGACGACCTCGACCGCGACGAGCCAGTTGCCGCCTGACGCGGGATTCGAGTGAACGTTCTGGATGGCGAGGTCTGGGAGGCCCTTGTCGGCATCGATCCAGTCGGCGAAGAACCAGCCGAGATCGTGGCGGGCGCCGGCCTGTTCGAGAAGCCTCTCGAAGAGGCTGGGGATGGTGGGGATGCCGAGATCCTGCTTTGGATCGTAGGCGCGGAGCGCGGCGGAGAGGGTGGGGTCGCCGACGAGGTCGCGGAGCATCCAGAGAACGTATCCGGCCTTGGTGCGGTAGTAGGCGGGCGAGGAGGCCTGGGCGAGCGGCTGGCCGGGGCTGACGCCGGGGCTGGCGGGTTCAATGAGGGTGAGCGCGGGGCGGCCGGCTTCAAGAGCGCTGATCGCCTTCTCGCGGCCGCTCTGCTTCTCGATCCAGAGGGTTCCCATGAAGTGGGCGACGCCTTCGCTGAGCCAGGCGCGGGGAGACTGCATCCACGCATGAGTGAGGGCGTGGGCCATGACGTCACCAAGCTGATCGGGGGAGGCGTCGCGGATGGTGGTCACGAGAAGCGCGCCGGTCTCGAAGGGCGCATCCTGGGGATCGGGCAGGTCAAGGACGGAGAGCTCGGCGCGGGGCCGCTGACCGAGCCAACCTTGAAGGAACGGCGTTACGCGGGTGGCGGCGTCGAGCCACAGCTGGGCGTTGCTTTCGTCTTCCGGAGTGGTCCAGAGATTGAGGTCTGGGGTCGTCAGGTCGGGGCCGGCGTGCGATCTGCGTGCGGCAACGAAGAGGCTGGGCGCCTCGAAGCCGAGGATTGACTGATCGGATTGTGCGACGGCCACGCCGGCGACATCGGTCGTAAGAGAGCCCTGGCTCGCGACGTTGAGCGCGGCGGGGTGGCCATTGACGAGGGCGATAGTGGGCGGTTGGCCGGCGGGAAATTCGACGGTGAGGCGCATGCGGAAGTGCGCGCCGGAGAGGCGCAGCTTGTGCGCTCCCATCTCATCGAAGAGCCGGGCCCCGTCGCCGAGAAGAACCGGGACAGAAGAGGCGGGATACCAGACGACATTGCCGAATCCGCGCAGTCCGGTGAAGCCGGCGCCGATCTCGTCCCAGTCGGAGTGGAGGGCCACGTCCTCAGGCGTGCCCAGGGCGAGGAGGCGCTGCGCGTTGATCTCGATGGGCCCGGAGTAGGTGACGTCGAGGGCGAGGCTGGCGCCGGGGGCGAGCGGCGCGGCGAGGGGGACGGCTGCTTCCCAGAGTTTGCCGGTGTGGTCGGCGTCGGAGTTCAGCAGGGATGCCTGAATGGTTGCGTCGCGGTCCTGCACGCGGATTCGCTCCCACTGGAGGGACGAGGAGATCTGGAGCGGGATCTGCGAGAGGGGGGACTTGCCGTCGTTGCGAATGGTAATGAGGGCGCGGACGGCGATGTGGTGGTCCGAGAGGCGCAGGCGGACGTCCATGTCGAAGCCCGTGAAGGTGACGGCTTCGCGCTCGGCGTCTTTGGCGGTGACGGGGCCGGTGGGAGCGGCGGCGGGATTGCCCTGCGTGGTGGTCTGGCCGTTCTGGTCGGTTGAGCGCGAGAAGATGACCTTGCCCTTGCCCGGCGGCGGGGGCGGGACGTTCTGCTTCGGGACGGGGAAGGTCGGCGTCGTGGTTTGAGCCGCGGCGGCCGGGCCGGCGAACAAAGTCAGGCCGCCAAAAATGAACAGCAGAGCACCAGCGATACGCGCGGCGCGCGGAGACTTCATGAACCGAGACCTTTCTGCTTCTTTGGTTTGGACGCGGCTGGGCCATATTCATGCGCGGATGCGCTGTGCGCTGCGGCGCGGCGCTGGCGGAATGCCTCGTAGAGGACTACGGCTCCGGCTGTGGAGACGTTGAGAGAACTGACGCCTCCCGCCATGGGAATACGCAGGAGATGGTCGCATGTGCGGCGGACTAGGTCGTGGAGTCCGGCGCCTTCGCGGCCGAGGACCAGGACGCAGTCTCCGGTGAAGTCGAAGCGGTCGTAGTCCGAGGTTCCGCGTTCGTCGAGACCGATGATCCAGAGGTTGTGTTTTTTGAGGTCTTCGAGGGCGCGGACGAGGTTGACGACGCGGGCGATGCGGAGGTGTTCGGCTGCTCCGGCGCTGGCCTTGACGGCGACGGGGCTGAGGGGGGCGGAGCGGCGTTCGGTGAGGACGACGCCGTCTACGCCGGCGCCGTCGGCTACGCGGAGGAGGGCGCCAAGGTTCTGAGGGTCTTCAACGCCGTCGAGGGCGAGGAGGAGGCGGGCTGCGGTTGTGCCGTTGGCGGATGTTGGCGCATGGAAGAGGTCCTCGATGCTGAGCAGTTCCTGCGGGCGGACTACGGCGACTACGCCCTGGTGGGCTGCGGTTCCGGCGAGCTGGGTGAGCTGGTCGCGGGACTCCTGGCGAACGCGGACGCGGGCTTCTCGGCATTCGGCGAGGAGCTGCTCGACGCGGGCGTCGTGGCGCTCGCGGGCGACGAGGACGTGGTCGAAGCGGCGGCGGCCGGCGCGCAGGGCTTCTTCGACGGCGTGGAGGCCGTAGAGGACTTCCATCTATCCAGTGTAGAAGGCTATGCCGCGCGGGGCTTGATGTGACCGCGCTGCAGATTGGCGGCCGCGAGGCGGAGGTCGTATTCGTTCTGGAGATTGAGCCAGAACTGTGCGGGCAGGTTGAAATAGATGCCGAGGCGCACCGCTGTGTCAGCGGAGACTGCACGCTTTCCGCGCAGGATTGCGTGAATGCGCGGTTGAGGAACGTGCAGTTCCTTCGACAGGCGGTAGGCGGTCAGTCCGAGGGGCTCCATGAACTCGGTGAGGAGGATCTCGCCGGGGTGGATCGCGGATGAAGGGATCTTCATGGCCTGGACTCCTCAGTGATAATCGACAATCTCAACCTCGTGGACATTTCCATCACGCCAAATGAAGCAGATGCGGTACTGGTCGTTGATCCGGATGCTGTGTTGGCCGACGCGATCGCCTCGCAGCTTTTCGAGCCGGTTTCCCGGCGGGACCATAAGGTTTTCGAGGGCCAGAGCTGCGTTCAGGATGTACAGCTTCCGCAGAGCGTGCCTGTTGAGCTTCGCCGGGAGTTTTCTGCATTTTCCGGTTTGCCAGAGAACCCGGGTCTCCGGATCGTGAAAGCTTACGATCACGGCCATATGCTAACGCTTCGCGATACTAACGCGCAAGGGAAGCAGTGAGCCGATGATTGCGCGCGGGGTTCAGGCACTGCATGCTGGGCGTGCAATCCATGGGTTCGAATCATCGAAAGACATTTCGGGCACTACTGGAGCCGGATGGGACAAGGCTGCGGTGGACGATTGCGCGGATTCCGTTTGATATTGCGAAGGCTTGGCCGGAGCGGCGGGGGCGGAGGGTGCGGGGGACGGTGAACGGGGTTGCGTTCCGGACTTCGCTGTTTCCGGATGCGGCTGGCGGAGGACACTTTCTGCTGGTGAACCGGAAGATGCAGGCAGAGGCGGGCGCGCGGCAGGGGGACCGGGTGCAGATCGAGATGGAGCCTGATCTCGAGGAGCGGGAGGCGCTGCTGCCGGAGGAGCTGGCGCAGGCGATGAGGGCGGCGCCGGGGCTGCGGAAGTGGTTTGACAGGCTCAGCCCGTCGAGGCGGCGGGACATCGGGAGGTATGCCGCGGAACCGAAGGGGGCTGGAAGCCGGGCGAAGCGGGCTGACCAGATTGCGGAGTGGCTGTACCTGGCGATGGAGGGCGAAATGGAACCGCCGCCGATCCTGCGGGCGGCTTTTCAGCGGCAGCCGCTGATCGAGGCGGGGTGGAAGGCGATGACGCCGCTGCAGAGACGCGGGCATCTGCTGGGCATCTTCCATTACCGGACGGCAGAGGCGCGGGAGAAGCGGATGCAGGGGGCGATCGCAGAAGCGTTGAAGGCTGCGAAGCGCGTGCGTGGGGCCGGGCCCGGCAATGGGCCGGCCGGGTGAAGGATATTGCCGGCCTGGAAGTGTAAAGAATTGTTAAGGAAGGCCTTTTTGTCGTCTCACGCGCCGGGACTGCGGTCTAATGGTATGAGATGAGCACCGCAGCACAAGCACAGCAGATCTTTGGCAGGAGCGCCGCAACCGCTGAGCAAGAGGCGGTACGGCAGGAGAACCTTGCCATTGCGGCCGGGTTGAAACACCAGAAAGCCGGCCTGCTCGACGAGCTGATCGTCCGCTACCAGCACAGGCTGCTCAGGTACCTGCTGTTTTTAACCAGCAGCCGCGAGCTGGCCGAAGACCTGTTTCAAGAGGTCTGGATGCGTGTGCTTGTGCGCGGCGGGCAGTTCAATGGGAAGTCGCGGTTCGATACGTGGCTGTTCACGATCGCGCGGAACCTGGTTATCGACTTCCGGCGGAAGCGGACTCTCGCGAGCCTGGATGAGCTGTTCGAAGGCGCTACGGACGACGACAGGCCGATGAGCTTCGAGATTATGGACGGGCAGCCCACGCCGTTCGACCGGCTGGCCAGCGGCGAGGACCGGGAACGGATTGCCGAGGCACTTCTCGAGCTGGACACGGTGTACCGCGAGGTGCTGGTGTTGCGGTTCCACGAGGATCTGTCGTTGCAGGAAATAGCGGCGGTGACGCGGGCGCCTCTCTCGACGGTGAAATCACGGCTCTACCGCGGACTGGCGGCGATCAAGCCGAGGCTCGAGGCCGCGGCAGCCTGGCCTTCAGAGGTCGCGGGATGACAGCGGCTGCTGACGAAGGCGCGGCGGGCGGGGAAAGTCCGCTGGGCACCCTGGCGGCATCGATCGGTGATGCCGGGCGCGACCGCGATGTTGCGAAGAAGACGCGGCGGGTGGTGATGGCGTCGCTCGGGGTGATGCAGGACCAGAAGGCGCTGCGGAAGCGGAACCGCTCGGTGGCGCTGGCGGCGACGCTGGTGGTGGTGCTGATTACCGGGCCGCTCGCGTGGTTGGCGGTGGATCACTTTGCAGCCGGGGGCCACCTCGGCGATCTGACTACGGAGTTCAGCCTGTGGGTGTGCATCCTGTGCCCTGCCCTGCTGGCCGCGGCACTGGTGGCGGGCTGGCTTCGGAACCGGTAGGTTCGGCCGCTTCCAAATTCTTCCGAGTTAATTCCGGGCCCATTGCACAGCGCAGCATACGCTCGCGGTGTTGATTCATTGGAATCAGCCGGAAAGCTGCGGAGTCTGAAGTTCGCCTTCCCAGCGCGCTACTACTGCGGCTGCCATGCCGTTGCCGATGACGTTCATGGCGCTGCGGCCCATGTCCATGAGCGTGTCGACGCCCAGGAGCACGAGAATGGCGCTCGAGGGGATGTGGAGCTCCGCGGCTGAAGCCATGAGGACGACGAGCGTGGCGCGGGGTACGCCGGCCACCCCCTTGCTGGTGAGCATCAGCGTGAAGAGCATGACGAGCTGCTCGCCCAGAGACAGATGGATGTTGGCGGCCTGGGCGGCGAAGATGGCGGCCATTGTCAGGTAGAGGCTCGAGCCCGTCATGTTGAAGCTGTAGCCGGTGGGTACGACGAAAGAGACGATCCAGCGGGGGACGCCGAACTCCTCCATGCGTTCCATGGCGAGGGGCAGCGCAGCCTCGGAACTGGTGGTTGCGAATCCGATGGCGGCTGGCTCGGCGATCGCAGCTGCGAAGCCGCGCACGGAGATGCCTCCGGCCATGAGGATCGGCACGAGCACAAGAAGAATGAAGGCGAGGACAGCGCCGTAGTAGGTTGCGACGAGCTCGGCGAGGCTGAGCATCAACAGTACCCCGGAGGTTCCGACGGTGTACGCCATGGCAGCGCCCGCGGCGATGGGCGCGATGAACATGATGATGCGGGTCATGCGGAACATCACGTCGGTGAGCGACTGCAGCACATTGACCAGCGGCGCGCGTTTGGGCTCGGGCAACATGGCGAGCGCGGCGCCGAAGAGGATCGAGAACACGGCTACCTGGAGGATCTGATTTTGCGCGATGGCCTGCGCGATGTTTTCAGGAAAGATGTTGAGCAGGATCTGTTGCCAGGTCTCGGCTGGGGCTGAAGGCATTCCTTGCGTGGTTGCTGGAAGCGCGACGCCGACGCCCGCGTGAGAGAGATTGATGGCAATGAGGCCGAGGATGAGGCCGAGCGTGGTGACGACCTCGAAGAAGACGATGGCCTTGATGGCGACGCGGCCGAGGCCTTTGAGCTCGCTGTGGCCCGCGATGCCGGTGACGAGAGCGCCGAAGATGAGGGGGGCGACAATCATGCGAATGAGGCGCAGGAAGAGATCGCCGATGACGCGAAGCTGGGCGGCGAAGTGCGGCGCGTCGAGGCCGAGCATGACGCCGGCAATCATGGCGTAGAACGTCCACACAAGCAGCGAGCGGCGCTGGATGCCGACGGGGATAAATATCGCGAGGCCGATCCAGCGGAGGACAAGGCCGGGGGTTGCGAGCGACGGCGAGAGGCCGATGACGACGCCGAAGATGAAGACGATAAGCGATGCGGCAAAGAATGTTCGCTCCGCGGTGCGGCTCATGATGGAACGGCGTTGACCCGGCGTGGCCTGTGTGTGCGAGGCTTCCATGACAAGGCCCCATTATCCTATGTCTATGCCAAGGATTGCTTTTCTCGAGTGTTCGCGCTGCCATTCGCGTCTCGACGCCGATAGGCCGCAGACGGTGTGCACGGCGTGCGCGGGGTCGCTCTACGTTCGATATGATCTTTCGTCCGCAAAGGGCGCGGCGCAGCGGGACACGGTTGGCACGAGCGACGATGACCGCCGCTGGAGCGGGATGTGGCGCTACCGGCAGGTACTGCCCAGTGTTGAGCCGGTGACGCTGGGCGAGGGCTGGACTCCGATGCTGCGCAGCCGCCGGAACAGAAATGTCTGGCTGAAGGAAGAGGGCGCGAATCCTACGGGGAGCTTCAAGGCGCGCGGGCTGGGACTGGCCGTCACGATGGCGAAACACTTCGGGCTGAAAAAACTGGCCGCACCAACTGCGGGCAATGCAGGCGGGGCGCTCGCGGCATACGCAGCAGCGGCGGGGATTGAAGCGCACATCTACATGCCGAAGGACACGCCGAAGGCCAACCAGGTGGAGTGCCGTGCGTATGGAGCGCGCGTGGTGCTGGTGGATGGGCTCATCTCGGACTGCGGGCGCATGGTGGCGGAGGGCGCGAAGACCGAAGGGTGGTTCGACATCTCCACGCTGAAGGAGCCGTACCGCGTGGAGGGCAAGAAGACGATGGGCTACGAGCTGGTGGAGCAGCTTGGCTGGGAGTATCCCGATGCGGTGTTTTATCCCACGGGCGGCGGCGTCGGCATGATCGGGATGTGGAAGGCGTTCGAGGAGATGGAGCAGCTTGGCTGGGTGAGCGGCAAGCGGCCCAAAATGATTGCCGTGCAGGCGGCAGGGTGCGCGCCGGTTGTGCAGGCGTTCGAGCATGGCGACGCGGCGAGCACGATGTGGCAGGATGCGCACACGGCTGCGTCGGGGCTGCGCGTGCCGAAGCCTTATGGGGACTACATCATTTTGGACATTGTGCGGCAGTCGGGCGGAACGGCTGTGGCGCTAAGCGACGAGAAGATCTTCGAATCGCTGAAGGACTGGGCGAGCCACGAGGGCGTGCTGATGTCGCCGGAGGGAGCGGCGGCGACGGCGGCGTACGATCACTTGATCGAAACGGGTTTTTTGACCAACAAGGATCGAGTCGTGCTCTTTAACACTGGATCGGGCAATAAATACACCGACGTAATTGGCGCACGAGTATGATCTTTGGGCCCTACGAAACCGGCGACGGGAGGGCCACGCGGCGTTGGAGAACGACGCGCCGTATTGTTGGCCTGCTGATTCTGTTGGCGATTCCAATCGTGGGCTGCTGGATTTACCGGTCAGAGGTTCAGGCTCTGCTTTGGCATGCAAGCCATCGAAGCCAGACGATGCTGGGCGGTCATCTTGTCTCCGTACCGAAACGGTGGTGGAAGATTACGCCGGACGACGTCGCAGCCGCGGTCATCTCCAGGGTTCCCGCACGCCGAGACCCGCTCAGTGCAGAAGTAATGGCGACTCCTTTTGCAGAATCTACCGTTGAGTCCGATGCCGAACTGCGCGAATTTCAACAACGCTTCGTTGATTTCGCGAATAGCGGAAAGTACCACGAAGAAGGTGCGGGGATCGAAGGTCCGGCCACCTATTCGACCATCGTCCTACAAACCGCTCACTTCCCGCTTTATTGCATTCGCGCAGAGACGACGACCTCCAGGCCAACCTCGACAGTAAGGATCATTTGCTCGTCCGTTGAAGAGAAATGGAAGTATAGCTATTTAGGTTCGGCACAATCGGAGAAGGAGGCCCTCGGCATCCTAGCGAGCCTGCACTAGATCAGGAATTCGTACTCGAGGGGCTCGGCGTTGGGGCAGGCTTGGATGACGACTCGGATGAGGCGGACTTCGACTCGGCGGGCTTGGATTCAGCGGATTTGGAATCGCCCGAAGCAGCCGCGGAGTCGCCGGCGGGTTTGTCGGTCTTGGAGCCGGACGCGGGTTTGGAGGCGTAGTCGTTGATGTACCAGCCTCCGCCCTTGAACTGAAAGGCGGGCGCGGAGAGCGGGCGCTCGAGCTCGCCGCCGCATTTGGGGCAGGCGGTCTCGGGCTGGTCGTTGAACTTCTGGATCTTGTCGAAGCGGTGGCCGCAGCTTGTGCAGCGGTATTCGTAAAGCGGCAAAGTCTTTCTGCTCCAGCGGGAAAAGATTGAACAACTCTATTTTAATGGTTGGGCGGCGTTGGTTTGAAGCGCCGCCCATTCTGCGGTGTCGGCTGCGAACCGGCTACTTTGCAGCGACCGGAACCGATCCCTGCTTGTTCTCCCATGCCAGGGTAATGGAACCCGAGTCGATGGTGTACTTGAGGTTTTCGACCATCGAGGACGGTTTGCTCATGTTCATCTTGGTCTTGCCGAGGTCCTGCGATGCGTCGTAGGCCAGGCCCCACTCACCGGTCTTCTTGTTGATGATGAGAACCCAGTTGTCGGGGTCGGAGATGTCGTAGAACAGCGTGTAGGTTCCCTTGGGCACGTCGACGTCGCCGATTTTGAGGTCGGCGTCGGTGGTGAGCGTGGTGGCGGCGTTGGCGCCTCCGCGCCAGATCGGATATTGAGAACCGTGGGCGGTCTTGATCAGGCCGTCTGCGCCGAAGACCTTGCCTTCGCGGCCCTTCACGCCGGGCGAGTTGTATTTGATGGAGATGTTGGCGCTGCCGATGGTTCCGGTGGCGGTTTCGGGCGGGCTCGCCGGCGGTTTCTGCTGGGCGAAGACAAGGGCGGCGGTGGCAAGAATGCCGGTACAGACCAAAAGACGCTTCATCTTGATTCCCTCCTTGGGGATGAGTGGGGGTGGGTGTCTGGAAAGCTGCCTGAACTGCACCGTGGTTGATTGTACGCACCGGCGATGAAGGTTGGAAACTCGCGGGCGAAAGGGTTGGTATGCTTGAGCAGCAGAGAACGCCATGAGCGACAAGGGGTTTGAACGATCGGCGGGCGCGCGGTTTCGCGCCGCGGTCGCCGAAGAAAGGCCGCTGCAGGTCGTCGGCGCTATCAACGCCTATACGGCGCGGATGGCGGAGGCTGCGGGGTTCCGCGCGTTGTATCTTTCGGGCGGCGGAGTGGCGGCGAACTCGCTGGGCATGCCGGATTTGGGGATCAGCACGATGGAGGATGTGCTGACCGATGTGCGGCGGATTACGAATGCGAGCGCGCTGCCGCTGCTGGTGGATATCGACACAGGATGGGGCTCGGCGTTCAACATTGCGCGGACAATCCGCGAGATGACGAAGGCGGGCGCGGCGGCGGTTCACATGGAGGACCAGGTGGGCGCCAAGCGCTGCGGGCACCGGCCCGGAAAAGAGCTTGTTCCGCCGACGGAGATGGTGGACCGGATCAAGGCGGGTGTGGATGCGAGGACCGATTCACAATTCGTGATCATGGCGCGGACGGATGCGCTTGCGAATGAAGGGCTGGATGCGGCGGTCGAGCGGGCGCAGGCGTATGTTGCGGCGGGCGCGGACATGATCTTTGCCGAAGCGGTGACGGAACTTGCGCAATACACGCGGTTTCGCGAGGCTGTGGGCGTACCGGTGCTCGCGAACATCACGGAGTTCGGGCAGACGCCTCTGTGGACGCGCGAGGAACTCGCCGGCGCTGGCGTGGACATCATTCTCTATTGCTGCGCAGCCTATCGCGCGATGAACGCGGCGGCGCTGAAGGTGTACGAGACGATTCGCGCGGAGGGGACGCAGAAGAGCGTGGTCCCGATGATGCAGTCGCGGGCGGACTTGTACAAGTATCTCGATTACTACGCGTATGAGCGGAAACTGGATGAACTTTTTGCGCGCGACAAAAAGGATTGATCCGTGTTCACGAGAGTGGCGGAGTAGTCCGTTGTGTCGATGGTTCGCCCGAAGGGCCGCGAATTTCTTTTTCTGACACAGCCCGGGAATGTGAAGTAGAATCTAAGCGCAAGCACTATGCGAAGCATCCCGGCTTCGCCCAGCGCGTTCACGCCAGCGCCCGATAGATACGAATAGCGGTGCGGTGTGAAAGCCTGGTACTGCTCCCGCCTTGGGAGCGGCTGAATCACTACGGTTGCCTCAACAACGAGTTGCGCATCCAAGGTATGGTGTGGCTCCCGGCCCGGCACGCCCCTGACGCGGGAGGCAGCCCATATCGAAAAGTTACCAATGGCGCATAGAGGTTGAGTTTATGGATATCCGGAAGAGCTTCTCCTTGCTCCTGGTGTTGTGTCTTGCCGCCCCGGCAGCTCTCGCCAAGTCGAAGAATCAGCAGTTTCTGAAGGTGCGTCCCCTCACGCCCGAACAGTCGGCGTTGGTGCAGCAGGCCATTCAGAACGAGAACAAACTCATCGCCGAGATAAAGCACACGACCCCGATCGTGGAGACGTATATCCAGGACACGCGGCCTGACCCGAAGCTAGTGACCAGGCCAGTCGAGGATTACTACATGCTCAGCCGGGTGAGTTTCAACACGATGTTTTATGGAAAGAACTTCGACGCGCCGGCGGACCACCCGCAGAAGGGGTTCTGGAAGCTGACGGGCAACCTGGACATCCTCAAGGGATTGAAGGGGCACTACGTCACCAACGGGTTCATCGACAACATGTTCATGGACACTTCGGGCGTGTCGCGGAACAAGTACACGTTCATCTTCGTGCGCAAGGAGTTCCTGGGATCGGTGCGGACGTCGGTGTTCGATGTGCAGCCCACACAGTCGCGGCCGGACCTGTTCTACGGGCGGATATGGGTCGAAGATCAGGGCGGGAATATCGTGCGGCTGAACGGAGTGCTGACAGCCGAGCATTCCGAGTTCTTCCACAAGGGAGTGAATTTCCACTACGACTGCTGGCGCACGAACGTGCGGCCGGGGCTCTGGCTGCCGACGGCGATTTACGTCGAGGAAGCGCACAGGACGGGAGAGAAGTCCGTCGGGCTGAAAGCTCAAACGTATGTGTGGGGCTATTCGCTGAACGCGCCGGCGAGCGAGAGTGAAAGCGTAACGGTGAAGGTGGACGACGCCGAGGATAAAAGCAACGACGAGACCGGACGCGTAAGCCCGCTCGAAGCAACACGGCAGTGGGTCGAACAATCCGAGAACAACGTAATGGAGCGGCTGGAGACGGCGGGAGTGGTGGCGCCGGTGACTCCGGACGGATACGAATCCAAGGTGCTCGACCAGATCGTGACCAATCTCGAGGTGCCGAACAACCTGGCGTTCCCGCATCCTGTGCACTGCCGCGTTCTATTGACCACCACGATTGAAGCTACGACCGCGGGACATACGATCCTGCTGAGCAAGGGATTGCTGGATGCGATGCCCAACGAAGAGACGATCGCGTCGGTGGTCGCTCTGGAGCTGGCGCACGTGGTGCTGGGCCACCAGATGGACACGCGCTATGCGTTCAACGACCGGTTGATCTTCCCGGACGAGGACAGCTTCGAAGACATTTATCTGCACCATACCGATGCAGACAACACGGCCGCAGCGAAGCGGGCCATGGTTTATCTGCGGGCGTCGATGTACCGCGATAAGCTGCCCCAGGCGGGGCTGTTCTGGAAGCAGCTATCGGATAGTTCGCATGTGCTGAAGGCGCTGACTTCTCCCCGGCTGGGCGACTCGCTGATCGAGAAGGATGGAAGTCCGGTGATGTCGGAGCTGGCGTCCAGCGCACCCAAGATCAACCCCGACGACCTGGCGCAGATTCCTGCGCTGCCGCTGGGAAGCTGGTTGAAGACCGATCCGTGGGACGACCGGGTCACGATGCTGACTGCGACGCGCTACGCGCCGATGAACGCGGCGGAGAAGATGCCGCTGCAGGTGACGCCGGTGTATTTCATGCTGCAGCGCAAGGATGCGGCCCAGCCCAACAATGCGGGCACGGCCGCGCCACAGCCCCCGGCACAACCCGCTGCGCAGCCGGCCAGCCAGTCGGCCAGCATGGTGAGCGGACCGCCTCCCAAGTAGCAGACGGACGACTGGACACTTCAGCGCTGCATCCGATAGGTTGATTCTCGCTGGAGTGCCCATGCCGACCGAGACTTCTCCTGGATTCAAGCCCAAGAAATCCGTTGCGCTTTCAGGAACGCCCGCGGGCAACACTGCGCTCTGCACCGTGGGGCACAGCGGCAACGACCTGCATTACCGCGGATACGACATCCATGACCTGGCGCGGTACTGCGAGTTCGAAGAGGTCGCGTACCTGCTGATCCACGGCAAGCTGCCGAACACCGTCGAGCTCACCGCCTACAAGGACACGCTGATCCAGTCGCGCAGCCTGCCTGCTGCCGTGAAGCAGGCGCTGGAGCTGCTGCCGCCGAGCACGCACCCGATGGACGTGCTGCGGACTGGTGTGTCAGTGCTGGGGTGCATGTGCCCCGAGGCTCTGGACCACAACGAAGAGGGCGCGTGCGCGATTGCCAACTCGCTGCTCGCGTGCCTCGGCTCGATGCTGCTCTACTGGCACCACTACGCGCGCAATGGGCGGCGCATAGAGGTCGAGCCGGGGGATAACTCGATTGCCGCGCATTTCCTGCACCTGCTGCATGGCGAAGAGCCTTCGCCGGAGTGGGTGGCGGCGATGCAGGCTTCACTCATCCTATATGCGGAGCACGAGTTCAACGCATCGACGTTTACGGCGCGCGTAATCGCAGGCACGGGGTCGGATATCTACTCCTGCATTGCGGGTGCGATTGGCGCGCTGAAGGGCCCCAAGCATGGCGGGGCGAACGAGGTGGCTCTCGAGATCCAGCACCGGTATCACTCGCGCGATGAAG
Source organism: Occallatibacter sp. (assembly GCA_035263625.1). Classification (GTDB taxonomy): domain Bacteria; phylum Acidobacteriota; class Terriglobia; order Terriglobales; family Acidobacteriaceae; genus Telmatobacter. Next base: position 45,492 of record DATFRB010000049.1, read on the forward strand.
CTGAAGCAGACATCAGGCGGCGGGTTGCTGAGCGCGAGGTGGTGATCGGATTCGGGCACCCGGTGTACACCATCAGCGACCCGCGCAGCGACATTATCAAAGACGTGGCGCGGCAGCTTGCGGAGTCGTCAGGCCACACGGGACTTTATGAGATAGCGGAGCGCATCGAGCGGGTGATGCACGACACCAAGCGCATGTTCCCGAATCTCGACTGGTTCAGCGCGGTGGCCTATCACATGATGGGAGTGCCGATCGACCTGTTCACGCCGCTGTTCGTGATTGCACGGACGGCGGGGTGGTGCGCGCACGTGCTGGAACAACGGAGAGATGGAAAGATCATCCGGCCGTCAGCAAATTACACGGGGCCAAATCCGCGGGAGTTTGTGGCGATAGAGCAGCGGAATTGATTCAGTTCCCAGTTCTTAGTTCATAGTTCACGGTGCTTTCTTGTTTTCGATTGCCCTCAGGACTCCCGAACTGTGAACTACGAACTGCGAACTTTGAACTCACAAAGGAGTTCCCGTGTCGTCTCACCTCAACAACGAACGGCCTGCGCCGGACAAGGTGCTTGTCGATATCGCAGAGTACGCGCTCAACTACAGGATCGAAAGCGACCTGGCTTATTCGACCGCGCGGGCGTGCCTGATCGACACGCTCGGCTGCGGGCTCGAGGCCCTGGAGTACCCGGCGTGCACGAAGTTGCTGGGGCCGGTTGTGCCGGGGACGATTGTGCCGAACGGCGCGCGCGTCCCGGGGACGGCGCACCAGCTCGACCCGGTGCAGGCGGCGTTCAATATCGGGGCGATGATCCGCTGGCTCGACTTCAACGACACGTGGCTGGCGGCGGAGTGGGGGCATCCTTCCGATAACCTCGGCGGAATTCTCGCTGTCACCGATTCGCTTTCGCGCACCGCGGTGGCCGAAGGCGGAACGCCGCCGACGATGCGCGATGTGCTGACGGCGATGATCAAGGCGCACGAGATCCAGGGGTGCATTGCGCTCGAGAACTCGTTCAACAAGGTGGGTCTCGATCACGTGGTGTTGGTCAAGGTGGCGTCGACGGCGGTGGTGTGCGGGCTGCTGGGGCTCGACCGCGAACAGACGATCAACGCGCTGAGCCTTGCGTGGGTGGACGGGCAGAGCCTGCGCACTTATCGACACGCGCCCAACACGGGCTCGCGTAAGAGCTGGGCCGCGGGCGATGCGACGAGCCGCGCGGTACGGCTGGCGCTGATGGCGAAGGCGGGCGAGATGGGCTACCCGTCGGTGCTGACGGCGAAGACGTGGGGCTTTTACGACGTGTCGTTCCGCGGGCAGGAGTTCAGGTTCCAGAGGGCCTACGGGTCCTACGTGATGGAGAACGTGCTGTTCAAGATCAGCTACCCGGCGGAGTTCCACGCGCAGACGGCGGTGGAGGCCGCGATGAAACTGCACGCGCGGCTGGCGGAGCGGGGCACGAACGCGTCGGCGATCAAATCAATCACGGTTCGCACGCACGAGGCGTGCCTCAGGATCATCGACAAGAAGGGGCCGCTTGCGAACCCGGCGGATCGCGACCACTGCGTGCAGTACATGATCGCAGTGCCGCTGATCTTCGGGCGGCTTACGGCGGCGGACTACGAAGACGCAGTGGCGAAGGATCCGAAGTGGGGGCCGCGGATCGATTTTCTCCGCGGCCTGATCACGTGCGTGGAGGAGCCGCAGTTTACGCGCGATTATCACGACCCGGAGAAGCGGTCGATCGCCAACTCGCTGCGCATGGAACTGAACGACGGAACGGTTCTCGAGGAGACGGTCGAATATCCGATCGGGCACCGGCGACGGCGCGACGAAGGGCTGCCGCTGCTGGTGGAGAAGTTCAGAACCAATCTGCGGCGGCGGTTCGCCGAGGGCCAGCAGGCGCGGATTCTCGAGGTGTCACTCAACCCGGAGCGCCTCGATCCAATGCCGGTGCACGAGTATGTGAACCTCTACGTACCGCAGGGCTGATCCCCGATCGAAGCAAGTTTGTGGCTTGCAAACCGGATTTCCGGCTGCATAATGGATGGACAAATCCATTCAGGCGGGGTTGGCCGGTGCACAGGTTGCGGGTGTTCGTGCTCATCGGGTGCTTTGTGTGCGGCGCGGGGTTGGCTGCCGCGCAGCGCGAGCCAAACAGGAATGCTGCCTACCAGCAACTGCGCACGCTTGTCGCCGGCGACGACGTGGTGAGCGTAACCAACCTGGCGCTCGAACGAGACGCCGCAACATTCACATTCACCCGCGGCGACATCGCGTTTTATCCCGCGGTGAACGGGAGAGTGACGGGCGCGGTTTTTCGCGGGGCGGGACACCTGCACATCGCGCCGCCGAGCGCGGAAGAACGGCACAATCTTCGCATCCTGAGTCATGCCGAGGAGTTCGACGAGGACTTCGACCAGGCAGTGCTGCGGTTTACCGATCAGACGGCGGAGGAGTTGCGCAAGGGCGCGAGCGGGAAGGCGCAGCCGGACGCGGTGTTTTCCCACCAGGCCGCTGAGTTCCGCAATTTTCAGCGATTCAAGCTTTTTGAGAACATCGATCTCCGGTTGCTCGAAGATGTATTGAGCCCGGACCAGAGAGGATTTTTCCTCGCATATCTGCACGGCAATAAGGACGCGCACCTGGTGTTTACGCTCGATCCGCATGGGGCGAGGCGGGTGGCGCCGGAGGAGTTATCGCTTCTGAGCTGGAGCGATGATGAAACGGCCTACCTCACGGCTTTTCCGGCGAAGAAGGCCGGCGATGCTCGCGCGGCGGGACAGGATGACGACAACGGCTCGTATCAAATCACGCATGAAGACCTGGATGTGTCGATCGAGAAGAACGGATTTCTGACCGGCACGGCCGCTGTGAACCTGAAGGCGCTCGAGAATGGGCTGGCGGTTGTGCGGCTGTCGCTCTATCCGACACTGCGCGTGAGCAGCGTGGAGGACGACAAGGGCACGGCTCTCGATTACGTGCAGGAAAAGAAGGATGAGGATGCGGACTTCGGCCTGGTGCTTGCGCATCCGCTGAACAAGGGCGAGACCGCGACGGTGCGCATCGACTATGCCGGCAAGGACGTGGTGATGAATGAGGGGAACGCGAACTACTATCCGGTGGCGCGCGAGAGCTGGTATCCGAGCGCGGCGCGCGGGCTGGGAGACTACGCCACGTACAACATGACCTTTCACGTGCCGAAGGGGCTGGACCTGATTGCCAGCGGAACCAGGGAAAGCCAGGGCACTGAAGGCAAAATCACAACGTCCACTTGGAAGACAGATGTTCCGGTTGCTGTAGTGGGGTTCAACCTGGGCACGTTCACGATGAAGGAGGCGACGATTCCGGGCAAGCTCGGCGACAACCTCGTGATCGATGCCTACGCAAACAAGCAGACGCCGGAGAGTTACAGCCAGACACTAGGTCTGCTTCCGGCTTTAGGTCGAACCGACCCGGATGAGGGCAGCGCGGTCGGCACGCTGAGCACCAGCAGCATGTTGCCGGTGCAGCTAAGCCAGGGGCAGGCGGCGGCGCAAATCTACACGAGATACTTCGGGCCGTTGCCGTTTGGGCGCGTGGCGCTGACCCAGCAGTTTGCCTGCAACTACGGACAGAGCTGGCCGATGCTTGTGTACCTGCCGATCTGCGGCTTCTTCGATACGACCCAGCAACACTTCATGGGCCTCAGGCCGGACGACATGTATTGGAAGGTGGTCACTCCGCACGAGGTGGCGCACCAGTGGTGGGGGCAGACAGTCGGATTCCGGAGCTACCGCGACCAGTGGATGAGCGAGGGGTTCGCGGATGCTTCGGCGTCGATCTTCCTCCAGGCCACCCGGAAGGACTCGCGCGAGTTTCGCGACTTCTGGAAGCACGAGCACAGTTTGTTGATCGAAAGGAACGCATTCGGATTCCGGCCGATCGACGTGGGCCCGGTGACGATGGGGTTCCGGCTGGCGGCGCAGAAGACGGGCTGGAACACCTACCAGGACCTCGTGTATCCGAAGGGCGCGTACATCCTGCACATGATCCGGATGATGATGTGGACGCCTCAGGACGGAGACAGCCGGTTCATCGAGACGATGCGCGATTTTGCCCAGATCTACCGGTTGCATGCGGCCACCACCGAGGACTTCAAGGCCATGGTGGAAAAACACATGAGCCCCGCGATGGACCTGGACGGCAATCACGGCATGGACTGGTTCTTCAATGAATATGTATACGGAGTGCAGTTGCCGGCGTACCACTTCGATTCGCAGGTTACCGATAATGGCGATCACGTGACGCTGCACTTCAAGCTCATCCAGTCGGGGGTTCCTGCCGGGTTCAAGAATCTGGTTCCGCTATACGTGGAATTGGGAGACGGCAGGGTCTTCCTCCTGGGTTCAACCGCCATCAAAGGCGAAACGACCGCCGAGCAGACTATTTCTCTGCCGAAGATGCCGGCGCCCATCAAGAAGGTGTCCATCAACTACTACTACGACGTGCTTTGCACCGAGAACTGACGGTTTTCCCCGCGGTAAGTGCGGTATACTCCGGACTCAATCGGCAATGTTTCATGGAGGAATTAAACATGCGTTTTGAAGGAATCGGGAAGTTCATCGCATTTGCAGGATTGGCGATGGCGGTTCTGGCGGCTCCGGGCCGCGCCGTGGCTCAGGGCGCGGACACAGTGCTGCAGCCCGCGGATGCGCAGAAGCTGCTGCCACCAGCGGTGTATTACAAGGGGCAGTCGGCTCCGACGCAGCTCCGCAACTCGGGTGGCGTGAAGTTCTCTGACGGCTATTACGTGCTGGCTACGCTCGTTGATACGAGCGGCTACTCGAGCGATGTGCAGTCGAAATACCAGGCTTATTTCATTACGGAAGTGCCGCTGAAGATCGGCGGTCAGGACCTTGCGGCCGGCGTGTATGGCGTGGGTTTTATAGCGGGAGACAAGCTCGTGGTGACCGACGTGGGTGCACACGACCTGTTGACCGTGAGCTCGCAGACGGACCCGGATATGAAACGGCCGCGTCCGCTCCAGGTCACGAAGGATCCGGGCGGCGGGTTCCGCCTGTACGATGGGCGCAGGTACGTGGTGTTCAGCAAGTAGAAGCAGGATTCCCGGGCTCCGGCAGGTGGCTGGAGCCGCATTTTCAATGGTTTCCGCGGAAATCCCGGCCGGGCGGGCGGGCGAGCGCAACTTCCGCAGTTTTCGCTTCGTCCATTGAATAAAGGAAGTTAATCTGTACTCGAACTTTGGAACAAACCCTCTTCGGAGGGCCTTGCTATGCGAGATTTAACCAACATTGCCGTCGATGACGACGCGCGGCTGATCCCCCTGTGGTCGATTGTGATCGCGATTATCGCTTTCGTGGGGGTCGAATACTACTTCTGGCTGGTGCTGCCCGACCAGCGCCACCACCCGGGCCCTCCGCTGGGGTTCCGGATTTACTTCAATGTCTCCTGGGGCCTGCTCGCCGCGCTTTATTTCCTGATGATCGGCTATGTGAGCAAGGACGCGCCGCGGCGGTCAATGAGCGCGCGCTTCTGGATGCTGATCTGCTTCGTTATGCCGGGCGGCATCGGCGCAGTGTTGTACTTTCTGCTGCGGCAGCCGCTGGTTTCGCGATGCCCCGCGTGCAGCACCTTTGTGCAGAGCGATTTTCACTTCTGCCCGCAATGCAACTACCAGCTTACGGCGAGCTGCGGAAACTGCTTCAGGACGGTGAGGGCCACGGACGTGTACTGTACGCGATGCGGGCATGAGCTGGCGGCGGACCACATGCCATCGCGGCTGCGGGTGATGGGAGACTGAGGAACGGCAGTTCGTAGTTCATAGTTCGCAGTTCACAGTTCTAAGTGCCTCGCTCGACAGCCCAAGCCTCTGATTCCTACAATCTATCTTCGGCATGGCTCTTTCCGCGCTCATCATCGACGACGAACAACTGGCCCGCGACGAGCTGAAGTATCTGCTGGAGTCGGTCGGCGGGGTCGATGTGGTCGCCCAGGGCGCCAACGGCATCGAGGCGGTGAACCTTATCGAGGAGCATCATCCGGACATGGTGTTTCTCGATGTGCAGATGCCGGGGCTGGACGGATTCGCCGTCATCAAGAGGCTCAAGGAGCAAAGCGAAGCGCGGGCTCACATGCATCCGTCCGAGAGGGAAACCCTTCCGCAGTTCGTCTTCGCGACGGCGTACGACCAGTACGCGGTAAAAGCATTCGACGTGAATGCAGTTGATTATCTGCTCAAGCCGTTCGACCGCAATCGCGTGGAGCAGGCGGTGGAACGAGTAAAGCTTCGCATTGCGGGAGGACCCGCGAATGGCGCGCCGGAGTCGCAGATCGACACGATTCTGCGGCTGCTGAACCGTCCGCAGGCCGCGCCACAACCCGCGAAGCTGATCCTCCAGGCGCAGAACCGCCTGCTGCTCATCGACCAGTCCGATATCTGCTACGCGGCGATCGACGAAGGCGTGATCCGCGTGGTGACGCAGAACTTCGAGGGACAGTCGAAGTGCCGCACGCTCGAAGAGCTGATGGACCTGCTCGATCCCACGCTGTTCTGGCGCGCGCACCGCGGGTTCGTGGTGAACATCAACCACATTCGCGAAGTGGTGCCGTGGTTCAAATCGAGCTACCAGCTGCGCATGAACGACAAGAAGCAGACGGAGATTCCGGTGAGCCGCTCGCAGACGAGGCGTTTGCGCGAGTTGTTCAATCTGTAGCGGTCGCGGACTGCCTTGCAGCGCATGCCAGCAGCCGGACCGCCGCGAGCGCAACAAACGAACCCATGACGAAAATCGAAACCGCCGCCGATGCTGCGAAGATGTTCACCGTGCGCCACGCGGCGCCCGATGGGTCCACGCTGACCGGCGCATAGGAGCGCGTGAGCAACTGGAGCACGTTTCCCGCGGCGCACAGCGAGTAGAGCGCGAGCGAAGGCCACGCGGACATGGTTCGATCCGGGCCGCGGCGCTGCTCGAACGCGGCGAAGAGAACGAAGATGAGGAAGACGGTTAGGAACCAGCCGAAGTAATTTGAGAGCGGCACGCCAAACCACGAGCCGCCGTCGCGCCAGACCCATGCATGAAGGACCGTGCTCCACACGGGGTCCTGCGCAACATCCCATGCGACCATGATGGCGCTCGCCGTGAACGGCAGGGCCAGAAACCGGATGGCAGGCCCACGCGGGGCATCGCTGAATAGAAACCAGGCCAGGGTCCACGACACATACGCCATGCCGACATAGGCAAGGCCGAGAAGAACGGGCACCTCGAAGAGCCTCGGTCCCATCACCTCAAGGAAACGGTAGTGGCCGTACGGAAAGCCCGTGGCGAGGCCGATGTTTTCCATCACATTGCCAACCACCGCGCAGATGGCTGCAAAGACGAGGATGCCTACGCCTCCCAGATTGCGCGAGCCATCGACGACCGCGAAGGCACGGGCCGCGACGACCTCCGCGGCGACAAGAGACAGCGTGGGAGGCGGCCCGTGCAGGACCTGCAATACGCGGGCGCAGCCATAACAGGCCAGAACGATGCATACGGTGGTGGAGTGGCTGCGAGCGTGCATGGACTGGCTGGGGATTTCTCCGGGGAGAAACTGAGGACAGTTTACTCCGGCGTCTTCCCGGCGCTCGAAGCGATGTATACCTTCTTCCCCTCGGGATCGAACGTCCACGTGAAGCGCTCGAGCAGTTCCATTCCGAGCAAGCCGTCGCGCGAGACCTTGGCTTCCTTGGTGTTCCAAAGATGAGATCGCGCGACTGCACCTTCCCTCTGAATCACAACCGTGGGCTGCGCACTGCCGGGAATCCGAATTGCTCCGCCGTCCAGCTCAATGCTCGATACGGTGACGCGGTCGGCCGTTGAGGTCCCGTTGACTCCCCAGCTATCGATGGGCCGAGCGGCAACGCCGGGCCTTCCGATTCCGGCGATCTCTCGAAACTGGGGATTGAGCACGAGAGCCGTGTCGCACCCAGTATCGAGCCGCAACATGGTGCGGGCCTTGCGTCCGGGGGCAAACGTGATGGCTGCCGGCACGAGCAGCCCCTGTTTCATCCAGTCGTGCTGAATCTCGCGCCCGCCGTCGGGCGGTGTCGAGCACTCTGAGCGGGGACGTAGAGTCAGCCGCCGGGCGCCGACGTCAAGCGTGGAGCACCACTGCGAGAACACGTCCCACCCGAGGATGCCATCGGCCGGATGCTCAATCTGGCTCTGAATGAAGTCGCGATCGAGAACGAGGACTGTGCCGCTAAAGACATTCACCTGACCGGTGCGAAGGACCACTGTAGACTTGCCGAACCACCGCTCCGGCGCCTTGCCGCCGTATCCTTTCAGCTTCGTCTCGCCCAGCCACATGATGTATCGGTTCCCGGCCGCTGCGCGCGTGAGGGCCGAGTTCTCGAATCCGGTGTCAAGCAGAAATGTCAGCGGATGCTGCCGTTCATCTTCGAAAGTCACGAATATGTGGCGGTCGGAGTATTCGATTGGCAGAACAATCGGAGCGCTCACACCGGCGTGAGTCGCGTCGGTCGCGCCGGGCCCTGGCACGGCAGACGAACCGGCACTCGCGGTCATCGCGAGAGCCACAAGCAGAATCGGGATAGAACGGCAGCAGGCGCGCAGATACGTCTCCGAAACACGCTGGTTCCATTTTATCGAGCGGAAGAGTACCGAAAGACCTTGCATATCTACGAGGGCCGCGGACGTCGATCGATGATGTGCTCTATGCGAGCGCGGCCGGCGGCGCCTCGACTCGAATCGTTCCTAGTCGTATCGCTCGAAGATGATCTGCTTGCGATGCCAGCCATACCCGGCCAACCTGTCGCGCACGCCGGAGACCATGTTGTTCAGGCCGCAGATGTAGGCATAGATATCGAAGCTCAGCTCGCTCGCCGGAGTGGCCGGGTCGATGGCCGGAAGCAGGAGCGCTTGGTTAAGGCGCGCGGCGCGCTCTTCGACGATGCGCGCCACGTGATCCTGCACGTAACCGCGAAGGCCGTTCCAGCTCTCGTCGGCGCGGCTCAGCGTGGCGAGGTAGTGAAAGTTCGGCTTGCGGGAAGCGATCTCTTCGAACTCCTCGCGGTAGTAGAGCTCCGATTCATAACGCGTGCCGTAGACGCACCAGATGTCTCTGCCTTCGCTTCGATCGGGACCGTCCCTGGGAAAGAGCCACTCGACGTACGCGCGCATGGGCGCGATGCCCGTTCCCGTGGAGATGAAGATGGAGTCCGTTACCGGCGCGCGCAGGACGAAGTGCCCGTGCGGGCCGTGCACATTTACAGTTCCACTCGGCGGAAGATCCGGAAGGTCGGCGAGGTGATTGGAAAAGAACCCGCCTTCCACGCGGTTGATGCACAGCTCGAACCGGTTGGCTCGGGCTGCCGACGCGATGGAGTACGCCCGGGTCTGCTGCTTTCCGTTGTCATCCGGGGCCACCGTCGAAACGAACTGCCCCGCGGTGTAGGGAAATTCTTCCAACTCGTCGATGACGAACTCAAAATGGAAGCACTTGGCTGATTCTGAAATGCAGGTTTTGCGCTCGAGGCGTGCGGTATACAGCTGTCGTTCCAAGGCTGCTATCCGTAGGGAAAGAATTTGCGTCCGGCGGGGCGCCGACGAGAGTATTTCACGCTCCGGCTCATGGTTGGCAAGCGCGGAAAGCTAGAAAAGCCGCGCTTCTTCCATGGGCTCGATCAAATCGGGCGAGTTGTTGCGCACGTTGCCGACAGCCGCGGCCACCTTCCATGCCGCCATCTCTTCCTCGGGATATGGGCGCAACAGATCGATCGGAAGGCGCGCAGGATCGGCAGGCGCCATCCAGCGCTCGTAGTCGGCGGGCTTCACGATAACCGGCATGCGGTTATGGAACGGCTCCATGAGCGGATTGGGATCGGTGGTAATGAGCGTATACGTGTCGAGTGACTGCCCGGTCGATTTGTCTTTCCAACGGTCCCAAAGCCCGGCCGCGCCAAACAGTTGGCCGCTCTTGAGAGCGACTGCGAAGGGCTGCTTGACTTTGGCGCTGACCGGCTGCCACTCGTAAAAGCCGTCGAGCGGGATAATGCACCGCCTGCGCTTCAGAGCCTCCCGAAACGCGGGGCTCGTCGCGAGCGTCTCCGCCTTCGCGTTGATTGTGCTGTAGGCTATCTTCGGCTCTTTGGCCCAGAAAGGGACGAGTCCCCAACGCATCGATGCAAGCTCGCGTTCGCCCGTCTCTTCATTGAGGCGCACCACGGGCTGGAACGTCTGCGGCGCGACGTTGTAGGAGGGCAGGATTTCAAACGTTGTCGGCAGCCCGAGACGGAAGGCCTCGGCGATCCTCTGCTTGTCCGAGCGGCGATAGTAGCGTCCGCACATGGGCGTGTATCTGCATTTGTACCATGCAGCTAAGCATCGCGGCGCTGGTGTATGATTCGTTTGCCGCTGCGCTCACGCACGGTAAATGGGTGGGGATTGCACTATGTCCGAATCCATCTCCCGGCGTTCCGAGCAGATTGTGAAGCACCTGCTGCGCACGGGATCCGCAACCCTCGACGAGCTGCTCAAAGTAGCCGGCTCGTCTGCGCCCAGCATCCGGCGGGATCTCGCGCGGCTCGAAGCGCGCGGGTTGATTCGGCGCACGCACGGCGGCGCGGAATTGGTTGAGCCGCTGCTCTACGAGCCTTTCCGCTATGACAGCTCGTTCCTCGCGCGCGAACAGCGCCATGCGGCCGACAAGCGGCGCATCGGCCTGGCGGCCGCGGAACTTGTGCAGCACGGCGAGACTGTCGGGCTCTCGGCCGGCACCACGACGACGCACATCGGCCGCAGCCTGCGGCACCGCGAAAAGATCCAGATCGTGACGAACGCGATCAACATCGGAATGGAGCTGTCGAACCAGACCGCGATCCGCACTTATCTGACCGGCGGCGTGGTGCTGTGGGCGTGGTCATTCGCGCTCTCAGGCAACGCGGCGCTCACGTTTCTCGACAGCATGTATATGGACAAGGTGTTCCTCTCGGTCACGGGATTCGATGCGGAGCGCGGCGCGACGACGCTGGAGTCCGACGAGGCGCTGGTGTACCGGAAGATGATTCGGCAGTCGAAGATGGTGGTCATCGCCGCCGATTCGAGCAAGCTCGGCAAGGTGAGCCCGGCGTTCATCTGCCCCAGCAGCGAGGTGCAGGTGCTCATCACCGATCACGGGGCGGCGCCGGAGGCTCTCGCACCCTTCGAGCGGCAGGGGATGAGGGTAATCCGCGTGTGAATGGCGCCAGCCGCGCTCTTTTTCATCACTCCTCCTCGGTCCCTTCCGGAGGCGTTGCGAAGAGCCCGTTGACCACCGAATAGCTGACGGCATCGGCAACGAAATTAAACGTGCCATGATCGCGCATTTCGCGGCCGGCGCGGAGCAATGCCCCGAGCGCGGCGCGGCAGAGCGAACCACCGACGCTGATTCGCTTCACTCCCAGCGCGGACATCCCGGCGGCGTTCATCGTTGCGCCCTGTAGCCCGGCGAGCGCGTTCACGGGACGGTCAACGGAGCTGACCACGGCGGCGATTTCTTCGCCGGTCGTCAGGCCCGGAGCATAAAGCACATCCGCGCCGGCTCGCTGAAATGCCTGCAGGCGCGCAATCGTGTCTTCCAGGTCGCGGCGGCCGTGGAGAAAATTTTCGGCGCGGGCGGTGAGCATGAAAGGAAACGGCAGGCTGCGCGCGGCCTCCGAGGCCGCAAGAACGCGCTCAACTGCGAGCGACATTTCATAGATTGGATCGCCTTCGCGGCCGGTGGCATCTTCAATGGAGCATCCGACGATGCCCGTAGCGGCGGCCAGCTTTACAGTCTCTGCCGCATGTTCCGGCGAATCGCCGAAGCCGTTGCCGAGATCTGCGCTCACCGGCAGCGCCGTAGCGGCGGCGAGCGCCGAAAGATGCTCAAGGACTTCATCGCGGGTGCACGCGCCGTCCGCCCGGCCCATGGAGAATGCGTGGCCGGCGCTCGTTGTGGCGAGAGCTTCAAACCCGAGATGCTCGAGCAGGCGCGCGCTTCCTGCGTCCCAAGGGTTGGGGATGATGAAGGCGTGGTCCCGGCCGTGCAGTTCGCGAAACCGCTTTCCCTTTTCAGACTGCGTCGCCATAAGTCGAAGATTCCTCCTGTGCGTGCGGAGCGATGCCGAAGGTCCTGCCTATAACTTCGACGAGATTCCGCTCTTTGTGGAGAATAACGCGGCGGGACTGCGGGCTTGTAAAGTTTGGCTTGAGCGTCTACAGCGAGGGAGTAGAGTTATTTCTTGTGACGAAACTTAGCTTCGGTATCCTGTGAATCGCTCAATGATGATCCGTCGATTTTTGTTCTTAATCGGGACCGGCCTGACGACCGGGCTCATTTGTTCCGCTGCAACAATAGCCGCGCAGGGGGCTGCGACCGGTATCCCAGCCTGGCGCGACGAGCAGCCGGTGCGCGCGCAGCACGGCATGGTGGTGAGCGTGCATCATCTCGCCTCCGATGCTGGGCTTGAAGTGCTTCGCGAGGGCGGGAACGCGGTGGACGCGGCGGTGGCCACTGGATTCGCGCTGGCCGTGGTACACCCCCTCGCCGGAAACCTCGGCGGCGGCGGCTTCATGCTGGTGCGCACGCACGACGGCAAGACCACGTTCATCGATTACCGCGAGAAGGCGCCGCTGGCCGCCACCGAAACCATGTACCAGGATGCAAAGGGCGACGTGATTCCAAAGGCCAGCGTGACGGGCTATCGCGCGATCGCCACGCCGGGCTCGGTGGCCGGCATGGTCTACGCGGAGCGGAAGTACGGCAGGCTCGGGCTCAAGCGCGTGATGGCTCCGGCGATCCGCCTTGCATCGGAAGGGTTTGAGCTGAGCGCGGAAGAATCAGACGAGTTGCATGACTCCGAACTGACCGAGTTTGCCGATTCGAAACGCATCTTCCAGCGCAATGGGGATTACTACCGCGAGGGCGAGACATTCAGGCAGCCGGAGCTGGCGCAGACGCTCAAGCGCATCGCCACCCGCCCGCGCGATTTCTATCGCGGCAAAATGGCGCATAAACTCGTTGCGGACCTGAACAAGGGAGGGGCGCTGCTGACGCTTAAGGACCTTGCCCAGTACAACGTGGTAGAGCGCAAGCCCGTTGTCGGCACATTTCACGATTACACCGTGATCAGCGCGCCTCCACCATCCTCGGGCGGCGTAGTGCTGCTGAGCGCGCTGAACATTCTCGGAGGCTACGATCTTTCGAAACTCGGCGACCGCACGCCGGCGTGGATTCACCTTGTGACCGAGGCTTACCGGCGTGGGTACATGGATCGCGCGGACTACCTCGGCGACCCGGACTACAACAACATCCCAGTCGGCGCGCTCATCGCGAAGAAGTACGCGGCGGCGTGGCGCGCGGGCATCTCCGAAGACAAGCCGACGCCAAGCGCTGGCCTCGTGCGTCCCGCCGGTTTCCTGCCGCCTGCACCATCGACGGCCGGACATCGCCGCGAGTCGCAGGACACAACGCATTATTCGGTCGTGGACGGCGAAGGCAATGCCGTCTCGGTGACGACGACGCTCAACAACGCATTCGGGTCGGGCGTGACCGCGGGCTCGCTCGGCTTTCTGCTGAACGACGAGATGGACGACTTCGCGTCGAAGATGGGCGTGCCCAACATGTTCGGGCTCATCCAGGGCCCGGCCAACGCGATTGCGCCAGGCAAGCGGCCGCTGAGCTCGATGACCCCGACCATCGTGCTCAAGGACGGAAAGCTGCGCTACGTGCTCGGCTCGCCGGGCGGCGGACGCATCATCACGACCGTGGCGAACATCTTTCTTTCCGCGGCGGAGGGTGGGCTGAATATCCAGGAGGCGGTGGATGCGCCGCGCTTCCACCACCAGTACCTGCCCGACAAGGTGTACATGGAGCCGGAGTTTCCGGAGTCAACCGTTGAGGCGCTGCGCAACGAAGGCTACACGGTCACCGAAAGCAAGGGTCACTGGTCCGACGGCGAGTGCATCGAGGTCGACCCGAAAACCGGAGAGTTACTCGGAGCAAACGACCATCGCAGCCATTACGGCAAAGCGGCCGGATACTGATTCCGGCAGCGAAACACTCTACTGGATGCTCATCGATGCGGGCAGCCAGGCCAGCAGCACGGGCGCCGCATCCCTTCCTTCAGCTCCGAGCACACCCTCTCGACATGCTGCCGCCTGGTCTCATCTTTCTTAACGGAAATTGTCCAGCAGATCCACTCGTTGCGCGCGAGGGGAGTGATGTCTTCCCACGCCGCCAGCGCCTGCGCATCGGACGCGAGCGCTTTGCGGAGATCGGCCGGGAGGTCGTGTACGACTCCTGCGGAGATTCGAGCGGTTGCCATGGGCCGTCCTAGAGATCTGCGGATTTGGCCTCTGCTAATCCCGTTGCCTTTGAAATGAAGTCCTTGAGCGGCATGGAACCCTGGTCGCCCTTGCCGCGCGTGCGCACGCTTACGGCGCCTGAAGATTCTTCCTTGTCGCCGAAGACGAGGATGTAAGGAATCTTCTGGTTCGCAAGGTCGCGAATCCGGGCGTTCATCTTTTCGTTGCGCAAATCGGCTTCGACGCGGAACCCGGCAGCCCTTAGTTCCGATTCAACCTTCTTCGCGTAATCCACGTGGCGCTCGCTGATGGGGACGAGGCCGATCTGTACGGGCGCGAGCCAGAACGGAAACGCGCCGGCGTAGAGCTCGATCAAGTACGAGACCATGCGCTCCATGGTGCTGATCACGCCGCGGTGGATCATGACGGGGCGGTGGCGTTCGCCATCAGCGCCCGTATATTCGAGCGCAAACTGGTTCGGCAGGTGGAAGTCCAACTGGATCGTCGAGTACGTCTCCTCGTGCCCCAGCACGTCGGCAAGCTGGATGTCGAGCTTGGGTCCGTAGAACGCCGCGTCGCCCTTGCTCTCCTTGTACTTCAGGCCGAGGCCATCGAGGGTCTCGCGCAGCACTCGCTCGCCAAGCTCCCACATGGCGTCGTTGTCGACGTACTTCTCTTTGTTGGCCGGATCGCGCAGCGAGAGCCGGTAGCTGTACTTCGTGATGCCGAGCGCCTTGTAGGAGGCCTCCACCAGGTTCATTACCTTCGTGAACTCTTCCTTGATCTGCTCCGGAGCGACGAAGATGTGCGCATCGTTCAGCGTCATGCAGCGCACGCGGCTGAGGCCGCTCAGCGCTCCCGACCGCTCATAGCGGTACATGGTGCCGAGCTCAGCCAGCTTCACCGGCAGATCGCGGTAGCTGCGCATCTTCGACTCGTAAATCAAAATGTGATGCGGGCAGTTCATCGGCCTCAGGACCATCTGCTCGGTCTCAAGATCCATGGGCGGGAACATGTCTTCGTGGTAGTGGGCCCAGTGCCCGGAACGCTTATACAAGTCCACTTTGGCGAGCGCCGGCGTGTAGACGTGCTCGTATCCGTCCCTGCGTTCGAGGTCGAGGATAAACTCCTCGAGCAGGCGGCGAACGGTCGCGCCCTTCGGCAGCCACAGCGGGAGGCCCGCGCCGACCTCTTCGCTTACGGTGAAGATCTCGAGTTCCTTGCCCAGCCGCCGGTGATCTCGGCGTTTGGCATCCTCGAGCCGTTCGAGGTACTCGTCGAGATCTTTCTTCGAGAAAAATGCCGTGCCGTAGATGCGCTGAAGCTGCGGATTCTTTTCGTTTCCCAGCCAGTAGGCGCCGGAGATGCTCATCACCTTGACGGCCTTGACGCGGCCCGTTGAAGGCACATGAGGGCCGCGGCAGAAATCGACGAACTTGCCATTGCGGTAGAAGCTGACCTGCGCGCCCGGCTCGGTGAAGCGCGTAACAAAATGCGTCTTCATGAAGTCGCCGTCGCGCTCGAATTCGGCAAGAGCCGCTTCGCGCGGCTCGTACTCGCGGACGAATTTCTCATCGCGAGCGACGACCTCGGCCATGCGGGCTTCAATTGCTGCAAGATCTTCGGGGGTGAAGGGCTTTTCGCGGTAGAAGTCGTAGAAGAAACCGGAGTCGGTGGCCGGCCCATGGCCGAGCTTGGTCTCGGGGAACAGCTCAAGCACCGCCGTCGCCAGCACGTGCGCCGCGGAGTGGCGTACGACCTTCAGCGCTTCCTGATCCCTCTCGGTGACCAGTTCGAGGCGCGTGTCGTCCGTGAGCGGCGCGCTGAGGTCGACCAAACGCGAACCGGACTTGTCTTCGGCCGAGTACATGGCCGCCTCGTCCGTATCGTGGACAGGGGCGCCGGCGTCTCCGGAATTCGCTGGCGCGGAGCCAGCGGCCGGAGGAACCAGGCGCGCGACCACAGAGGCTGCAGCCAGGCGCGGGGAGATGGAGTTGGCGACGTCGAGCGGCGTCGTGCCCGCAGGCACTTCGCGGACCGATCCGTCGGGAAGATGGATGGCGATATTCGGCTTGCCCATGATGAGTTCCTATTTTCGGGCCCAGTCATGAGAAGAAGCTACAGGCCACGATGATACTTCAGGATAACCCGTCGAGATTCGGCGCCAATTCGGGGCTGAACGCTTCGCGGTTTCAATTCGAGACCGGGTCAAATCCGGTCCAAATTCGGGCCGAGATTTCCTCCTTGCCAATTGCGCATCTGCTGTACTAAAACGATTGGCCTAGCACAACGGTGGGATTTCCCAATGCTCCAAACGGTCCGCGCCGTCCTGGTTTCGGGGATGGAGGGGCCGGGTATGAACTTTTCCGGGGGCGGAGCTATGGTTCGTGTGTGGAATGAGAGCCACCGGGCTGGCGAGGTCAGGGAAAATGCAGGTTTTTTGCAGAAGCAGCAACGGGACTGCTGACGTGTGTTGCAGCGTGTGCGGGCAGGGATTCGCGCTCCACTGGGAGCGGCAGACCAAACTCGAGCGGGCGCAGGCTCTCGATGAGATTGCGAAGGCGCTGCGCGGCCATCACTACAACATCGCCGGGCCGGAAGCGCATCCGCAGAGGGGCTTCCTCGTTCCCGAGCGAAGTGGAACTGCAACATTTTCAGGGGCGGCCGTCGGGGGCAATGCACCCAGTTGGGCGTTATGACGCATCTTACGTTGCAGAGCGAAAAGGTTCTGCGATAGAAAGTGGGACGCAGGACCGAGCGGCAACGAGGAACACCCGCCCCGAGGTTCGCGAAGCTTAAGTACGAAACAGCAGGGCCCAATGACGGAGCCGGCGCTCCGCAAAGAACAAGAACACCGGCCCGCTGAAGATCATTCGAGTAAGTATCGTGTGGTTCTCTCCGTAGCCGGGAGCGGTTCCGATGACCGGGACCGCTGAGGGCACGACGAGACCTTTCTCCAAGTTCGTGTTGTTTCAAAATGCCGGCAGGCGACTACACCCTTTGAGGTCATCGCCGCCGGCATTTTTCTGCCTGCGCGAACTTCGGCGGGTGGCTACGGATGAGACGGGATCACGCCCGGCTCGAACAGGTCGGACAGATCGTTGGTTCCGGGTGTGGCCGCATCGCCCAGCAGTGGACGGAGGTGGAAGATCTCCTCCATTGTTTTCAAGTCCGACGAGTGCGTCATGTCGAGGGCGCTCGCATAGGGCAACCCGCCTTCATTCGCCCGCGCAAGGTTCGAGATCACGATTTCGCCGATGGTGTGGTTGAAATCGTCGGCGTTGTCGTTGGGCGCGCCGTCGGATTCGGCCTCGTCCCACCAGAGGATGATGACCCCGCCGTCTTCATAGGCGCGGGAGGCCATGATCATGGGCACCAGTCGGCTGAGGGCGTTGTCGCCCGCAAGGATTTGGGCGCCGTCGCCCGTGACCCCGGCAAAGCCATTGGTCAGCCCGCTGTGCATGTCGTTGTACTGGTCGGGCGTGATCCAGTTGTAGTCGGCTACGCGGTTATCCGCCAGGTCGAACGCCAGCTGCTGCAGAGGGGCGTAATGGCCTGCCATGGGATTCGAAGGCGTGGTGTTGTCGCCGCCATCAGTATCTGCAAACAACACCTGCGGATTGTGCTTGGGGGCGTAGTTGTACTGGTTGGAATCGTTGTAGGCATTCAGGTAGTCGCCAGGCCCGAATATGCCCGAAGAGCTTGAAAGGGGAACGGTCCACTGATCCCGGGGCAGGGGCAGATTCACAAGCTGGCCGTTCACGGTGGTCAGATCGATGTCTTCCTGGTAGGACTTCCATGTCCTCCCCCTCTTCTCAAGAAGGCTGGAAAGGTGCTGCGTGGTCGTCTGGACCGTGGGGCCTGAGCTTGCGTAGGGATCGTGGTCGTTGAACACGCCGTAATTGGTTCCGCCTTCGGCCCAGAAGTAGTTGGGCTCGGAGGGATGGATGTGGGGATTGTTCCCGCTGGGCGTCGCCAGCACATTGTGGTAGGCCGTGGCATACGCTACGTGCTCGCTGATGTTCACCTGCCGGCCGTTGATGAAGGCGACTGCGGTGCCGTTCACGAGGCTGTTGATGAACGGTGCGTTGGGGTTCTGAAAGATCTGCTGGATCCCGTTAGTGAGGGTCTCTGGCTGGGTCCAGTTGTGATTCTCCTCGGCGATGACGAAGACGTGCTTGATTTCGCGGCCGTCCTGGGCCTTGGCGCAAAGACTGCCGAGCGCAGCCAGCAGCAGAACTCCGGATAGAACACGAATGTGGGGGATGGGGGACATGGAGCCTCCGGTTGTTTGGGGAAGTACGGCAGACACCGCGGCGCCGGATGCTTTACCCGCAAATGATCCGGCGCATGGCGCAGCCGCCTTGAAAGTTGGTAACACCGGAATGTTGCAGGCGGATCATTGTGCGATGAATGGACGGTGTGCGCGATGGCTGATAGGCTCAAATCCCGCCGCCGCGCAGACCCAGGTTCTTAGCGCGCCAGAATGAGACGCGGCATGGCTGAAACAAATGCCAGTACCTCGGAAACCGCGTTCCCCGGATACTTGGGATCTAGGAGTCGAGGCGGAGTTGTCGGCTGTTTCGGCGGAGATCGGAATGCGCACTGAAGCCATGACCGGCCATTACAACCTGTCGCAGAGGTGCGCGCAGCTTTGCTCGAACGTGTTCGAGGCCGCGGTCGCGGCTTCGGGTGGATTTGTGCTGGTGAAGTCAACTCGCAGGCTGATGACGGACCTGGTAGTCGAGGAGACGGCCGCGAAGCCAGCGCCTACGACAGAGACGGGTGGGGAAGCCCTTCGGCGAAACCACACCGTCAGGTCGTTAGGCTGATTCGACTGGCGAGACGGAGTTCCAGCGTGCGCACGTTTGAATGCATCAGGAGGCGCGCCTGGCCGAAGAGCCCGGGGGCTCCGACACATGGGGATGCAAGAACGGCCGGGAGTGACCCCAGCCGTTTTTGCTTGTTAGATAAGATTCTGCCGGAATCCGGCCTTTTGAGGATTAGAGAGGCTGCACGTCGGCGGCCTGCCATCCCTTAGGCCCCTTGACCACATTGAACTGCACGGCTTGACCTTCCTGCAGGCTCTTGAAACCCTGCGAATTGATCGCAGAGTAGTGCACGAAGACGTCTTCACCGTTCTGGCGCGAGATGAAGCCGAAGCCCTTCGCGTCATTGAACCATTTCACAGTACCTTGTTCCATTTTGATTGTGTTTCCTGGTATTGAATTGCGCTGGATGAATCGGAGCGACCACTGGCAGAATCTTGCTTGGTTGGGCGAGTACTGCTCACGCCCGGTTCGACTCTAACGCTGCAGCAATTGTAGCATCCATCCCGGCATTCGCCGTTCAGATTTCTTACCGCATGTGCACAATTAAGGGAAAAATGGCCTGGGCAAATGTCCCAAAATGAACAATCTGCCGCCTCAAGTTGAGGTGTGATACGGTGAAGGGTCGCCATGGCTTACGATCCAGTTCCCGGCCTGCTTTCGCGCGTTTCGAGCCGCCTTTGGCATGAATTCGCATCGCTGCCGGATGGGCCGGCTCATGCCTTTCCCGCGCCAGGTACCGCTCCCGGTTCCGCCGAAAGAGCCCCGGGTGAAACAGGCCGCGGGCCGGAATTCGATGCCATGGCCGCCGTCCTGGAACGGACGGCCCAGCGTCTGGGCGACAACTATCCGTATTTCCATCCCCTCTACGCGGGCCAGATGCTGAAGCCGCCGCATCCGGTGGCGCGGGCGGCCTACGCGCTGGCGATGGCGATCAACCCCAACAACCACGCGCGCGATGGCGGCCGGGCAAGTTCGCAGATGGAGATCGAAGCGGTCGCGGAGATCGCGCGGATGTTCGGATGGGGCGACGGACGTTTTCTCGGGCACCTGACTTCGAGCGGCACGATCGCCAACCTGGAGGCGCTGTGGGTGGCGGGGGAAATACAGGGGTCAGGGATCAGTGGTCAGGGGTCAGAAGAACAACGCCGCAAACGGATCGTCGGGTCGGAGCAGGCGCACTACACCCATAGCCGCATTTCGGCAGTGCTGAAGCTGCAATATGAGCCGGTTCGCGCGGACAGCCGCGGGCGCATGGATCTGAATGCGCTCGAAGCCGAGCTGCGCAAGGGAGACGTGGGCACGGTCGTGGTCACGCTCGGGACCACGGGAATAGGAGCGGTGGATCCGCTGGATCAGATCGTTGAGTTGCGCGGGGGATACGGGTTCCGGATCCACGTAGACGCGGCGTATGGAGGCTATTTCAAGCTGATTCCGGAGGCGCTGGAAGAAGACGCGCGGCGAGCCTACGCGGCGATCGCGGAGGCCGACTCGATCGTCGTCGATCCGCACAAGCACGGGCTCCAGCCCTACGGGTGCGGATGCGTGCTGTTCCGCGACCCCGGCGTGGGGCGGTTCTACAAGCACGATTCGCCCTACACGTACTTCACGTCGAAAGAGCTTCACCTGGGAGAGATCAGCCTTGAGTGCTCTCGCGCAGGGGCGGCTGCGGTGGCGCTGTGGGCGACGCAGCAGCTCTTTCCTCTCCAGCCGGGTGGCGAATTTGCTCGGGGACTCGCCCAAGGACGCCGTGCAGCATTGGAACTGGAACAAGTGCTACGGGCGGATAAGAGGTTCGAAACCATGCGCGTCGGCGGTCCGCAGCTGGACATTGTGGTCTGGAAGGTGAGGAAGGATTCTGCGGAGGAGGCGGGGGATGCGGCACAGCGGATTTTTTCGGCATGCGCGGAACGCAACCTGCACCTGGCGCTAGTACAATTGCCGTTGCATTGGTTTCGCTTGACGCAGGAGGCTGAGGGTCCCGCGACGCAAACGGTGACGTGCTTACGGTCGGTATTGATGAAACCGGAGCACGAGACGTGGATGGGACGGATCTGGGAGCGGTACGACGAAGCCAGCCGGAGCGTTCTGGGAAAGTAGGTAAAGTACAGATGGGACAGGGCATAGTTGCGGGCAGCGAAGAAAACGTTGTCATTCGTAACGGCGCATGCGAGGTGACCCTCCTTCCCTGCTTCGGAGGCAAGATCTCATCGATCCGGGTCAACGGCCACGAGTTGCTGCAGCAGCCGCTGGCGCCCGTCGCGGCGCGTACCAGGACGATGACGTTCGACGCAGGAGACGCAAGCGGGTGGGACGAGTGCCTTCCCTCGGTGGCGGCCTGCACGGTGCGGACAGCGGCAGGGCCTAAGGAGGTTCCGGATCACGGGGATCTCTGGCGGGTCGAGTGGCAAAAACAGGCAGCAGGGACCAGGGAACAGGGATCAGCAAGCGACGACGGCGAAGTTGCGCTGGTGGGCGAATGTTTCTCACTGCCGCTCAGGCTGGAGAGGACGCTGAAGCTGGCGGAAACCGAGGCCGGCTGGCGGCTGAATCTTGACTACAAGCTGACCAATACGGGATCGACGCCGACGCCGTGGTCGTGGGCGGCTCATCCGCTGTTTTCCGCGGCCGCGGGCGACAGGCTGGTACTGCCGAAGTCGGTCCACGTGTTGCGGCTCGAAGGCTCGGGCGGCGGCCGGCTCGGCAAGGGCGGCGACCCGGTGGTCTGGCCGATGGCGAGGCTGGCGAACGGGAGCCGGACGGACCTCAGCGTGGCGCAGCCGCCAGAGACTGGGATCGGCGACAAGCTGTTTGCGGGACCGCTCGCGACGAACGAGAACTGGTGCGCGCTTGAGCGGCCGTCGGCGGGCGTGCGCATTCGAGTAAGTTTCAACGCGGCAGCGAGTCCCTACGTTGGGCTCTGGATCTGCTACGGCGGGTGGCCGGACCGGCCGGGCCCGAAGCAGGTCTGTGTGGCAATGGAGCCGGCGACCGCGCCGGTGGATTCGCTGGCGATCGACGGCGAATGGTCACGGATTCTGGGACCGGGGGAGTCGACCGGCTGGCCGATGAGAGTTGATTTCGAGCGAATTTAGATAGGAGTCCCGATGCACGATCCTCAGGCATTACGTTCCATGCACCTGAAGCGCTACGGTGCGGAGCCGCGCATATTTGCCGCGCCGGGTCGCGTGAACATCATTGGCGAACACACCGACTATGCGGAGGGGTTCGTGATGCCGGCGGCGATCGATTTCGCCACGCTGGCCGCGATTTCTCCGCGCACGGACGGGAAGATCGCGATCTACGCAGAGAACTACGGCGAAGAGCGGGTGTTCGATGCTGCCGCGCTGCCCAGGGAGCGGAGCAAGCACTGGAGCGACTACCCGATGGGGGCGGTGTCGATCCTGGCCGGCGAGGGGCACAAGATTCCCGCGTTCAGCATGACACTGTGGGGCGATGTGCCTCTTGGGTCCGGGCTTTCGAGCTCGGCTGCCCTCGAAGTGTCGACGGCGCTCGCGGTGCTCTCGCTTGTGGGCGCGAGCTACCCGGGGCCGAAGCTCGCCCGGCTGTGCCAGCGCGCGGAGAACGAATTTGTCGGCTCGAGCTGCGGCATCATGGACCAGTTCATCTCGATCAACGCCGCCAAGGATCATGCACTTTTGCTCGATTGCCGGGATTTGAGTTTCAAACTCGCGCCGATTCCCGAGACGGTTTCGCTGGTGATTGCAAACACCATGGTGAAGCACGCGGTGACGGGCGGCGAATACACGAGCCGGCGCGCCGAAGTAGAAGAGGCCTGCGCGGTGATCGCCCGGCACCGGCCGGAGGTGAAGTTCCTGCGCGACGCGACCGTCGAAGACCTGGAACATTACGGCGGTGAGATGAGCCCGAACGCGCTGAAGCGGGCAAAGCACGTGATCACTGAGAACACCCGGACCGTGGCGGCATGCGAAGCCCTGTTGAAACACGACCTGAAAAAGCTGGGGCAGCTGATGGCGGAGGCCCACTCGAGCTACAGCCAGGACTTTGAGGGAAGCTGCGAAGAAGCGGACGCCATGGTGTCGCTGGCGCAGGATCTTCCCGGCCTGATTGGGGCACGGCTGACCGGCGGCGGATTCGGCGGGTGCACGGTAAACCTGGTGGAGGCTCAACATGCCAAGGCATTTACGACCGCCCTGGCGGAACGCTATGCCACCCACACGGGGATTAAGCCGGAGATTCACATTTGTCACGCGTCCGATGGCGCTCATCAGCTGTGAGCTTGCATCCAAGAAATCAGGTAGCCGACACGCCGGCCCGTCCCATATTCGAAACAAAGGGGGGTCTGGTGTGTTCCAATATTTGAACGAAATTTTCCGGCACGGGAAGATGCTATGGAGTCTCAAGCTTCCCTGACCGATCAGGAATTGAGAAATCTGCGGGGCGTGCCTTAGAATCGGGTTACATTCAACCGAATTTATAAACAGGGGCGCCTTTCAATGGGCAGTGAAGCATTTCCCCATGAAGGCTGCTGCCCGTTGCGGGCAACATGCCGGAGGCGATCAGGTAGACGATGCCATCCATAACTACGAAACCTTTTTCATACGAGAGTTTTCCCTCATCCGGACAGGTCGCTTACTTTTCGATGGAAATCGCAATTCGTCCGTCGATGCCGACATACTCGGGCGGCCTGGGAGTGCTCGCCGGCGATACGCTTCGCTCGGCGGCGGACCTGGGCGTTCCGCTGGTAGCCTTCACGCTCCTGCACCGCAAGGGTTATTTCCGGCAGCACCTCGACACAGCGGGCGCACAGACCGAAGAGGTGGAATCGTGGAATCCGGTGGACTTCTGCACGGAAGAGCCGGCGCGTGCCACGGTTGCAATTGAAGACCGGACCGTGACGATCAGGGCATGGCGCTACGATCTTGAGGGCCGCGCCGGGCACGTGGTGCCGATCTACCTGCTCGACACGGACGTCGAAGGCAACTCCGGATGGGACCGCGGCCTGACGGATCACCTCTATGGCGGCGACACGAATTACCGGCTGCAGCAGGAGATCGTTCTCGGCATGGGCGGCATCCGTATGGCCAATGCGCTGGGCCTGCACGTCAACGTGTACCACATGAACGAAGGACATGCGGCGCTGCTGACGCAGGCGCTTCTCGAAAGCCAGATGGGCGGAGGCCCTCTGGGCGCCACGACGGATGCGGACGTGGCCGCGGTGCGGAGCAAGTGCGTCTTCACGACGCACACGCCGGTCCCTGCGGGGCACGACCGGTTCTCAACCGAACAGGCGATCCGTATCCTCGGCGGCGAGAGGACAGCGCGCCTGCAGAAGCTGGGGTGCTTCCACGAAGGGCTACTGAACATGACGATGCTGGCGCTCAAGTTCTCGCGCTATGCCAACGGCGTGGCGCTGCAGCACGGCAAGGTCTCGCGGGAGATGTTCCCTGAGTTCACGATCGATTCCATCACGAACGGCGTACACGCGCCGACGTGGGTTTCAGAGCCGGTACAGCAAATGCTGGATGGTCACATTCCGGCGTGGCGGCGGGACAATCTTTTCCTTCGCAACGCGATCGACCTGCCACTGGATGCGATGCTGCGGTCGCACGCGCGGGCAAAGGAAGAACTGCTCGCGGAGGTGGGATCGCGCACCGGGCTGGTGTTGAGCCCGCGGGTGCTGACGCTCGGATTCGCGCGGCGCGTGGCGACCTACAAGCGCGCGAACCTGATGTTCACCGATCCCGAACGCCTGATGAGGATCGCCGAACAAGCGGGCGGGTTGCAGATCCTGTACGCGGGCAAGGCGCACCCGCAGGACGAGCCCGGCAAAGCGCTGATCCGGCAGGTTGTCGAGCGGGCCGGGGCGATGCGCAGCGAACTTCTCAAGATTGCCTACCTCGAGAACTACGAGTGGACCCTCGGCGCGCTGCTGACGGCGGGCGTGGACGTCTGGGTGAACAATCCGCGGCGGCCTTACGAGGCTTCGGGAACCAGCGGCATGAAGGCCGCGCTGAACGGCGTGCCGAGCCTGTCGATCCTGGATGGGTGGTGGATCGAAGGCTGCATCGAAGGCGTGACGGGCTGGGCGATTGATGACGGCGCCACGGATGCGGAAGAGGCAGACCACCTCTACAGCAAGCTGGAGAACGCCGTGGTGCCGCAGTACCTGAAGGCGCCGGACGAGTGGGCGAAGCTGATGCGCACGACGCTGGCGTTCAACGGTTCGTACTTCAACACCAACCGCATGGTGAAGCAGTACACGCGCAACGCGTACTACCCGGTGAAACTGGTCGAAGGTTCGCCCGTCGAGGAAGCGGCGGAGGTTGCGGCGGACTGAAGCTCAAGCTGACACGAAGTGGGCGGGCGAATCCTTTGGGATTCGCCCGTTTTGTTTTCTGGAATGGTCGGACTGCGATATCCTGCCTCACGAATTCCAGCGGGGAGGCAATTCTTGTCGAGATCCGAGATCGTTCGACTGGTAAGCCGGGCAGTGGCAGTGATTCAACTTGTGAGCGCCCTCGAGGAGATTTCCTACTTGCCGCAGCGTATCTTGAGCGCGCAGCACTATGGGGCATGGGACCATTTATCCGTAAGTCCCTATCTCGCGAGGCAGTACTCTCTCGATGTCGCTTCCCTCTTCGGGCGAACTGCACTTCTCCTTACGCTCGCTTGGATATTTTGGACATGCAGCCCCCGGATTGCGAATCTGCTCCTGCCGCCCAACGGGGAAAGCGGTGACGCGCGGCTGATCGAATCAACCGATTCCGGAGCTCCGCAGGCCTAGCCAGTGGGTGCGACCGGCGCATTCGAGCGGACTCCAATGCTGCATGGTGAGACCGCGGCGAAAAAAGCCGCTGCGGCTTAGTTCGCGATTCGCATAAAATGCGTCATTTGGGCCGCTCCGGACGTCTCTAGTAAGTGGGAATCACCCCTTATAGCGAAGTGGTTTTGTAAGCCTTTCCACTTCGACTACCATTGTAGATTCACCTGGATGTTGCAAGGGTCCCCGGTGAGTATGCCGCGGGTGAGCATACCAGCGCCGGGGAAGCCTGTACGGGAGAGCCTGTTCCAGCGTTGAGCGGCGTGGTCCGGATGAACCGGCTCTGGAGCGAGAACCAGCCCTATGATGTGGATTGTCCGGCTAGCGCTGCGGCGGCCCTACACTTTTGTCGTCTTCGCGCTTTTGATTCTCATCGTGGGCGTGTACAGCATCGTGTCGATGCCCACCGACATCTTTCCGAATATCGACATCCCCATCGTTACGGTCGTCTGGAACTATACCGGGCTTTCGGCGCAGCAGATCGCCGACCGCATCGTGACCAACAGCGAGCGCGGCATGACCACCACCGTGAACGACATCGAGCACATCGAGTCGCAGTCGTTCAACGGCATCGGCGTCATCAAGGTCTTCTTTCAGCCGAACGTAAATATTGCGAACTCCGTCGCGGAAGTCGTCTCGATCTGTCAGACGCAGGTGCGCCAGCTGCCGCCGGGGACGTTCCCCCCGTTCATCATTCAGTACAACGCGTCGAGCGTGCCCGTGCTGCAGTTGGGGTTGTCCGGGCAGGGGCTGGATGAGCAGCAACTGAACGACATCGGGCAGAACACGATCCGCACGCAGTTGGCGACGGTCGAAGGCGCGCAGACGCCGTTCCCCTACGGCGGCAAACAGCGGCAGGTTCAGGTGGACCTGAACGAGGACGCGTTGCAGGCCAAGGGGCTGACGCCCGCCGACGTGGTGACTGCCATCGCGCAACAGAACGTCATTGCGCCCGCGGGCACGATCAAGCTGGACCGCTTCGAATATGAGGTAGAGACCAACTCGGCGCCAACGGTGATCGAGCAGCTGAACGATTTGCCCATCAAGACCGTGAACGGCGCCGTCATCTACATACGCGACGTGGCGCACGTGCGCGACGGCAGCCCGCCGCAAACAAACATTGTCCGCGTGAACGGGCGGCGCGGCGTGCTGATGAACATTCTCAAGACCGGGTCCGCATCGACGCTCGACATCATCGAAGGAGTGCGCTCGAAGGTCGAAGGCATGCGCGGCCAGCTCCCGCCCCAGCTAAAAATCTCGGCCCTGAGCGATCAGTCGACCTTCGTGCGCGGAGCGATCACCGGCGTGGTGCGCGAGGCGATCATCGCAGCCTGCCTGACCGCCCTGATGGTGCTGATCTTTCTGGGGAGCTGGCGGTCGACGATTATCATCGCGGCTTCGATTCCTCTTTCGATCCTGTGCTCGCTGGCCTGTCTTGCCGCGCTTCACGAGACGATCAACATCATGACGCTGGGCGGGCTGGCGCTGGCGGTCGGCATCCTGGTGGACGATGCCACGGTGGCCATCGAGAACATCAACCGCAATCTCGAAGCGGGCAAGGAGCTCGAGCAGGCAATCCTGGATGGATCGGCGGAGATTGCGACGCCCGCTCTGGTTTCCACGCTGGCCATCTGCATCGTGTTTATTCCGATGTTCTTCCTGAGCGGCGTGGCAAAGTACCTGTTTGTGCCGATGGCCGAGGCGGTGGTGTTCGCGATGCTCGCGAGCTACCTGCTGTCGCGCACGCTGGTGCCGACGATGGCGCGCTACCTTCTGAAGGAACATGACGACGCGCGCGAGGTCATGAAATCGGTCAGCCGGAACCCGTTCACCAGGTTTCAATTTGCGTTCGAGAAGCGCTTTGAGAAGATCCGCATCGGGTATCTGCGCTTTCTGACGCTGGCCGTGGATCACGCGGGATTGTTTCTGGTTTTGGTGATCATCTTCGCCGTGGGATCTGTTGCGGTCCTCGCGCCGTCGCTTGGCCAGGACTTCTTCCCTGAAGTGGATTCCGGCCAGTTCAAGATCCACGTGCGCGCGCATACCGGAACGCGTATTGAAGAGACGGCCGCTCTCTGCGACCACATCGACCAGACCATCCGCGAGACGATTCCGTCGAACGAGATCGTCAATATCGTCGACAACATCGGGCTTCCCTACTCGGGGTTGAACCTCTCGTATTCGACTTCCGCCCCGATCGGCCCGTCGGACGCCGACATCCAGGTGCAGCTCACCGCGAAGCATCATCCGACGGACGAATACGTTGACCGGTTGCGCGAAGTGCTGGCGCACAAGTATCCGGGCGTTACGTTCTATGCCCTGCCGGTGGACATTGTGACGCAAATCCTGAACTTCGGACTGGCCGCGCCGATTGACATCCAGATCATTGGACCGAATCTCTACGCCAACCGCGCGCTGGCGGAACGAATGCTCAACGAGGTCCGGCAGGTTCCCGGCGCGGCGGACGCGCGCATTCAACAGCCGTTCGATTACCCGCTGATGCAGGTTGACGTTGACCGCACGCGCGCCGCGGCCTTGGGCGTAACGCAGCAGAATGTGGCACAGAGCATCCTGATCTCACTGAGCGGGAGTTTTCAAACCGCGCCGAGCTACTATCTCAATCCCCGCAATGGCGTGACCTACAACATTGCGACTCAGAGCCCGCAGTACCGCATCGACAACCTCGCGGAACTCGAGAGCCTGCCCATACTGGGATCGGAAACGCCGCACGCGCAGGGTGGCATCGCATCCGGAGGCAGCATCAGTGCCTCTCCGTTTACGACTGCGCCGGGCGCGGGACGGCCAGTGCAGGTGCTGGGCAACGTTGCCAGCATCCACCCCGGTGCGGAGCTCGGGACCGTGAGCCACTACGATGTGCAGCCGGTGCTCGACATCTTTACAAACGTGCGCGGTACGGACCTGGGCACCGTGACGCGCGCCATGCAGCGGATAGTGGACAAGTACCAGAAGGACAAGCCGCGCGGAACGAGCTTTGTCCTGCGCGGTCAGAGCGACACGATGCGCAAGTCCTACGTCGGCCTTCTCGCCGGGCTGGCGATGTCGATCCTGCTGGTGTATCTGCTCATCGTGGTGAACTTCCAGTCGTGGCTCGATCCGTTTCTCATCATCTCGGCGCTGCCCGCGGCGCTGGCCGGGATCGTCTGGTTGCTGTTTTTCACGAACACTCGGCTCAGCGTGCCCGCGCTGACGGGCGCCATCATGTGCATGGGCGTGGCGACCGCGAATTCGATCCTGGTGGTAAGCTTTGCGCGCGAGCAGCTTGAAGTGCTCGTGGGCGACGCGCGCAAGGCCGCTCTGAATGCGGGGTTTGTGCGCTTCAGGCCGGTTCTGATGACCGCGCTGGCCATGATCATCGGCATGATGCCGATGGCGCTCGGCCTGGGCGAGGGCGGCGAACAGAACGCGCCACTGGGCCGCGCGGTGATCGGTGGACTGCTTGTCGCTACGGTGGCCACCCTGTTCTTCGTTCCCGCATTTTTCTCTGTCGTGCACGGGTGGCTCGAGCAGCGGCGCAGGGGCGCTGAGGCCGGTCCGCGGCGCGCGGCATTGGACGAATTTGACCAGTAATGCTGCGCCGCACGCGCAGCCGGAGTAATTGTCATGACGAACGGAGCACATTCCAACCCGGAACCGCAGGGCCATAAGGCGCCGGCAGATCACGAGGCCGCGCCGGAACAGCGCCCGATTTCGGGACGCAAGGCTTCGGTTGCGCTGGTGATTCTTGCGATCGCGGTGATCGGGTTTGCCGTGTTCGGGATATTGAAGCGGCATCACAACGACGAAGTGCTGGCGCGCACCACGCAGGAGATGGCCGCGCCCTCAGTGATTGCGCTGCCGGCCAAAGCGGGCGCGCCGGTGGACACGTTCGTGCTCCCCGGAAACGTGACGGCATACAGCGACGCTCCGCTTCTTGCGCGCACATCGGGATACCTTGACCACTGGTACTACGACATCGGCGCCAAGGTGAAGAAAGGCGCGCTGCTCGCGGTGATTTCGACTCCCGAACTCGACCAGCAGGTGGCGCAGGCGCAGGCGGACCTTGCGACCGCGGAGACAAACGCCGGCAACGCCAAGGTGCAGGCAGACCGGTACAAGGGGCTCGTCGGTTCGGACGCAGTATCGAAGCTGGACACGGACACGTTTGTCACACAGGCAGCATCAACGGCGTCGGCCGTGAAGTCCTCGCAGGCCAACCTCGACCGGCTGAAAGAACTGCAGAGCTTCGAGAAGGTCTACGCGCCGTTTGACGGCGTGATAACGGCGCGCGGCGTGGACACGGGCCAGTTGATCAACGAGGGCTCGGGGTCGGAACTGTTCCACATGCAGGCGCTGCAGACCCTGCGCGTGTACGCAAACGTGCCGGAGGTGTATTCGGCAAATGTGAAGCGCGGAGAGAAGATTGCGCTCACGTTTCCGCAGTACCCGGGGCGCACGTTTGAGGGAACGCTGGTGCGGACGGCGGATGCAATCGATCCTGCGAATCGCACGCTGCTGGTCGAAGTCGACGTGGACAATCGCAAGGGCGAGCTGATGCCGGGATCGCTGGCGCAGGTTCACTTCAAGGCGCAATCCGTGGGGCAATCGTTCATCCTTCCCGCATCGGCGCTCATCTTCCGGCGCGACGGGCTGCGCGTGGGAACGGTGGTAAGTGGCGACGTGGCGCACCTGGTCCCGATCACAATCGGCGAGGACAACGGCGCGACGGTGGAAGTGATCGCCGGCTTGAACGCGAACGATCGAGTGATCCAGGATCCGCCGGACTCAATAATCGAAGGCGAAAAGCTGTACGTGGAATCGCCCAATGCGCAGAACGAAGGTGAAACGCCGGCGAACCCGCAGCCCGCACCGAAGAAAGACGGAGACAAGTAGGGATGGGGCAGTTCACTCCAGTTCCGTTTTTCCGAAACCTGCTGCGGGATGCCGCGGCGCGATCGGTCATAACCGGCGCGGCTTTGTCCTGTGCGGCCGTATTGGCGACCGGTTGCAAGCCCGTCGGGCCAAATTACCACAAGCCCGACTTCACGGCTCCCGCGGCTTACAAGGAGACAGGCGCGCCGAGCGTAACGCCGCCGCCGAGTCCTGCGAACGGATCGTGGAAACCGGCATCGCCTTCCGACGGGATGCTGCGCGGCAAATGGTGGGAGGTCTACAACGACCCGCAACTGAATCAATACGAAGAACGGATCGCCACGAACAATCAGCAATTGAAGCAGGCGATGGAGAGCTACCTGGCGGCGCGCGACCAGGTTGCGGCGGTGCGCGCGAACCTGTACCCCACGCTGTCGCTCACGCCGAGCGTGACGCATTACCGCCAGTCGGAGAACAAGCCGCAGGCGCGCCCGGGCGAGAAATTCGAATACAACGATCTAATCCTCGGCGGGCAGGCGGGGTGGGAGCCGGATTTCTGGGGACGCGTGCGCCGCGGCATTGAAGCATCGCGCGAGTCCGCGCAGGCCTCCGCGGCGGACGTGGCGAACGTCGACCTCTTGCTGCAGGCGGAGCTGGCCGCGGACTACTTCCAACTCCGCGGTCTGGATTCGCAAATCAAGCTGCTGAAGCAGACGGTAGCGGACCTGGAACACCAATTGGATTTGACGAAGCGCCGCCTTGCAGGCGGAGTCGCGACGGACGTAGACGTCGCCCAGGCGCAGACGCAACTTGAAACGGTGCGCGCGCAACTCGTGGACGTCGGCGTCGCGCGCGCGCAGTTTGAGCACGCAATCGGGACGATCGCAGAATACAATCTGCCCGACTTCAGCGTGCCGTTTTCGCCGCTGGATCTGCCGCTTCCGCAGGTGCCGGTCGGCGTGCCTTCGCAGCTGCTTGAGCGCAGGCCGGATATCGCCTCGGCGGAGCGGCAGACCGCGGCAGCGAATGCGCGCATCGGGATTGCGATTTCCGCCTTCTATCCGACGATCAGCCTCGGCGGTACGGGCGGATTCGAGAGCTCGCACGGAGGAACGTGGATCCAGGGGCCGAGCGCGTTCTGGTCGCTGGGCGCGCAGGCCGCTCAGCTGCTGTTCGACGCGGGCCAGAGGCACGCGCTCACCGACCTGGCGCGGCATCAGTACGAGGCGCAGGCAGCGGCCTACCGGAACACTGTCTTCGTGGCGTTCGAGGATGTAGAGGACAATCTCTCGCAGCTGCGCATTCTGAACGATGAAACGTCAGTGGAGCAGCGGGCGGTAGCCTCGGCACAGCACTCGTTCGACCTGTCGAACCAGCGATACAAGGGCGGCGCAACCAGCTACCTTGAAGTGCTGACGGCCGAACAGGCGCTTCTGAACAATCAGCGCACGCTGACGGACTTGCAAACGCGACAGTTCGCGGCCAGCGTACAACTGATTCGCGCTCTCGGCGGCGGTTGGGACACAACGCAATTGCCGAAGTAAATATCTAAGTGCTATTCCCTGATGCCTACCGTATCCTGCCGCAGGTGTGAATACGCCGCGTCCGGCACGTCTGTCATTTGCAGGCCCGGCCCTTCCCATAGCAAGCGCGGCGGGCCCTGGCTGGCAGTGTGAAGCGCTTCGACGTGGAGTGTGTGTTTGCCAGCCCGCAGTCCGAGTTCCCCGCGGTCGTAGCGCATGGCATTGCCGGGTGAGCCGCAAACCTGCGCAAACGGCGGGCCGGTCTTCGCCACCTCAATGCCATCGATAACGACGCGCGCGCCATCGCGATCCATCAGGTGAAACGTGTAGCCGCCGTCGACCGGGATGTCGATGAAGCCGTCCCACGCGACGGCGTACTTGTTGAATCCCTGCGCGTTCGCATTGAGATTGGGCGCGGTACTGGTGATCACTGCGCTCTCCTTCGAGAGGTCGGGCAGATCGGTCCACGTGCCCGGATAGATCTGGAATGCGAGGCCGGCGGCCATCTGTCCGAGCGGGCTGACAGCATCGTGCCATTGCGAGACTACGACGACCCCCTGCGCGGCCCAATCTGTGCGCCCTTGACTGTCATCCACGCGCAGCATCACGCGAAAACGGCCCGCACCGTTGCGGCCGTCGAGATCGGTGCCGTCCCCGTCGGCAAAACTGTGCGTGGCGCGCCTGCCGGTGGCCTCGGTGCCGTCTCCGAAGACCCAGTGGTAATGCGCGTGAGGTTCGTCGCGCGCGGTAAAGGTGACCTTTTCGCCCGGAGAGACGAACGGTGGATCGACGGAGAACGATGCCGCAGGCCCCTGCGCCGATTCATAATGCGCGGGCTGCGCGTCGTTCGTCGAAAGCGGCACATCTGCGTTGGACCCTAGAACCTTCTGCCCGTATTTCACGTTGCTGAATACGGTGCCTGAAACGCTGCCCTGCATGCTTGAGCCCACAAGCGGAGGCTGATCGAGCGCCCAGATATTGCGGAACGTGAAGTTGCGCAGGCTGGGCTCGCCCTGTTCGAGTTGCGCGAGTGAATACCAGTTGTCGAGGAACAGATTCTCGAAGACGTAGTTGTTGTGATCGCCGCGCGCGCCGTTCGCTCCCCAGAAACCGATCACCCCGAACGTCTGTCCGCAAGCTCCGATGCCGGCATGAAGGATGTCCGAGTTGCGCAGCGTAAAGTTCCAGGAATTGAAGACCTTCTTCGGCCAGCCGGCGCGGACGATGTTGGAGATGCTCGTGGATAGCTCGCTGTTCTCGACCGTGATGTCGTGAACCGATTGGCCGGGGCGGACCATGTCGGCGTCTGTATATCCGTCCCAGTTGCCCATCAAGGCGATCACGTCGTCGGAGGTGCGAAAGAACGAGTTGCGCACGGTCCCGTTGCTCGAACCGATCCAGTCCATGCCGTCCTGGTTCGCGTTGCCCGGATTGCCGCCCATGACGCGCAGATCGTCATAGAGCAGGTTGCTCGAATCCTTCATCTGGATAGACCATGTTCGCGACCGCACGATGCAGGTGAGGCCGTCGATCTCGATGTTGTGCGCCTGGTCGGTAACGACGCAGTGCCAGTCCGGCTTGTGCATCCAGCCCTCGTCGGCATCCGGGTCCTGGTTGCCTTCATAGATGATGGTGCCGCGGCCCAGCACCTTCACGTTGCTCGCCTGCCAAACATTGAGGCTGCCAAAGAAGTACGAGCCCGGGGCGAGATAGAAGACGTCGCCGCTTTTTGGATTCAGGCTCTTGTGATACACGCCGGGACCGTAGACGTGCACGTTCGGGGCGGGCGCCGGCGCTGGCGGTAGCGGCGTGCCGGCAAAGAGGAAAAGCATCTGCGCGTGGTTGAGGAAATCGCGCGGGCGCGAGATCGAGAGCTTGGCCGGCCCTTCGAGGCGGAAGCGGATTGTTTGCTTGTCTCGCTCCGGCCGAATGCCGAGACGCCATGGCTCAATATCGACGCCGCGATCCCAGAAGCCGGGCTCAGCAGCGGTGATTTCGACAATCACCTGACCGGTGGCGTCGAAGCTCGCGTAGTCATAGCTGTTCGCCGCGTGCGCGACGCCGACGGGCTGACCATTGACCGTGATGGAGAACGCGCTCGAGCGCATCTCCGGCGGTACGGGTGCCGAAAACACGCGGACGCGCGGAGCGGCATGGACAAGAAGCGGAAGAGCAATTGCGAAACACAGCAGGCGATGCAGCACGCGCAAGAATTCAGGACTCCGGCGGAAAGATCAGGGAAATTCCACTGTAGCACTGGAAGGGGACTGCGCTATCACGCTCACAATGGGCGTCCCTGCGACGGGACACAAGCGGAAGCGCTCGATTATAATTCGCGGCGCGAAGTAAAGCGTTCAACACCGGGCAGTTTTTGGACTGGAGAGATCAATGGTGAGACCCCGATTTGGTTTCATGGCCGCGCTTTTTGCCGCGTTTGTCGTCGGGCTCCTGGCCTGCGCAGGCGGAACGGCCGCGTGGTGTGCGCAGAATGCGAGCGTCACGATCGACGGCTCTGTGACGATCGTGGAGAGCCCCGACGAGTCAGGCCCAGTCCGTCGCGCAACCGAGGACCTCGTAAATGATTTCGGCAAGGTGTTCGGTAGGGAGCCGCAGCGGGCTGACCGCCTCGAAGATGCAGGCCCGGTCGCAATTCTGGTCGCCGAGCGCGACCACGTACACCCGGGAATCAAGTGCGCCACCACAACCGACGCCGAGACGTTCGCATTCAGCCTGGTGCGCGTGCCGGGCCACCAGCCACTGAAGCAGCTCGTCTGCCTCACCGGCGCCGATATGCGCGGAACGATCTTCGCAATTTACGAGTTCTCCCAAAGCGTGCTCGGCGTCGACCCCATGTACCTCTGGACCGACAAGCAGCCGGAGAAGCGGACCTCGATCACGCTGCCGGCAGATTTCGGCAAGGCGTTTCCAAAGCCGGTATTCAGGTACCGCGGATTTTTCATCAACGACGAGGACCTGCTAAGCGGCTGGATTCCGGGGACCAAGAGCGAGAAGACCGGAATCGCGCTTCGCGTGTGGGACAACGTGTATGAGACGATCCTGCGGCTCAAGGGCAACATGGTGGTGCCGGGCACTTGGATCTTCCCCGACGACCCGCAAGTGCACGCGGCCACGGAACGCGGGCTGATCGTGAACCAGCATCACGCGATCCCCCTCGGCGTAAACGTGGCGCGATGGCCCAGGGACGTGCCCTACAACTTTTCGACGCATCCCGAAATCCTTGAGCGCGCGTGGACGAATGCAGTCGCGACATACAAGCCCGATGAAGAGATCCTGTGGAGCGTCGGCCTGCGCGGCCTCTCTGACTCGAGCTATGCGTCACTCGACCCGAGCGTGCGCAACAACGATCCCCTGCTGGGCAAGCGAATCAGCGACGCCATCGACACGCAGATGAAGATCGTACGCGCAAAGTACCCGAAGGCCCAATTCGTCACCGATCTCTGGCAGGAGGGCGCGCGGCTGATGCAGGCGGGCCTAATCAAGATTCCTCCGGAGGTGACGCTGGTGTGGGCCGACACCGGCTACGGCGACATGCAGGATGGCGGCAAGGTTGCGGCCGGGCAGGGCATGTATATCCACACGGCGATGATGAACGGCCAGGCAAACCAGCTTTCCGAGCTGGTTTCTGTCGGCGTGATCCAGGAAGAACTGGGCCGCTACATCAAGGCAGGCGCAACGGCGTATGTGCTCGTGAACACCAGCGATGTCCGGCCCGTAGTGATGACAACGCGCGCTCTGATGGAGACTGCGTGGAGCGGCGTTCCTCCGGACCAGGCCGCCGACGACGCGTACTACCGCAAGTTCGCGACGGAGGAGTTTGGGGCACAGTCCGCCAATGCCGTCGCCGGGGTCTACAAGGAGTATTTCGCTGCGCCCGGCGTCCGCGCGCCCTTTGGTCTCCCCGGGTTGACTTCGGCAGGCAATGCTCCGCCGCCACCGCCGCCCCTCAGTTCGGTCGTGCGGCAGAATGGCGATCAGCATTACCACTCTGAGATCCGCCGCCTCATTCTCGATGAACTCAGCGAGCACCAGGTCATCGCGATTCCAAGCCAGTCGCCCAAGTGGACGGAGCCGCGCGTGCTGCCTCAGGGAAATGACGAGGTTCGTCAGGCGCTGATCAAGCGCGACATCGACGAGTGCACTGAAGCTCAGCCGCGCTGGGACGAAGTGTGGAAGCACGCCGAAGCCGCGCGCGACCTGGTCGATCCCGGCCGGCGCGATTACTACCAGGCCGAGGTGCTCACCATGATCATGATCAACCGCGAGAGCAACCGCGCTCTGCTCGACATTGCTCAAGCCATGCAGGATGCGGAGTCCGACAATTCGGTGAAGGCTGCGAGCGAGGTCGATGACGCGCTTAACTCGCTCGATGCAATCCAGCAGTCAATGGCGGCGGCCGAGTACGGCAAGTGGAAGAACTGGTATCGTGGAGACTGGCTCACGGGCGTCTATCGCACGCGGGAACTGGTGCAGGATTACGCAAACCACCTGAAGGATCCGATGGCCAAGCTGCCTGCGCCCGCGTCGTGGAGCGGATGGGAAGCCTACTTCCACATCATGGAGTACGAGGGCGACCGCTCGGTGGACGTGCATTGACCCTCGCGCAAAACAATTGAGCGATTGCGCCGGATCTAGATGCCCTCGCCCATCGAGACGTATTCGCTGATCTGGTTCAGCTCGCGGCGATACGCGGTACGTTCGGCCTCTTCGGTTGCGAACGGTTCGGCGCGCTGCACCTGTGCGCCAAGCCGCTGCTCCAGCTCCTCGACTCGTGCCGCGAGCGCGATCAGCGCGTCGGAGAGCGGGTCCTTGATGTCGTGCGGATCGGTAATAAGCACGCGCTCGCCGTTGCGGTAAACAATGTGCGCCGGCACTCCAACGACCGTCGAGTGCGGAGGCACATCCGTGAGCACCACGGACCCCGCGCCCACGCGCGAATTCTGGCCCACGCAGATGTTGCCGAGCACGTTGGCGTTGTTGCCGATAAAGACGCCATCGCAGATGGTCGGGTGCCGCTTGCCGTGGCCCTTGCCGGTGCCGCCGAGCGTGACGCCCTGGTACATCGTGACGTCATTGCCGACGATTGCGGTTTCACCAATGACAACCCCGGTGGCGTGATCGATGAACAAGCGCCGGCCCAGTTGCGCCGCTGGGTGAATATCGACGCCGGTCCCAAAACGCGCAACCTGCGAGAGCATCCGCGCGAGCAGGCGCAGGCGCCACTTCCACAACTGATGCGAAACGCGATGGATCCAGACCGCCCACAGGCCTGGATAGCAGGTGAGCACTTCGAGCATGGAGCGCGCAGCCGGGTCGCGCTCGAACACCGAGCGGACATCTTCGCGAACACGCTCGAAGAAAGACATATCGTGTCCTTCCGGCTCCGCCGCGACATGCTCAACTCCCGGCGCACATTCCGCGCGGCGGCTCTGCCGCGAGGATGGTAGCACGCTCGTCTGCTCAAGCGGCGGCATGTTACACGCTCACCGGCTGCGGAGAATCGGGCACGGGATTCGTGGGCAAAGCCAGCACTTCCTGGCGCAGCGCGTCAAACAGGACGCTCGACAGGTAGCGTTCGCCGAAGTCGGGCAGCACCACCACGATCAGCTTGCCGGCGTTCTCAGGCCGCGCTGCAACCTTGAGCGCAGCGGCCACGGCAGCGCCCGAGGAGATTCCGACGAACAGCCCTTCTTCGAGCGGAAGACGACGGGCCATGGCGATCGACTCGTCGTTGGTGACCTGCACGATCTCGTCGATCAGTTTCGTGTCGAGAATGCTGGGAACGAAACCCGCGCCCAGTCCCTGGATCTTGTGCGCGCCGGGCTTTCCGCCCGAGAGCACCGCGCTGTCGGTTGGTTCCACGGCAATCGCCTTGAACTCCGCCTTGCGCGGCTTGATGTAATTTGAGACGCCGGTGATGGTGCCGCCGGTTCCGATACCGGAGATGAGGATGTCGACCTTGCCGTCGGTGTCTTCCCAAATCTCGGGCCCAGTAGTGGCCAGGTGGATGGCCGGGTTGGCGGGGTTGTCAAACTGCTGAAGGATGTAGCCGCCCGGCGTATTGGCCAGGATCTCGTTGGCCTTGGCGATCGCGCCCTTCATGCCGCCCGGCCCCGGCGTGAGCACAATCTCCGCGCCAAATGCCCGCAGCGCAACGCGCCGCTCAACACTCATCGTGTCGGGCATGGTGAGGATCAGCCGATAGCCCTTGACGGCGGCGACGAAGGCCAGCGCGATGCCGGTGTTGCCGCTCGTGGGCTCGATCAGCACGGTCACGCCCGGCTTGATCTTGCCGGCTTTCTCGGCGGCATCGATCATCGCGAAGCCGATGCGGTCTTTCACGCTGGCCAGCGGGTTGCGGCTCTCCAGTTTTGCCACCACCGTCGCGGGCAGCCCGGCCGCCACGCGGTTCAGCCGCACCAGCGGGGTACGGCCAATCAACTCAGTCACATTCGCGGCAATGCGCGCCATCAAAATCTCCTGTTCCCGGGGTATACCGGGCTTGCATAGGGTGTGGGAGTCTTGGTGGAGCTGTCAGGCGGGTGAATGCGCACGAAATGACGCACGCCGGGCATCGGAGCTCTCACCAGGCCGGTGTTAGCGACATCGATGCATGGATACAGGGTAAAACGGGGCGTCCATTTCCTGCAAGGGGGATGCAATGCTCCGCGCTCGCCGGGCTGGCCGATCAGCCGGTGTTGCGCAGCCCAGCCGCGATCCCGCTGATCGTCGCGGCAATTGCGCGGTTCACTTCGGGAGTGTCCTCGCCGGCGCGCTTGCGGCGCAGCATGTCCACCTGGATGAGGTGCATGGGATCGACGTAGGGGTTGCGCAGGCGGATCGAGCGCGCAAGCACCTGATTCTCCTGGAGCAGCGCAGACTGCCCGGTGACCGCGAGAACAGCCTTGACGCTCGAGTGGAACTCGGCTTCGAGCAGATCGTACACGCGCTCGCGCAACTCACCATCCTCGACAAGCGACGAATACAGGCGCGCGGTGGTGAGATCGGCTTTGCCGAGCGCCATCTCGACGTTGCGTACCAGGTCGATGAAGAGCGGGAACTCGCGTGCCATTTCGCGCAGAAGCTGTAGTGCGCCGGGGCGGCTAAGGAACTCTCCCAATGCATGGCCCACGCCGAACCAGGCCGGAACGAGCAGGCGCGACTGCGTCCATCCGAAGACCCATGGAATGGCGCGCAGGTCGCCGATGTTGCGCGAATTGTTGCGCCGCGCGGGCCGCGACCCGATCTTCGCCTGCTCGAGCTCGCCCACCGGCGTGGACTGCTCGAAGTAGGTGATCACATCGGGGTTCTCGAGGATGTTGCGGCGGTAGTGGGCAAAAGCGATCTCCGACAGCTCGTTCAGAGCGGACTCCCACTCAGGCTTGAGCACTCCGGTGAAGTGGCCTTGGCTGTCGCGGGCATTGGGGCGGGCAAGGGCATCGAGAGAGGCGGCGATCATCAGTTCGAGATTGCGCTCGGCCAGCACCTCGTCCGCGTACTTGAAGTTGAGCACTTCGCCCTGTTCGGTGATGCGCAGCTGCCCTTCGAACGAATCCATCGGCTGCGCGAAGATCGCGCGGTGCGTCGGGCCTCCGCCGCGTCCGACGGTGCCCCCACGGCCGTGAAACAGCCGCAATCTTACGCCGCATTCACGTGCAGCGACGTGCAGGTCGCGATGCGCGCGGAAGATCTCCCACGTGCTCGTGAGCATGCCTCCGTCCTTGTTGGAGTCGGAGTAGCCCAGCATGATCTCCTGCCAGTTGTCCCACGACGCGAGGAGCCGGCGATAATCCGGACGGCTCCACAACTCCCGGCACACGTGCGACGCGTTGCGGAGATCCTCGATTGATTCGAAGAGCGGCACTGGCATCAGGCCCGGATCAAGCCGCTCACTTCCGGCCGAGCCTTCGACCTGAATCCCGCCGAGACGCGCGAGACGAACCACGGCGAGCACATCGTCCACGGATGCCGCCCCGCTGATGACGTAATGGCGGATGACTTCAGGAGAGCATCCGGCCTTCGTTTCTGCGACGGCTCGAAACGTTTCGAAGACGTTCGCGGTTTCCGGCGAAAGCCCGGCGGGGAGTGACGAAGCCGCGGTGTCGGCGATGGCCTCCTTCAGCGCCGTTGCGTGAACACGCGCATGCTGGCGGATGTCGAGCGTATGCAGGTGCAGGCCAAACGTGCGCGCCTGCAGCAGCAACGGATCAAGCAGCGTGCGTGCGATGCGCAAACCGCGGTTGTCCGCAAGAGACGAGCGAAGCGTCTCAAGATCGGCGATGAATTCGCCGAGCGAGCCGTAAGGAGGCAGTGCCTGCGCAAGTTGTTCGTGTCCCGCTGCAGTGCCAGAGAGCACGGGCACGGCCCTGCCTGCCGTACTCAGTGGTCGGCCCGATTCCATGGTCCGCTGCACGCGCACCTTCACGCAGACGACAAAACGGCGGTAGTACTCGAACTCGAACTGCTGCCCGAACACCTGCGCCTCGGCTGTGTGCACCTTCGCCACGTAGCCTTCGAGGCGCGCGCGCAATTCCTCGCTCACCGGCATCTGTTGCGCGCTCGTAGTGAGGAGGTCGATGATCTCGTCGAGCTTGCGCTGGTAGAACGCGAGCACATGCACGCGCGCCATTTGCACGGCATCGCGCGTGACGTCCGGCGTGACGTAAGGATTGCCGTCGCGGTCGCCGCCGATCCACGAGCCGAAGCGCAGCACCTGGGGCAGATCGTGAGGCTCGATTTCAATGCCATACGCGATGCGCAGCGCGCCGGAGATCTCCTGATACAGGCCGGGGAGCGTTTCGAATATAGAAACATCGTAATAATCCAGGCCCATCTTGATTTCGTCGTACACGGTGGGCCGCCGCGAGCGCACCTCGTCGGTTTGCCACAGGCTGGTGATCTCGGCGCGCACCTTTTCTTCCAGACGCGCGAGGTCCTGCTCGGGAATAGGAATGCGATCGAGCTCAACCAGAAACTCACCGATGCGGCGCCTCTTGAGCATGACGGAACGGCGCGCGGCCTCTGTCGGATGCGCTGTAAACACCGGCACAATGAGCACGCGTCGCAGCCACTCGAGAGCCTCTTCGCCCGTGATTCCCACGCGCTTCATCGCGCAGAGCGTTCCGGCGAGCGAA
Source organism: Occallatibacter sp. (assembly GCA_035263625.1). GTDB lineage: Bacteria > Acidobacteriota > Terriglobia > Terriglobales > Acidobacteriaceae > Telmatobacter. Next base: position 86,997 of record DATFRB010000049.1, read on the forward strand.
CCGCGCTGCAGCCCGGCCCCGCCGCTCACCTGCAGCGCAAGGCGCCGGCGCTTGCGGTGATTGGTCTCGGCAAGGTTGATGAGCTCGAAGTAAAAGGCGAATGCCCGCGTAAGAAATATCGCGCTCTCCACCGGGAGCGAGTGGACCAGTTCGAGGGAGGCCGCGCCATGCCGGCCCGCGTCTTCCAGATTGCCGCGGGCCTCGGCGTCGCGCCTGCGAATGGTCCCCTGGCGCAGCGCTTCCACCTGCCCAAACAGCTCTTCCCCCGCCTGCTCGCGCAGCACTTCACCCAGCAGCATGCCGAGCGAGCGCACGTCCCGGCGCAGCGGAGCCTCTTTCAGTTCGCCGGATTGCGCCTCGAGTTCAGCCAGCCGCTGCGACCAGCTTTCAGGGTTCCAAAGAAGTGCCATCGTGATTTGATTATGCACGACTGGCAAGTACGAAGGCCGCACGGCGGCCACGCACGGCCTTGGCCGGCGCATCGATCGCAAAATGAAAAACCAGGAGCTTGCGATGAATCCGGACGTGAAAAAGACTGGTGGCGAGGCACGGCCGAATGACCGCTAACCCTTTCCTTATCACCCGGTAAAGCATTTTCCGGAACGAGTTTCGGGGTGGCTTGAACTCGAATTCGCTGTCATCGATATATGAGTCATTTCATGAAAGAAAAAGCCGGTCCTCACCTCGGGAGTGAGGACCGGCTGGCTTGTTGCGCGCGCCGTCAAGCAACGGTTTCAAACTTGTCTCTACGGGCTTGCCCCGCCGCACTGCTTCGGTGAAAGCGGCATCCCGGGGCAGCACTGCGCATCGTTGTCGCCCTTATTCGGGCAGCACTGCTCGAGGAGCTTTGCCGAGCAACAGCCGCCTCCTGCGCCATAAACGCAACCACCGCCGCCGGCAGCCCTGGGCGAGATCGTCCAACCTCCGACCTCGGAAGAAGCCTGTCTCGACACGGGGGGAAGCATTAGGACCGAGGGGACCACGTTCGCGTCGCTCGTGGGGAGTACGCGCTCGCTGTTCCCGGAAGCAACTGCACTGGTTGTTGTGATTCCCGAGGACGGCTTGGTGGCCGAAGTGAAGGACAATGGGCTTCCGGAATGCACTTGAGCGATCCGCGTTCCGGTCGCATTGAGAACATCCAGCGTACCCTCTTCCGCCTCCACCACAACTGTGTTGCCGCCTTCGACAGTCACAGTCCCGGAGGAGTTGACGGCCGCAGCCACAGCCAGGTTGTCCGCCTGCACATTGAATGAACTCGAAGACCTGAGCTTCATGCTGCCGCGCTCGAGCACGAAGTAATCGCGGTGAAGAGTTCCCCGCGAACTGGCATACAAGGTTATCTCGCCGCCGTTATTCGCCAGCCGCATGTCGGCGTGCGCCGTACCGGTTTCAATCACCGCGCCGTCGAACAATGTTCCAGTGCCCTTTACTTCGTGGTTGTTGATCGTGGTCGGACCGCTCACGGTCACGGTCCCAATCCAGGTTGTTGCCGCCATGGCGTATGAGCTGACGCACAACGCCGCCGCCGCCGCAAAGATCTGAATTCTTCCGAGCACTAGGCCCTCCTCGCGATTTTCTGTTTCGGAGCTCCCTTCTAGGAGAGACTTCTATCTAAACCCAACTTCGATGAAGACCGCAATAGCCAAGGCAATCATCCCATCGAAAATTCATGCAATCAGTACTTGTGTATTACCGTTTTGAGCCATCTCGGGAATATTCCCAGCGATTGCCAAATGGTTCCGGTGTGTTTGCAAGTACCACCTGATTGTCTTCAGCAGCCCGGTATCAAGTGATGTAGTGGCGCGAAAGCCAAATTCAGGCAGGGCGCGGCTGGCCGTTTGGCTGGCTCTTATCCCAGCTGATGCGGCCCGGGAAGCCGGTCATCCTCGCGATCCTTGCTCGAACGTAGTCGGGCGCGTAGCCCCAGTCCCGGCGCGCGTTGAGATTCCCAGGAACAGCTTCTGCTGAAGGCCGTGACTGATGTGCGCGACAGCGCGCGTGATCTTGCGGGTAACAAAGGTTTCGCCGCGCCGCGGAGACTCGTGGTTGAAGAGAATTCCGCTTGATGGGTGGAGCCGGTAACTCTCGCGATAGGTCACCGTAATGTTGTGGGCGAAAAGTTTCGAGCAGGCATAAGGGATCGAGACGCTCGGTGTTGAAACTGGATGCTCGACGACGCTTCAAGCCGTGAACTTCATATCCTTTGGCAAGGAGGAATTCGGTGAGATAGGAGCCGTCCTGGCCGGTACAGCCGGTGATCAGCGCTCTGGGCATTGGATTCAATCCTTTCGGAGTCCTGTTGAACGATTCCCAAGGCCTGCGGGCAATACGACCGGTCCCGCCGGATCCCACCGTTTTGTTTTCTCAATCAGGGCCATGTGGAGGAGTGAGTAGCCATGAAACAAAGCAAACGCCACAGCTATGCAACGCGGAAAGGGGCGAAACGAGACGAGAGCGGCGGCAAATGCGGCGACGCGGTCAACGGGTCAGTCGGCATGGGCAGACGCCGCGGGTGTGGCCGAAGCATTCTCAAGCTGGCCAAGCTTGCTTTCGAGGATGCGCGAGATGCAGTCGATAAAAGCCACGGCGACGGGACTGTGCGTGGTGGCGCCGGCTTTGCGAGTCAGGGTGATGTAGCCATGGCCGGGGTAATCGACATAGACATGCCAGCCGGCGTCAGCACCCAATTCGTGGAAGACGCCATCGATGTCGAATACGATGCCGGAGAAATCGAACTGGGTATATGCGGCCGAAAGAACCTTCCAGCATTCCTCGAGTGTTGTGGCCTTGGAGAGCTGGTGTTCGAACGTCACGAGCGTGAGGTGGCCATCGAGCAGGCCGCGAAAAGCATCACCGAGGATGAGGCGGACGGAGGTGGCGAATTCGTGATACCCGAGATACTGAAGGCCGCCCCATGCAGCTAGGCAGACGAGAGCGATGACGATGCCCCGATACTGTTCCTGGCAGATGGTGACAAACAGGGATGCAATTGCCGCGACACCACAGGCTCCGTATAGGACGAGGGCGACACCGCGCGGCGTCATGCCACGCGACAGCAGTTTGTGGTGGATGTGGGCCTGGTCAGCGCCGAAGATCGGCCTGCGGCGCAGAAAGCGACGTGCGATCGCAAGCGCGGTGTCGAAGAGCGGGACAGCAAGGGCGAGGATCGGCGCCGTCATCCCGAGGAACGTGGTGGCCTTTTGCGACCAGACACAGCCGTAACAGCCAAGCAGGAATCCGAGTGTCAGGCTTCCGCAATCGCCAAGGAAGATCGATGCTGGATTGAAGTTGAAACGGAGAAAGGCGAGAAGCGCGCCCGCAAGGGGGACCGTTGCAAGCGCCAGCGCAATATTGTGAATCAGCAGCGCCGCGATCAGAGTGGTAAGGGTGGCAAAGAGACCGACTCCAGCGGCGAGCCCGTCCACTCCGTCAATCAGGTTGACGGCGTTGGTGCAGGCGACGATCCAGAGAATTGTGATCAGCAATCCGCCAATCTGTGAAACGGGCTGCCCGGCAATGACGTCAACGTGGATACCGACATACCACGCCAGTACAGCGGCGATGATCTGGACAGTGAGTTTGTGCCAGGGCCGAACTCCGCGAATATCGTCGACGATGCCGATGCCGAACACGAGGAGGACAGCGGGAAGCAGGCGAATCGCCAGAGGAAAACCTGACCAGACAATACCGCCTGCAGCGAATTTGGCAAGCAGCAGGAGGCCGTAGGCGATGAATGCAGAAGCGAATATGGCGACGCCGCCGAGGCGGGGCACCGGGACAGTGTGGACCTTGCGATTCTGGTCCGGGATGTCCACGATGCCCAGGCGGCTCGCAGAATTGCGAACGAGCGGCGTCACCAGGAGGCAGAGGACGAACGAGACGACGGCGAGAAAGACGAGGGAGTACATTTTCACTCAGCGGGTCTAAATCCCGCGGCGGGCCGCAAACCAGCCCTGCTTACCGTCCGCGAACCCGCACCGCAAATGACAGCGGTGAGGCGCGGGATGGAAACGCAACTGTCGAAATGCGCATCGAAAGCGGCGCGGGCAAGCTTCCCGGCCTCGACGATGATCGATCGGTCCTGGTTCAGGGAGAGCAGTAACTTCGTCAGAGAATCAACATCGCCAGGCTCGATTCTCCATCCGCAGTTGAAGCGTTGAATGTGCCTTGCCGGCGTGGAGGCATCGGGGCCGATAAAAAGCAGTGGGCGTCCGGCAGCCATGATGCCATACGTCTTACTCGGGACAACAGAGCCGAGGGTCTCGGGACGCTGAGTAACCAGGCCGAGGTGGGCTTCGCTCAATGATCGGCCGAGATCAACCCGCTCGCAATAGGACCGGAACTCGACATTGTGGATGTTCTCGGAGCGGCAGAAACCCTCGAGCGCGGGGCGGCGCGCACCCGCTCCTGAAAAAACAAATCGGAAATCCTTGTGATTGCGCAACCGGCCCATCGCGCCTTTGATGGTTTCGATTTCGTGGGCCAGGCCAAGATTACCAGAATAGTGAATGACCAGCGGTCCATCCGGAAAAGGATGGGGGACGATCCCGCTGCCATCGGCCCAATTCTCGACAATGTGGATCTTTTCGCTGTCTATGCCGCGACCGATGAGACGACTCTTCATGTCATCGCCGAGGACTACGATGGCAAAGGCGCGGCGGCGTGACCAATCGATGATGACGCCGGAGAGGCAGTCAATGAGGCTGCCTTTTCTGAACCAGCCGACGTCTGTAGCGACGTCTGGGTACACGTCCATTTCCCATACAACATGCCGCGCACCGCGCAGAGTAGATATGAGGGAGCCAATCACCGGCAGGATCGGGGGAGTGGTGAGAGTGAGGATAACATCCGGGCAACGCAGGCGAAGCCCGTGCCACATCGAGCCCGACAGGTACGAGAGGTACGAAGCAATTCGCGCGAAGGCGCGGTGGGCGAAGGCAATGGTCCGCGAGCGGACGATGACAATGCGAGGATACGGACTGGAATCAGGGCAACCATGCGCCGGGCCGCTGCAAATTGCCGTCACGTCATGATCGAGCGAAAGCGCGCGTGACACATCCGTGAGGTACTGACCGGTAGCGATCACGTCGGGCCAGAAGAACTGATTAAACACGGCTATATGCATTTTGCCCCGGGCAGCGTTCGCTGCCATTTCCCACGAGCAGGTCTCCTGATATCTCATAGTGTGTTCTCGGCGGGGAAAACTGACGCATGCTTTCAACCATGGGCGAGCGGCATTTTCAAAACCGGCGCGCCCCAACCTTAGCTGGCTTCATGAGTCACAAGCGTCATCGCCCTGCCGAACTCCTTTCCCAGAGGAAACGCATAGGCGACATGCCAACTCCAGCTCAATCGCTGGGGGCGGTGTGATGTTCTTCACTCGGCGCATCTGTGTGCCATTTGATGTCAGCTCTCGTTGCGGAGCGCTCATGCTGCGACGCGCTTACAGCAAATCGGCTCGAGGCCGCGTGATAAGAGGACGCTAAATCGGCTTCCTCGGGGAGATCCGGCTCTCGATCCCTGATCTGCCTCTTTTGGAGAAACCGTGCGGGGTTTCCGCCATGAATCTCAAATGCAGGAATGTCTCTTGTCACCACGCTGCCGGCAACTGCAACAGACCCTTCACCGAGCCGGACTCCAGGACAGAGAATCGAACGTGCGCCTATCCAGGATCCATCGCAGACGATGATCGGAGACACCATGAGGCCGAAAGCGCAATCGGACCAGTCATGATTTCCAGTGCAAATGTAAACTCCTTGAGACACGCAGACATTCTTACCGAGTTCAACCAGCTCTAAATTGTCGATCCAGCAGTCTTCTCCCAACCACGAGTTGGAACCAATCTTGAGGCGCCACGGATACTTGATTCTTACTCCCGGCTTGATCACAACCCCTGAGCCAACGCTGGCGCCGAAGAGACGGAGGGCCCACCTGCGCGGCGCGGAAAACGGCAGCAAGGATGAGCGCACAAACGCGGATCCGCAGAAGAACCACGCGATGCGAACCGTGGTGCTTCGCCCCGGCCTGTACCAATCGTTTCGAAACGATGCGAGATCGACGCTGGGTGTCATGCATTGACCAGGTCGGACGTGACGGAGGCGATCGTATCGCGCAAAATCTCATCGAGCGTCTTACGAGGCCGGAAGTTGAGCAAACGCTCGATCCGACTCGCATCCGGAACGCGATTTCGAATGTCCTCAAACCCTTCGCCATATGCCTGCTCGTACGACATGAAGACAATTTCCGAGCGGCTGTCGGTGAATTCGATGACGCGCTTTGCCAGATCAAGAATGGTTACGCCCTCGGTTGACCCGATGTTGAATACTTCTCCCTCCGCTCTCGGCTCCGACATGAGCGCGCGCACCACCGCGACCACGTCGCTGACGTGGGTAAAACTGCGCGTCTGCTTTCCGTCGCCGTACACCTGAAGGGGTTTGCCTTTCAATGCCCATTCGACAAATCGCGGGACAACCATTCCGTAGGCGCCGCTTTGCCGAGGGCCAACCGTGTTAAAGAATCTTCCGATAACAACCGGTAGGCCCTTATTGAGAAAGTAGGCTCTCGCAAGGTATTCATCGAGGGCCTTCGAACACGCGTAACACCAACGCATCGAGTTGCCGAGTGTTATGTCGTGGCTCTCTCGAAAGGATGAGGAGTTTGACGCAGGCTCTTTGCCATACACCTCGGAAGTGGAAGCGATAAATACCTTGCGCCCGTGACGCAGCGCCGCCTCGAGAACACATTCGGTCCCTCGAACATTTCGTTCGATCGTCTCGGTCGGTCTCTCGAATATCATCTTGACGCCGACTGCCGCCGCAAGATGAATCACATCGTCGCATTCGGCGACGGCCTGATCGCACAGCTGCTTATCCAGCACCGATCCCAGTCGGAACTCGAAGCCGGGTTGGCCGATCAAGTGCCTTATGTTGCGCAGGCTGCCCGTGGTCAGGTCATCCAGGACCGTTACGCACACGCCTGCGTTGAGGTAGCTCTCGGCGAGGTGCGAACCGATGAATCCGGCTCCCCCGGTGATAAGAACAGACTTTGCAAGGTTCATATTGAGGTCTCCTTAAGATCGTCAACGCCACTTCTTGCGCGCAGTATGCGCATTGCCAAGAGGGTCTCGTAGGTCAGGCGTTCAAGCGCATAGCACAGACTGCGGCTGTGCGCCAGGGGTCCTCCAGCGAGAACATACGCGGCGGCGGGGACGAGCAAGGGCATGAGTGCCGCGCGCCGGAGCCTGTCTTTCAAAGAGTGATGTGCCTGCCCGCTAATGCGGTCAAATTCGAGCTGCGAGTAGGCCAGTTGGTTTCGCACAAAACGTTCGAGGGGCTTTCGGTCGTCGTGTATGACCCGAGAGCGGAAGCGGTACGGGGGAGCCGAGGTTGAAGGCAACGAGAAATCCTGCGTATGAGCCGCCTGCCGTACACAGACTGAGTTGGTGGGGAAGAGGCGCAACTGGGGCGGGCACAGCGTGCTCGACATTGGCCCTCCGAGCACCCAGTGCTGAAACGAGAGCACACCGCCGTCGGCGCCGCCAGGGAGAAAAGTCTCTTGCGCTTCACGAACGAACTCGCTGGAGGTCTGCATGTCGGCGTCAAGCGCGAGCACATAGCGGGAAGAGATACCGGTCTTCTTGATCGCAAACTCCCATTGCAAGGCGTGGCGATCAAATGCGCGGACGTGCCAGTCGACGTTCTTGAATGATTGCGCGATCGGCTTTGTCGCGTCGGAGGAGCCCGAGTCCACGATCACCACGCGCGGGGCCCAAGACAGGGACCGCAAAGTCCTCGCGATATTCTCTTCTTCGTTGAAGGTCAGAATGACCGGTGTGATTTCGTGAAGGTCCTGCATAATGTCAACCCGAAAATTTGCGCGGCCAGGGTGAAGTTTGCGTGGGCGATTCTAAAGCGGACGGCTCTCGATCACTTCAAGACGCTTCTTGAGCTTGAGGAACGGCATCTCAAAATAGCTGTAGGAGAGCCACGCGAGCAGGAAGGTCAATCCGGCGCCGCCGGCGCCCTTGACCAAAAGCGCCTTTGCGAAGCTCGGATAGCCGTGAGGGAAGGGGAGGCCAACGATCATGATGGCCAACCCGTGAAATACATACAAGCCGTATGAAATTCGGCCGAGATAAATTGCCCAGGACGGAAGCGCCTCCCTGGTCACTCCGATAAAGGCCAACAGGAGCGCGCAACAGCCGATTGCGACCAGGGCGTATCCTGCGATCATCGATGAGCTTGAGAGAGGTTCATCCAGGCCGTGCTGCATCTTGCAGCCGTATACGGCGACATACCAACTCAGCGCCGCAACTGCGATCAAGGCCAAGCGCTGCCAGGCGCGGATCGCGACTCGCCGCCGGTGCAGTGCAAGACACAGCAGAATGCCCGCAGCGAAGTTTTCGAATTGAACGAAGGAGTTAGCCCAGGCGGAATCCTGGCTCGCATGGCTCCTTCCTAGAATGTAAAGGGAACCATTCGCTACCAACAGAATTGCGAACGCGAATAGGTAGAGTAGTCGCCTGCTTAGATACTTAGCCGCCCAGGGAGCGATGAGGTAGAACTGTTCTTCGACGGAGATGCTCCACAGGGGCGCCATAGGCGTATGCGGGAATTCGAAGAAGACGACGTACCAGTTCCCCAGCAAGAACGCCGCCCAACCCGCCCATGGGATCGTGCGCGGATCGCCGCCCGGCAGGAGAGCGATGAACACGGCCACGGCGAGGCCGGCAAAGTAAAGCGGCCAGATGCGGAGAATTCGCCGCAGATAGAATTGTCCGGCCTGAACAGCACCCGTTGCATCACGCTCACGAAGCAGTAACTCGCAGATGAGAAATGCGCTCAGCGTAAAGAACAGGCTAAGGCCGAAGCCAGACATCGCTCCGAAGATATATATGGTCTGCGCCAGAACACCCGGTACGCCAACAGTCGCCCGCCCGGGCCCCCAGGGTAGCGTGTGAAAACAAAAGACGAGAGAAAAGGCTACAAATCGAACAACGTCGAGTTCCGGGCGATAGAAGCGGCCACGGGTCTCACCAGGGGACTTGGATGCCCGGTTGCTCACTTCACCGTTTGCGGACACGCCGGCCAGCGACGGGTTGCGCACACTCACCTGCGGCCCTCCGGCATCCACAACCGCTGTATCGAGTTGTTCCATTACGCGGCGCACAGTCGACTATCCACTCCGCGGCGAACCGTGGCGAGGTGTTTCATCCGGCATGGGTCAATTCGCATGCCCGAGGGCCTTCTCTGAAGAAGCTCAGCGGCTTTCCTGCCGCTATGTTTTCGTAAATTGAACTCAAGCGAATCGCAACCCTAGGCCAGGCCAGTACGTCGTCGATGAGAGATTGAGCTGAGGCCTGCATCCTGCGAACGAGGCCAGGGTCGCTCAGAATTTCAGTGATCGCATCCGCGATGGCTGCGGGATCTGAGGTTGTAACAAGCGCTGCTCCGGCAGTTTCGGCAATCTCGAAGCCAACGCTGCCAGTCATCACCAAAGGAGCCCGCATCAAAAGGGCTTCGTTCATGGCCATCGAATGGCCCTCATGATGCGACGTGAGAACGCACACGTCCGAGTCGGCAAGTGCCTCCAGGCATGCATCATGAGATTGGGGGCCGACCCAAAGGACTCTGTTCTGCAATCCAAGGCGCTGTATCTCGGAGGACAGGCCATCCCACTCCCCGGCGTCAGGGCCCACAAGAAGCCAGGTCAGATCTTTGAATTTGCTTGCAAGAAGATTGAATGCCTGAAGCTGAAGGCCGAGATTCTTGCAACTGTGCAGACGCCCGAGGAACAGCATCACGCGCTTGCCGCCGAGTTCTGGATGCCGCGCCCGAAACGAGCCGGCGGTGATGCTTTCGCGACCCGATGGATCGATGCCGTTTGGGATAAGGACATGGTCAGGACATCCGTGCGCGTACTGCCGCGACTCGGCAGCTTCGAGTTCGGTGAAGAAGGTGAGAGCGGCAGCACCCGCGATCGTCCGGCGATCCATGGCGTGGTAGTAGAGCGTCTTCCGAAGAGACTTACTGCGCGCAGCCGCAATCCGAAGCATTCCCATCGGCGAGATGACATAGGGGACTTTAGCCTGGCGGCATGCCATCGCGGCCACGGTCGTAACGGGATTCCACAGGCTGTGCAGGTTCACCACGTCAAAACGTGCCAGCTCCTTGCAGAGCGTCAGAAAGAACTGGACCGTCGGAAACTCCAGCGTTCCAGGAAACGGCTGAAATGCGCGCACGGGAAACGACTCACTGAGGCAGTCCGAAGGATTCGCGGCAAAAGTCATGAGCTCGACTTGAACCCCAACAGACTGCAGCGCACTACACAGCTGCGGAATCGCCTGCGCCGGTCCTCCAGTCGATCGCCGCAGGCTGGGAACTATTTGAAGGACTCTCAGGGTCGTATCCTCACAAGCACAGCCTGACAACACGGTCGGTGAGCCGAGTGCTCCTTCGCTCGGGCTCGCCGATGGCAAGCTGACACGCCGCCCAAAAGCCGGAGGCGAACCTGCCGACATCCCACGATGCGATGATGGACCGTGACGCCTCGCCCATGGGCGCCCATTCGGAGCGCCGCTCCAGCATTCTCGTAAGGGCGTCGGCAATTCCGGACTCATCGAACGGGTCAAAAGTGAACCCGTTGATCCCTTCGCGGACGAGGTCTTCCCTACAGCCGCAACGGTTGGATACGAGAACCGGGAGCCCGCTTGCCATTGCTTCATTCACCGCAAGACCCCATTGCTCGACGATGCTTGGCTGGATGTAGACGTGAGCCGAAGCGTACAAAGCCGGCAACTCGCTGTATGGAACATGCCCGGCAACAGTAACTCGTTCCGCGAGGTCGAGTTCGACGATTCGCTGCTGGATTTCCTGGCGCTCAGGTCCGTCGCCCACAATCATCCATTTCCACTGGGAAGTTCTCCCGGCGAGGCACTCCAGAATTCGGAAGACGTTTTTTCGAGGAAGCAGCCTGATGCAACTGATCAGGGTAGGAGCATCATCCGGGTGTCTCCCGAGCGACTCCCCGGCCGGCCTCTGAAAGAACGCGTTGTCGACAACGTCGCAGCCGGTTCTGCACCTGTTGCCAGAGAGCCCGAGCTCTTCCAGCCATTTCACATGCGGCGTTCCTGCGGCGAAGCCGGATTGAAAGCGCCGGACGAGCATGCGCTTTACTTGCTTCCTGAGAAGGCCCTGGCGATGGTCGACCTTTTGGCTGTCGCTCATCAACACTCTCCGGACGCGACGGGATAGAGCCCAGACCAATCCCGCGCGGCCCGGCGCAGTCCAACCCGGCAGAACGACAACATCGGGCCCAATTCGGTCCAGGCATCGCGATAATTCCAAGCGCAAGGATGTGTATGGAATTCGATGAATTTCTTCATTCGGAAATACGACGTGATGAAAAAATGAATTACCGTTATATCGATTAACTCGCCAACCGTAATCATTCTCAGAGTCGGCGATTTCTATACCGTGCAGAGTGTTGCCACTCTCCGATGCAAGTTTCCCCGCGGACTCGAGGCGGGCCAGATGGAATGGCGCAAACTTCGCGTGGACTATGGCAGCTTTGATCCCCACACGAACCTTTCTGAAATTCGCGCGCTCAAGTAAGCGGAACTGACACGGTGCCGTTTCTCCGTGAGAAGAAGCAGCCCGATAGCGCCAAAAACAAAATACGTCAGGTAAATGGGCGAATAGAAGCGGAACGAGGAAACGATAAATCCGAACCAGAGGCCCACAATCACAAGCATTGCCTTCTGATCGGTGGCTGAGATCGCCAAGGAAATGTGGTCACCGAGGAAAGCAAGGAAGCCCAGCCACAGGCCGATGAAAATCACGCCGAACATGCCAAAGTTCAGGTGGAACTGCCCGATGACAGAAGGGGTGACGTTATACGCATATCCCTTGGTCCAGGCTGCATTGAAGTACGCCCATGACTCCATGTAGGGCTTGTTGGGCCAGATCGCGCGCGGCACCCAGTGAGTAATAAAGTAGGGTTCGGCGAATTCATGAAAATAAGGATGATCTCCCGGCACGACGTATTCCGCAAAGAGCATCGCGCTGAACTGGCCCGTGGTCGTGGGGTCGATGAGATCGTCTGCGGTCACTTCTGTAATGTGGTTCCAGCCCTTGTCGCGAACGGCAAATTCCACCTGGAGGAGGAGCACTGCGACGAGACCTCCTCCGACCCACCGCAAGAGCGTCTGCATCGGGCGCCGGCTTTGTTGCCGGACGAGGACCAGCAACAGCGGCGCCAGAACAAAGATGAGCTGGTGACGGGTTCCGCCCATCAGGAACGGAAGAGCTGCTACCGCGCCGGCGCCGAGACGGAGCCATCTCCAAGGGCTGCGATCGCTGATCCCCTGAACCAGTATTAGGCTGGAGGCGGCAACTCCCATGCAGGCCAGGTTCCCCAGCAACCCCGGGTCACTCCATTCCATGTCGAGCGGAGTCGAAGTCCGGGAGGCAAGCAGCGCGCCCTGCACGGCGCCTACGTGGAACCCAAACGAAACAAGCATGACAAGGAATCCGCCGGCGGCCATCGGATACTGCAGACCCTTCAGCACCCGGCGGGAAGTATCTACCCTCGAAACAGCCCAAGCTTTCAAGCCGGAGAGCGGCGGACGCAGCGAGTAACCCACGAACAGCGCCAACTCGAAGCATGCAACGTAGAGAACACCCAGCTGAAGCTCTCCGGTGTCGAATTGGCCTCCGGATACCGGAAGGCCAATCGCAGCAAATGGCGGATTGCGCACAGCCAGCGCGAATGCTTCAAACCAGAAATAAATGCACACAGACGCTGCGAGAAGGAATTTGCCGACAGCCTGCGATTGCACCATCTCGAGGAATGTACTGACGAGCAGCACAAGATTCACGATCAGGAGCGTGACAACAATCTCAGCTATTGCATAAACACCGGGGAAGACATAAGGACAGCAACCGAGGAACAGCGTGATACTCAGCAACAACCATTGGAGACCGGCGACAGGAAGCAAGGACGCCGGTCGAGCCGGCATCGCCGTGTTCGCTTGATTGAGCGCATACGCAAGCGAGCCTGAGCGATAGACCGGAGCGTCTTTCCAGTTTTGCATTCGAGTGTTCACGCCTGATCGTTTCAACCGCGGATCACGGGCATTGCCAGGGCACGTTCATATAGACTTCGTGCAGAATCGGCTTGTTCCTGTGGACTGAAGGTGCTCATCACCCACCGCCTCGCGGTCGCGACCACGTTGGAGTAGGCCTGAGGGCAATCGCCGCAAATCTCAATAGCCGACGCAAGCTTGTCCAAAACGGCAGAGCCTTCAGCGGACGCGTTCGCAGGCAAGCCGGACCCGATGAAGATCGAGTTATCAGGAGTGACCAGCGGCTTTCGCAACTCGCTATACTCACCCGCTCGCCTCCATCCAAAGACGGGGACTCCCGCGGCCATCGCTTCTCCGATGACCAAACCGAACGGCTCATACTCGGTTAAGAACAGATAGGCATCTAACGCGGCGTACACTGGGCGCACATCCCCGAGCGCACCAAGAAAATGTATTCGTTCCGCGAGGCCGGTTGCTCTCGACCGGCGTTCCAACTCCGGGCGCAGGGGCCCGTCTCCGCAGAACACGAGATGCCAGCTCGAAGGAAGGCGACGCAGAAGATCGATGGCGTTCCGGCAGCCTTTTTCGGGAACGAGGCGGCAGACCATGCCAAGGAGATGCGCGTTGGCCGGGAGCGCGAGCCGTTTCCGCGCCTCAGCGCTGGTCGGCAAATCAGAATATGCAGAACTATCGATGGAGTTATACAAAGTCCAGCAGTTGTCGCTTTTCGCCCACCCAAGGCCGGCCACGGTTTCTCTGGCGCCGTTTGTGATGCATACCGCTCCGTCTGAAGAACCGATGATCATGCGGTTGAGAAAGCGATCGAACCAGCGCATCTCTGAAACGATGGGCCGCCCGTGCACGTGAATCAGTTTGCGGTAGGTGGTTCCCATCAGGGCCAGGTTCAACCACACGGCAGAGTCCTGGAAATGGATAATGTCGGGTTGCAAGCGGGCAAAGAATCGTCTTGCACGGAGCCACGACGGGAGATCAGCCGGCCCGCTGCTGTCGAGATGATGGCATGGCACTTTGGCGTTTTGGGCGACAGGGCCGGGCCCTCCGTAAGCAAATACGAGGTGTGCCTCAACACGGCGTGGATCAAGATGGTTCGCCAACGTCTCCCCAACGCGCAGGGACCCGCCTACTCTCGGATCATCCCGATAATGCACCAGCGCAACTCTTATGGGCCGAGACTGCCGTGCCACGTCGCCTGTCAGCCTGTTGAGTTCGGCGTCGATGCTGTTACGACTAGGCACTGGGTTCTGGCGCTCCGACTGGGTATTTGGCATCCCGGCTCTTTTGCCGGACAGGATGCTTATCCATCTATTTCCGCTATACGTGGAGACATCATCCTGCGGAAGGAACTAAGACATCCTCGAATGCGCGAAGTTGCGAGCCGGTTGCGCTTTGTCCGGAGACACGCAACATTGTCGCGGCGCGTGCCTCCCATGTCTCCTGGTGGCTGGTTTCCCAACGCAATGCTTCCCTGCCATCACGAAAACCGCTTGCTGCGAGCTCTTCCAGTGCGCGTACCATTTCGTTCGCGGAGTCGATGAGGCACAGAAGTGGCTCTTTGTGCAGCAATTCTTCCACTCCGCGAGTCGCCAGAATTGGCCTGCAGGCAGCCAGGTGTTCGTAAAATCTTGTGGCGCTACCCGAATAGGTCGGCTCGCACCGTCGATAGGGTAGAACAGCAACGTCAAAAGCTCTCGCATAGCTGCAAAGTTGGCTGTATAACTTGAATCCCGTAAAGCGGACGCGCCCTCCGCGATTCATCAGAAGCGTCCTGCACCTGCGCTGATTCTCGTCTTGCACGGGCATCTCGGTGGGTCCGACGAATACCCAAGACAGCCACGGAGTTCTCTCGACCGCGTTATGCAGTATCTCCCAATCCATGTTTGCGGCCAGATTGCCAATCACCCCGGCAATTGGCCGCGGCATGTCTGAAATGTCCGCGGGCGCTTCAACCGGTTTGAATAGCGGCGCAGGCAATATGTTTGCGGCTCGCGTGGCGTTGGGCAGAATCGCAATTTTCTCTTCCGGGCAGTGGGCGTCTCGAATCAGGTAGTCTGCGATTCGACGGGAATTCGGAAACACAAAATCGGCCCGGTTGCACATCCGGCGGTCAAGCCGAATGACACCAGTTGGATCCTTAGTGTATCCGGGATAAGCGAATGCATCAGTGACATAGTAAATTAGCAACCCGGGCCACTTTTCGGCAGATGGCGTGTAGGCTGGCGCGGTACAGATCATGCAGGAACCGGCGCCGTTATCCGTTCTCTCATTGAGCCGGCGAATGATGCGGGAAGACTCCTGAAACAATGGGTCGAGACCTGTTCTCGCGAATCCGCGTTGCAGGGGAAAGTGCCTGAGGCTTAAGACCGGATCTGCCGAGTCCTCCGACCAACTCTTGTGCCGGAAGTATCCAAGTGTCGATATGTGCGGAAGCCATCCGACAGTTGCGACCTGCCGGGATAACGCAGACGCACACTCCCTCACCCAGACTGCTCTGACGTCGCAAACGTGAAACGTCTTGTTCATCTGCAACACTGAAGTTACTTTTCAGGAGGCCAGGGCGAGAATTGGCCGAAGAGATCAGTTAGCCGGAGCGATCTAAGTGGCAGCCAACCACGAGCACGGCCAAAATAAGTGACGATTCCCACGCAGAGTATCAACAGGGCCAGTTCGGCCAATGCAGCCTGTCCATAGTGCCCCAATGCGCGTTCTGCGCCGAGCGCGGCGATGCCGAGAACTGCCGCAAATGTAGCGGCGGTAAGTCCCAACAGGCCGGGAGGGACTTGTTGCCGCCTTTTCAGAGCAAACAGGACCATCACGCTCGAAACGGAATGGGTCGCCAATAACGCTGCGTAGGCGCCGGCTGCGCCGGCTCTTGGAATAAGCAATACGCTCAACCCGACACCCACGACAGCCCATAGAGTGTTGATAAGACCCGTCATGCGCAATGAGACAATCAGTAAGCGGTTTGCAGCCGGCATGCTGGACATATGAACTACGGCTGTCGCTATCGCCAGCACCGCTGCGAGTTCCGCCCCTGCGTAAGATCTTCCGTAAAGACGCATGAACAGCCACGGCAGCACGATGATGGCGCTTCCACCGACAACGAGTCCGATCAGTGCTACCACGCAGGAGTTCACACCGAGCACCAACCCCGCGCCACCATAGTTAGGCCCCTTTTCGTCAGTAAGCAGCGGAAAGCTTACCTGGCTCAGGATGCCTGGAAGCATTGCCGCGAGATTACGCATCTGGCCCGCGGCTGCGTAGTATCCCATCTGCGTAAGTGAGCCGTCGCACCTGGTTACGAGCGAAGCAATCAGCCAGGTCGTGACGCTTATCGACATCAGCGCACTGAACTGAACGGCTCCAAATTTCATCACCGAACCAACCCCCGAGCCTCTGCGCGAATCGTGGGGTAAGCTGGACGGCTTTCTGAGAGAAACCATTCGCAAGGCAAACGCACCGCCGATCAACGCTGCCGTAAGAAGGGCTGCAGCCTGCCCCAGCACCATCGCCTGAGTGTTTCGAAACGCCAGGAGCGGCAAGAGGAGCGCAAGCGTAATGCCGAAACTGGCCGACAGAAAGATCAGGCCCCGGAATTCATGCTGCCCCAGAAGCAGGCCCCTGCAGCACTCGAGAGCAATCGCTCCTCCTACGGTGACCGCGGCAAGGCGTAGAAGCGAGGTGAGTGCAGGCTTGTGCAGTGCAAGCTGCGCGAGCGGCGCCGCGGCGAAGAGCATAACGGCTGAACCCAGGATTACGGAAATCAGGCTGACCAGAACAAGGGAGCGCAGCAGGTTGCGGAACGCGAGGGTGTTGGGCTGGCTCTCCGCGGAAAAACGGGATGCCGTTGTCCCAATTCCCATCCCCGCATACGACGAAACGGTGTTCGCTGTTGTGAGGACAAGCGAATATGCACCAAAACTCTGGGGCCCGGCGATCCTGGCCGCGAGGACGTTGGCCAGGAAGCCGAACCCGCGCTCCAGGCCATTGGCAAAGGTAACCGCTGTGCCTCCGCGCGCAAGGACGTGAAACAGAGACATCCTCGAAGAACGGCGTTCATCGAGCGGCGACGCTTCCGCGATGGTCACTTCGGGGCCAACGATCATGCTTCAACTCGCACCGTATTACGTACGCTTTGCGGCCAGAACGAGAGGATCTGATCTACAGAATTCGACCAGAGCGCCTGGCATCGATAGTTCCACGCAGCCGCTCGAAACTCGCGGAGTTTTCTGCGGTCGCGGTCAAAGCCGAGGAGCACTTCGGCGATTTCTTCCGTGCCGGCGTCAGACGGAACCGCGACAGAAGCGCCTCTGGCCATGTGTTCCTCAGCGCCCCCCGTTTCTGGCCCAATCGTGACCAGTCCCAGGGCGAGATATTCGCGAAGGGCGATGCCACCGGCTTCTGATCGTGAGAGCAGGCAACCGATATCGCACTCTGAGACTAGCTTGAGCAGCCGCTGCGGATCCTTTCCTTTATCGACAAAACCGACCCATTCGACGGCGTTCGTTTCTCGCAAATCGGCAGGAACTGAGTCGCGCGGACATCCAATCACTCGAAGAGACGCCTTCATGCCCCGGTCACAGGCCGCCCGAAAAGCCAGCAGGAGCCGATCCAGCCCTTTCCTCTTCCAGTACTTGCCAACAAAAACCAGACGGAGGGGCCGCATTTCCATAACATCCGCGGGGGCCCTGTGATCGTGCTCCCACATCGCGTACTGGTCCAGGCTCAGACTCGCTCCGGGGACAACCGTGTGAACACGATCAGGCGTTATGCCGTAATCCTGCATGACGCTCAGAGCCGCCCATCGGCTGTGTGTGATGATTCCCACGGCCGACGCGTACCCCGTTCTTTCAGATTCGACCGCTTCCCTTGCATTGCCTACCGATGACTCGACTCCGTAGTACTCGAAGAACTGGCGGAGGGTCATATCGATGTAGAACCACTTTTCAATCGAACTGTCCTTGATCACCGATGGCGGAAGAAGCTGAAAACAGCTTACGACTACGCCACCGGAGATGGTGCTTCGAACCGGCTTGTACAACTGCTCCAGAAATCCCGGAGAATATTGGAAACCGCCCGCGTGCTTCAGCGTCATAAGCCGCGCCGCATTCCATGCCACGCGACGAAATCTCATCCCGCGAGTATCGGGGCGCAGGGTAAGGCCTTCGTCCACTAGTCCCTTGCGGCGAGCCTCGAGCAGGAAATGATATGGAATGCCGCTCCAGGTAGCAGGACTATTGACGTTCCCATTAGCCGAGAGAAATACACGGCGCGGTACGCGCGCATGATTCACAACGGGCAACTGTAAATTTCCGTCAGCCATGTGAGATCGTTGCATTCCGGTGACAACTAGCAATGAGACATCCGAGGGATTTGAACTCGCCAAAGCAATGCGGCTCCCACTTTGGCGGATGCTGCCTCTGCCGGGACGCACTCATTCTGCATCCAGGCCTTCATGCTTTCTCTTAAGCATCGGCAGTGGAGCGGCGCTCCTTCGAATAATATTTCCCATCGTTTTCGTAGTACTTGTAGTAGCCGTCTTTGGATGTATTTTTGTCCATTTGATTTAAGACGACGCCAATAATGTTTGCGCGAAGTCGGCGGAGTGTTGCAGTCACTTCTGCCACCGGCCGACGCTCCGTCTCTGCGGCCTTGGCGACGATCAGGACACCATCGGCAGCCACGGCCATCTGAAGCGGCTCGGCAAACGCCAGAAGGGGCGGAGTGTCGAGAACGACCAGGTCGTATGCGTTTGTGAATTCGTCCAGCAAAGTGGAAAGACGCGGCCCAATAAGGTCGGCAGCGCGATGCGATCCGCGGCCCGCTGGAATCAGGCTGAGATTCGGCTCCCCTTCGATGGGGAGAACGACGTCTTGCCACGACAGTTCGCCGGTCAAAACGCTTCCCAGGCCATGGTGCGGGCTAAGGCCGAACTTTGAATGCAAAGTTGGGCGACGCAGATCCCCGTCCACCAGGAGTGTTTTCATTCCGCGATCGGCATTGGCGATGGCGAGGTGCGCCGCCAACGTCGTCTTTCCCTCGGCGGGACGGGCGCTTGTCACGGCAATCGAGTGGAGGCGGCCCTCAAAGTCGGATAAGAAGATCGTGTTCCGGAGCGAACGGACAGACTCATCGAAACTCGACGCCGAACGATAGCCATTTCGTTGCTCTGAACCGAAATTCGAAGAGACTAGCTCGGTTTTTGACGGGTATACGGCTGGACGCGGAAGGTGAGCTGCGAGTTGGTCAGCGGGGACTACCGCGATCACCTCACAGCCGAGGAATCGGCCCGCCTCCCTGGGATCTCGAAGAGTAGTATCGAACGAGTCCGTGATAATCGTCGCGATAATCGCAATCAGGGCCGACATCAGGAACGCGATGACCAGATTGAGCGGCGTGTTCGGAGCTACCGGGACCCTGGATGGCCGCGCGATGCTTGCAATCCTTATATTGTTGTTTCGGAAGCCCGCATTGATATCAGCCTCGCGAATCTTCTTGATAAGTTCGTCATAAAGATTTTTGTCTGTCTCAGCCTCCTGCTTCAAACGCTGATACTCAAATGAACGGGAGTTTATTCGATCCCACTCCGCCTTGGTAGTCGCGACTGCCGCCTGAAGCATTTGTTCGCGGCTCAGACTCTCCTTGTATTGCGCGCGAATTCGGTCGGAGAGATTATTCCGGGCCTCGGCAAACTCCTTTTGGATTTCTGCAACTTCGGAAGAGGCTTTGATGTACTCGGGGTGGTTTTCACCGTATGTCGCTGTGACGAAGGCAAGCCGCTCGCGGGCCTGATTCAGGCTGTCGGTTAGTTTTGCCAGTCCCTCGCCTTGCGGGGATGCTTCGGCAGCGCCCAGAGAGCCGCTTTGGATTGCCTGCCAGCTCGCCTCTGCGCGAACCCGGTCAGCTTCAGCGGTAGTATATTCGGTATTCAACTGCAAAAGACGCGCTGTAAGGATGTTTGTCTTCTCTTCAGGATTGATAACATCCAGGTCCTTCTCGAACTGGGCGAGCGCGAGGCCTGAACTCTCCATCTTGCTCTTGAGCTCGTCAAGCTGCTTTTCCATGAACGAGGACAGTCCGGCCGCAGAGTCCGAACGAAGATTGTAGGTGTAAAGCAAGTAAGATTTCGCAATTGAGTTGGCGACATCGGCCGCAAGGCGTGGATCTGGAGACTGATAGGTTATTTGAAGTAGATAAGTATTCGGCGGGCGCATTACTCTGAGCCCGGGAAGCGTCACCGGTTCGTCGCTCTGAAGTTGCTCTTGCCCGGGAGCGCTACCGTGATTTCCACGGCCTTGGCTGAAAAGGTGGAACTGCTCAACCACCGGCCTGAGAACTTCATCGGACTGTACCATTTTGACTTGAGTAGCTAAGAACTGGTCGGCGTCATTCGGAGTACCTGCCCGAGTTGAGTCCTGGCCGACTACATCAGACGGGGCGTGCCGGTCGACATTCACGGTTGCCGTCGACTGATAGATGGGCTGCATTCTGGACGAAACAAGGTAGGTAACGAGCAGGCACGCAGCTATGAAAGCAACAATCTTCCAAGCGTACCGCCGGAGAACCCAAAGATAATGAGATAGCTGAAGGTGAGGGGTCTCATTTTCGATGAGCCCGAAATTCGGACTGGGTAACAGCGGAGGCGTCTCCGACCGGCCAGGTAATGGATCGGCTGGAGGCGCTTCATTCAAGCGCGGCTGTGCAGAGGCAATTCTCATTGGGGTGCTCTAGTGGGCAACGTAGAGGAGGGTTGTGCCGAGGGCAAGGGCGATGGGTACGGCAAACTCAAGCGTCTTGAGCGTCGCTTCCTTGGCGCCGTTGTTGGGAATATACAGAATGTCATTTGCTACTAAACTGACATCGGGTGCCTTACGCTTCATGATGTCTTTCAATTCAACAGGAATTTGGCGTTTTTCTTTCTCACCTGCTTCGGCGCGGTAAATGTAGGCCACTCCGGCAGGATGGGAATCTAAACCATCGGACAAGGCGAGCGCCTTCAGGATGCTGCTTTCCGGGCCATCCGTAAGGTAATAGAATCCAGGTTTCTTTACCCTCCCAACGACAAACACGCGACCCGCTTCGGGCACCCGGATCTCTTCTCCTCCTTGCAGCTCGATGTTGGACTCAGCATCTGCTTCGGTGAAGAGGCTATGAACCGAAATGCGCCGAACCAGCGAAGTTGATCTGCCGTCTGGGCCTTGCTCAGGGCTGCTTACGAGAATTTCAGATCCCGCGTTGTCCGTCAGCCCCTGCGCTTGAGAGATCGCATCCAACAGTTTCACGGGCCCGGCAGCCTGGAATGTAACCGGCATCTTGACGGCGCCGGCGACCGTGATGGCGCGGCTCCTGTACTCCATTACGGACACCGAGACGATGGGCCTTCTGAGTATCTTGTCCTGGCTGAGGATCGCCGCAATCGCTCTTTCCAACTCCTCGGGGTATAGGCCCGATGCATGAATGTGCTGTTCCACCATCGGAAGCCGAATGTCACCATCGAATCCGACGCGAACGGTCCGCGTCAGTTCTGGGGAATCGTAGACTGAGACGCCAAGCAGATCATTGCTGCCAATCTTCTCGACTGGAAGATTTGCGCCCTCATTCGGCGCGGGCTGACCAGCCCCCTCTCGAATCAGAGGTTGTTGCTGCGCCAATATCGATCCAGTCAAGGTCATTGCTAACAGCAAGGGGATCAAGCTCTTCATAAAGCCGCTCCGGCGGGTGCTCCGCGGTGGTCTGGACGCTTGCACATTCCCTTTCACCTGAGTCTGAGATAACTTCGATCCGGATTAGTCATCGCTGCAAGCTCGAAGCCTGACGATCTCTTCCGTAAGCGTTTCAATCTTCTGGTCAATGCCATTGATCTGCTTCAGGAGCTTATCCATTTGGGGGTCGGATGTGGCGTTGGAGGACGACGTGTTGAGAAGGTCGCGCATGGCATCCCGCGTTAAATCCGAAACGCTTCGGGCACCCATTCCTCGGCAGAGTTGTCTGAGCGCTTGGTACTCATCGTCTGAGAGCCTAACGCAAAGCATCCGTGAGCGCCGCTTCAGGACTTTCATACTTGGGTTGGCGAAACGAGAGCGGAAAGATCAGCCAGCGACACCCGCAAGACCCATGAATCTTCTGAACAATTTCAGGAGTTCTGCTTGTTGCCGAAGCTTCTGATTGTTTTCAGAAGCGGAAGTCGATTTCGGACAGGCTTCGCCATTTTTCGTCCCATCCCCCTTACGCCTGCTTGATGACACATATCAACATGCAATCGCCAAAGGAGAGGGGGAACGGAACCAGCAGAATAAGGACTAGCGATAAAATACACCGGGTCCGGTCAGGTTAGCGGTTAAGAAAATGAGAATAATTGTCTGCTCTGTGTATTACGCAGATAAGATAGCGGCGTAATGCCGCGAGAGTTGTGCAATCTCAATTGACATGCTGCTGGCAGATAGCGCTTAGCTGCATCCAGAAGCAAGTTGAAGAAGAGGAACGCGCAGTTTACAGAAAAATAACCACAGGAACGGCTTGTTACCGCACTTAGCAACGCTCCCTTAACATGAGCTCTGGGTTACCCCGTTCGGCGGTCAGTTGACCCGCGGGCGCACCCGATCCGGTTGACGAGGCAGACTCGAGCTCTCGGCCAGGATCGGAGTTCAACTTCAGCAGTAAACATACGTGCGCCGCACTTGCGTCGTTGAAGATATCTCGCTTTTCAGGCAATAATAATTCTCTCCGGCTGCTCAAGGGAGATTTATGAAATGCAGAGTTCTGGCCCAACAACGAGAGTCCTGCTTCAACGGCCGATTGCACGGGCTTTGCAACTCGCGCTGGCAGCCGCATACTTAACTGGGGTCATTTTCTCGTGGAGATCGATTCGCGCCGATTATCTGTTCCGCGAAGATTCAGAGACGTCGATCGGTTCAGCGATTTCGCTGGTGCCCGACAAATCGGAATATTACATGCGCCTGGCGCAATTTAATTGGAAACATTCAAAGGACTTATTGAGCACGGCTGTGCGGCTCGACCCATACAATGCTCAAGCCTATATGGAACTTGGGCTGCAGTATGAGACCGAGGGTGACCTGGTCGAGGCCGAGAAATTCCTTTTAAAGGCTTACGAGGTGGACCACACTTACATGCCTCGTTGGAGTCTTGCCAACTACTATTTTCGGCACGGGAACTTAACGGCATTCTGGACCTGGGCCCGCAGCGCCGCGGCCCTGCCGTCAGATGACACCGATTCCCTTTTTGAACTCTGCTGGCTCGCCTCGCCAGATCCGCAAGCAATCAGCGCGGCGATTTCGAACGACAAGCCGGAGTTCCTGCGCCAATACCTGACATTTCTTTTGTCAAAGGACCAGGCTCAGGCTGCCTCCGTTGTCGCATTGTCACTGGTTCGAAATGGCGTGCCGGATCAAGATCGCACATTGATGCTTAATGTTGTGGACAAGCTCATCGCTTCGGGCGATGCGGGATCTGCGCTGTCGGTTTGGCATTCCTTGTCGGATCGGAAGTGGATCGCCGCCGACAACACGATTCCAAATAATGCCGCCTTTGCGCGGACTCCTCTCCCGGTCGGTTTCGACTGGTCGCTTCCGGAGGACTCGGGCCTTCATTCCTGGACGGGACCGCTGGGCTTGAAAACAGAGTTCTCAGGACTCCAACCCGAGGACTGCACAATTGCAGAGCAAACCGTCGCGCTCGCCAAAGGCACCTACGCATTTGACTTTTCGTACTACACTGGCGGCATTCATCCGGACACTGGAGTCCGCTGGGAGATCGCGGACGCAAAGTCGGCGGCGGTTCTCGCTAAGTCCCCCGACCTTTCGAGTGACGGAACTAAACAAGTAGTTCTGCCTTTCTCCGTGGGACCAGACATGCCATTGCTCCGTCTCCGTCTCGTATATCGACGCGCTCTGGGCACACCTCGCATATCGGGCACTCTCGTGGTACGCTCCACAGGAATTCACTCTCGGCAATCGCTATGACATGTCCTAGTTGCGGAAGTGTTGAAACACGGCCATCGAGGACCGCGGCGTGGGCCGACGTATTTCAACGGCTCCGCGGGCGCGAACCGCTTCGCTGCCGGAAATGCCGAGCGCGGTTCTTTGTGAAAGAGACGGGTACGAAGACGCAAGGAAGCGCGGCCCCATTGCACCGTCGCAAAGAGCCTGTCCGTCGCTCGGTGATGGCGAAGAGAGACAACCTGATCCGAAAGACTGCCATGATCGCTGTCTTTGTTGTGGCGTTCGCGGTTTTCTTGCTGGTTCTTTACTTGATCGTCACGCGGCGGCCGGAGCAGGCGCCCGATTCCTCTGCGGCAATTCTCACTTGCGTGCGAATCCCATAGTCAGCCTTTTGAACTATGACTACGCAGCGCTTGTCGGGGACTCCGAGCAGGAAGTGATGGGCTTGTTGCGCGCCGCTCTATTCTTTTCCCATTTTCGGATGCTCAATAGTGTTCCGAGCATCATAAACATCCATCCGGATACTGCGGGGCGCGGAAACGGATAGTCCACGCAAGCGTGGATCATCACTGCCACCAGCCCCACTCCCCAGGGATGCCTGACCGCGGTTGGTACCGCCAGGGCAAAAGGGATGAACACAAGAAGCAGGAATGGAACACCCCCGCCGGCGGCAAACTCAGCCCAGTCGTTGTGGGTATGGTTGGCGGAGTATGGAAAGTCGTTGACTGCCAATTTTGGGTAGACCTCGGTGAATGTGTCGAGACCGAACCCGGTCAGGGGGCGCTGTTTGGTCATTTCCGCGGCGGCTTCAAGATATGCCCAACGCGTCACGAATGGTGCTTCTTTGTCTTGGAATCGCTCCCAGATCTGCTGCCAACCCGCCGCAAGTGTGAATACGGCTGCAAGAACCACGACAAATGCGACCATCCCGAATGTTCGGAGTTCAGGTATGCGCGTCTTCGGATTTCGCTGCTGCGCAATCGTGATCGCGAAGATCACCACCAACTCAACGGTGCACAGTACTGTCGCTGTTCGTGCTGCCACCGCAACAACAGAGGCGTAGAGGATCCCAGCGGAAAGGGCGCACAGCCATGACCACTTGTCCTTGCACATTGCCCGCCAGACAGCAATCGGCAAAGACAACTCCACAAACTGGGCGTAATTGTTCC
Organism: Occallatibacter sp.; assembly: GCA_035263625.1. Classification (GTDB taxonomy): domain Bacteria; phylum Acidobacteriota; class Terriglobia; order Terriglobales; family Acidobacteriaceae; genus Telmatobacter. Next base: position 112,226 of record DATFRB010000049.1, read on the forward strand.
TGGATTGAAAGGTCGCGAAAACCACCCGATAGCCCGACGGAATTCTCCAAAGAACGAGACCATTGGAATTGAATAATTGGGTCAGGCAGAGTGCGGCCACCGCAGTCGCGAAGATGAGGAATGCGCGCAACAAGTTCATTGCATCCTCTCGCGAACTGGCGGCAACTTGCGTCATCAGGAAGACCCCGGACAGCGCGCCCCACCGAAGAACGGCCTCCCTTGTATCTGCCGTCGAAGTCGTGGTGTGAGCGATGATTTGTAGGACACCCCACCAGGGGATCAAATACACAAGCCACTGCGCCACCCCGCCGGATATGAGTTCCTCTCCCTTGTAAATCCCCGAGAGCAGGCATGCCGCGCTGACCACGAAGACGCCTATCTCGAAAGTCCCAATCGCCCACATTTGATCCACGAATACAGTCGCCGTGGTGAACGCCAGCAGGATGAGAACACACCCGCCCACAATGATTCGCGCGCGGCGGTTCGCCCCGATTGAAGAATCATTCAATTTGGGAATTGGGCGAATGGGAAGAACGGACATGGGCAACATTGTATGTCGAATTCCCTTCTCCCAAACAGGTCTGGATCAACCGTCAACAGGCCAGAAAACAACAGAACCGGCCGCGCTGATTTCAGACTCTGTTAATGGCAGATTAAGAAGAATGATGCGCTGGTGCCCGGCTAGTCTCAAGAGCATTCGATATCTAAGGGATGGAAAACGTCGCGTTGAAAACCACCCGCTGCGCCTTCCGGCTGCAGCCGGATTCCGCTGCTGTTACGCCGATCCTCATCTTCTTTCCAACTGCGTACGCAACACTGAGAGTACCTGAATCGTTGTCGTGAGATGAGGAAGTCCACGCAGGAGAGTCTGTGACTGTGGTCCCATCTGTAACGCCGATCACCGGATATGTAGCGCAGTTGGATGGGGGAGTTAGAGCGTAACTCACGATTCGTATCAAGTGAGCATTTGCCGGCAATATGCACTCGTTATACCATCGAGCCTGATCAAGGTCGGAAGCCAGAGCAGACTTCGATGCGTCGCCAGCATCTGTCGCGCCTGAGCAGGTGAAATAAGACCTTCCGGTGAGCGGCAGATTTGTTAACCGCGATCCATCGACCGGAGGCAGTTTCCCGTTTGCATCAAGCGCGACGACACTATGCGGGTCCGTCTGTTCGCCTGGCGAATTAAGGATCATGTTGCTGTTCGAATTCGTCTGAAACTGCGGGCACAGACCTCCGTTGCATATCTGGATTGGGGCCATCGACGCGAAGACTGGTCCTGCACCATAGTTGACGACTCCGCCTCCGCCGGGCGACGGAGATTCGAACCAGTGACCGCCGGCGCCAACGAGGCTGGGGTCGCCAAGAACGGAAAAGGCGCTCTGATAGGCGACGCCGGTCCCGCTGGTATAGCCGCCCGCGACCAGGACGTCTCCGGTGTGCAACTTAGGTGACTCGAAGCGCAACGACCCTGGCGCCTCTTGCAGGACGGCAATCAGATCGTGCCCGGCGCCGGCATTGACGTTGCGCGAGTTGCGGATCGTTGCCCACACGCCATTGCTGTTTAGCGCGCTGGCAGAAAAATAGACAACATTGTCGCGAGAGTAGTTTTCTTCATAGTCCTCATTGACGTTGAGATTAGGCATCCCTCCGTGATCGGGATGTTCCGTGTCCGCACTCATGTGAAAGACGTAGCGGCCCGCTCCGCTGCCCGTGTAGACGTCTAGAGTGAACGGAGCTTGCACGAGCCGGATCTGGCCCGAATTGGCAGCGTGGGTGGAATTCACCACGTTGGACCGCACCAGGTGGCCCCACCAGTCCGCGGTCTGCTGCCCGTGCAGTTCCCACGCCCATGCATCGGCAGTGCACCCCACGTTGTCAAACGTCTGTTCGCTGGCCGTGTGGTTATATTCGTTGCGTTGAGAAACGTCCACCAGGCACCCAATACTTCCTGCTGCGAGCGCCGAGAAAGTCGAATTCTTCCAGAAATTCCAAAACGTGATCGAGGTTACATAGTTCGGCCAAGTTAGCGCATAAGCCGCGCGGCCGTTCGGGTCGCCGACGTCTATGCCGTCCCAAATCGTGTTAATGGCGGGAGCGATCATGTTATCGACCCCCGTCAGCGTGCCCGAATAATTCGAAGCGCAATTGCTGTTTGTGCCGTTGATGTCACCGGTGCCAAGGCAGCTCACCTTCAACCCGACCTTACTGCTGTTCGATCGCAGGATCAGCGGCGTGTAGTGGAGATTTGGGCCGGCAGAAGCCACGTGAAATACTTGCGCAGCCCCAAAGCTGGCTGCCGCGTCAATAGCCAGTTGCAGCGGACTAATCGTGCTTTGCGCGGCGCCGGGACTGTTTGTTTCGCCTGTCGGATTGTAGTTGTAAAGATCCGTCGTAGCGGAGTGCAGCGGGAAGCAGCCCTGTTTGTGCATCTCCGGCACGCTCATGCGATTTCCCATGTAGTCGCAGATGAACACGGCGCCCGAAGGCGGAATCGCACGGTGCAGGGAATGCAGCCAGTTGCCAGCGGAATCACTTACTGTCACGCCGTCGGATATGGGACTAAGTGAAGTCTCTGAGCCGTCCTGGGCTTTGAACGTGTAGGCCGCATAGTACGTTCCGGGAGGAACCGTTCCCAGGTGAACATAAGCAGGAGCGATTCCTGGGGCGGCAAGCGGCGTGACGCCATCGGAGTCCACTGCGCCAGTCCCGGCGCAATCTCTGCTCGCGTTCCGGGTGGGGGACATAAGAACTCCGCCGAACGTCACGTTCGCATCCGCAGGCTGAACAGGAGGACCATCGTAAAGACCTGCAGGGTTGGCGATACTTGCCGTGCGGAGCCAACCGGTCGCCGCCGTCGTGTCGTTATAGCACAGGATGATTCCGGTGTATCGCTCGCTGGCGGAAAGTCCGGGAAAACTGAACGCATAGGAACCGGTGCCGTCTGCCGTGAAACTGACCGCGGGAGAAAGTGTGCCGCGTGTCAACGGGCCGTTCGGCGTTTTGGGGAACCCTGTAAGCGCATAAGCAACCTGATAGGTATGCCCCGAAATCCAGGACCCACCGCCATAGATGCGGCCGGACCCGGTCAGCACAGGCGGTGCTCCGGGCGCGGGCACTGTCACCCTCTTCGCGGCGAATTCCGTATCGTAAATGGCGAGCTGGTTGCCGCTGGACTGCCGTTTTTCCGTGGCATTGGCTTCCGTATTCTGCAGCGACTCCTCGACCGCAACATTCCCGTTCCCGCTCGCGGTTTTCGAGTTGGCGATCGCAGGACCGGATTGTGTCTGGCAGGGAACCGGGTGGGCCGCAACCAGCGCAAGGACAAGAGAAAACACACACGCGTTCATGGGGCGAGTGTAGTCTCTTAAGATTCGACGCCGTGAGTTTTCGCGTGAGGACAAGATAAGAGAAGGAAGCGTTTAGTAGATCTTTTCTTCCTTTATTCATATTTGTTTTAGGCCGTTTAATCCGAACTTAAAGATGACAACTTTAGTATCCCTCCCGTCCGGAATTCTTTTCTTTGTACCAATTACGAGGACGGTTACTTCTGAAGAAAGAATCTCCGCGACGGTAATTGAGAGATGTTGCAATTTACCGGATTTTTTCTTGAACATCTCCGACCTTGCGTGCGCATAATCCGAGGGTAGCCGTCTCTGCCCATAGTTAGCCGAGAAAGGCACCCCAAAAAGGAGGCTATGATGAAATCGAATTGTGGCAACTTGCTCAGGCTCCTCCGGTATCTGCCGTGTTTCCTGCCAGTCGTGTTCGCGGTAGCCGCTTCGGGACAAGAGCATGAACTCAACTTTGCAACGCCTGTCGTTACCACCAACAGCACCGCGATGGTCGCCGGCGATTGGTTTATTGACCGCTATGCCCCGTGCGGATTCGTGTCGCCGGAAACGGCCCCAGACGGCACCCAGAACACTCTGGAAGAATCCATCTGCGCATCCGACCTACAGTCTAATTCCTTCTTCAACACCCAGGGCCGAGGTTATCTCACCTCTGCCAACACCTATTCCGTAGAGGCCGACCTCTTTGTGCCCAGCGCCTGGGCGACGGAGAATGCCCGCGTTGCCGGGTTGTGGGCAGTGGCGTCCGATACAAACGACACCGTCACGGACTTTCCGATCATCGAGTTCCAGGGTCCCATCACCAGCCAGCCGGCGAATGGCCCCAGCTTCTTTAGCAATGGCGGCGTTGCGGGATTCTATGGCTGGAACGTCAAGACCAACACATGGAAATTCCTCGGGTTCCCGAGCAATTTCCAATACAACCATTGGGTGCACCTCACCATCACCTCCGTCCCGGGAGGGAAGTTCCATTACACCGTCAAGAATCGGGATACTGATGAGGCCATGAACGATGACGAGAACGATGACTTCCATCCGAATATGCTCAAGATCAGTGAAGTGATACTCGAGGGCTACAACTACGGGAGCGCCTACAATATCTTCTGGAATAACGTTGCGTGGTCGACGCTCGGCAACGACTACACCTGCAATCCGCCATCAGGCGGAATAACCCCTCCGTGATGGATCTTCCCGCCGTTAGGGCATATCAGATCCGTCCAGCCGGTTGCGAGAGTGAGCGATTCTGGCCCTCTCGCAACCGCGCAGCACTTCGGATCTGCCCGAGAATAAAAGAAATCTCAGCCTCCCAGGCTCTCACTGCGGCCGGCTCGTACGGTCGAAGTCCGCTCAGTTTAATTCGCCGGACTTCTGCCAAACGTCCTCTTTCCAAATCGCCCTGTACCGCCGCGACCTCTGCCAAATGAGAGAGTCGCTCTGGGCGCGATCCGAGTGCGATACTTCTGGCTGTTCGATGCACCGGGATAAAAGCCGCAACAAGATGCGAATTCGCACACACGGATGTAAGTCAAGGTGTAACTCGGCATCTGGAGCAGCGAAGATCGTTCTGAGAACGCGCCGAGCTGAGCAACATTGTCGCCCGGCTTGGATGAATGGAGCGATCTCGGATGGGTCAGAAAAGCCAGGATGGCTCATTGCAAGGCATGACGAGGCGAGCATCGAAGAAGTGCGGGGCGGCTTTCACAATGATGATCAGTTTTTGGCGCTCTCCAGGCAAGTCCGCCTCTCGCGATCCACAGCCATCGCTCCCACATGGGCGCCGAAGACTGCCCAGCCCCTGTCGATAGAGACGGCAGGCTTTTTCATGATCGCAGGCTTCAACACCTCGATATCCCCGGCCTCGATTTCCAGCGAGAAGCACCTCTGGAGTTGGGTAAGCGCGAGGATGACCTTGCTTTGCTGGCGAAGCTCCGTGACCAGCCCCTCGACGCCCTCAAACACGCCGTTTCGCACACGAACTCTCGTCCCCACGGAAATGTGCGGGTGAGGCCGTATCAGGAGGCCGGTAGACAGGCCAATTCGAATCCTATCGATTTCAGAACTGTTGATCAGATTCGGATCGTCATCGCCCAGCGAACGCACCAGACCGGGAATGCTCAAAACCGTGACTCTGGTTTCCCGTAAATATCGGGCGAACACATACCCGGAGAAGAGCGGGCGTTCTGCTATCACTGTTCGATCCGTCCATCTCACTCTTTCCCGATAGAGCGGCAGGTAGTGCTCTACAGCACGGACAGCGAGGTGTTTCGCCACACGTTTCTCGAAATTCGAGCGGACCTGGAGAACCTGCCAAGAACCCTGTTTCATAAATCGCTCCTTGCGAATGGCATGCTGAAGTGCACTGAATGAGATTTTGAGAGGCTCATCAACGGAAAAAGACACCGTTACGATCGGGAATCGATCCCGCTCGCTCAGCCAACATGATTCATTCCACAGTCTCAGGCGAGCATGCCCTGAAAGAGTGAGGAACGCAGCAAAGCTTTGAAATCCTCATCGGACGCGGCGAAGTGAACGGAGAGCCGTCCAGAATCCGAATCGATGGAGGTTGCTCCCAGTGCTTGTTTCTCCTCATCGGAGCCGCTCATCTTGCGAACAACGACCGCTGCGTTAAGTAGGCCTGAAATCGTAGCGGCGGCAAAGGGATCGCCCGTGGAGACTGTCAGATTGAATTCGACTCCGTGCTGAAAATTCATGCCATAACTGGAAACCAGGAGGCGGCTTCGGACCGACTCGAAATCGGTGACGGGTCCAGCCTGGCCCAACACCTGCTTCATCATCGTACGAGTCCCCGCCGGGTCGAGAATGCTCCAAAGAGGTTCGGTATCGACGGACTTCATGGCATCCATCAGGGGTTCGTTCGTCAGGATGCTGGCTCCGGTCCCATCGTGAGCATCCAGAGCTCTCCGGACGGCGTCGGGACTGCCGAAGACCATGGTGGAAGGGTCAATAAAAGACAAGACCATGCTCGTGTGGGCCAGGGGATAGACTTGACTATCCCGGACGGCGGTGACCTTTACCTTCTTTTTGCGGAAGCCATCCAGAATCTCCTGCGTAGGTAACTGACCCTGGGCGATGCCGACCGTTTCGTAACTCTCGCTGGAACTCCCAAGCCGGAATGTCGCGAACGCCAGTTCGTTCACATTATGGCTTTCATTGAAGCCGGATTCGGTCAGCGCTTTCTCGAACTGCTGGAGTTCCGGTGGCATGACGCTGCCGCGCAAATTCATCGCGATTGCGGAATTCTGCATTGCCCTGTAATCGATGACAACCAACTGTTGAACATCGTGCGGAATCGCCGTGCGAGCGCCGGAAGAGAGTTGTGCGGCCGGTGCTGCAGAAGTCGCCATGAATACCGCCAGGGACAGTACTGCAGTTCGAGTAAGGAATTGCGGTAAGTTCATAACGGGGAGTCCCTCTGATTTGTGGATGCAGCGAGCGATACCGTCTGGCTTCAGGTCTCTCGCAGAGCTAGAGGCCGGCTTTCGCGCGTTTCTGTATGCTCCAATGCCTCACTTTGATCCGTATCGCCTCCGTGGCGCGCCGTTTTGTAAACCCCACGTCCATCTTTTGCGGAAGCGTTGCTCCGCCCTCTACTGAAACGCCTTGCTCAACTGGCTCAGATCGAGCCCGCTCACGAATCTCCGCAGCTCTGCGCTCATGTCTTGATACGCCGCGGATTCGGAAGCGTTTTTAACAGGAGTATCGATCCGAACAATAATCGCAACCGGATGTCCTCCTTCCCCCGGAACTGTCGCCGTGTTCGGTCGAGTCAGGAGGAGGACTACGAGTTTGTTGTCATCTCTGATCGGATACTGCCGGCAGGATCTTGGGCTGCACAGGGCGGTCGCGACAACCGTTTGAGTAGCTCCATCGTTGTAAAAGCTGATATCAAACGGCACGTTCTGGCCGTAGGCGGTCGGTAGGGCGATAAGCGCGCGCTCCCCCGCCGACAATCCACGTGCCATCCAGCAATTCTGCGAATTGTGCGGATAGGGATCGTGCCCTACCCAGATCCCAAGCGTAATTTCGCTCGATCCAGGCGCTGAATAGGCCGCGGTTTCCATCACCGGGATTCCGGCCACCTGCTCGTACCAGGTCCGGCTGAGAATGAAGTCGCCAACTTGCTTGGGCACCAGATCCGGCGACCACCTCAGCGGATTGCGGTCTGCCCAAAGCGTTTTGAGACCTTGTGCCTGAACCGAGGCAACGAGTGTCACCGCGACTGCGAATGCCGCCCCTTTGCCAACGAGACTCCACATACCCGCCAAGTCCGTTGTTGGCGCATTTCCAAATGGTGCTTGGATGTCTTTCTTATCGTCTTTCAGTCGCGCGACGCGCAGAAAGAGCACCGTGGCAATCAGGAACAGGCTCGAGCCGATTACATAGTCAGCCTGCTTGGCCACTTGTTCCAGCGATGAATGCCCTAGCGCGATCTTATAGTAGATCACGAGGAGGCAGAGGCGCGCGAAGTTGAACACGTAGCCCAGCAGAACCGCACCCGAAACATACAGAATCCATCGCCGCAGAGAAACGCGTTTGAGATAACCGAGAATCAGTGCGATATATCCCATCGTGACAGCGCCGCGGATTCCATCACAGCCCGGAGCGATAAACATGCCGAAGTCCGGCGAGAACATGAGCCGTAATGCGGGGGTAGTCGGCCTGAACCCGATGAGAGTTGCGAAGCCGCGCGCCACATGGGCGGAAACGCTCTGGAGTTGAAGGTCGATAACATTCACACTGGAGGGTACTGTCGTTGCCAACAGCATGAGCACAAGGGGGAAAGCAGCCTGGCGCCCCACCCGCCATCCGGCAAAAAGTACGATGATGCCAGTCCAATAAAAGAACAGTGGTGAGGACGCCGGCAACAAGGATACTGAGGCCGTGCCGACATTCCAATTTACAAGGAGAAATTGCCGGAGAGCGCTCATTCCAAACGCGAGCCCGATCAGCGCAAAACCCCACCAGGAGCCCTTTCGCTCCCATCCGAGTTGTTTCCACACCCGCAGTGTCAGCAGGATGCTGAGTGGAGGAATCAAAATCCCGATCGAACGCAACGAATCAGAAGTCCAGACCGTCCACAGTAAGAATATCTCTCTGTAGAAGCCGATGCAGCCAACGGCGGCTGTAACAGCCACGCCTGACCACACCAATGGGAGCGTCCAGCATGAGTTATCCGACCGCTGGCGCTCAGTTGGTCCTGATTCGGCGTCGAGTGTGCCACTCAATGGAATGGTTGCCTCGATCGTTGCTTCGTTCCCCAGTTTCATGCTGAAGTCCTTCCTATGGAATAATCGCAGGGCCGATAGCGGGCGTTTTCACGGGAGTGGCAAGACCAACGAATTCCGTGACAGTCCCAACGTAGAAGTTTGAAATCCAGACATTCCCGCTGGCATCGATCGAAACCGCGTAGGGCTCTGTCATATTCACATCGGCCCCGAAGCCTGCAGGTGGAGAAAGGGCCATACCGGGCGTCGCGCTACCAGCGCCGGCCAACTCTGTGAGAGAGTTTCCATGATAGTTCGCGACCCACACAGTGCCGCTGCCATCCACGGCGATTCCGCCCGGAGAGTTTAATCCACCGCCGGTGTAGCCCGAGGAAATGACCGCCCCGCTGCTCGACACCTCGCTCACGGTGCTGTTGTGATAGTTAGCTGACCATACGTTGCCGCGACTATCAATTGCCAGTCCCGCGGCTTCATCGCAACACGTGACCGGCGTGAATTGCGTTCCGCTGGCGGAGACTTTGGTGATCGTCGAGGTGGTCTCGCTTGCCACCCAGACGTTATGGCTTCCGTCCACGGCAATTGCATCGGGATACTCGATGGACGCCGACGTATAGCCGCCACTGCCCTCGCCCGCCACAGCGCCTCCGCCGCTCGTCAGATGGGAAATGGATGAATCCCCGTAATTCGCCACCCAGATCGAGCCGTCGGTATCGGCAGCCAGTGCTTGCGGATAGTAGACGCCGCCCACGGTGTAACCCGAGCCAGACAGGAGGTTGCCGCTGTTATTAAACTCCGCTATGGTCCCCAGATGGTAACCGGTCACCTCCTGGTTCGAGACCCACACATTGTTACTCCCATCGACGGTAAGTCCATAGGATTCGTTCAAGCCATCGCCGGTGATGCCCGACGGAAATAGCGCCACGCCGGCAGGGGTGAACGCGGAAAGCGCGCTGTTATAACTCACCACCCACGCGTTCCCCGCAGAGTCGATGCCGAGCGCGGTGGGCCCATTGAGGCCGCCGCCGCTCAGCGTGATAGGCAACGTCCAGTCATTCGGCGCAGCCGAAAGCGAAGGCTGAAACGGGGCCGTCAGCGGCGACAGACCGAGCAGGCTGTTACTGATCGTGGTCGAAGGCCCGGGGGTCCGCGCCAGGTTGAAGATGGCCTGCAAGGTGTCGGTTGGGGCAACTCCTGTTGAACTTGGCGTAGTGTCGTCAAAAAGCGTGCCGCAATTGCTGTCGGCGCCATGGCCCCCTTGGCCATCGTGCGCACTGCCCCCCGTCGAATTAACGCAGGCGGCCAGAATATTGCTGAGTGTGTTCAGCCGCGACTGAGGCATGACCATCGTCGCTGTACCGGATATTGCGTGGCCGGTACCGAGAATCACGAGTTCGTTCACCATTCCGAAAGCGTTCTTCAAGCCGATGTAATCGCAGGTATTCGCGCCCGTGCTCGTCCAGTTCCCTGCGGAGTTACAGGAAGCCCCCCCCGTGGGAATACCAACGTTGATTGCAGTTCCCGCCGTCGGATTGCTTACCGAATAGCCCATGAACGGCCCAAGCGCATAGGCCGCCGCCGCAGTGCTTACCTCGTTAACGACAATAAAAGTCGAATTAGTGAGCTTCCCGCAAGGTCCGAGCGCCGCTATCATCGCGAGATTTGGATTGACTTGCCCGCCGACATTTCCGGGATTGCCGCCGACAGCAAACAGATATACCTGATCACCTGGCGCGGCGGGGCAAGTGTAGTCCCCTGTGATCGCGAACTCGCCGTTGATATCTGTAGTCACGTAGCCGGCGCCCGACAAGAGCGACGTTGGCGGGGAGGCATATCCGCTCGTGCCTGCGGCATACAAATACACTTTGGCTCCGGATACCGGCTGCTCGCCCCCGTGCACGTTACCTGCGATGGCCGCACTCTGCGTACCCGGACCCGAACCCGTACCGGTCATGCTGGTATTCCCCGAAGATCCGCAGCCGGCGATGGCGACGCTGAGTGGTAACAGCAGATAGAGATGATGGAGCTTCATTTTTTCCGATCCTTCCCGGTGAGCAAAGCAGCAAGGAAAATTCCAAGCCCGTCCAGCTGCCTCTCCAAGAGTTCCCTGCTGTCTCTTCTCGCGAAGCTACCGCCCGAACCCATCGCCGGCGTTTCGACTGCTGTTACGTGGCCCAATATCCTATCAGCCAGATTGAAATAAACTCAGCGCTGTTCACTCGCTTGCCCCGGTGCGGGCGAATCGATCGGCGGTTCCGACCAACTGGGCTTCAACTGACCTTTGATCCAGCCGGATAACCCATTCGCGTGCCACTCATCAATGTGTTCAGCCTCGTCGTTGTATCGGAGAATATTGGCGTTCTTCGGAGCTGCCGTGAGCAGCGCGCTGCGCACCGAAGACGGCATGTTCGCATCGTCGACAACGTACTCGATGCGCACCTTCCGCGATTCCAGCTGCGGCAAATATTTCACTGGATCAAGCTTTGCGACCTTGTCGAGAAATTGCGGAGTGACATAGTTCGCGCGCTGCTCCTGCGGAATGATCGGGGACTGCTTCAGCCACTCCGGCCAGTCTCCCCAGAGGTCGAAGAGGTCGAGCGTCGTGATGCGCGGATCGGCCGCGGCAGCGAGCACCGCTATGGAAGCCCCGGATCCCTGCCCGAACATGCCGATGCGGCTCATGTCGATATCTCCGCGCTGTGCAAGGTAGTTCAGAATCATCTGCACGTCGTGCGTCGTGGTTCCCAGCCCTTCCTGAAGTTCGCCGACGAACCAGGACTTCATCGGGCGAGGCGCGTGAATACGATCCGCGCTCACTGCCGACACAAAGCCGACCGCGGCAAAGCCGCCTCGGGTCATGCGCCTGCACCAGCTCTCGTTGCGGAAGCGCTCCGTGTCGTTGGAAAAATCGTAGAGGTAAAGGATCGCCGGTACCTTTTCCGTGCTCTTGGGAAGAACTACGTACAAATCGATTGGGTCGTTGGGGCGCCATTGGGCGCGCAGCAACTCCTCCGTGTACTCCTCTTTGTCCCATCTGGCGATTTGAGACACTTGCATGCGCGAGACATCCAGTCCGCTGCTTGCGATCGGAAGCGCGGACCAGTCTTCTTTTGGTTGAGCCGGTTTGTTCACTGCGGATGGTGCTGACTGTTGTGCTGAAAGCGAAGCGGCGCCCGCCAGCAGGATCAGGAGCGCCGGAACCTGGAAGAATTTGCGGTTCATAATGATCTCTCGAGTAAACATCATGGATTTGGGGGATGGGCCCTATGAATCTATTCCTCACCGAGCAGGGCCGCGCTGGTTAGCGCGGCCTGCCCGGAGAGATCTGCCCGGGTTGAGCAGCACGAGTTGGGTTGCGGTTTAACGGCGACGGTTGACCTGGCCGGCTTGCTTCACGTTGAGGCCGCTCTGGAAGTCGATCTCAAAGTCGACGTCGCCCGCGATGGTATACACGACGCCGCCCACGTCGCCACCGCACTCGGGCGCGGCGTGAGAACCCGTCGTAGGACCGGTGCCATTGGCTATGGGGGTGCAGGGGACCGCGGTGCCGGGAGGCGTGAAGTGCGAGCGGACAGCCAGCGAGTTCCAGGACGTGTTGACGGTGCTGGCCACCGGCACAAAATCCGGCGGGTGCAGGGTGTCCACAGAGGAGCCTAGGGCAACATAGTTTTGGGCCCTCGAGGCCACGCCACTCGCGGCTACGCAGCCGGGAGTGGTCGCGGCGCCGGCGCAGACCAAGCGCAGGAACGACCAGATGGGATAGCTGCCGTCGATCACGTGCGCAAAGGTAACGCTTGTCAACAGCCCGTTGCCCGTGGTGGGAATGGTGCCGCCCGTATAGCTGGTTTGCAGCGGGTCGACGCCGTCCACCTGCAGGTACCTGGCGACGTGGTTGGTATAGCCCGCAAGGGCAGAAGCGTACGCGTTCTGGAAGTTCGGCTTGCTCCAGAAGGACCATCCGAGGATTGGGCCGGCGGGACGCGGGCTCTCGGTCCCGGTCCCGAAGATCACGTTTTCCATCTCGCCGGTGCCGATGACGCGCATGCGGGCACCTGCATGTCCATTCGCGGTCTTGGTCGCCTGGTTCTGCGGGTTGTTTTTCACAGCGGTTCCAGTGCAGTTTTTCTGGGCTGTTTGCTGCGTCAGGCCCACGTCGATCGACGTCTGATTCTCAAGATTATTGGGGACGTTGTACTCCATGGTGTTGTACGTGCCCGAAAGGGGCTCACGGAGGAGGACGGTGATGCCCTCTGTGGTGCCGGTCGCTCCCGGAACATCCCCTGTCCTGGCGTAGGTTCCATCAAGGATGTCTGCCAGGATTCCGCTTGTGATGTTGGTGATGCCCGTGTCGGCAAAGCCGGCTGCGCCAACGGCTGCGGCCGTTCCGTCAGTCTGGTTGATGTGGACCACGATGGGCGCGGCGCCCACGCGGAAGACCTGGTAGCTGGCGGGAAGGGTGAAATTGGTTACGTTGAAGGGGCTGCCGCCAAATGCGCTGGCGATTTGCGATGTGGTCGTCGAAGAGTTGAAAGGATACCCCATCCCGAGGTACTGAGTTCCGTTAATTGAGGCGTTGCAACCCGTGCCGCCGGCGCGCAACGTGGCAAATGCCGCGTCCTCCGGACGGATGTCCGTTCCGGCCACGGTCATTGCCGAGCCCCCCTGCAAAAGAGTCGTGATTGCGGCAGGAAGGTTGCACGTCTCGACGGGCGCGTTGGGATTCGCTGTAGAATCCCACCCGGTAGGCGAGCAGGCCGCAGTATAGGCCAACGTCGCGGTCGCCCCCGGCGTGCCCAGCGTAATGGTGGAATTATTGAACAGTAGGCGGTTGCCCACGACAGAGTCGGTCTGTTCGTAGGTGTAGACCGTAAAGTTGGTGCCGGGGGTCGAGCAGTCGGTAACTGTGCTGGTGGTATCGATCTGCCACGCCACCCAGGATTGCCCGTTCTCAGTCACGGTGGTCGTGCCATCTTTCGCGGACAAACCTGTGGCTGCACCGCTCTTGGCCGTCCACAGGCACTGGAATGTATCTCCGGTCGCGGCTCCTGAATTCGCCACGGCGCCGAGCTGGGCTGCTGCCGCCTCACCGCCTTCGAGATAGAGGGCGGACGAGCCGGCTCCGTTGAAGGGCCAGGTTTGCGCGCTAGTGCCAGTCACCACGCCAATTTGCGCGGCGGCAAGGATGATGATGGTTCTCAACAAGTGGTTCATACAAACTCCGCTCCATGCTTTAGGGCGGGCCGCAATTGTGAAACCCGCGCGGTTTTACCGTGGGGCGCGGCGCTCAGACAATACAAACCATGCTGGGCGCCGTCCCGGAGGAGCTGACTCGAAATGGTTGCGTTTACGGCAATGTGGAGAATGTGTTGAACTGCGCCGCGAGCGCCTTCGGCGTAACCGCCGGGGCGGCGATGCCGATAAACTCGATGAACTGGTGGCTTGCCGCGTTTTGATCGGGCTGGCCATTCAGCACCCAGACGTTTCCCGATCCGTCAATGGCGGTTCCGTTAATCGCGGCGTTGGTGCCATAAGGGCCTTGTCCGACCAGGTAAACGGCTCCCTCACCATCGGAGCCTCCAAAGGAACCCGGTACGCCGATTCCCTGGTAGCCAAAGGTGGCCGGAGAGATAGTCTTGCCCGCGTTTGTGCCCGTGGTGGCCACTTCGTCCAGATGGCCCGCGCCGCTGCCGGGGCTCTCAGCCGTGCCGAGAACCGGCATCCAGAGGTTGCCGAGTCCGTCGATTGCGACCGGAGCGAAGTTCGTGCTGGTGTAGCACCCGCCGGTTTGGTTATAAATCGAAGACGCCGAGCCGCTGTCTTTGTAGACCGAGCCCGTGTTGCAGCCGTACACGTTGCCGGTGGAGTCAACCGCCAGGTTGCCCTCGTTTGGTAAACCCCACGTCTTGACAAGGGCGCCCGTCGATGCGGTCAATTCCTGGTCCAGTGAGGCGGTCGAGAACCACACATGGCCGCTGGCATCGAGAGAGGCGCCGCTGAATCCACCCGCGATGGTAGCGCTGGTGCCGGCGGTGGTGTTGGACCACACCTCCGTGGAGCCGGTGTACTCGCCAAAGGACATGTTGCCCCCGGAACCCAGGCCGGAAACAAAGAGGTGGTCGCTCTGGTCCACAGCGATCGCGGTGTAGCCGTTGCCGTCAATCGCGGGATCGACCACGACGTTACTCAGCACACTCCCTCCGCTTGGGCTGATCGCGGCGATGCTGTTATCGGCGGCGTTCCCGAAGTAGATGTTGCCGGACTCATCGACCGCAGGATCGGAAAACGGGAAGAACGAGTTGGTTTGAAAGGCGCCAAAATTGGCGGCAGTTGCGTTGGGCGAAATCGGCGTGCCCTGGTTGGTGAGGCCGACGATGCCGCCGTTACCGCCGTTGGCGCTGCCGGTTTGATCCGCCGTGCTAGTCGCCCAGACATTCCCTTGCTGGTCAATTGCCAGACCCTCAAGGATGGTTGCTTGGGTGGCGCCCGAGGGAATGATAGTTCCTGCGTCGCCGGCATTGATATTGGTCGCGCCGCCGGACGTATACCCAACGGCCAGGGCCCAGTCATTCGGCTTGGAGGTCAACCCTGCCGGGGTGTTGAAGGGCGCATTCTTGCTGGCGAGACCAAAGAAAGAGGTGTTGGCGGCAGTTGCCAGGAACGGGGACTGGGCCACGTTCAGAATAGCTTGCAGCGTGTCCGTGGGAGCTACGGGCGTTGCGATCGTCGTGGGAGTTGTAGCGATGAAGAGCGTACCGCAGTTGGTGGTGCCGCCATCTGACGCCGCGCCGCCCGTCGAGTTCACGCACGACGACAGGATGTTGGCCAGCGTATTGATGCGCGACGAGGGCACATAGCTGTCGTTGCCCGCCGTGATTCCTGCCGCTGTATACGACGCAACCTTGGAGTTGGCCGGAGGCAGGCCAGTGCCGACGTTTACCAGCGTCTGAACCGTGCGTGCGGCATTGCTCAAGCCAACGTAGTTGCAGGTGTTGGCGCCCGTGCTCGTCCAGTGCGCGGCTGAGGTGCATGAGCCGCCGCTGGTGGGAATGCCGAAGAAGGGAATCGTGCCCGCGGTAACCGACGACGACGGAGGCGTGTCGACCGCGCCGCTGTAGGTAAGGAATCCAGCCAGCGCATATGCCGAAGCAACTGTCGTGACTTCGTTAACCTGGAAGAAGCTCGCGCCGCTGAGGCTCGAGCAGGAACCGATGGCGGAGATCAGCACAAGATTCGGATTGACTGTTCCACCGCTGTTTCCCGGATTGCCGCCCACGGACATGATGATGAGCTGGTCGTTCGGTTGCGCGGCGTGCGGCGCAGGGCCAACCGTGGAGCAGGTGCCTGCGATCGGAAAGCTGAATGATCCACCGGCGTCCGTGGTGGTCGTCAGGAGGGTTGTGGGTGCTGTGCCGTAGCCGCTCGGGCTATTGGCCAGGATGAAAACGGTCGCGCCTGAGACCGGCTGCTGGCCTCCGTGCACGGTGCCGCTGATGGTGACGCCTTCCGACTCGATCGGCGGGCCACCTAGGTTCATTCCGTTCTTGACGCCGCAACCGCTAACCATCAACATCCCGGAGGCGCCAAGAACGATCGCCAGGCCTGCCAGCGTATTTCGGCGGCTGAGAGCTCCGCCGCAGGCCGATGAATTTCCTTTTCCATTGCGTGACATAGAAATCTCCTCAATTTTCCGCAATATCAGGGTTGTTTTTGGGTGTTTCCATACGGCCGGAGACGGCGAGTTACGCCGCGGAGCCGAGCTGCCGCACAACTGCACAAGGACGACGGTCAAGACACAGCCTCATCAATGCCCTCGCTTAGATTTTCTCTGTGAATTCAAGAAAGGTGATACGGAGGAGACTTGCGACCTGCCGATGCTCAGAACGTTCTCGCTCTACTTTCGGGAGAGAACCACGAGCCAAAATAAGGATGGTCGAACTGTACAACTCTATGAACACGGCCACATCAAACTGCGATTAAAACTGCGAGCGCTTTTTCCACTGCGAACGTAATGCACGGTGCGCGCTTTCATGGTCATTCGGCACGTCGTAATAAATTGTCAGGCAGTTAGCGGATTAGTTGGACTGGAGAAGATAGATTCCCCACGCTTGATTGGGTATACCCGTGGTGTCGACACCCAGCACAAAAATTGCGTTCTTGCTGCCGAGTTGACCCGCAATGGCAACCGCCGGAACCGTATAGTTGGTGACCAGCTGATTTCCCTTGAAAAACTGACCCATATGGATCGTCGCTGCCGGATAGAGACCGGCATTCTGTGGATCCTGTGCGCCAAGATCGACTGCGATATCGCAGTTGGCGGTTGTAGCTGGATTGTTGCCCGGAAATTCGCCGCCGTAAATCAGGGTGCTGCTTGGCGCTGCCACCGAATTGCAACTCGCCGGCAAAGTGTTGAACCCGAAAGAGGCGATGTACGACGACCAGTCGTTGTTGCCGTCGCCGCTTCCATAAAAAAAGCCGAGATACTGAGCGCTCACCAGCGAAGAAGTGGCAATCGCACTCGACGGCTTGGGAAGGCCGATTGCGCCCGTACCGGCCCCGAGTAAGTTTTGATAGAACGGAACATCCGCGATTTCTCCATTGGCGGCGTTGCTCTCGATCAACAAGCCTGTCGGCCCGATTCCAACAAGGGCTACAGGCGGCGCATCGCTGTTGGGTCCTGGATTCGTGACCGTCAAGTCGCCGGGAACAACCGTCGTGTTCCCGTAATATCCCGCCGAACAAGTTCCGGTCTGGGGCGAAACCGCGGCGGTCGTTGGCGGAACAGGAGGCCCCCCTGGTGCCGCGGGCATAGCGTACTGGTGAATGTTGCTGAAGGTGATTTTGCTGCCGCTGCCGGTGATGTCTACGCTGCCATAGACCGTTTCCTGGGTAGGATCCCAGGTGTACGGTTGCGGTACCGCTCCCCCGATAAGCATCGAAGCGGGAATGGTGACAAATTGATACGTCTGAGATGTTTTGTAGTCCGGGCAACTCGTTGCCGCGACGATGGGCTCTACCGGCTGCCCATTCATCTGAACCAGTCCGCCGGCCTGGTTGGGCAATTCGATCGCCCAGCTGCCCGGCTGCGGCGGGTTGTAGGTCTTGGTGTTTCCCTGCCCTGAGTTGCTGAACTCGAGCTCGAGCGAGAGCATACCGCCCGTCGCCGAATTCGTTGCTCCTGAAAGGTAAATCTGCGCGCCTTGTTGCCCGAATGAAGGGTTGAGAAGATACGTCGACTTGGAGAAGGTCTGGGCCGTGTCGTCAAACTGGTATTGAGAGACGGAAAAGCCTGGCGTGGTGTCTCCGATCACATACGGAGCCATGTAGTCCCTCGGGCTCGGCTGTGTTGAAGGGGAAGGCGTTGCCGCGGTCTTCGGCAATCCATTGCATCCCGACACGAGCATCGCCAGAACCAAAAATCCCAAAAGCACCGTCGTCTGCTGGGCAGCCTTTTGCAGCTTGCCTCCGCCCGCAGCTCTCTCAGCAAACCTCATAACTTCTCCTAAAATGCCATCTTCAAAGCCAATTGCAGGATGCGGGGATCGTGCGCGTCCACTGGATGCAGAAAGGAGTTGCCGGTCAGGCAGCCCGACGCTCCGGCAGAGTATTGAGTCGTGATGTCGCCGTAACAGTTAACGACGTTGTTGCCGCTGTTTCCTGGGTGCGCCGGATCGAAAATCCGGAATTGCGTGTGATTGAAGATGTTGAAGGCCTCGGCGCGAAACTCGAAAACGGGGTTCTCTCCAAAGGGCTTGAAATGCTTGAGCAAAGCCATGTTGAAATTAGTGCGCGACGGATTGCGGAGGTAATTGCGCCCCGAGTTTCCAAAGGTTAATCCACGCGGCGCGGTAAAACCTCCGGGATTCAGGAGCAGCGGGCCTATATTCTGGCCGCCGATCGGCACATATGGCTTTTGCCCGTGCGCGCTGGCCCCCGGCATGATATCCGCATAAGAGCCGACACCAAGGCCATCTCCCACGCCGGCGTTGTCGGAGGTGCCCGTACCGTCGCCGCTGCCGATATTGACAACGCTGAACGGTGTTCCCGTGTCGAAGACGGTGATCCCGCTGAGTTGCCACCCATCAAGCAATGTCTTGGCTGCGGCGGCGGGAGACCAGGAGGAGTCGCCAGGCGAGTCGCTCCCACTACCCACCAGGTGAACGAACCCTCCGAGCAGCTTGAGAAAGGGAAGGTTATAGATATAGTTGACATTGAATAGATGCCGTTGATCGAAATCCGAACTGGCGTGGTTGGAGTGGATATCGAGCGAGTTCGCAAAGTTCGCCGAAGCCCGGTCCGACGAATCGTCGAGCGAATGACTGTATGTGTAGGATGCGCCGAGCGTCAGCGCTCCTGTGGTTTGCCGAAGCGTGGCCTGAAGTGCGTGGTACGAGGAATCGGCGACGTTGTTGATCGCGATGATATTGCTGAACCCCGGATGGGGACGTACATTGTCGGCGCTGATTCCCAGTATTGTGCCGCCCGAGACCGAGAATCCGACGTTGCCCGTGCACGCCACGACCATGTTCTGGTATCCCGGGGAAAGCGGTCCGATAACCGGCGAACTGCCGATACCGCCGGGCGGAGGCGGATTAGTCGGGTTAGCTCCCGAAGTCGAAAAGTACCCGTAGTTCGCTCCGCTCGAGCAAACGGATGCGGTGATCGGCTGACCCGGCAGAAACGGATTCAAATCGGAACTAAGAGGAGACAGCTGATTGAGATCCTGCACCGCGGTGAGATGTGTGCCCTTCGTGCCCACATAAGCCGCCTGCATGATCAGATTCTTTCTGAGTTCCCGCTGTATCCCGAAACTCCACTGCTGGGTATAGGAATAGACCGCCTTCGTCGGAATCGAAGTGACATTCAGCGGGAACGATGTGCCTCCTGAAAAAGTAGGCACGGTGCCGCATTGTGTCATTCCCTGCTGGCACGTAAAACCAATCGTGTTGTAAGCGCCTACGGTTCCGTTCGCGGCGCTGCCTTCAGCTGGAGCCCTGGGCACATTCGATTGTGTCTCGCTCAGGATGAGCGGCGCGCCCCCGATCAATGAGCCGACATTGGCTTCATAGCCCGTGCCGTGTTCCCAGAAAATGCCGTAGCCGCCGCGAATCGCAGTCTTGCCGTCTCCAAATGGATCCCACGAGAACCCGAACCGCGGCGAGGGGTGGAAGAGCGAATTGGACATGCAGCTTGAGGGCACGCCGTTCGAGCCGCATTGCACCAGGCCGTTAGTAATAACCGGATCGAGATTGTTCAGGTCGAGCGGAACGGGCATCCCGGTGGTGTTCCTCACGAGGTATCCATAGTTTGCGTCAACCTGAATCGACTGGCCCAGAGATGGGTTATAAACTTCAGGCCTCCAGTTATAAGCGGTCTTTTCCGGGTTGTACCAGGCGCCAAAGAAGCTCGCGCGGAATCCGATATTCAATGTCAAACGAGGCAGAATCCGCCAGTCATCCTGGGCATACAAGTCCGCCGCCTTGTAACGTATGTAGTACTTTCCCTGCCCGCTGTCCTGCGTGTAGCTCTTGATTCCCGTCTGCGTGAGTCCAATCACGAGGGCTCCGGTCTGCGGGTTCAGCGGCTGGACGCCTGGCCCGGCCAGAAAATCCGCAAATGCATTTCCGGAGGTAAACCTTGACTGCTGATTGCTGAAGTTGAGCAAGCCCTGCACATCGCCTGAGTTGGCGCCGCTCACGGCGCTTAATTCATTCTGCTGAACGTAAGTGCCCTCCGCGCCGAATTGCAGCGAGTGTTTCCCCAACGTCTTGATTGCATCGTCTCGGAGTGTGTAGGTTGGGTTGGCCTGGTTCCAGGGCGCGTATCCTGTATCGGCCGCAAACCCATGGCCGCCGTAGGCTCCATTCGTCCCTTGAAAGACCAACCCCGGCATCTTATTCCCGCCAAAGCCGTTGTTGAAGATATAGCCCATCGGGCATTCTGTCAGGGTTTGCGTATGATTTCCGATAGTTTGTGTCTGCCCGGTTACCAGGCTGCACAAGGGCGCGCCGGCAATCGCGACCGAGTCCGTGACGTTTGCCTGATTCATCGTCACGGTCGGGGATGCATCATCCAGTATGGTCGGCCGGCTCAGTGAACTGAGACCGGGACCGGCCTGGGGAACCAGCGTGATGGGCTGAACGACGTACGCCGCGGCAATGGAATTCAGGAATCCGTGCGGCAGCGACTGCGTGAGAGTCAGCACCATATCTTGACCTGGGCCATTCAGCTTGTTCTCTACCGTCGGGAAGCTGTTCTGAATAATGCCCCACTGCGGCGTCAGGGTTACCGTGTCCCACGCGTCGTGAACATAGCGAAACGCAAGAATCTCGCTCATGGTCAGGTCATGATCGACGCGGAACAGTTCCTCTCGCCAGTGCGTCGGCGGTGAAACTGCCGCAACATAGCAGCGATCGAAAGGCGTCGGGTTCGTCGTATTGCAACCGCTCACGGCATTGGGTTCCGGGATAATCCCGGTGTTCAGGATGCCCTGGCTCGTATAACTTGGAGTGACGATCCGCTGCGGTATGGTGTTCCCTATGTTCCCATTTCTTGGGCAGTCGGGGTTCTTCGAGGGGTTCAGTGTGTCTGGCACTCCGGGAACCACCGTCGGGCAAACGTCGCTGAAGTCCCCTGACCTCTCCGCCTGCGTCGGCACGGCCTGGTTATAGTCCACCGGCGTCTTCTCGCGCCGTATCTCTTCTGAAAAGAAGAAGAAGGTCTTCGATTTGCTCCTGTCGTAAATGTGAGGAATGAAGAAAGGACCGCCTATGGTCCCTCCGAAGTCCAGCCGTCGGTACAGCGGAGTCCGGTATTTCAACGGTCCTTGGTAGCCGAGGGGTACCGGGTCGGGCTGGTCAAAATAGTTGCGCGCATTGAATACCTCGTTGCGGACGAACCCATAGATGTCGCCGTGAAACTTGTCTGTACCCGACTTCGTCGTGATGAGCACGCTTCCCGAAGCGCTCTTCCCGTAGATGGCGCTGTAATTCGAGGTGAGAACCTTCATGTCCTCGATGGCGTCGATGCTTGGGTAGACCATCAGCGGCAGGCCCTGGCCGCGGCTTGCATTGATGCTTGTGTTCAGGACATCGCTGCCGTCAACCTCGAACGTGTTGTATTCGGATCGCCCGCCGTTGACGACGAACTTGGCGCTGCCGGCAATGCCCACTTTTCCTTCGTCCTTGCCCGACTGATCGCTTACACCCGGGGCCAGCGCCATCAATTGTGAAAAGTTGCGCCCATTCAGGCCGATGCCTTTCACCTGCTGTTCCGACAAAGTGGTCGAGAGGGTCGGATTGGTCAGTTCGACAGTCGCATCGTTACTTCCCGCATTGACTGTAACTTCCGATTTAACGCCCTCGACAGTTAGCTGTGTGTTGAAGGTGTACGCCTGACCGTTCGCCAGGGAAATCACCTGGCTGTTCACGGCCGTGAACCCCGTGCACGCGACGACAATCTTGTAGCTGCCCTGGGGCAGTGAGGGAATGTTGTATGCCCCGGAATCGTCCGTCGTTGCCGCCTTTATTTCCCCGCTGGTCTGGTTGACCACTTGGACATTTGCCCCGAGTATTGCGTTCCCCTGCGGATCCGTTACAGTTCCGTACACACGCGCCGTCTGGCCGAAGGCGCAAATGCTGCCGGACAACACGATCAGGCACAGTAGCAGCCCGCCTCGGGCAATCGACGTGAGCATTCCTCTCCTCACCTTCGCATTGATTTCACGCGTCATCATCAACGTTGTCCCTATTGCGGCAAGTAGTAGCGGAACGACGTAAACCACATGTTCTCGATCGCCTTGGGCGAGAAACCAAGACCGGTGATTGGGCCGATCCCTAACCATGTATGCCGCACCACGTAGGAATACTGAATGCCCTGCTGGAATGTGCCGTGCGTACCCTTGTAGAACCGGAACCAATAACCAAACGTCGGTTCCTGAATGTTTCGCGTGTCCGCCTGGCAGGTGCTGGAACTCGGGCCGCTCGCCAATCCGCCGGAAGGCAGAACTTCCACGTAGCATCCTGAAACGTTGTTTGTCGGAGCGCCATAGCCGCCCAGGATGGGCTGGCCTGTTGTGGTGTCGATGTATCCGGTGCTGTAGTAGGCTCGCTTGGCGAATTCCCCGCCGTAGTAGGCATAGAGATCGAAGCGTGGCGCGGCATGATACTCAAGCGACCCCAGGAAGGAACCGCCCGTTAACAATTCAAGCGAACCATCCGGATGAGCTGTTGCATCCGGCAGAGTGCT
The DNA here is from genome assembly GCA_035263625.1 of Occallatibacter sp. Lineage (GTDB taxonomy): Bacteria > Acidobacteriota > Terriglobia > Terriglobales > Acidobacteriaceae > Telmatobacter. Next base: position 135,066 of record DATFRB010000049.1, read on the forward strand.
GGAACTGTAGCGGCCGATTCCGTCCCCGGCGAGAGTATGTATTGCAAAATCCAGTCGCCGGTCGAAGACTGACACGCGCGCGTTGATGCCGCCGCCACCTCCTTCGGTCTTCGTGGTGTATGCCCCCAGCGCCGACGTCGTTGGCGGTTGAGGCGCATTGGGCGGCGCGGGGCCGTTCGGAAATACCCGGGAACGGAAGAAACGCCCGATGCCATAGACCTCAAAATGGCCCCAGCTTGGCTCATATGCGAGCTTTGCAAGCAGGTCGGGAGCATAGTTGAAGCTGTAGTTCGCTGTCGGATTGTACAAGCCGCCGCTCGTGCCCGGTGCCTGGTAAGCAATCGTGGGCAGGTTGTGCCCGCCGATGTTCAGGGTCTGCGCCCCTTCCAGTGAACCGCCAATCCAGAGTTTGTTTCCAAGCGCTTTTGTCGCGCGGAAACCATACTGCCGCGCCCACGTAAAGCCGACGTTATATTGCGCGTCAATCGTAAGCGGGATTGCTTCCGAGAGGTTCCCCAGGCCATGGCGGTACTCCGTAGCAAGCGACCACATTTGTCCAACGGTGAGATCCCACCGGCTGGCCAACGAAGCCTGGCCCCACAATTGCCGTTGACGAAGGGTATAGCTGTTGCTCTGGTTATTGTTTGAAGTGGTCCCCGCCGACAGAAAATCGGCTTCGTAGTAGCCGCGCAACACGGAGCTGGGCAGCTTGCCCTCGGCAAGCAATGAGACACGCGACTGGCGGCCGCTGGCATTGAACTCGGTGAGCACGGCCGACGTTTGCCCGCTGAAGGGAATCGAATTGAACGGAGTGTTGACGTCGGCAGCGACGCCGCGCTGCCTGTTCACGGTTTCGCCCGCCAGGAAGCCGCCGGGTTTCAGGTCAACCCCCTTGAAGTGAATCGCGTCGGGGTTCTCGAGCTCCTGCGTTCTTTTCTCTGTGACTGCAACCGCGGACGTCAGCGAACCCGACGTCGTCTTCAGCGCCGTCACATCCGTCTGGAGTGTTTTCACTGCGTCCCCGTTCGTCCCGACTGCGGCAAGCAGGTCTGCAGTCTGGCGCTTCGATTCGTCCGCCGCGGCCTGGGCAGTAGACACATCCTTGCGCGCCTGTTCCAACTCCGCATCGCGCGTCGTCAGCTGTTGTTGCAAGGTGTCGAAACGTCGCTGGAGGTCATCGTACTTCTGGCTCAGCTCATCGACTTTACTGAGCTTGTCATTCATCTCTTCGAGCAGACGCTGTTGCTGCGATTTCGGCCGCGCCTTCACTGCCTTTGCAGCCGGCTGCTGGCTTGCGCCGTTCTGTGCAGAGACAACGCACATTCCAAGAAGCAATACACCGAGCATCCTTCCAACCGGATTCATCGAGACTCCTTTGATCAGCGTCCGAAACAACGTGACAACGGGGAAACTCAATCGTGAAAAGCAATGCCGCGCATTGAGCCGCTCCTCGCAGTGGCAATGAATGTCGGCGTCCCAGGCTGACTGTCCTGAACGCCGTTTTGCAAAACTCGGCTATGGGTTGATGGTGAGTGTCACGGTCGAGTTCTGCGACGGATCGGCAGTCGACGTCGCATAGAGCGTAACGGTGCCGCCCTTTGGCGGCGCTGCGGGGGCGGTATAAAAGGTGACGTAGCCTGTGGCGCTTGTTGCGTAGCTCGGCACCGGACCGCTGATCGTATGCTGCGGCGCATAAGTGCCGCACGACGTATCCTGCGTCTGGCCGGGCGGCAACGGCGTCCCGGGCGGCAAGGCGCTCTCGCACGTCACGCTCCAGTTCGCGCCCAGCAGAGCGGTGTCATCTGCGATGGTCACCTCGAGATAGGTGCCCTGGCCTGCCGTCAGCGCTGTAACCGTCGGTTGACTCGCGCCCATCGCATTGGTGAACCCAATCGGTCCCACCTGCGGCTGCCTTGAGCTGCTTGACGAGCAACCGCACGCACCCAGCAGCACGGCGAGAAGCAGCGTCGAAATCATCGGGCTGGAACAACGCGAATGCAAATTCATACAGTCCCCAAATACTCGGATTGAGGAATTCATGTTTTTTTCTTATCCCCGGGCAACGGGATTTGACCGCCTTGAACCGTACTGCGGGCACTCTTCCTTCATGGCTTCGCTCCCAGCTTGCCGTTCTTCACACCAAGCGAGATGGGCGTAACCACCGGAGTGGCAATGCCCACATACTCAGTCATCGATCCACCCGCCAGTAGAACCCACACGTTACCCGCTCGATCGATCGCCAGGTGAACCGGACCGTTTCCAAGACTGGCGGATTGATAGCCTGCGTATTGGCTCAGATCGCTCCCATCAACTTCGGTCACGTTCGCCGAGATCTGATTCAACGTGCTGCCGGCATTCGCGATCCACACGTACCCCGATCCATCGACTGCGATGCCTTGCGGGTTGTAGATCGTCGCGACCGAAGCCCCGCCCCCACTAGCTCCGCCAGGGGGGCAATTCGCCGTGTAAAGCAGCGTTGTATTGGCGGGAGTCACCTCGCAGAACCCAAAGTTCTGCGGCAAGGGAACCCACACGTGGCCGGATCCGCCTGCGGCGATCTGCGTAATGCCGCTCGCTCCCAGCAGAGTATTGATGATCAACTGCCCGCTCGATCCGCTCAATTCCGCCAGGGTAGTGCCCTGAACCCACACATCGCCCGAGCTATCCAGAACGATGGGCCCGATGTCTGTTACCCCGCTGTTGACATATCCTCCAGTCGGAGACAGTTCGGCGCCCAGATTGCTGAATTCGGCCACGCCGCTGCCGTTCCCGATCCACACATTGCCCACTGCATCGAAGGCCATGTCGGTCCCGCCATCGGCGATGCCCTTGTATGGGCTCCAGGGATACGCGGCGCCAAGATCGGTCAACTCCGTCAACGTGCCATTCCCTGAGATCCAGATGTTCCCTGAGGAGTCGATCGCCATGGGTCCGCCGCCCGCGGCAAATCCCGTGGACGGCGAAACTGGAGTCCCCCGGTCGTTCCACTCGATGACCGTGCCGGCTTTGCTGTCTGTTATCCATAGGTCATCCGAGGCATCGATCGCAAAGAAATTGGCGGCGCTCGTGGAAGATAGCCCTCCGCCTCCCGTGAAGTTCAGCGAGAGAGACCAGTCGTTGGGCGCCGAAGGAAGAATCGGCTGAAACGGCGCGGTCGGAGTCGCCAGGTTAAACAGAAGAGGAGCCTGAAGGTACCCGACATCAATGTTGTATCCAAAGGCTTGCCTCGGATGCTGGGCAATATTGAACGCCGCCTGGAGAGAGTCTCCTGGAGCCGTCGATTGAAACAGATAGTTGTAACTCAAAGGATCTGCCGCCGCCAGCAGATTGCCGCAGGGGCTCCCGTCTCCTTCGCTTCCGCCCGACGTTGACGTGCAGGCGTTCAGGATATCCGCCAGCGTATTGATTTGCTCAAACGGCGCCGTGGCATTGCCGGCCGGTACAAAATACCTCGCTGTTCCTGTCGAAATGTCCACCAGGTTGTTTACCGTGGAGAACGCATCCGCCAGTCCAGCCGTGTTGCTGCTGCTGGAGCCAAGATAGAGATAACTGCTCTTCCCCGTAAGCGCGTCGTTGGAGGCAAAGGGAGCCAGCGCCCAAACCGACGCCACCGTCGTAGCTTCATTCACAACGAAGCTCTGTGAGCTGAGGCTGCCGCACGGCCCCAGGCCCGTCATCATCGCCAGGTCGGCGTTCGGCTGGTTTGTGCCGACAGTGCCTCCCGTCGCTATAACGTAGATCTGGCCCGAACTTGCGCACGCGTAGCCGGCAGGAATAGTGAACTTGCCATTCCCATCAGTCACGGGAGTAGAAGTACTGTTCGGAGAGGTCAGCGCAAGCGCCGCCGAACCGTAACCAGCCGTTCCCGCCGCGAAGAGCTGCACGGTGGCGCCAACCACGGGTTGCGAACCAGCCATCACGCTTCCATTCAGCGCTGGCCCGGTGCCGGCAGATGTGATCGCGATGGTCGATTGCGTGTTTGTTGTTGAGTCGGCATGATCCGCCGCAGTCACCGTTACGGTCCCGCCTTGAGGCGGCGTAATGGGCGCGGTGTATGCGATCGGGAGCCCATTCGGCCAGCCCTGCACCGAGGGCGCCGTTACCGCTGGAGCCGCCGGAACAAACGGCGTCGTCGCTGTCGCCGGAATCGCTGGCGTTGCCGGCTTGACGATGAAATATCCGCAACCGCTGCCGCATACCTGCCAGTCCACGCCCTCGTTGGTGAAGTTGGCGGAATCGTTGCCTATCGCCGCTGCCAGATTCACCGTGGCGGCAGGCTGCAACTGGGAGGGAACGTTGCCGACAAATGATATTGAAGCCGCCGTTGCAGGAGTGATATTGATCGCCGATGCGAAAGCGCTGACGTTGAAGTCGGCCGACGGAAAAGCCCTGAGCGTCACCACCGTGCCCGGTGTCGCCACGGGAGGCGCGGTATATGTGGCCGTCTGCCCGCTCGCGGTCTTATATGGCACGATCCAACCGCACCCCGCCACGGTGTTATTGCACTTCAGCGTCCAGGTAACGCCGCCGGGAGGAAGATCGTTCTTGACCGTCGCGCTCACCGGCGCTGAGGTTCCCGCGGTCAACGCGGAAGGGGGCTCTTGTGAAATTGCAATCGTTGGCGCCACCGCCATTGTTGTCGTCGCCGTGGCGGGATTCGAGGGCGTTGTCGGCGGTGCGGCAGAGGAGGCAATAATCGTTACCACGCCTCCCGCTGGAGCCGTGGCAGGTGCGGTATAGGTGGAGTTGACTGAGTAAAAGATCCTTCCATTGCCTTGTGTAAAAGCGGGTGCGAAGGTCCCGCAACTTCCAGCCGGAGCGCACGTCCAGTTCACTCCGTTTGACGGCTTCCCGTCGTACGTCACGCTAGCCGTAAGATTGGCCGTCGCTCCTACCGCGACACTCGACGGCGGCGGAACTGTAAATGCCACCGCGATGGGTGGATTTGTTAGTACCGTGGTTGTAGCCGTGGCCGATACGGTGGGCTGGGTCGTTGACGCCGCTGTAATGGTGACAGTGCCGCCGTTCGGAACAGACTGGGGAGCAGTGAATGATGCGGGGGTTCCGCTAGCCGTGTGTTGTGGTGATATTGAACCGCAGTCAGTGCCGGCGCAGCTCACCGTCCAGTCCACACCCTTATTTAGCGCAGTGTCGTTCGTCACTGTCGCGGTGAACTTGGTCGTACCCACGGTCTTGAGGTTGTAGACGGTTGGAGTGAGGCTGACCGAAACCGGCAGAATTGTCAGATTCGTGCTTACCGCAACACTTGTGTTGTTTTCGAGCGCCGCCGTTATGACGATCACGTTTCCGCTTGCAGGCATGGACGCTGGCGCAATAAAGACCCCCGCTTGACCATTTGCCGTGACCGTTGAGCTGAATGATCCACATGGGCTTGAGCCGCACATTGCCGTCCATGTAATGTTGTCGCCGCCATTGCCGTTCAGAAGCCTGACTTGAAAGTTCGCCTTCCCTCCTAGAACGACCGAGGTTGGCGGATTGACAAGTGAGATCGAGACCGGTAGCGAAACAACAGGCATCGTAATACTGCTCACCGCCGATGGGTCGCCCGCAACCGCGGCCGTGATGGTAACTGAATTTCCGATCGGTATGGTCGCGGGAGTTGTAAATACTGAGGCAACCCCGTCGGGGGTGTGTGCCGGCACAAATGTGCCGCACGCGCCGCCAACTACGCTCCCGGTAACTGGGTTCCCGCCGCACGTAACGGTCCAGTTCACTCCGGCGTCGGCTGTGTCGCCGACAGGGCTCATGTTCACTTGTACTGACGACCCGGCGAATAGCGACTTGAGCTGACCAGAAGCGCCGCCAGTTGGATCGGTAATGGAGATCGGCCCCGCCTTCACAGTGGAACTGCTTGAGCATCCTGAAAGGACCGCGGCAAACACCACCGCGGAGAGCAGGTAGGACAAGTCTGTGAAGGGAATCCCACTTAGCCTTGCCTGCCGGTCACGCATGTTACGGAACAGGCCTCTCCATGCACGCGAACAAGCGCCCAATCTATCTTCATAGAGGTACAGCGGCTTCGTGCACAGGCATCGAACCAGTAACTTGAGCATCCCGTTTGATTCCAGATCTTTCCTTTAAATGTGCTGTTCCGGACCAGTTTCTGCCTTGAAGTTGTCGACCGCGAGCCAATCAGTTCAACCGCAGGTCCTGTATTCAGTCACTCGGCAGAGAACGGCCAGGCGCTCTAAACCCTTCCGAACCACAATGGCCACGCGCTGCGTGCTGATGCCGAGTGTCAAACCGATATCCTGATAAGATCTGCCTTCAGCCCGAAGCAAAAGGCAGTCCCGCTGTTGAGAAGTCAGACTCAGAGCGGCAGCGTTCACGAGCTTCAATCGTTCTCGCAGTGAATACGCCTGCTCGGGATTGGGGTCCGGATCAACCTGCTGCTGCTGTATCCACAGTTGGCTCTCGTCAATCACCACGCCGTCTCGATCCGCGTCTCTGTAGACGTCCATGGCCAGGTTATGAACAACCCGGAACAGCCAGCCGCGAGGGTTGTTTACCCTGATTTCAGCGGCGAGAACACGCACCAGCCGGAAGAATCCTTCCTGAATCAGGTCTTCTGCCTCTGGGTCAATCAAGCCGAGGGTGAATAAGTACGCACCAAGCGACGGACGAAGCTCCTCGTATAAGAGGGACACTTCCGTCCCATGATTGGATAGGCTGACCTGCGGCTCTCCGACATGCTCCACGATGGTTGTCCCGCCTTCTTGCAGGTTGAACAACGGGCAAAAAATACCCGTTGTTCAACCAAAATCGGGCTATCCGCGAGTTCGCGTTGGCGCTTGCGTACGATAAACAAAGGACTTCACGCCCCTGATTTGAGTGAACGCGACACGCTGTCATGGCTTCAGGAATTCGAAGCCATTCCTGCGTGCCGGCAGAATCGTTGATTATTGGTTTTCCCTTCGGCTTGCTCTGCCAGCCAGGAAGCGGCGCCGGATGTACTCACCGAACACGGCAGCAGATCCCAAAAGAGCGAGAACTGCAGTCGGGTCCTCAGGTGAATCCGTACATCCGGACTGGGCATGCAAACAAAGAGGCGACGCAGCCAGCAGCACCATGCCGACCGCAAGAAGAATGTTCTTTCTCCTCATGATTTTCTCCTCAATCGCGATTTGATCTCTTGCTGGCTCCGGTCCCGTTGCAACTCCGGGCATACTTCCACCCCGACGCAGCACAAGACATGATCCAGTCTGATAATGCGCAAAACACCAAGCTAATGACGTTTTGCGCCTGTGGGTTTCAACGGGTCAAGCAGGTTTTTTCGAGGAAGCCACAAGTCAGCGCTGCGCGTTGATCGCTGGTGGACTCCTTAAGACGGTGCCTGATAATAGCACGCACTAAAACAACCAATTATTGCGCCGTCATTAAATTCGGGAACCATTAATACCAGAAGAATAGAGGGCAACAAAATGGAAAATCGCGTCGCCCATCACTTCGAATATCTCAACTTTTTTGCGGAGAAAACAAAGCCCTGCACGCGAATAATTGGGTACGATTGGGCCTATCTGATGAGCGCATTGAATATGAACGCCCCCCGGCGCCGAGTATCTTCTCTAACTAGCCGGAAGGTGCAGATATATCTGTCTGCAAGGAATTCTCCCGCAAGAATCATGGATCGACTTTTAGGCCATTTTTTGTTGCGTAGTGGGCTGCGGTTTGCGCAGAGGTCGCGCTATACTCGGCATGAACAAGGAAAGTGCGTTATGCTTCGAGTCGCAGTGCCAGCCTTCTTTCAGCGTCATCCAACTTGATGGGTCGGCAGGCATGCAGCGTCTGCGGCTTCCCGGCCCGATGAATTCCGAATCCGCACTCTTCAAAATCGAAAACGCGTCGATTTGAATGGATGACCTCGACGCCCGCGGAAATTCTTCCCCTCTCATTCGGTTTAACTCGAGCGATCGTTTTCTATCCCCAAGTCAGTCAGGCAGCGAAGCAGAATTCCCGCCCTCCGTGCGATGGCCCGATACAAATATGCCGCCCATCTATTCTCCAATGCAGCGACCCGAACTCGATCACGTAATCTCTGCGCCCGGGAGCACAACCCACGCACTGGGTGCGTTCAGTAAGAAACTCCGTGAATTGCGAGCCAGGGGACACCGCTTTCGAATGTGGTGGCGAGACGACGACGCGCACTGCGATTCTCTAAAGTTGCGCAGGCTGCTGAAGGCCGCTCAGGGTACGCCGATTGCGCTTGCGGTCGTGCCAGGTTTGATGGACTCGACACTTCCCGGAGTGATTGACGGCGTTCGCGGAACGCACGTGCTGCAGCATGGGTGGATGCATACCAATTGGTCCAGAGTAAAGGCCAATCCTAGCGAGTATCCGCAATGGCGACCGGTTTCCGAAGTGAAGACGGAGCTGCGCAAGGGGCGCGATCTGCTCGAAGCGAGATTCGGAAACGCATTTCTTCCGGTCTTTGTGCCGCCTTGGCATGGCTGCTCTCCCTGGCTGTTGAGATCCTTGCCGGCGCTCGGTTATTTAGCCGTCTCTCAGGACGCTGCTCTCTCCGCGCGTCTGATTCGCCATTCAACATTGGACGTGAACATAGAAATTGACGCGTCAGATTGGAAGAGCGGGGGCGCGTTCATTGGGGTTGAGGCGCTCACCAGGAAAATCCTTCGCGCATTCAACTTCCGCGCACGATGGAATCTCGAATCACCAGTGGGACTGCTTACCCATCACGCCTTCCTGGCCCCGGAGGACTTCGATCATCTCCGGGATTGCGTGTGCGCGCTTGCGGAGAGCGAGAATGTCCAATGGATGTCGTGCATGGATGTCATTGGAGAAATCGGATCAAGGGAATACATACGATTCCGGCGCAACAGCAGCTACTACCGCGTTCCTTGAACGCCCCGCCCGGGCCCGTCAGGAAGTTTTCATTACGTCCAGCTTGCTGCCGGTGAAAGCTGCGTTTAGCGGCGGCGGTTGATTTCGCCTACTTGCTTGACGCCAATGCCGCTCTGGAAGTCGGTTTCAAAATCCAGGTCGCCCTGAATCGTGTAGACAACGCCGCCCACATCACCTCCGCATTCGGGTGCAGCGTGAGGCCCTGTCCTGGGACCGGTGCCGTTGGCGACCGGACCACAAGGAGAACCGATACCGGCAGGCATGAAGTGCGAGCGAATGACCTGCGAATTCCAGGCCCTCGTCGAGCTGGCCACCGGCACAAAGTCCGGCGGGTGCAGGGCATCAGCTGAGGCGCCCAGCGCAACATAGTTCTGAGCCGACTTGGCCAGGTTGCCCGCGGCGGTGCAGGCTGCGCTGCTGCCATTGCCCGCGCACACCAGGCGGAGAAACGACCATATTGGATAGCTGCCGTCGATGACGTGGGACATGGTGACGCCCGCAAGCAGGCCGTTGCCCGCAGTAGGAATGACACCGCCCGTAAATGTGCTTTGCAGCGGATCGACGCCGTCGACCATAAGGTACCTGGCGTCGGCATTGAAGTTTGCTTTGCCTGAATATGCGTTCTTGAAGTTCGCCTCGCTCCAGGAGGACCAGCCGAGAACGGCGGGGAACGGAAGAGCGGCTTCGCTGCCCGTGCCGAACATCACGTTCTCCATCTCACTGGAGCCGATCACGCGGGTGCGAGCGCCGGCTTTGGTCGCGATGTCCATTGGGTTCGATTTCGGCAACGGTCCGGCGCAATTCTGCTGCGTCGCAGTCTGGTTCTCGCCCACGTCCATCGAGGTCTGGTTGTCGCTCGTGTTCGAAACGTTAAGTTCCATCGTGTTGTATGTGCCGGAAAGGGGCTCGCGGATGAGGACCGTGACACCTTGGCTCGAACCGGTCGCTCCCGGAAGATCCTGCGTCCTTGATCGGCTTCCGTCCAGGAACCCCGCGAGGCTGGCGCTGTCAATATTTGTAATACTCGTGTCAGCAAATCCTGCCGCGCCCGCGCCCAACGCAGTTCCATCGGTCTGGTTGATGTGCACGACGATCGGCGCTGCACCGATGCGGTAGGCAGTGTACCCTCCCGCGGGAAGGGTGAAGCTGGTTACGTGGAACGATCCGGAGCTATAGAAACTGCTGATGGATGCGCCGCCGGAAGTGTATCCCAGTCCTAGGAACCGGGTGGGCTCCGCCGAGTTGATCGGAAACGGCAATCCGCAAGGCGCAAGCGCCCGCAGGGTGGCAAACTCTGCGTCTTCCGGGCGCATATCCGTGCCGGCCGCGCTCACCGGAAGGCCGCTCCCCCAGTAAGCAGCGATTGAAGCCGGCAGGGTGCACACCTCTTCGTTTGGCGTCGATCCGTCGAGCGTGCAGGGTGCCTGGAAAACAGAGTTCAGCGTGGCCCCGCCCGACGCACTGTTAATAATGATGCAACCATTGAAGAGGCAGCGGGTGCCGATTACAGAGTCGCTCTGCAGATAGGAGTAAATCTGCGGAGACGTGCCGGGATTCGCGCACGAGGTGCCGTCGTCAACCGTATCAATGCTCCAGGCGATCCAGGATCGGCCATTCTCTGACTGTCCCGTCGTAGGGTCGGTCGCGACAAGGGCGCCGCTGCCTCCGGTCCAGAGACACTGGTAGTTTGTTCCGGAGATAAGTGTCTGTAACTCCTGCGCTGCCGCCTCTCCCGTCTCGAGGTAAAGAGCCGGCGAACCGATCGCGTTGAAGATTACGCCCGCCGGTGTTTGTGTCGTCGCCCCCGTTCCGTACAGGGGCACGGTCTGAGGACTCCCGGAGGCGTTGTCAGAAACCGACAACGAGCCGCTGCGTGCACCTGCGGCGGTCGGGGTAAAGGTCACGCTGATACTGCAACTCGCGTTCGCCGCGACACTGGTTCCGCAGGTATTGGCCTGAGCGAAGTCGCTGGGATTGGTTCCGGTGATCGTAATTCCATTGATCGTTATCGCAGCCGTTCCCGTGTTGCTCAGCGTCACGCTCTGCGCCGCGCTCGTCGTCTCTATAGTCTGGCTCGCAAAGGACAAGCTCGTTGGCAGAAATGTGATGTTCGTGATTGTTGCCTCGCCCGTGTCAACGGTGTATAGAACACCGGCAGTGGAGCTTGTGGTGCCATCCTGCCCGGGATAACCTCCTAGATAGAGATAGCTCCCATTGGGAACAATCGTCGCAAAACTGTTGCCGGACGATCCAAGCAGAGTTCCGAGCAACGTTGGCGCAGTGATATTCGTAACATCGACCGCCTCAACCCCGTACCCCGGTCCGCTGTTGCCTTCCGTATTTCCAAACGGCGAGTTGCTGCACCCGACAAACACCGTGGAACCCTGGAATGCAACCATGTTTTCAACGTATGGGTGTACGCAAATGCTGGGATCGAGAGCTGCGCTGTACACATTCGGACTAACTGGATTTGAAAAGTCAACAATATCGAGCTCATCGTCGTCGCCTATCGACGCTGCGACAGTCGTACCCTGCACCGCGATGTTTTGAGGTGAATGGCCAACCGAAGCACAGGAAACTGGAGCTGCCGGAACTGGACCGCCCGCCAGGCTGTAAGCACACACGGCAGAAAAATGACCGCCGGATCCGTCGGCTTCGGAGGGCTCGCTGGCATACAACACCTGTCCCGACGCCGCCAGGGACGTAGGATTAGTCATGTTCTGAGCGGTGATCTGGCCGACCTCCGAAGGAGATGCGTGATTGGCAATGTTGATCACGTCGATAAAGCCGGTTGTAAAAGGTGGGGAGAGAGCGGGGTTAGCGCATGGAGCATAAAGATAATGTCCGGAGATCACTAACGCTCCATACAAACCCTTGTTAGTGGCGCTGTTACAAGCTGTTGTAACTGACCCCACCGGCGTCGGCGAACTTGGGTTGGTGGCGTCGAAAACCTGCACCACGCTGCTTTTCCAGTAGGAAACGTAGACATACTGGCCGTTCACCGCAATCCCGTTCATTCCCGCGCCCGATCCAGCCGTCTTGCTTAGTTTCGCTGGCGCCGCAGGAGATGAGATATCGATAAGTTCAAGGTTGGAGTTACCATTTACAGTATCTTGCTCCGTAATATAAAGTATGTTTCCTTGCACGACCCCTCGATAGAGCGCCGGATACAGTGACGGCCCTTGCGGCTCAACTTGCAAAGTGCTGACGACCGGGGCGTTGTAGGAGGCGGAAGGATCAATGGCTCCGGCACGGTGATGGTCGTAGCGAGAAATATGAGCCCGGCCAATGCCAAGCATTGCGCCAGGCCCATCGGCCTGACTGCCCACCGGGACCATCGCGCTTACGCCCTGCGCCGGGAGACAAGAGGATCCAGCCAATATTGCGGGGACGCAAAGAACGCAATCGAACAGGTAACGACACCTCATTTGATCGCCTTTTCCTCCACTCGCCGGTACCGTTCGGAATACAGGACTTGCGTTCACAATAGGTAAACGCTTCGTGAATTGCGCGGTTCAGGAAACGACAGGCGGGCAGATTTCCGGTCCAGGGTGTACCCATATCGTGTCCACGACCTGATTTGAAAGACAAGGGAAATCGCTGAGCGTTATAGAAGATGGTGGCCAGGGACGGGATTGAACCGCCGACGCCGGCCTTTTCAGGGCCGCGCTCTACCACTGAGCTACCTGGCCTCAGTGCAGACTGCGTTGCAATTTCCTGTGCGGGAATCCGGTTGGAGCCGGAATAGGTGGGCGTCCTCGAACAGTGCGATGCAACAACTTTTGTAAGTATACCAATTCCAGCGCGGCCAACCAAGCTCGCGGACCCGGAGCGCCGCCCGGCAGGCAGCCGGAAACCCTCCTATTTTCAGTTCGAAGACGCGCCAGATTGCCCTACACTGGACCCACCATGCGCAACTCTTCCTCACGGGCCGCCAGCCGATTTGTGCTTGCTCTCGTGGTCGGGCTCTCGAGCCTCGCCTTCGCACTCCATGCAAACAGCCAAGCCCCCGCAAAGGCCACTCCGCAATCCGGCGAGTCCGCTCGCAGATCAGATTCCGGGTCGGAAGCACGTGCAGCTCGAGCCTACGACGCCGCCTTGCATGAGGGCCCGCTCGCCGTCTATGCCTTCCTCGCGCAATTCCCCAAAGGCGCCGATCTGCACATGCACCTCTCGGGCGCCGTGTACGCCGAGACGTTTATCCGCGACGCCGGAGAGGACGGCCTCTGCGTTGACCCCGCAGAGTTGAAATTTGCTCGTCCGCCGTGCGCCGATCCCCTCGTGCCCGCAGCGCGACTCACCGGTCACACGCTCGCCTCGGCCGACCAAAGCCTCTACGACCGCCTGGTGAATTCGTTCTCCATGCGCAGCTTTGTTCCCACGCCCGGCTTCAGCGGGCACGACCAGTTCTTCGCCACCTTCGGAAAGTTCGGGGGAATCGACAAAAGCCACGCAGGCGAATGGGTCGACGAGGTAGCCAGCCGCGCCGCGACGCAAAACGAGCAGTACCTTGAATTGATGCAGACGCCCCCATTTACGCATGCCGCGCTCATCGGGAAAGAAATGGGCTGGCCGTCCAGCGAGCCTGTCGATTTCGCGAAGCTGCGGCAAGACCTGCTCGACCGCGGCCTGCGCGACGAAGTCCCCGACGACATGAAGGACGTGCGCACCACCGAGCAGAACCGCAAATCCATCGAGCATTGCGGAACCCCGCAGGCCGCGCCTGCCTGCAAGGTCGAGATCCGCTACATCTACCAGATTCTCCGCGCCAACCCGCCGGAGACAGTGTTCGCGCAAACCCTTCTCGGTTTTGAAACTATCCAGCGCTCTATCCAGGAAGGTGAGCCCGGCTTCGTCGGCATCAACTTCGTCCAGCCCGAGGACGGATTCGTCTCCATGCGCGACTACACGCTGCAGATGCGCATGCTCGACTTTCTGCACTCCGTCTACCCCAGGGTCCACATCACCCTGCATGCCGGCGAACTCGCGCCTGGAGTGGTCCCGCCCGAAGGCCTGCTCTTTCACGTGCGCCAGGCCGTCGAACTGGGGCACGCCGAACGCATCGGCCACGGCGTCGACATCATGTACGAAACCCGCGCACAACAATTGCTGAAGGAGATGGCCGCAAAGCACGTCATGGTCGAGATCAACCTCAGCTCCAACGAGGGCATCCTCGGCGTCAAGGGATCGGAGCATCCGTTCCCCGTCTATCGCGCGGCGCATGTTCCCGTCGCGCTTTCGACCGACGACGAAGGCGTGAGCCGTATTGAACTCACTCGCGAGTATCAGCGCGCCGCAATCGACTACCGCCTCGCCTACCTTGACCTGAAACAACTCGCGCGCACAAGCATGGAGCACAACTTCCTCCCCGGCGAAAGCCTCTGGGCCGAGCCCGACGTCTTTACCGCGCCGCGCGCTGCCTGCCGCGGCCAGGCATCCGGCGGAGACAAGCAATCGGCAGATTGCAAGGCGTTCCTCTACAGCAGCCAGAAGGCCGCCGCGCAATGGGAACTCGAGCGGCGATTCCGCGAGTTCGAAGCAAAATTCTGATTGCGCAACCTGCTGGCGCCGATGCGGCTACCGGCGTCCGAAGCCGCGTGGCCTCACCGGCGAGTTTACCGGCAGGTTCGTCTTCCCCGCGGGAAACACGGCGAGAAAGCGGTCCGGGCCCTCACCCGAACTCGCCGTCTCCACGCCCTCGATCTCGCGGAAGGCCATGTGCAGCAGGCGCCGCTCGCGGCTGTTCATGGGCGGAAACGCATACGGTACGCCGGTCTTGCGCACCTTCTCAGCAGCCGTCTCGGCGGCCATGCGCAGCTCCTGCGCGCGCAGCGCTTTGAAGTTGCCCGCATCGAAGCTCACAAGATCGTGCTCGCGCGGGTCGAGCCGCAGCATCTGCGCGGCGATGGTCTCGAGCGCGCGCAGCAGTTCGCCATTGTGCTGCGTCAGCATGGGCGCATCCGGCCCCGCCAGCTCTACGTAAATCACCCGCGCTTCAATTCCCTGCGGATCGCGTGCGCCATCTCCCGCGGTGATGCGGTACTTCAGGCGCATTCCGCCGAGCTTGTTGAGATTGGCGAGGAGAGAAGCGATTTTCTGGGCGGCTAGCTGCAGGTCGGCGATCGGCATGACTAATCAGTATCGCAGAGCAGGCCGGGTGTTTGCCCCGAAAACAGGGCATATTACGCACTCAATCGCCGAATCCAGAACATCCACTCCGCGACGCGGATGCGACAATCGGGGCATGGATGCAGAGCAGTCGATTCGATTGACGGCCGTCGAAGCGCGCGTTCTTGGAGCGCTGGTCGAAAAGGAGGTCACCACGCCCGAGTACTACCCGCTCTCGCTCAACGCACTCATCAACGCGTGCAACCAGCGCTCCAACCGCGAGCCCGTCATGGACCTCGACGAAGAAGCTGTGCGCCATGCGCTGCACGGTCTCGAAGACCTGCGTCTCGCCGGGCGGTCGCGCACCGCAGACAGCCGCGTCACCAAGTACGAGCACTGGCTCGGCGAAGCCTTCAACCTGAGCCGTGCCGAGACTGCCCTTCTCTGCGTCCTGCTGCTTCGCGGGCCGCAAACGCCCGGCGAGTTGCGCGGCCGCACCGAGCGTATGCACCGCTTTGAAGAGATCGCCGACGTTATCGGCGGCCTGCAGCGATTGATGGAGCGCGAGCCGCCCATGGCCGCCGTTCTTCCGCGCGCGCCCGGAACGAAGGAGTCGCGGTACGCCCATCTGCTCTCCGGTTCAGTGGAATCGGCCCCGCAAGCGAATCAGCCGCACGCAACCTCAGACGCTTCATCGGAAAACGACGACCGGATTGCGCATCTCGAAGTCGTCATCGCAGAAATGCAGAAAGAAATCGCCGCGCTCCGCCAGAAGATTGACGACCTCTTCGCCTGAGCGCGGCGACATCACTGATCACTACCCACTAACCACTAGTCTCTGCCTTTAGATCAGTTCATACCCCGCAAACCAGTACCCGATCTCGAACGCCGCGGTCTCCTCGCCGTCCGAGCCGTGAATCGCATTCTTCTCGATATCCGTTGCGAACTTTTTCCGGATCGTGCCGTTTTCTGCGTTCGCAGGATTCGTCGCGCCCATCAGCTTGCGCAGGTCCGCAATCGCGTTCTCCTTCTCGAGAACCATCAGCACAATCGGCCCCGACGACATGAACTCCGTCAGCCCTTCGAAGAACGGCCGCGCGCTGTGCACGGCGTAAAAACCCTTCGCCTCGTCCTTCGAAATCGACTGCTTCTTGATCGCAATAATCTTGAAACCGGCCTTCTCAATCTCGGCCAGGATGGCGCCGGCGTGCCCATTGCGGACCGCGTCCGGCTTGATGATGCTGAACGTGCGTTGCGCCACTAGTCGTGCTCCTCGTGGGGAAAATTCCCTGCAATTGCTATTGTATCGGCGCTCCGTGACCCGCCCAGTCCCGCCCGGCCGGGTGATAAAGTGTCGGCATGTCACGCTTCGCAGCTCCATCGCTTTTGAGCGCCTTGGCTCTCGCCGCTCTCACCTCCACGCCGCTCCTATCCCAGGGCAACCCCCAATCCGCGCCCGCCTCGACATCCGCCCCGTCGCCCTCCGAGCTGCGCGTCTTCGATCCCTCGCTCCTCGACAAGTCGGTCGACCCCTGCGACAACTTCTACCGCTTCAGTTGCAACGGCTGGTTCAAGAAAAACCCGCTCCCGCCCGACCAGACCTCGTACGGGCGCTTCACCGAGCTCTCCGAGCTGAACCGCCAGCACCTGCGCCAGATACTCGAAGCTGCAGCCTCAGAGCATCCTGAAGCCCGCACCCCCAACGAGCAGAAGATCGGCGACGAGTACGCAAGCTGCATGGACACCGCGGCAATCGACAAGGCAGGCACCGCGCCGCTCCAGCCCGAGCTCGACCGCATCGCGGCCCTCAATTCCGTGAGCGACCTTCCCGCGCTTCTCGGCCACCTGCACCGCATCGGCGTGCATGCATTCTTCGCCATGAGCTCCTCGCAGGACTTCGCCGACGCCAGCCGCGTCATCAGCTTCTACTTCGCCGGCGGCCTCGGCCTTCCCGAGCGCGACTACTACACGCGCACCGATCCCAAATCCATCGAACAGCGCCGCCAGTACGTTGAACACATCAGGAAGATATTCACGCTTGCCGGAGAGCCCGAAGCAAAGGCCGCACTCGACGCCGAATCCGTGCTTGCTCTCGAAACACGGCTCGCCCGGGCCTCGCTCACCATCACCGAGCAGCGCGACCCGCAGAACCTGAATCACCCCACCGAGATCGCCGACTTCGGCAAGAGCCTTACGCATTTCTCGCTCGCCTCCTATACTGAGGCCGCTCGTGCACCGGCGAGCGGAAGTATGAACGACACCGAGCCGAAGTTCTTCGCCGAGTTCAACACGATACTCGGCGACACGCATCTCGAGCAGATCAAGACATACCTGCGCTGGCAGCTCATCCACTCCTATGCCGGAACCAGCATGCCCGAGCCGTTCGAGCAGGAAAGCTGGCGCTTCTACGCCCACGTCCTCAACGGCGCCGAAAAGCAGCAGGAGCGCTGGAAGCGCTGCACCAGCCGCGTCGATCGCGAGATGGGCGAAGCGCTCGGCCAGGTCTACGTCGGCAAGTACTTCCCGCCTGAAGCCAAGCAGCGCGCCCTCACCATGACCGTCGCCATTGAAGACGCCATGGGCCGCGACATCGATTCGCTCGATTGGATGAGCCCCGAGACAAAAGCCAAGGCCAAAGAGAAGCTCCACACCGTGATGAACAAGATCGGCTACCCCGACAAGTGGCGCGACTACTCAAAGCTCGAGATCGTCCGCGGCGACCCTCTCGGCAACCAGCAGCGCGTGCGCCAGTTCGACTTCGACCGCGAGATCGCCAAGATCGGCAAGCCCGTCGACAAGGGCGAGTGGTTCATGTCGCCGCCCACCGTCAACGCCTACTACGATCCGCAGCAGAACAACGTCAACTTCCCCGCCGGCTACTTCCAGCCGCCCTTCTTCAGCGACAAGGAAGACGACGCGGCCAACTACGGCGACATGGGTTCCACCATCGGCCACGAGCTTACGCACGGCTTCGACGACGAAGGCCGCCAGTACGACAAGGACGGCAACCTCAAAGACTGGTGGACCAAGGACGACGAAACAAAATTCAACCAGCGCGCCGAGTGCATGGTCAAGCAATACGATGCCATTGAGGCCGTGCCCGGCGTTCACCTCAACGGCAAGCTCACGCTCGGCGAGAACCTCGCCGATCTCGGCGGCCTCTGGATCGCATGGCTCGCGTGGCTCGACAAGAACGAGGCCGCACACCTCGACATGAACGCCAAAATGGACGGCTACACGCCCGACCAGCGCTTCTGGATCGCCTACGCGCAGCAGTGGTGCACCCAAACGCGTCCCGAGCAACTCCGCACCCAGGCCCAGACCGACCCCCACGCGCCCGACGAGTATCGCGCCAACACCGTGCTCACCGATCTGCCCGAATTTGCCAAAAGCTTCAGCTGCAAGAAGACCGACAAGATGGTTGCAGCCACGGCCTGCCGCGTCTGGTAATTCATGCCTGAACGATTCAGACTCGCGCCTAAAAGAGCTGTCTCCTGTACGCGGCGCGAGTTGATCGGCGGCGCGCTCAAAACCGCCATCGCCGCGAGCATTCTTCCTGTCTTACGCGGAGAAGCCCCCGACCGCCAACCGCCGCTGCGCTCCATCAACATCATGAACTTTGTTCGCGCAGAGGAGCCTCGCACCCCCACCGACCTGCTTGAGCCCGTCAGAGAGCAGATGGCGTTGATTAGGAAATATCAATTTCCGGCAACCTGGCTGCTCCAGTATGACGCGATGGTTGAAGGCCCCTTCGTTGAGTTCCTGAACAAGGAGATGCCGTCAGACAACGAGGTTGGCATCTGGTTCGAGATGAACCGCAGGATCTGCGATGACGCCGGCATCGCCTGGCGCGGAGACCCGAAGTGGGAATGGGATTATCACGTTCCCGTCGCATACTCGATCGGATACCCGCCGGCTGAACGCCGCACGCTGGCCGACACCGCGATGAAGACGTTCCGCCGCGTCTTCGGCCGCGATGCAAAGACCATCGCCTCCTGGAACCTCGACGCCGTCAGCATGGAGCATTTCTCCACCAGCTACCGCGCCGACGCCTTCGCCGTTGTTCGCGACCAGTTGAACACCGACGGCTACACCGTTTGGGGCGCGCCCATCGCCGGGTACTATCCGAGCCGGCGCAACGCCTGGAGCCCCGCGCTCGACACCCACAACCAGATTGCCACTCCCGTGTTTCGCCTGCTCGGCCAGGACCCGGTCTACTACTACGACAACCGGCTTCCAAATCCCGACACGATGGAACCGGTGTGGCCTTCGGGGCAATCTGAAATATTCGTCGAGCGATTTCTTGAGATGATCGCGCGCGGCCCCAGCCTGTCTTTCGCCTACGCGCAGCTCGGCCAGGAAAACAGCTTCGGCTGGCCGATGATGCGCAAAGGCTACCCCATGCAGATGGCGAAGCTCTCGAGCGTCCGGAATCAGGGCAGCTTTCGTGTCGAAACAATGGGCGAGACAGGACGGCGCTTCAAACGCACGTTCGCGTCCACGCCCGCTCAGGCCCAGGTCATGCTCCTGGATCCGTTTGCGGACCCGTTCGCGAAAACAGCCACGCCCGAACGCACCGTCTGGTACCAGAGCAAATATCTCCGCGCCAATCTGCACTTCCGCAACAACGAATTCTATCTCCGCGATCTGCATGTCTACGATGACCGGTTCGCGGAGCCTTACCTCGAAGATGTCGTTCAACGCCACGGCATCGAACAGCGAATGCTTGCAGTGCTCGATGGCTATCACTGGAGCGATGACGAGACGCACGCGGGCCGCGCTGGCGAGAGAGCCATGGGAAAATTCGTGCTGATCGACAAGGATGGAAAGGAGAGCTCTCCCACAGCTGCCGAAGTGCCTTCCGTTGATGAAGACGCATCAACGTTGCGAGCAGCAATTCCGCTTTCAACCGGAGGAAGTCTCGATGTGATCTTCACCGAGCGCGCAATTTCATTCAGCATCAAGAACGTGTCCAAACAAACTCGGCTCGCGCTCACGTTCGAGTGGGTTCCGGAGCGCAGCGCGCTTCGCGATGTTGCGGCAGACCGTCTGCATTATCAATTCCGCGACTTCGACTATTCGGTCGGGATCGCCGGGGGCGCCGCATCGAAGACCCCCGACGGCGCGCGCATCATATCAGGGCAGGGTGCCGAATTGCGGTTGCTGATGGCGCAACGCTAACTTTCTGTCTCGCTCTTTCCCCTTCTTGAATCACCCTCGGATCACCTTCCGCTTTTGAAATGAGGCTGCGTGCGGCCCGCTAGTCGACTGGTTGGCTGTCTTGAAACCTCTATCCGCGAAATCTTCGCGCGCCACGCGTGTAAGACACCGTATCTTACGCCGTCTTACACGATCCCAAATCGTGTCTTACCGCGCCTGACGCGGTCCTCCGCCCGGTCTTACGCCGCGCAAAACCGTAAGACCCAATCTCCACGGGTCTCACCGCGTCTTACACGTCTAATGAGAGAACTCTCATCTCCAGGTAATGCGTGGTTTTTAATCATGCTCACCGCGATTTTTCCCCCCGCGCCGCCACCATCTTCTTCCGCTCGCGGATCACTTTGCCGCGCTCCTTCTCCGGCATCGCCAGAATCGCCTTCGTCCGCTTGGGCAGCTTCTCGTAAATGAGTCCGTGAGCGCGCCGCAACTCGTCTTCAATCTGCCGCGGCCGCAGCGCGTCCCATCGCTCCATCGTGACCCAGTGCGCCTTCGCCAGGTACGGCGAAGCAGACATCCCCTCGATCTCAAGCAGCTCGTGAAACCTCTCCGCTCCGCAGTGAAACCAGAGCACTCCGAACCCGGTGCCGTCGAGGTCAGTCATCGCGAACATCTTGCCTCCGATGTCGCGGTCGCCCACCCAGTAAACAAGGTGATGGCCCCAGTTCACCGTCTCCGCCGCGTTCGGCAGCGCCATGCATATCTCGCGGACGCGTTCGTTGTCCATTGCCGAAGAGTGTAATCGCCGCCGCGCCTGCGCGAAAAAATCTGATCCGAAAATTCGCCGGGCAGCGCCACTGCGCCCGCGCGCATCAAATAGAATGGTCCCCCATTTACTTCCCATTCCCATAGTCGCAAGGTCCAGGCAGGAGACCAACGCACGAGACCAACGAACAAGAAAGGATCACTCATGTCGAACCACGGTTCAATTCGCCAAAGCTGCGTAAGGCTTCTGGCGCTGCTGTTCGTCACAACGCTCTTCGTCGCTGCTGTGTCCGGCTGCTCCAGCAAGCAGGAGAAGGCCCTCGAGCAGGCCAAGAAACAGGCGGCCGCCACCGGCCAGCCCCAGCAGGTCGTCACAGTCGACAAGGCCGGCAACACCATCACCACCGTCGTGCAGCCGCCCGCCCAGGGACAGAAGGAACCGACTGTCGTGACCACCACGGCTCCGCCGCCCGCGGGCTCTCCGGCTCCCGCGGCCTCTGATCCCACCGTCTCCCCGGTTGGCTCCCCCGCCTTCTCCACTGCCCGGCAGCCGCTGCAGATGCCGCAGCCGCCCGCGCCGGTCAACGTCAGCATCCCCGCGGGAACGTCGCTCGCGATCCGCGTCGATCAGCGCATCAGCGTAAAGACCAGCCATGCGGGCGACCAGTTCACGGGTGAAGTCGTCGAGCCCGTCGCGGCGAGCGACGGCGGCATTCTCGTCCCCAAGGGCGCGCCCGTCAAAGGCGTCGTCGACGCGTCGCACAAGCGCGGTCACTTCAAGGGCGCTTCGATACTCCAGCTTCGCCTTACCTCCGTCACGCTCAACGGAACCGAGTACCCGCTTGAGACGCGCGCATTCGCCGAGCGCAAGAAGGGCAAAGGCAAGCGCAGCGCCGCGTTCATCGGCGGCGGCTCGGGCCTCGGCATGCTGGTTGGCGGCGTGGCATCAGGCGGCGTCGGCCTGCTCGTCGGCGGGCTGGCGGGCGCCGGAGCCGGCACCGCGGCCGCTGGCCTCACCGGCAACCGCGACATCGACATTCCCGCGGAGACAGTCGTGCGTTTCACGCTGGCCGACGATCTCGTCGTGCAGGAACCAGCGCAGCAGCAGCCCCAGGCCCAATAACTCGTTCGGCCATCTCGCCACGCAAGAAGGCCGCGCTCCTCGCGCGGCCTCTTTGCTTGATCTGCTCTGCGTTTACATCCCGCCTAGCCGTTCAGCGTCTCCTGCAGCTTGTTCAGCGTGCGGTGCAGGTCCTTGTCCGTCCGCCGCAGTTCCTCAATCTTCGCCACCGAATGCATCACGGTGGTGTGGTGCTTGTTGCCGAACTGCCTTCCGATCTCCGGCAGGCTTGCCTCGGTCATCTGCTTGGCCAGGTACATCGCAATCTGCCGCGGCACCACCACCTGCCGCGCGTTGTTGCGCTGCTTCAGGTCGGTCACCTTCATGCCGAACTGCTCGGCGACCGCGCGCTGAATCGCTTCGATCGTAATCTTGCGCACCTGCAGGTCGATGAACTGCTTCAGGCACTGCTGCGTCGCCGGCAGCGTGATCTCCATGTGGTTGAGCTGGCACCACGCGATCAGCCGCGTCATCGCGCCTTCGAGTTCCCGCACATTGGTCCGAACATTGGACGCAATGAACAGCGCCACGTCCGTCGGCAGAATCACCTGCTCGGTCTCGGCCTTCTTCTGCAGGATCGCCACCTTCGTCTCGAGATCGGGCGGCTGGATGTCCGCGATCAGTCCCCACTCGAACCGCGACCGCAGCCGGTCCTCGATCTCCGCAAGCTCCTTCGGCGGCCGGTCCGACGCGATCACGATCTGGCGCATGCTCTCGTGCAGCGCGTTGAACGTGTGGAAGAACTCCTCCTGCGTCCGCTCCTTCTGCGCGATGAACTGGATGTCGTCGATCAGCAGCACGTCCACCGAGCGGAACCGGTCTCGGAAGCTCGTCATCTTGTCCGTGCGCAGCGAGTTGATCATCTCGTTGGTGAACTTCTCCGCCGACACATAGCAGATGCTGCAAGAAGGCTGGCGCCGCTTCACCTCGTGGCCGATCGCCTGCATCAGGTGCGTCTTGCCCATGCCCACGCCGCCGTACAGGAACAGCGGGTTGTACGCGCGCGATGGGCGCTCCGCAACCGCCAGCGCGGCCGCGCGCGCAAACTGGTTGCCGTTGCCGATCACGAAATTATCGAACGTGTAGCGCGGGTTGAGCTGCGCCGCGGATGACCAGTCGAACCGCGCCTGCTCCGGAGGACGCACCGGAGGAGGAGGAGGAGGGGGGGGCGCCTTCGGATCGTGCGACGCGATCGGCGGAAAACGGTTGCCGGCCGGAACGGAGGGATCTTCCTCAGACGTTACGAAACACACATCGTCGAACGCGAGCGCCTGCGTATCGATCGCCTCTTGAATTAAATCGCCGTACTTCTCCGCGATGTGCCGGAACTCCGGCGAGGGTACACGGACGAAGATGGTGCGTCCGTTCGAATGGCTGTATCTGGTGGGCTTAAGCCAGGTCTCGAACGACTGGCGAATCACTTTCTTTTCCAGTGCGGCGAGAATCTGAAGCCAGGGGTTCAGGGCTGTGGGAGCCGGAGTCATTGCAAATGCCATCGAGCTGATCCTTACTTGCCCGCGGTACGTTCATCCAGTCGATTTTGGCAATAGGCTGCCACAGGCGGGGAATTCCTTCGGGCCCCGTCCTAGGTTTGTTTCAACCGTTGTCTGCCGTGATCTGCCTCTAAAGTACTATCCCGAGGCTGGACAATTTCGTTCCGTGGGACGTCTGAGAACTTGGTAGAACGGGTCCGATGGTAGCACATCCTGACGTCATTGCAATGCCTCATTCACATATCTTTCTCGAGTTGTTTAAGGCTTGCACCACGCATGGTGAAACAATGAGAATTTCGTGACTCCGGTCACCACTTTCGTGCTATCCATCGGTGCTTCGTGATCCGATTACTGCTTTGAGGGCGCTGCGAAATACAAGGTTGCCGCGCGACTTTCGCGTCCGTACCCTTCTCGTCTCCAGCCCCCTGCCGCTGGATTCAAAGGCCAGCCTCCTGTATACTTAAGAATTGCCGACAAGGCAGAAATTTCAGCGAGTACACAGGAGCGCATTTCAATGCCTAAGCGCACATTTCAACCCAATCGCCACCGCCGCGTCAAGACGCACGGTTTCCGCGCGCGTATGAAGACCAAGAGCGGCGCCGCCGTGCTGAGCCGCCGCCGTGCCGCGGGCCGCAAGCGCGTCTCCGTCAGCGCCGGCCACCGCGACTAATCTTCTTGTTCCGGCCGGGGCGCGCCTTTTCCCACTCCCTCCGGCCGCAAGTCCCTCCGGCATTGCCGCCCATGTCGAACCCGCTCAACCTCACCAGCCCTGCCGCGAATAAGCCTTCGCTCAGCGGCATGCGCCTGCGCCGCACTGCGGACTATCAGCGCGCCTATGCCGCCGGCCGCAAGCGGCAGTCGTCCTCAATGAGCTGGTTCATGGCATTTCGCCCGCCATCCGAAATCGAGTCCGATGCAGCGCCCTCAAGCCCCGGCCGCGTAGGCCTCACCGCAGGCCGCGTGCTCGGCAAGGCGCACGAGCGTAACCGCATCAAGCGCCGCATGCGCGAAGCCCTGCGGCGCCACGCCGGCCTGATCCCCGCCGGCGTCGATCTGATCTTCCATCCCCGGCGTACCGTGCTCACAATCGAATTCGCGAAACTTGAAGCCGAGATCGTGCGTATCCTGAATCAGGCACGGGCGGATGCCGCGCGCGCGGCCGCTCAGGACGTGCGCGAAGCCGTCGCCCAGCCAGCACAATGACCCGCATTCTGCTCGCACTTCTCGCCTTCTACCAGCGCTGGCTGTCGCCCGCGGTTCACTCCCTCGGCGTCGGCGGATGCAAGTTCCAGCCCACCTGCTCGGAGTACGCCGTCCAGGCCATCGCCATGCGTGGGCCGCTGCGCGGCAGCGCGCTCGCCGCATGGCGTCTGCTGCGCTGCCACCCATTCACCCGCGGAGGCTTTGACCCGGTTCCGCTTCAGGCGCCTCTTTCTCGTTCGGCCGGCCACCCGCGCCGCGACGCATCGCTTCCCCACGAGCCTTTACCATAGAAACAGCGGCGAACCGCGATTCGCCGCCCGCTGAACGACAGGACACATCCTTTGCCCGAATTTCAAAATCCCAATCTTCAATCGTCGCAGGGCCCCAACAAGGGCGGCGGCGGCGATATGAGCTCTATGATGGTGATGGTCTTTCTCGCCGTCGCCATTTTTCTCGGCTTTCAATACTTCCAGAAGCCCAAGCCCCCCGCGCCGTCATCGGCCCCGCAGACCCAGCAGCAGAGCGCGCCCGCCGAGCCCTCCACCGCGCCCGCGCCTGCCTCCGAAGCGGCGGGTCCTGCACAATCGCAGACTTCGAAGACATCGCACGCCGCTCCCGCACCCACGCCTGCCATCAATGCGTCGAGCGAAACCGAGACCACGGTCGAAAATGCCCAGTACCGCATCGTCTTCACCAATCGCGGCGCGCTGGTCAAGCACTGGATCCTCAAAGACCCGCACTACAAGGACTCGAGCGGCGCGCATCAGCTCGACATGGTGCAGCAGGAGGCCTCGAGCCGCTTCGGCTTTCCGCTTTCGCTCTTCACATACGAGTCCGCTCTCACGTCGCAGCTGAACTCCGCGCTCTACCAGGCCTCCGCCACCGGAACGGTCCAGGCGCCCAACTCCATCACGTTCCACTACGCGCAGAACGGCCTCGACGTCGTAAAGACATTCCACTTCGACCAGAGCTACGTCATCACCGCTGAAGTGCAGGTGCGCCGCGACGGCCAGCCTGTGCGCGCGCTCCTCTCCTGGCCCGCGGGCCTCGGCGACATGGAGGAGTTCCAGGGCCGCAGCGCAATTCCTGGCCTCATGCGCACGCCCTCCTACTTCGCATGGTCCCTGGCCGGCAAGCAGGACACCCTCGCCGCGGGCAAGGTCAGCAATAACGCCACCCTCGACGGCGAATACCAGTACGCGGCCACCACCGACCTCTACTTCACCGCGGCATTTCTTCCCGACGTCCCCGAGCGCGCCACTCTCGTCACGCTGCACAACACCATCGATCTGCCCAGCGACCCATCCAGCCCCAACGGCGATAAGAAGCCCGCCGACGTCATCGGAATCGCCGTCGGAGATTCCAGCGGCTACACGCGCCTTCGCCTCTACGCCGGGCCCAAGCAGATGGACCTCGTCTCGAGCATCCACTCCATCGGCCCCGACGGCCAGCCCAACGGCCCGTCGCTCGAGCCGCTCATCCAGTTCGGAACGTGGCTCGGCGTCATCGCGAAGCCTCTGTTCCTCGCGCTGCGTTTCCTCTACGAGCACGGAATCCCCAACTGGGGATGGGCCATCCTCATCCTCACCACGATCTTTAACCTCATCATGCTGCCCACGCGCATCATGATGATGAGGTCGTCGCTCAAGATGATGCGCATCCAGCCCAAGGTCGATGCGCTCAAGCGAAAATACCAGCACCTCAAGGCCACCGACCCCAAGCGCGCCGAGATGAACCAGGAGATGATGGCGCTCTACAAAACCGAGGGCGTCAATATGTACGGCAGCTGCCTGCCGATGCTCATCCAGATGCCGCTCTTCTTCGCCTACTACCGCGTTCTCCAGAACACGGTGGAACTGCGCCAGGCGCACTGGACGTGGCTGCACGACCTCTCCGCGCCCGACCCGCTGCACATCCTCCCTGCCCTCATCATCATCACCATGTTCGTCACGCAGTTCATCACGCCGTCGCCGGGCATGGACCCCAACCAGCGCCGCATCATGGCCATCATGATGCCCATCATCTTCGGCTTCACGCTGTGGCACTACGCTTCCGGTCTCGCGCTCTACTGGTGCACCGGCAACATCATCAACCTCGCCATCCAGGTGTCGATCAACCAGTCGCACATCGGCAAGGAGATGCACGCCATCGCCGCCAAGCGAGCCGCCAAACGCGCCGGCATCAACCCCAAAACCCTCCAGGGCAAGCGATAGCAGATCTTTTAGGGTGCCAGGATTTCGAGCGTTGGGAAATACGTCCGGTAGCGGGCTTCATCGCGGGTCAGCAGAGCAAGGCTCGCAACAGCGGCGTGGGCGCCGATATAGAAATCCGGCAAAGGATTATTTCGAAGCCCGCCGCGCTTACGGTAGGTGAGGTAGCACTTGCCGGCCAGGAATCCAGCTTCCCACGGCAGCGGCTCCCTCGTATAGGACCCGGCGGGCACGGCTGCATTCAACTCTTCGATGGTTGAAAACCCTACCGAAACCTCTACATAGACGATAGGGTTAATCACTAGAACGGTTTGATCTGCACACTCCGCGAGCGCTGCGATCGACCACTTCACCCATGAAGCATCGTTAGTCGCGATGTCGAGCAGAATGTTGCTGTCAACGAGGACACCACGACAATTGCGGAGCCGCCTTTCCAGATGCGGCAGCGCCGGCTTCATCGCCGCTTCGACCGGCGGCTCAGCCCAACTCGCGTCTCATCGCGGGTCAGTGCCATAATCTCGTCCGTGGACATACCCGTGGTTGCCGTGCCTCGAAGAGCATCGATGGCGATCTTCGCCCGGCTGCTCATTCCGCGCCCTGCGGCCTTCCGAATGCGGGCATGATCTCCGGCCAATTCGAATTCCACCTCTGTATTCGGCAGCAGGCCGAGACGCAAGCGGACGTTTTGAGGAATGGTCACCTGTCCCTTGCTTGTGATCCGCATGGTATTACTCCTACCAGTAAGAGTAATACCGACGGCGAAAATATCCAAGGTGAACTCGCCGTGTCAGTGACGCTCCCCCGGCCCCTGCCCCCCGCCCTGCACCGGCGTCGGCCGCGCCCCTCCCGCCGGAAATGCGCTGCGAAGCTGCGCGGGCGCGGCGGGCAATGGCTGATGCATGGTCACAATCAACGCGCTCGCCGGCTTCGTTCCCTGGCTCGCATACGAGTGCGGAACGCCCGAGTCGAAGTACACCGCGTCTCCCGCGCTCAGCGTGCATCCCTGTTCCCCGTGCTGCAGCGTCAGGTCGCCGTCGAGCACATAGAGGAACTCGTAGCCCGGATGCATGTGCGCCTTCGGCTCCTGGTGCGAACCCGACGGGATGAACTCCGCAAAGTAAGGATCCATGTGCCTGTCCGGAACCATGTACCCAAGGCTTTCAAAAAAGTACATGGGATTGTCCACTCCGGTCTGCGGCAGCCGCACCCGGTCCTTGCGCCGGTGCACGCGGAACATCGCCTGCGGCTCGCTCTCGAAGAAATAGGAAAGGTCCTTGGCGAAGACCATCGCGATCCGGGCCAGGTTGCGCAGCGTCGGCACCACCCGCCCTGTCTCGAGCTGCGACAGAAAGCTCGCCGACAGTCCCGTGTGCCGGCCCAGGTCCACCAGGCCCATCGACTTCTTCAGGCGGAGCCGCTTGATGCGCTCCCCGATGTGCTTCTCCGCAATAAACCGCTCGGTGGTCTCGTTGTCGACCTGCGTCTTCTGGGTCTCCTCGGTGCGAACGGCAGCTGAATCGGTCATGAGAACACTCCGAAGGAAGCCTTTGTTGCCCAGATCAAAACCAATTTATATTTTACAAAATTCGAATTCCCGCATCAAATCACTGGTCACCGCAAAGAGCGCTTCCTGAAGGTCATTCTGAACATATGAAATGCCTTCTGAGCGGGGCCTCGGGTTTGCTCGGCTCTGCCATCCGCTCCTCGCTCGTCGCCTCGGGAGCCGGCGTCCTTCAACTAGTCCGAAGGCCACCCACCTCGCCCCAATCCTCCCCCGCTCAGATGCAGTGGAACCCCTCCACGGACCCTCCGTCGTCAAATGTCGACGCGTTAAGCGGACTCTCCGCCGCCATCCACCTCTCCGGCGCCAACGTCGCCGCGCACCGCTGGACATCCGCTTACCGGCGCGAGATCTGGACCAGCCGCATCGACTCCACCCGCGCGCTCTGCCGTCTCCTCGCCGGCCTCCCGCAACCACCCAAAGCCCTCCTCGTCGCCTCCGCCACCGGCTTCTACGGCAACCGTGGCGACGAATTGCTCGACGAGGATTCCTCTCCCGGCTCCGGCTTCCTCGCCGATCTCTGCCGCGAGTGGGAACAGGCCGCGCGCCCCGCCATCGACGCAGGCATTCGCGTAACCCACCTCCGCTTCGGCGTGGTTCTCTCCGGCCGCGGCGGCGCACTCGCGCGCATGCTCCCCGTCTTCCGCATCGGAATGGGAGGCCGTCTCTCGAGCGGCCGCCAGGCGATGAGCTGGGTTCACCTCGACGACGCCGTAGCCGCCGTCCGCTTCATCCTCGACGAAGCCACGCCCCCTCTCACTGGCCCTGTGAACATCACCTCTCCCCACCCCGTCACCAACGCCGAATTCACCCGCGCCCTCGCCGCGCAGCTCCACCGCCCCGCCATCATGCCCGTCCCCGCATTCGTCCTGCGACTCATGCTCGGCAGCATGGCCGACGAAGCGCTCCTCTCAAGCGCGCGCGCCGTTCCAAAGCGCCTCACCCAGGCCGGCTTCCGTTTCAAGCGCGCCACCATCGACGAAGCCTTGGCGGCCTCGCTCGGCTAGAAAGTTTCCGCCTCAGGGAAAAAGAGAATTACTTCGCCGCCAGCCAACCGATCGCCCCGGAGGCAATTCTTATCTCCTGAAAATGCCACCGACCGGAGACAACGTGCGCCCCGTCGGATGCTCAGCAGGCGTATCCTTACATCGAGGACGCTTGCCCGCACCCCCGGCCCCAATGCGCCAACCTCAATGGAACACGGGAGACTCATGGTCGCGAGTCGTTCGCGCCGTGCTCGTGCTCCTGGTGCTCGTCATCGCCCTCGCTCCAATCACGCAGAACGTCTGGACAAACGACAACTTCATGCACGGTCATGACACCGAGACCACCATCACTCTCGGACTGACCCTGGTGTCGTTGTTGCTCTTGCTCATCAAGCGCTCGCAGGATGCGATCAACCAGGCCCTGGTGCAGCTGAGAGGACACCTGTCCTCCCTCTTCGATCTCGGGACGCTCTTTCATCCGCGGTTGTTCAAGGACTTGAGCACATCTGCCTCGGCCCGGCGTAGCCGCGGGAAACCCGGCAACCAGACCGGATATGAGCTCCCGCTCTTGATCTGAAATCTTCCCTGGCAGCCATGAGGTCCTGTTCGCGGACCTTCCATCCAACATTCCTGCCGCGCCTCTGACGATGCGCCTGAGGGGACGAATGAAGACTCAAGAAGTGCTCGCCGCATGGCGGGCCATCCTTGCTGGACGCGCTCCTTCCATCTCCATCGAGATCACGAAAGAGTGCCCGCTCCGCTGTCCAGGCTGCTATGCCTTCGATGACGCACATCTCGGCGGCAGCACCACGCTCCGTCAACTTTCTGACTTCACCGGGGACGAACTCGTAAGACGTGTCCTCGCCCTTGTTGACCGTTGCAAACCGCTCCACGTATCGCTGGTCGGCGGCGATCCCCTCGTGCGCTATCGAGAGGTCGAGCGGCTTCTGCCCGAATTGGAGAGGCGACGCATCCATACGCAGGTCGTCACCAGCGCCTTCCGCACCATCCCCGCGCAGTGGCAGGAGTACCGCGGCCTGAACGTCGTCATCTCGGTCGATGGCCTGCCCGCGGAGCACGACGTCCGGCGCAGGCCCGCCACCTATGAACGAATCCTCAAAAACATTCGAGGCGCGAAAGTCGCGATCCACTGCACCATAACCTCGCAGATCGCGGGCCGGCCCGGTTATCTCGACGAGTTCCTCCGTTTCTGGTCCTCCATCCCCGAGACGCAAAAAGTCTGGTTCAGCCTCTTCACGCCGCAGCGAGGCGCTTCCGGTATGGAGATACTCTCGAGAGAACAGCGGGCAGCCACCATCGAAGAACTGCACCGTCTCAGGCGCAAATACGACCTCCTCGACATGCCCCATGCGCTCATCGCCGAGATCGAACACCCGCCTCAAGATCCGGCCGCATGCATCTTCGCCAGAACAACTGCAACCTTCTCCGCGGATCTCGAGACTCGCATCACCCCATGTCAGTTTGGCGGCAACCCCGATTGCTCACAGTGCGGGTGCATCGCGTCGATGGGCCTCGCCGCCGTCGGCCACCATAAAGTCCTGGGTCCCATCACCGCGGGAAACATCTTCACGGGCTCGGCAAGGCTCGGGTCACTCTGGAGCAGGATCACCCGAAAGCCGCCAAGGAGAGCCGAAGAACCCTCCCCATTTCGGATCCTGCCGAAAGCGTCATAGCCCCAAAGCGTCGTGGCAAGCCCGCACCACCGGCCTTTAGAATGCCGGTTCCCCCAGCAAAAGAGGGTGCCCCGGGTCCCGGGGTCCCCCGGCGACAGGTCTTCGTCGCTGGGGTGGGGATCCCTCGCATTCGGGGACCCGGGAAACCACAGAGGCCCGCGCCACGAGCCTTTCGGGAATCCCACCCCAGCCACGACACCCAGTCCACCCACCACCGCCGTCATCCTGAGCGAGTCCGTAGGACGAGTCGAAGGACCTGCATTTGCTCTTCGCGCCGCGCCCGACACACACTCCCGCGCATGTCCCCCGCCTGCGAGCCATCACCCCCTGCACCAATTCTTGTGCATTTTTGTCAAGTACCCCACTCCTCCTGTGGAAATGTGCAAATCTCCATAAGACCAACCAGATCTTCTATCTACCCTGTGGATAACTTCCGCGAAAATGTCCCCGCCAGGTGGCCGATCCATTCTCCGGACCTGCTAGGCTAAATACAGAGTCGAAAAAAGGCCCCTCAACCCGAGGGGCTTTTTCACTTGTACCGCCGGTCTACAGGTACCGCCGGTTTTCAAACCGGCTGTTGTGCGAGTCTCCAGACTCGCACCCAGCGCCTGCTCCAGCTCGATAACTCAATCTCCGGTCGGATCACACAGATCTGCCTTCAACCCGAGGCCAGCCCACCCGGTTGGCCTTTTGGATTTCCGGAGGAAATCATTGTCTGAATCCAAAGTCCAGGAATCCGTAAACCGCTGCGTCCAAGCCTTCCACCGCCAGCGCGGCGACCACGACCTGGCTTGTCAGTCCTTCCTCGCCGAGCTGCCCATCCTCTCCGGCCCCGCGGGAGTCCACGCCTACCTGGCCTGCATCGGCAAGGCCCTCGCCCTGGGCGTTATCGATCTCCTCGACATCGGCCGCTACTGCCACGTAGCCCAATTGGCCATGCGTGCCTGGAAACTCAGTCAGGACACCCCTGGTCTCTCGCATTCGCAGACCCGGGAAGGATGCCGGACAGCCCGCCCCTCCCCCACCAAAGGTAACCATTCGGAAAGCGAGAAACGGTCGGATGTCCCTGCTCCCTCGCGTTTAGGGACCAGGGAAGGATGCGATGGGCCCGAAAACCCCCACCCCCTCCCCACCAACAGTAACCACCTCGAGGAAGAGTCCAACCAGATCGCAACCCCTCCCCTGCCCGACTTCGAAACGCAAAAGGCCATCTACAAATCGCTAAGACAGCAGGGCCTCTCCCTGCCCAGCAACAGCCACCTGCTCAAAAACCCGATCGAGGCCATGATTTACTGCAATATGGCCGGCGCGTTTATCGGCCAGCAGCCGCTCACGGACGGCCCCGATCCCCGCTCCTAGTGCAGTTTCCGCCTAGACCAACGCAGGCGCGAAGCCTTGTAATCAGGGCACGGCTTCAGCCGGGCCGCAATGACGCCAGTTTTGGAATCTGGGACTTTAGTCCCTGCTTCGAAAACACCAACTCAGAAGCGGCGCAAAGCCACCGTTCTTGCCCTGAATTGAAGGCGAAATCGACCGCGACCATCCCCGCCTCGAACGCCCACGATCTCACCAAAGCGATATCCCTGCCTGGCCATTTCTTAGTTGTATATTATTGAAAAATAACGCGTTAAAAAGCAAGAAGCAGGGCTGGCACCTGAAAAGGCGACGAGCGAAAGCGACAGGTTATGGCCTGCGATCCGCAATCTCTGTCCCTCTGCCCCTCTGTCCCTCTGTCCCTATTCCCTATGTCCCTATGTCCCTAATGCCTGCCTTAGCCTCAATCCCCCGCCCCGGCAAAATACCCCGCCACTTCCCTCCAGCTTTCCACCCGCGTGAATCCCGTCGCCGTAAGGTTGTGCGGCGCGGAATAGAGCAGCCCCGTGCCCTCAAACCGCTGCAGGTTGCGCGGCAGGTCGTCGATCAGGTAATCGGCGCGAAGAATGTTCTTGTTCCCGCAGAACACATAATTGGTCGGCGGAATAAACGAGAAGTGCCGCTGCAGCCATCGGTATTTGGGCCCAAGCGAGTTGGGAACCGTCATCGCCTGCGTGGCCACGTAGATCTCGAACCGGCCGCTCAGTTCGCGAAGAACCTCCTGCGCGCCGGGCATCAGCGGCAGGTCTTCAAAGAAGTCCTCGGCATCGAGAAACGCGCGTACCTGCTCGCGCCGCTCCGCCGGAGTGCACTCCCACAGCCCCTTGCCCGCCAGGTCGTCCACCGAGAGCGCCTCGTCGAAGGCCTCGTTGTAGCGGCGCAGGTGCTCGGAGAGCGTATCGGCCATCACCTCGTCCATGTCCACGCAAATCCGCCGCATGCAGAGAGCTTAACGCGGATCGCCCTCATGCCGCAGAATCCGCTGCGCAGGTTAACCTGAATCCATGATTGGACGCCCTGATCCCTCCGAAGCCGCTCCCTATGCCTTCCGGTACATCGACCAGGTCCCCGGCGGCGATCCCGTAGCCGTCCTGCGCGATCAGCTCGAAGCCTGGCCCGGCCGTCTCGCCGCCATCTCCGAGGAGCGGTCGCTCTTCCGCTACGCTCCTGACAAGTGGAGCATCCGCCAGGTTCTCAACCACGTCACCGACACCGAGCGCGCCTTCGCCTTCCGGATGCTGTGGTTCGCGCGAGGATTCGATTCGCCGCTCCCCGGCATCGACCAGGAGACCGCCGCCGCAGGCGCCCAGGCCGACAACTTTCCCTGGTCCACCCATCTCGACGACTTCCGCAACGTGCGAAAGTCGACGCTCTCTCTTATTGCGAACCTGCCCGAATCTGCCTGGAAGCGAGGCGGCGTAGCCAGCGATCATTATGTGACTGTCCGCGCACTTGCTTTCATAAGCGCCGGCCACGTCGCGCACCACGCGCGCATCCTCGAAGAGCGCTACCTTAGCTGATGCGCCGCGGCTTTGGGATCGCGGGCGCCGCGCCCGTGCGCGCCGGCTCGGGCTCCGGCGGCTTGGCGGGGACCATAGTTGGATCGTAGTAGAGCAGCCTTCCGCAACTGTCGCAGGTCAGCAGCTCGCCCTCGCGCACCTGGTTCCAGATCTGCGGCCTGATGCCCATCCTGCAAGCGTTGCACTGCTGGTTCTCCGCGCGCGACATGCCTGTTCCGCGGTGCGCCGCGATCCGGTCGAACTTGCTCAGCCAGTCCTCGTCGATCGTCTTGCGCAATGCATCCCGTTCGGCCGCAAGCGCGCTCTGCTGCCCCGCGATCTCCTGCTGGCGCTCCTTCACGCGCTCACGCGTCTTGTCCAGTGCGCCTGCAAGGATCTCAACCTGGGCCCGCGCGGCGGCAAGGGTCTCTTCGTGGCGGTCAGTGCGCTCAAGGCTTTCGAGCTCCTCGTTCTCCAGCCGCTCGATCTCCTTTTCCGCAAACCCGATCTCGTGCTCCATCGCCTGGGCCTGCGCGGGCGTCGTCACCGTGTCGAGTTGCACGCGGTAGCGCGCCGCCTTCTGGCGGTGCGCGGCGATATCGCGCTCCAGCTTCGTCCGCAGCGACTCTTCGCGGTTCAGCGTGTCCGATTCAGAAGCGGAATCCTGCTGCGCCTTGGCGAGCGCTGCTTCGGCCTGCGTAACTTCGGCAGGCAGCGCCCGTGAGGTCTGAGCCAGCCGGCTCCGCTCAAGCTCGATCGATTGTAGTTTGGCGAGGTTTTCTACAAGGGCAACCACGATTGGGAAAAAGAATAACATCCGGGGCACCGGCGAGCAGACACGGAGCGCGTCGAAAACCCTACATCAACCTCAACCAACTTCAGGCATCCAACCATGTGGGCTTGTCATCCCGGCAAGCGGCTGCGGATCCAACCGGCTCGGCCGGTGCGCGCGCAATGAAACATCTCGAGATGGAAACCGAAGAAAAGCATCGCGAAGGAACTATCACCCGCCGGCCGTTCTGGCGCCGGCATCGCTGGCTTCTTTGGACGCTGATCGCGGCCGGAGGCGTGATCGGCGCCCTCTCGATCGTGCTCGCCGTCGCTGCCCGCCGGTTCCAGCCATATCTGCAGGCGCGCATTGTCTCCGGCCTCGAAGAGCGGTTTCATACCCGCGTTGAGCTCGATCACCTCCGCATCTCCGTGCACCACGGGCAGGAGGCAGAATGGGGCCTCTGGGCAACCGGACGGGGCTTGAGGATCTGGCCGCCGCAACGCACCGGCGGCGACCGTCCGCTCGAAATCGCTGTGCAGTCGATGCCGCTCATCCAGCTCGACGAGTTCTCCTTCCACGTGCCGCTCCTTCTCAAGCGAATCGAACAGGGCAAGCCGCTGCACATTGCCGAAGTGAGGCTCACCGGTCTGACCGTGCGCATTCCGCCGAAGTCTGAGCGCGACAACACAACGGGTCTCACAGCGGCCCTGAAGTCCCGTCCCGCCGACGGGCAGCAAAGTCCCCAGGCAGCACGAGTCCTGTCGCGCATCCTCGTGGACCGCGTCGTCTGCGATAAGACCGACCTCGTGCTCGAGACCGATAAGCCCGGCAAACTGCCGCTTGAATACGACCTCGTTCATCTCAAAGTCATGCATCTTAAAGCTGGCGAACCGATGGCCTTTGCTGCCGACCTGATTAACGCCCGGCCATCGGGCCTGGTCCACACAACTGGCACCTTCGGCCCTTGGGACGTCGATGACCCGGGTGCAAGTCCCGTCAGCGGCAAGTACGTCTTTAACCACGCGAATCTGGGGGACTTCAAGGGCATCGGCGGCACGCTCGCATCGGACGGCGCCTACGACGGCATGCTGCGCAACATCGCGATCGATGGCGAAGCGAACGTGCCAAACTTCAGCCTTTCGCAGTTTGGAACCGCGCTGACGCTTCACACCAACTTCCACGCGCACGTTGATGGCACCGACGGCGACACCTATCTCGATGAAGTCAACGCGATTCTCGGGCGGTCGAAGTTCACGACCTCCGGCAAGATCGTCCGCATAACGCCGGAGGAGATCGCCGCGGCAAAAGCCATCGGCAGCCAGGCGCCTGGACCCGGCCACATGATCGATTTGAAGATCGAAGTGCCGCACGGCCAGATCGACGACTTCATGCGCCTGGTCAGCAAGTCGAACACTCCGCTGATGACCGGCACACTTGAAGCCCACGCCGTGCTGCACATTCCTCCCGGCGATAAGCCGGTGTACCAACGGCTCAAGTTGGATGGGAAATTCGATGTCGAGGGCGCCCGCTTCACCAGCGAAAAGGTGCAGGGCCACATCGAGGACCTGAGCCTGCGCGGCCAGGGGCATCCAGGCGACCTGAAAGACGCAGACCCGAACAGCGTCGTCTCGCAGATGAAGGGAAATTTTCACATGGCCAACGGCTCCATCGCGCTCCCCGACCTGCACTACGCGGTGCCCGGCGCCGATATCCAACTGAAGGGGACTTACGCGCTGCAAGGCGCGTTAAACTTTGACGGCACCGCCCGCATGCAGGCGACCGTTTCGCAGATGGTCGGCGGGTGGAAAGGCTTTCTCATTCGCCCGGCAGACCGCTTCTTCAAGAAAGACGGCGCGGGCACCCTGGTGCCGATCAGGATTCGCGGCACTCGCCAGCAGCCCGATTTCAGCGTCGATTTCGGTCACCTGAGCCACACCACGCCGGAGCGGCCCGGCGACAAGCGACAGTAGCCGACCCGCTCCGTTCTCGTTGCCCGACCGTCAGTTCACCACCTAGGATAAAACTGCCAATCTCCCTCAAAATGTGATAGTTTTCTCCCGTTACACCGTTGCCGAATCCACGAGCAGCGGGAAAACAAACGGGGTTTCTGGGGCCGCTTATTGCCTCGGGGACGCCCGCATGAGGAGACCGCAATGCACTGGACCAAACGCATCGCGGCCGGCGTGCTGCCCCTGTGTCTCGGGGTGGCAGCGCTCGCCGCCCGAGGGCAGGCTGCGTCTTCACAGCCGCCCGCCGCAAGTCTCGATTCACCCGCAACAGTCCTCGCCGACTGGTGGAAGAATGCCGTCATCCTGGAGATTTACCCGCGCAGTTACCAGGACACGAACGGCGACGGCATCGGCGATCTGAAGGGAATCACGGAACGTCTCGACTACCTCAAGAGCCTCGGCGTCGACGCCATCTGGCTGACGCCCTGCTATCCATCTCCACAGGTGGACTTCGGCTACGACATCTCCGACTACGAAGCGATCGATCCGCAGTACGGCACGATGGCGGACTTCGACCGGCTCGTCGCCGAAGCAAAAAAACGCGATATCCGCATCCTGATGGACATGGTGATGAACCACACGTCCGACAAGCACAAGTGGTTTCTCGAATCACGCTCGGCGAAGACCAACCCGTACCGCAACTGGTACGTGTGGAAGGACGGCAAGGGCGAGACTGCAACCAGTCCGGGCGATGTGCCTAACAACTGGCGCTCGGATTTCAGCGGCACAGCCTGGAAGTGGGATGCAAAGACGCGGCAGTACTACTACCACAAGTTCTATGCCGAGCAGCCTGATCTGAACTGGAATAACCCGAAGGTCCACCAGGCCTTCAAGGACATCATCAATTTCTGGCTGAACAAGGGCGTGGGAGGATTCCGCTTCGACGCCATCACGACGCTCTTCGAAGATCCCGAGTGGCGCGATGATCTCCCAGTGCTCGACAAGAACGGGAATCCCGTGAAGGGGCCGGACGGCGAAGTGGAACTGCAGGATACACGCACCAACAATCTGCCCGAAGTGCATCCGGTGATGCAGGAAATGCGGGCCACGATGGACAAGTTCAATCCGGAGGTCTGGCCCGGCACGCGCGTGCTGATCGGTGAGACCTATTTGCCGAACATCGAGGAACTGGCCAAGCAATACGGGCCACCGGGCAGGCCAGAGTTTCAGTTGCCGATGGATACGCAGATCCTCGAAATTGACAAGATGGATGCAGCCGCGTTTCGCACGAAGCTGAACGAAGTGGAGACGCAGATCGGCGGCAACATCCCGCTGCTTGTCTTCGACAACCACGATAATCCCCGGCTCGATGAACGGTACGGCGACGGCGTGCACAACCAGGACATCGAGCGGGTGATTGCGACGGTGCTGTTCGCAAGCCGCGGAACGGCGCTGTTTTATTACGGCGATGAAATCGGCATGAAGACCACTCCGCCCACGCGCAAGGAGGACGTAAAAGATCCCGTTGGCCGCGCGGAATGGCCTTACAACAAGGGCCGCGACGGCGAGCGCACCCCGATGCAGTGGGACGACACCGCGAACGCCGGTTTCACAACCGGCACGCCATGGCTGCCGGTTCCGACGACATATACCACCGTGAACGTGAAAGCGGAACAGGATCAGCCCGATTCGCTGCTGGCCTGGTACAGGAAGTTGATCGAGCTCAAAAAGACCGATGCCGCCTTTGCTCACGGCGACAACGCAATGCTGGACGTGAACAACGAAAAGGTACTGAGCTGGATGCGCCAGGCGCCGGATGGCGAGCAGGTCGTAGTGGTGTGCAACTTCACCGCCGATCCGCAGACGGTGAATCTGAAGACCGGACCGAGTGTGAAGGGAACGCGTGCAAAAACGTTGTTGAAATCTCCGGGCGGCGCGGACCCGGCTTCGCTCGATTCGGTCGCATTACAGCCCTTTGGCGTCTACATCGGCAAGGTCGAGTAGGCGCGCTCGTCTGGTACCGCCGGTCTCCAGACCCGCTGTCGCGAGGGTTTCGAGACCCTCGCGCCTCAGCCCTGCCCCGTCGCAGCGTCCTCGCGCTTTTCGACTGTTGCTTCCTGCTCTTCCGAAACCTCGCCCGGCGCTAAAGCCGCCGCGTCGGCGTTCACAGGCTCCGTGGTTGCCGTCGCCGCAGGTTTCGCTCCAGGCTCGTCGATCCACAGGCACACGATCCACCATACGAGCACTACGATGGTGAGCGTGCTGTTCGCATTGAAGAGGTGGTCGCGGATGCCGAGAATTCGCTCGTACTCCGCCCGCGTATGCGCGACAGCAGTTCGGGCAATCTCCTGCCAGACCACCTGAATGGTGAGCTGCCCGATCGAAGCTGCCGAAAGGCCGATGGCGACCTGCTGAACATGGCTGCGCCAGCCGGCGCCGAAGCGATAGCCGAAGATGACGATCAGCGCCCCAACAAGCACTGTCTCAACGTCGACAAGCAGGTTCGCTTTCTCACCTATCAGCTGCATCAATTGCAATGCCGAGCCGGAGCTGACGGTCTTCCATGCGGGCCACACTCCGCAGAACACCAGCGCGAGTGCTCCGGCCGCCATCACCGCGATAGCGCCCGTAAGCCAGGTTCCGCGACGGACGCGCCCAAATGCCAGCCGGGCAATCTCCAGCACGACCATAAGGCTTATGAAAGCGGCGATATCCGCGAGGCAGATGAAGACCGCCGCCAACGTCATCTGAGGGATGCGGCCGAAGAGCAGTCGGCTGGCAAGAAGACGAAACGCGACGAGGACAATGCTGGCCGTAAACCAGGGGAAGGTTTTGATGCGGTCGCGCCCCATCAGCACGACAATCAGCACCAGGTGCGCCGCAAATGTCAGCGTCCAAAGAATCTGAAGAGTATTGAACGGAATATGAAAGTGCATCCTGTCGATCCATGACGCGGAAAAACTGATCCGCCCTTCGATCCAGTCTAATTGCCGGCTCCCTCCTCAATCGGCGCGCGCCGCGTATTCGGGCATGTCGCAACCACGAGCCGGCGGCGTTACCCTAATTCTGGCGCTGCTTCGATGAGAGCGGACTGGCGCTCGCTCTGGCTCATGATCAGCATGTCCCGACATCCATGATGCATCCAACCGCGAGGTGACCACATGAAGCGTGAGACGATGCTGTCCCGCCTGCGCGAGCGCACCGAGCCCTGGGACATGGTAGTCATCGGCGGAGGAGCCACAGGCGCCGGGATCGCAGTAGACGCCGCCAGCCGCGGATACTCCACTCTGCTGCTCGAGCGCGAGGACTTCGGCAAAGGCACCTCCAGCCGCAGCACCAAGCTCGTGCATGGCGGCGTGCGCTACCTCGAGCAGGGCAACGTATCGCTCGTGATGGAAGCGCTCAAGGAGCGTGGAATCCTGCTGGCTAACGCGCCTCACCTCGTTCACGACCTGCCGTTCATAGTGCCGAATTACTCCTGGTGGGAGACACCTTTCTACGGCATAGGCCTCAAGGTCTACGATCTGCTGGCCGGAAAGTACGGATTCGGCCGTTCGCGGATACTCTCGCTCGAAGAAACCCTTGAGAAGCTGCCCACGATTCGCCAGGACGGCCTTCGCGGAGGCGTGATTTATCACGACGGGCAGTTCGATGATGCGCGCCTGCTCATCTCGTTGATCGCGACCGCAGCGGAGCAGGGCGCAGTAGTGTTGAATTACGCGCCGGTGATCGAGTTGACGCATGATAACGAGGGCTTTGTGAACGGCGTGGCGGGCATGGATCGCGAAACCGGCGAGCGCTTCACCGCCCGGGCCAAGGTAGTCATCAATGCCACAGGAATCTTCGCCGACGAGATCCGCCGCATGGCCGAACCCGCCGCACCCGCAATGCTGGCTCCGAGCCAGGGCATTCACCTCGTTTTCGAAAGCGGATTCCTTCGCGGAGATACCGCGATCATGGTGCCACACACCAGCGACGGCCGCGTGCTGTTCGCCATTCCATGGCACAACCACACGCTTGTCGGCACCACGGACACGCCGATCGACGGCCCGTCCTATGAGCCAGTGCCATTCGAGCAGGAGATCGAGTTCATTCTCGACACCGCGGGCCAGTACCTGAGCCGCCCGCCACAGCGCGAAGACATTCTCAGCGCGTTCGCAGGCATTCGGCCTCTCGTGAAAGCCGCGGGATCGGATTCCGGCAAGACCTCTTCCCTGTCGCGAGATCACAGCATTGACATCGGCAGCACGGGGCTGATTACGATCGTTGGCGGCAAGTGGACCACCTACCGGCACATGGCCGAAGATGCAGTGAACCATGCGGCGACACTCGGCCGCCTTGAAGATGCGCCCTGCATGACACGCACACTTCGAATTCACGGCTACGCAGGGTCTGACACAAGTCACGACGAGGCCGATACGCTCGCGGTCTATGGGTCCGACGCGCCAAAGATTCGCGAGCTTGCAATGAGTAATTCCGAGTGGGCCGCGCGCCTCGATGCGGAACTACCGTATCTTGGCGCAGAGATTGTGTGGGCTGCGAGGGAGGAGATGGCACGCTCGCTCGACGATGTGCTCGCGCGCCGTACGCGAGCTTTATTGTTGAATGCGCGTGCGGCGATGCGCATGGCTCCGACCGCGGCGCGGTTTCTCGCCCAGGAACTTGGGAAAGACCAGGCATGGGCCGATGCGCAGGTTGAAACCTTCCTGCAACTGTCGGCTCAGTACAATGTGAACCAGAAGGCAACCGCGCTCTAAAGCCGCAGTTCAGCAGCAGACCGGCTCGATTACGCATAGAGGCAGATCCCCATGGGCTCAGGCGCATTTTCAATAGGAGATGAAATGGCGACAGCAGCGGAAGCGATCAAGCCGTTGGTGGAACGGGATGCGTGGAGGGCCCTCGAAGAGCACGCGAAGATCGTTCGAGATATTCATCTGCGTGAACTGTTCGCCGCTGATCCCGGTCGCGGCGAGCGATTGACCCTCGAGGCCGCCGGCCTTTTTCTCGACTATTCCAAGAATCGAGTCAACGGCGAAACGCTGCGGCTGCTCATCGCGCTGGCCGAGGAGTCAGGCTTGAAGCAGCGTATCGACGCGATGTTCTCCGGCGAGAAGATCAACATCACGGAAAAGCGCGCCGTGCTTCACGTTGCGCTCCGCGCTCCCCGCGGCCAATCCATTGTCGTGGACGGCGAAAACGTCGTGCCCAAAGTCCACGAGGTTCTCGACCGCATGGCCGCGTTTTCGCGGCGAGTCCGCAGCGGCAAGTGGAAGGGCCACACCAACAAGCGCATCCGCAACGTCGTTA
The DNA here is from genome assembly GCA_035263625.1 of Occallatibacter sp. Classification (GTDB taxonomy): domain Bacteria; phylum Acidobacteriota; class Terriglobia; order Terriglobales; family Acidobacteriaceae; genus Telmatobacter. The sequence continues at coordinate 177,144 of DATFRB010000049.1, forward strand.
ACATAGGCATCGGCGGATCCGACCTCGGCCCGGTGATGGCCTATGAGGCGCTGAGGCATTACAGCGATCGCAAGATGACGTTCCGTTTTGTTTCGAACGTTGATAGCACGGACTTCGCCGAAGCTGTTCACGATTTAGATCCTGCCAAAACGCTCTTCATCGTCTCGTCGAAGACCTTCACCACGCTTGAGACAATGACCAACGCGCACACCGCGCGGCAATGGCTGCTCGATGGACTGGGCGGGGACGAATCCGCGATTGCAAAGCACTTCGTCGCCGTCTCCACCAACGCGGCAGAGGTCTCGAAGTTCGGCATCGACACAGCCAACATGTTCGGCTTCTGGGACTGGGTCGGCGGCCGCTACTCGATGGACTCCGCGATCGGGCTCTCGACGATGCTCGCCATTGGCCCCGAAAACTTCAAGGCCATGCTCGGCGGCTTCCACCAGGTCGACGAGCACTTCCGCACCGCGCCGCCCGCGCAGAACCTGCCCGTTCTCCTCGCGCTGCTCACTGTCTGGTACACCGACTTCTTCGGCGCCGAGACCGAGGCCGTGCTGCCCTACGAGCAATACCTCAAGCGCTTCCCCGCTTACCTCCAGCAGCTCACCATGGAGAGCAATGGAAAATCCGTCACGCTGGACGGGGCGCGCGTCCACTACAACACCAGTCCTATCTACTGGGGCGAGCCCGGCACCAACGGCCAGCACTCGTTCTACCAACTCATCCACCAGGGAACGCGGCTGATCCCCTGCGACTTCATCGCTTTCAATCAATCCCTCAATCCCATCGGTCCCCATCACGACATTTTGATCGCCAATGTTTTCGCGCAGGCCGAGGCGCTGGCATTCGGTAAGACCGCCGATGAGGTCCAAAGCGAAGGTACCGCTGATTGGCTAGTACCGCATCGCGTTTTCGAGGGCAACCGGCCGTCGAACATGATCCTCGCGGACCGGCTAACTCCAGAGGTGCTGGGCAAGCTGGTCGCGCTCTACGAGCACAGCGTCTTTGCACAGGGCGTGATCTGGCAGATCAATTCGTTCGATCAGTGGGGAGTGGAACTCGGGAAAGCGCTGGCCCAGCGGATCATTCCGGAGCTTGAAAGCAAGGACGAGCCGGTGCTGCGCCATGACAGCTCGACGAATCACCTGGTCCGGCGCTACCGTAGTGGTCGCGCTTGAAGAGGCCCGTTACACACGGATTTGCGGTATCCTAAACAGAGTGCGCCCGTAGCTCAGCTGGATAGAGCGAATGCCTCCGGAGCATTAGGTCGGGAGTTCGAATCTCTCCGGGCGCACCAGGCTTCCTCTTTCCCCTCTATAAGTTGCGGCTGTTTTGGATTCACGGAAATTTCGGCGGATTTCTGACTGTGCCCAAAATTGTGCCCACCCAGCCGCGTCATCGCATTCAAGACAGCATCTTCGGATGGGTGAACGTAGCGACTCGAAATCGTGATCGAAGAATGCCCGGCGATCCGCGCCAACGTCCAGACATCGCAGCCCGATTCCCCCAGACGGGTTAGGAAGGTGTGCCGGAACGAGTAGAGCACCCACGGCCGAATCATCTGCTGTTTTGTGCCATTCTCCTGATTGCGCTTTTTGATCTCAGCGTTCGTCAACCGGAAAGCCCGCGCGTGCTGCTTCTTCAGGCTCGCATGGTTCACATGGCCGCTCTTGGTTGGCGCAGGCCATACAGAGCCGTTCAAAGGCTTTTTGGCAATCTCCCAGCGGGTTTCCAGAATGAATCGTACGCGCGGGGTCATCGGAATAGCGCGCCTCGCCGCAGCCGTCTTGCCGTGGGTGACGAGCAGCATGCCGAACTTACCAGCTTTCCAATTCAACTCTTCCCAGCGCATCCGATAGCACTCGTCTGGACGAAGGCCCGTATCAGCCAAGACGATGGCGATTTGCTTGAGCAGTTCCGGAGCCTTGTCCAGATACGCCGCTTCCTCTTCGGGAGTGACCACCCTTTCCCTGTGATGTTCGCCAGGAAGGAGCGAAATGACCGGGGCGGTCTCTACCACTCCCCAATCCTTCGCAAGCCTGAGAGCACGCCGCAAAACGCGCAGGGAGCTATTCACAGAGCTGACCTGAATATCGTTCGCCATGCGATGCGCCGCAAATTCCGCCGCGAGTTCATTCGTGATCTTGTCCAGCTTGGCGTTCGCCAGCGGCTTGTAGGCGAGAAGGGCGCGGATTCCGGTCCGGAACCAGTACCAATTATTCAGCACGCTCTTTTCGAAGGAAGCCCTTGCCCACGGTTCGAAACGATCATCACAAAAACTCTTGAGAGTTGGGGCTTCCTTCTTTTCACGGATTCCCACCAGGCCGTTCGCCAAGGCTGTGCGGTGCGCTGATTCGATGTTTCGGGCCTTGCGGTCATTTCCCTGTTTAGTGGATTCGCGGATCATCTCGCCGTTCCACATGAACTTGTACCAGTAGACGTTACCGCGCTTGAAGATGGACATGGATTATCCCCTACGTTTCGTTTTGCGTGCTCTCGTGGCTTGCCTTTTGCCGTGCTCTTCCAATTCCTTCTGTAGTGGCCTGTAGCGTTCGCGCATGTACGTTCGCCGCTTTTCCTTGAACGCGGGGCTTTGTGCCTCATGCCGACGCCTGCAAGAAACACCGCAGAATTGCTGGTGTCCCCGAACGGCATAGAACCATTGGTGGCAGTCTAGGCATTGGCGGAACCGCGAAATTTTCCCTTCATTCACCACGTCGAGGAGTCTCGCGATCATGAATGGTTCCATCAAGTCCCAACCGACTTGCGGTTCTTCCTCGTGAGTCAACACTTTCTCCTCAATCAGCAATTGGTCTCGCTCGGCCAAAAAGGATTCCGTATGTTCCGAATAGCTCCAAAGCTCGGTGAAATCGAACTCTCTTCCGCGTCCTGAATATGCCCACTTGCTCCTGCGATGGGCGGGCTCAAACTCACTGCGAAACCCATCAAGATCACCGCTCAAAATGGCCTCCCAGCGATATCGGCTCAACTTTATGTTGAGCAGCTCCAGTGTTTGGCGATAGGCGCGTTCCGATTCCCTCATCCTTTCGGAGTTGGCTAGAAACTCAGCTAGAAACTCGGGCCCCCTACCCTTCGGCTGGTCATACAAACGGCGAAGCTGTTCTCGCAGGTGTGCGTCTGCGGCGACTAACAGACTCAAGATTTTCTCTACGCGCTTAATCGGTGGTTCATCGGGATGCTCCTTGAGGGGGTCCAAAAGAATCCGTTGCAGTCCCGCAGGATGTAACGTGCGCGTCCAAGCCTTCATATGCACATTACAATACACTCGCACAGGAGTGGATTCAAGCACATTCTCTAATCGGGAGAACAATGCAAATGGACCCACTTGTTTCAGTTGAAGAGGCAGCCCGCAAACTGGGCGGCTTGAGCAAATACACCATTCACGCATGGCTGGCGAAGGGTAAGCTCCGCCGCACCAAGGTCGGCAGCCGGACCATGATCCGCGAGAGTGAATTGCAGCGCGTGATTGAAGAGGGTGGCAAATCTCCGGGACGGCCAAGGCCTGAAACGCGGCAATGATGGGCGAAATCAACCTTGCCCACGCTGCTCATGACTATGCGAAGCGCGGCTGGTCCGTTATTCCGCTCCACTCGCCCCACGCGGGCGGCTGCTCTTGTGGGCGGGCGGAGTGCGATAGCCCCGGCAAGCATCCCCGGACCGCCCACGGGCTAAATGACGCCAGCCGCGATCCCGCCACAATCCGCGAATGGTGGACCCGCTGGCCGGATGCGAACATTGGGATTGTGACCGGCGCAGAAAGCCGCATCCTTGTCCTGGACGTTGACGGCAGGCAGGGCGAGGAATCGCTGATCGAATTGGTTCGGCGTGGTTTCAAGCTCCCCGATACCTACACCGTCCGAACCGGCGGAGGCGGTCAGCATCTCTATTTCCTTTGGCCCGGGGGCGCGGAGGTTCGTAACTCTCAAAGCCGGATCGCGCCTGGGCTGGACATTCGCGGTCAAGGCGGGTATGTTGTTGCCCCACCATCCCTCCACCAGAGCGGCGATTGCTATCTAGTCCACGAATCGGCCAACCTGCCCACGCAATGTCCCGAATGGCTCCTGTCCTTCACCCAAGCGTCACGAGACGTACGGGCAGGTCATAGCGCGCCGGCGGCATGTGCTCTGGGTAATCCGCCCATCGGCAAGGGACAGCGAACGAATCGGCTCGTTTCGCTTGCCGGAACCATGCACAAGAAGGGCATGACTCCTGCCGCAATTGAAGCAGCCTTGCTTGTGGAGAACGAATCGTTTTCTTCTCCGCTACCTGGGGGGAAGGTAACGGCCATTGCCCACGACATACCTGCGCGCTACCCAAATATCGCTTCGGAGGAAAGGCCAGACTTGAAGCCTGCTCTTTTGTGCCTTGCCGATGTTGAGCCGCGAACTGTCGATTGGCTCTGGGAGCCGTTTATACCGGCGCGGATGTTGTCCATCATCAGCGGCGATCCGGGTACCGGAAAGTCATTTGTAGCGCTGTCGATTGCTGCCGATCTCTCCCGTGGGCGACTGCGTGACGGACGGATCGTAGAATCCGCCAGCACCCTTTACCTAACAGTTGAGAACCCCACGGCGGAAGTAATGCGCCCACGATTTGACTCCCTTGGTGGTGATCCGAAGAAACTCCATCTCATCCCAGGGCCGGTGTCGCTAGGGGACGTTGATGCGTTGGACACTGCGGTTGCAGAAATTGACGCAAAACTCGTGGTAGTGGACCCCTTGCAGAGCTACCTTGGGGCAAATGTAGACCTGCATCGCAGCAACGAAACCCGGCCCATTATGGATGGCCTAGCGAGGCTGGCAGAAAAGCGCGGCTGTGCCATTCTTTTGCTTCGGCACCTCTCAAAGCAGAGCGGCGGCAAGGCAATCCATCGGGGAATTGGCAGCATTGACCTGACAGGCGCAGTTCGTTCTGAGATGCTTGCCGGTTCCCTTCCCGATGATCCCAATAGCCGCGCTCTTGTTCACATCAAGTCAAACGTTGGGCGGATGGGTGACTCCCTGGGCTACTCAATTAGCGACGGCATATTTGCGTGGACCGGAACGAGCACTATCACAGCGGCGGACCTGCTGGCCGCCCCGTCCGGCCCCGGTGACCGCAAACTTGGTGAGGCTGTCCAATGGCTTGCAGAGCAACTTCGGGAGGGAAGCAAGGAGCAGAAGCTCATCCGGGAGATGGCGGAGAATGCTGGTCTTGCATGGGCAACCGTTCGGCGGGCAAAGACTGTGCTCCGGGTTCGCTCTCATAAATCTCGCATGTCCGGCCCGTGGATGTGGCGCTTGCCTGAAGGTGCTCACGATTCATCCGAAGATGCTCAAGAAAGTGCGGTGAGCACCTTCGCAGGAGTGAGCACCTTCGGTGTTTAAGCACTGGTTTGCTGCTGTTTGCAAATTGCGATTCAACCCTCGATTTGCCTTATGATTTCGGTAAATCTCACGCGTGGGCGAGGGGAGAATATGGGCGGCATGGGGAGTGGGCGGCATTGGTGGGGCGCAAGAGGGACGACTGAGGATCGTTGGCCCATAGATGTTCGCAAATGGCAGCGAAGCGGCGCTCTTGTCCCGGGAACCCGTTGGACTCACACCCGCACATTGAACGGTGAGGATATTGGGTCGATCTGCACCACCGTGTATAAGAACTCCGTAAACCTCCACTACAGAGTTAGAGACAGTTTCTACGGTGGTGAATGGGAACATCGAGAGTATTTCGTGTACCTGGAGCAAACGAGATGCAACTACGGAGGCACCCGGCCCTGGTTCCTTTGTCCGATGAACAGGTGTGGGAGGCGTATCGCCGTCCTGTACCTTTGGGATGGAGATTTCGCTTGCAGGCAATGTCACGGGCTTGCTTACGAGAGCCAAAGGGAATCTGACCTTGATCGGGCGGCAAGGAAACTGCGGAAGCTGAATTTGCGCCTTCGCGGGTGGGGAACGATCTTCGATGGATTGCCGCCGAGACCCAAAGGGATGCACCGCAGAACCTATGACTGGTACGCGCGGCACTATTGCTGGCAGGAAACGATGGTGAATGTTGAAGGGCTGACGCGGTTCGGGTCGGGATTTGGGATTTGAAGTCAACACGAAACCCGATCGTGATTGACATCCCAATGATTTTCAGACGGAGGAGGCCTATTGTGTCAGATCAAATGTCGCTCAGACAAGAGGTTCAAGCCTTAATCCGTGAAATGGATCAAGATGAAACCGGACTTACGCCGGAGGAATTCGCCGAATCCCTGACTGCCCGGACTCAAATTGCAGAGATAGTGGACGATCTCATCAAAGCAAGGGAAGGCGTCACAGACGGCAAATGGGAAGCGATTGAGCGAGTTGTTGAACTGGCGCCGGAAACCATCGAGAATTGGCTTGATGAACGATTTACCCGTGATGTTCTGATCGAAGTCCCCGAATACGTCCAGCGAACTCTGCAACTGTCGCGAATGAAATGCACAATGCTCCCCTCGAAGGTCACGAACGGTTACCTGCGGGAAGCAGTGCGCACTTACATCCTCGGATTACCGCAGGCGTCGGTTGCACTCAGCCGCGCTGCCCTCGAACAGGCGCTAAAAGAAGGAATTGGATACCAATCTACGGGCACGTTCATACAGATGAATGAACTATTAAACGAGGCAGAGACAGCGGATGTGATTGACCATGCAAATCGAGAACTCGCGCGGCAAGTGGCCGATGCTGCTGACGATGTGCTCCACGAAATGCCAACCACGCTATCAGCGGCGCTCGATGTCCTTGTAAAAATGCGAGGGGTACTTCAGTTCATCTACTCCCGAGAATAGCTAGAACCTGAAACATATCCAAATTGGCTGCGCCCGCTGGTGCTAGGCTGTGTGTGCAACGGCAAACACATCCCAGCCCATACCAGAGAGGCAACGGACGCCATGGCTCCCAGGAGACCGGCCCAGCCCGCGAGGACGCGGACGGCAGAAAGCTACCAGCACAAGACGGCAGACAGTCCCGGTCGTCCCGATGTGGGGACGCAGGCGCAATTCAAGAAACGCAAGCCGCCGAAAACTTACCGTTATGACTCTTCACTAGACCCGGCGCTGAGTTGGGATGGGAGCGGGAGCCGGGGGTTGGGAGAGTGGCTGCTGGCGCGTATCGCGGAAGCAGCAAAGCTGCCCACCCCGAACCTGTTTGCCGAGCCGCAGAAACTTATGGGGGCGGATGGAAGAGCTCTGGCAACGGTTCACGGCCTGGAGGACGCTGTAGACCAATTAAAGGCCATTGAGCGGCCATTCCTGAATTGGTCGGGCAAAACGGAGCGGCTGAGTTTTGATGTGCCAACGCTGCCCCTGTTTGTCCATGAGCGCCTTTCAACCAAGGCCATTGTGGAAACGCTGACGGAACATAAGCGCGCCAGCGACCAGATGGACCTGTTTGGCGATCCACAGCACTCCATCGTGGACCAATCGTTGCGCGCTTACGAGTACCGGGACAAGTGGGTGAACCGAATGATCCTGGGCGACTCGCTGGCCGTGATGAATTCGCTCATCGAATACGAGGTGATGCGCGGACAGGTGCAGATGATCTACTTTGACCCACCTTATGGTGTCCGATTCGGTTCCAACTTCCAGCCCTTTGTGCGGACCCGGGATGTAAAGCACAACGACGATGAGGATATGACTCGTGAGCCGGAAATGGTGCAGGCTTATCGTGACACCTGGGAATTGGGCTTGCACTCGTATTTGGCCTATCTCCGGGATCGGCTCCTAATTGCGAGAGAATTACTCTCTGATTCAGGAAGCGTTTTTGTTCAAATCAGTGACGAAAACCTTCATCATGTTCGTGAAGTAATGGACGAGGTTTTTGGCGCTGACCGTTTTTGCAGAGTAATCTCAATTTCAAAAACCTCCGGGCTCGGAGCCGATCTCCTGCCTGTCACTAACGATTTTCTTCTGTGGTATTGCAAAGAAAAGGAACACTTAAGAAATAATCCACTTTTCGTCGATAAGGTTTCGAGCGATGGAGATTTTGGAATGTATCGACTTATCGATGAGCAAGGACGGCGATACAGAATCGACAATTTGACGGGACAGAACAACAATGTTGAGAGTTGCATCTTCGATTATGTTTTTGACGGTAAAACATACAGACCACCTGCCACACGCCAGTGGAAAACCAATCGAGAGGGAATGGAAAGGCTGGAGAAGGCTAAAAGACTCGTTGCTTCTGGAAGTGGGCTTTACTACAAGCGGTTCCTTGACGATTTTTCTATGCGCCCTCTTACAGACGCATGGCTGGATACCGGGAGTGGGGGGTTTACAGAGGAAAAGATCTACGTTGTTCAAACCAACGTAAAGGTCATCCAACGTTGCGTCCTGATGACGACCTCTCCTGGCGATTTGGTCCTTGATCCGACCTGCGGCTCTGGAACGACAGCGTTCGTTGCAGAACAATGGGGACGGCGTTGGATAACAATCGATACGAGCCGGGTTCCACTGGCACTTGCACGACAACGGCTGCTCACGGCTACGTTCCCGTGGTTCGAACTAATAGATAAGGAGCGTGGTCCAGCAGGTGGATTTGTGTATCTCCGTCGGCAAAACCGAAACGGCGAAGACATTGGTGGCGTTGTGCCACATGTGACGCTGAAGTCGATTACGAGGAATGAACTCGCAGACGAGGAAATCCTCGTAGATCGGCCCGAAGAAGACTCGAAGATTACGCGCGTGACAGGCCCATTTTGTGTTGAGGCGACGATGCCCGCGCCTGCCGATCTGGTGGGATTGGAGGCGCATTCCGACAGCGGCGACGTGCGCGCGGGCGACGAAGAGCAGCCGGAGAGCTTTGTGGACCGGATCATTGAAATTCTGCGGCGCTCACCATTGCTACGTCTGACAGGCAACCGCAGCGTGGAACTGACGAACATCCGTAAGCCTGCGAAGAGCCTGAGCCTGAATGCTGAAGCGATGGTGGCCGCCACTGCGGAGGGACAGGATGCCACGCTCTCAGATGCAGCACAAGAGGCAATGGAGCAAAGCGGCGATCTGTTGGCAGGGATTAGCAAGAAGCCCGTGGCCTTTGTCTTTGGCCCGGAAAATGGCGCTGTGAGTGAGAAGCTGGTGTACGAGGCCGCGCGCGAGGCCCACTCGAAGAAGTACACGCATCTTTACGTGATTGGCTTTGCCATAGGCCCGAATGCGCGGCAGCTTGTGGAGCAGTGCGAGCAGGTAATGGAGATTCGCGCTACGTATGTGCAGGTGACACCCGATGTGCTGATGGGTGATCTGCTCAAGAACATGCGCTCCAGTCAGATTTTCAGTGTGTGCGGATTGCCGGAAGTGGAACTGCGCAAGCGGGCCGATAACAAATACGAAGTGGAATTGCTTGGTTTGGACGTGTTTGACCCGGCTACAAACGAATCCGATCACAAGTCGGGTGACAACGTACCCGCATGGTTCCTGGATACGGATTACAACGGGTTGTGCTTCCACGTCTCGCAGGCATTCTTTCCGCGCACGGGGGCATGGGACGCCCTCAAAAAGGCACTCAAGGCAGATTACGAGGAAACGGTTTGGAACCATTTGGCCGGAACCGTCAGCGCGCCATTCGAGCCAAATGGTCACGGCGAAATTGCCGTGAAGGTGATTGACGACCGTGGCAACGAGTTAATGGTGACGCGCAAATTGGCGGAGACGAAAAAGGCGTGAGCGAGCAGGATTCGAGCTTTACAACGAAGATGACCTCGCTTGGATTTCGGCCAAACGCGCTGGGATTGGGAATGGAGTGCAACGTCAGCGAGTGAAGATTTCCGCAGTCGAAAGCCCACTGGGAATCCACCTCACTTTCACAAGGATTACACCTCGAACCGCTGCGCAGTTTGAAGTGAAAGCGCCGCATTCATTCTCCGCAGCGCAGATTGCCGCGTTAATCGTTCAGAACATGGAGTGCGCGTTTCCTGATATTGCGGAGGCTCAGAAAGCGAAATGAACGTGCAGGCACAGAATCTCGCTCGGAAACTGCGAATCAGGAATGGGGTTGTGGAGAAGCTGTGTTCGGCCTGTGCGCAGTGGAAGCCGCTCACCGAATTCTCACCCGGCGGCAAGAGTCACGGTGCATCTGAGGGCGGCAGACATTGCGAATGTAAGGTCTGCAATGCGGCGCGTCACCGGCAAAGGCGGGTTGCGGTGGCGGGATTTTCCAAGGGGAGCAATGATGCCTGAAGACGAATTCGATTTTGAAGATGAGAGTCCACGGGAAGCGCCCGTACTTATCAAGGCATACGGTGAGTATTGGAATCCGGACCTTGTAGCGTGGGACTCCAAGAAACTGCTTGGCCGCACACGCAAGGCAAAAGGGCGGGAGATCGACGTGTACGGACAAATTGGCGTTTATGTACTGTACAAAGATTTCCAGCCTGTCTACGTCGGCAGGTCTGTAAGACAATCCATCGGAAATCGCATCGGTGGGCATCGACTATCGAAACGAAAGGGACCGCGATGGGACACCTTTTCTTGGTTCGGAATCATAGAGATTTCGTTAGCGAGCGGAAAACTGAAAAGACGCAGGAAATCGAGGTTCTCTGCGACATCGGAGGAACTGATTGCGACGCTCGAAGCACTTTTGATCCGAACAATCGATCCGAAATTGAATTCTAGGCGGGAAAGGTTAAAAAATGCTGTGCGCCTAAGTCAATGTGAACCGGCGGAGACGACGGACCTGGAAGAACGTATGGAGACTATCGAGAAGAAGATCGACAGACTTCTTCAGCGACGAGGCTCCAAATGAGCGAATTTGAAGTAGCAGAACCGATCCTGAATTCGCCCTTTGAAGAGCCGCGCCGTTTTTGGTATATCCGTGAAGGCGAGACGCCGGAGCAACGCGACGGGCGAAGGCCGGCAATCGTGTTCCCGCCGCGTGACCAGATGCATGCATGGACCACGGATGAGCATGTGTTGCGTCCATCGAGGCTGTATCCGGCTGGGTACGAGCTGGCGCTGGTGAATCTGATACGAGAGCGCAGGGACGCATGGGAGCGGGACGGCTTCCCGGGAGTTTCGCGCACGACCTTGGACTTGCTCCAATGGTGGCAGCGTGAGGGCCGAGAGAAGCGGCTGTTTTTCGCTCAACTGGAAGCGGCAAAGACAATCATCTTTCTGCGGGAGGCGCGGCAGGACTACTTGCAGGGGATTCGCATTCCGCGCGATGAGCCAAGCGAAGAGCGGAAGAAAGAAGAGGGATTCACGGGTTTCGAGCGTTACGCCGCGAAGATGGCGACAGGCGCGGGCAAAACGACTGTGATGGGGATGGTGATTGCCTGGAGCATTCTGAATAAGATCAATGATCGCAGCGACGCGCGTTTCAGCGATGTGGCGCTGGTGGTTTGCCCGAACGTAACAATTCGGGACCGGCTGACGGAGTTGAAGCCGGAGCGGGGCGACGCGAGCATCTATCGCACACGAGATCTAGTTCCTGGGCACCTGATGCCGCAACTGATGCAGGGGTATGTGCTGGTGACAAACTGGCACGTCTTTGAGCCACAGGTGATGCAATCGGGTGGTGTGAGCGCCAAAGTGGAGAAGCGCGGCAGGGCGCAAGATGTGAAAGCGAAGATTCTGATTGGGAAGAAAACGACTACGGCCCGGGGCAAGCGGTATGTTTCGCTCGCTGCATTCACGGCGGCGACAGCGGACGGTTCAATGCGGGTCGCGCCAGGTTCAGAGAAGGTGGCCCCGAATGGTTCGCTGGTAGAAGTGGAGATTTGGGAGCGGAAGTATATAGAGAGCGATTCGGCGCTGCTCCAGCGGGTGTTGAGCCGGGACGTGGGTGGCAAGCAAAACATTCTGGTGCTGAACGACGAAGCGCACCACGCGTATCGAATCCGCAAACAAGAGCCGGACCCGGACGAAGAGCCCGATGAGGACGACGAGTTTTTCAAAGAAGCGACGGTTTGGGTGGACGGGCTGGACAAGGTTCACAAGCATCGGGGAATCAATTTGTGTGTAGACCTTTCAGCAACTCCCTATTTCCTGGGCCGCGTGGGGCAAGAAACAAACAAGCCCTTCCCGTGGGTGGTGAGCGATTTTGGGCTTGTGGATGCGATTGAATCGGGGCTGGTGAAGATTCCGCAGATGCCAGTTCGGGACACGACCGGCGCTGACTATGCCGCATACCGCAATATCTGGCGCTGGATTCTGGAAGAGAAGCTGACACCGGGCGAACGTGGAGGGACGCGAGCGAATCCAAAATCGGAAGCGGTGCTGAAGTACGCTCATGCGCCAATTTCGATGCTCGGCGGGCTTTGGGAGGCGGAGTTGCAGCGGTGGAAGGCTGACGGCAAGGCGAGACCCCCCGTTTTCATTCTGGTTTGCAAAAACACAAAGCTGGCGCAAGTGATCTACGCATGGCTGGCGAAGGGCGAGCAGGAGGGAAGCCTACCATTGGCTCACATCAAGGGCTTCCGCAATTCGGACGAAGCTGAGTACACAATCCGCGTGGATTCTAGGGTAGTTCACGAGACAGACACCGAAGGTGCAAAGAGCGATGAATCCCGGTGGATGCGGTACACCCTGGACACGGTGGGGAAATCTGACTGGACGCGCGATCCGCAGGGAAGGCCGATTTATCCCGAAGGGTTTGAGGAAATGGCGCACAAGCTGAAGCGGGGTCTGTATCCTCCGGGCCGGGATGTGCGCTGCATTGTGAGTGTGGGAATGCTTACAGAGGGATGGGACTGCAATACGGTGACTCATATCGTTGGCTTGCGCCCGTTCATGTCGCAACTACTGTGCGAGCAGGTGGTGGGACGCGGACTCAGGCGATCAAGCTATGAGTTAACAGACGGGAAGTTTCCCGAAGAGGTGTCTACCGTCCTGGGCGTCCCATTTGAAGTAATCCCGTACAAAGCGAACCCCGGAAACAAGCCACAGCCGCGTGAGAAGCGTTATCACATTCACGCGCTTCCGGAGCGGGCGCACTTGGAGATTCAATTCCCGCGTGTGGACAGCTACGCGCAGGCCATCCGCAACCGGATCGAACTGGATTGGAGCAATGTGCCTCCGCTGGTAATTGACCCGCAGAACATCCCCACGGAGGTTCAAGTCAAGGGATGGCACGTGGATGTTCAGGGCAAGGCGACATTGAGCGGTCCGGGGGAGCTTTCCACGATAGACCTGAAACCCTACCGGAAGAGCCATCGGATGCAAGAATTGCTTTTCGATACGGCCAGCCACTTGACCAAGCACTACTCCAAAATGCCGGGTTGCTCCGTGCCGCGCCAGGCGCTCTTTCCGCAATTGCTGCGGATTGTTGAACGTTACGTTAGGGAATGCGTGAGAGCCGTGCCTCCGGCGGAGCCAACGTATGCATTGCTGTGTTCGCCTTGGTACGGATGGATGATTGAGACGTTGACTCAGTATGTGCGGCCCGACACAAGCCAAGGCGAGACCCCGGAGGTTCCCGTCTTCGAGGCGAATCGGGATGCCGGGTCCACGGCGGACGTGGACACCTGGACAAGCCGTGAAGTGCGGGCGGTGGAGCGCAGCCACGTCAACTTTGTTGTTGCCGATACTCACCAGTGGGAGCAAGCTGCCACGTACTTGATTGACACGAATCCGCGTGTGCGGGCGTTTGTGAAGAATGCCGGATTGGGATTCGGGATTCCATACTTGTATGATGGCCAGACCCATGAGTACGTGCCGGATTTTCTGGTTCAGTTTGTCGATCTGCCGGGCATCACTCTGATTCTGGAGACCAAAGGGTACGATCCACGGGCGGACGTAAAGAAGGGCGCAGCGGAGCGATGGGTTGCAGCGGTGAACGCAGCGGCAAAGACAGACCCGGAGCGCACACACGGGCACTGGCGCTATGCGATGGTTCGGCAGGTGGGGGATGTTCCCGGGGTGCTGGCGGGAATAAGGTAGGTGTGCAGGCTGCACTAGAGACGCTTGCAGCATGTCTTGACCGGCATTGATCCATCTCGACATTTGTAAACGTTGGAAAACCGATCGATCATCCGAAGTTCTTCGATGTAGTTCTGAACTCCCTCACTGCCAAACCGATGGATTACGTTATGCCTACAAGCGTTCGGATCATTTGCGAAATTGACTTCCTCAATTTCAAGCTGCAAACCAAAGTTATGAGCGATCTTTTCCAAACCAACTTTCGCGGCCTTCAGTCTTTCGGCCTCACAGAATGCAACGTCTGAGATCGCACATTTCTCGCCCGCTTGCATCCTTTGCATGAGTGCCCCAAAGCACCGGCTGTACTCGAACGCGGAGTTGTCACGGCATGCTTCCGAATGGAAATCGTCAAAGCAGTTTGTCGAATAACGTTCGCCGAACGTGTCCTTCAGAAAGCTTGTCTTTCCGCTTCCCGGAAGCCCTACCACGATCATGACATGGCACTTTGTAGGCATTGAGTACCCCATCCACTGGCGAATTGTGGTACACGGCACGATTTCTATCACTATCCCAAGCAAACCTTGCACCGGAGACGCGCGGTCAACCCGAACAATACAATATGCTCAGGTGAGTCTTGGCGAATTCTGCCAAATGTCCCCATAGACCATGCGGCCCGTCTTGCTCACTCGGGAGTGGTGACGACCCTGCGGTGACTAAGTCCGGCTCACGTCTTCTGAACTGGAATTCTCCTTAGGCCGCAATGCCTCTCTGATCTCAACGTGGTGATCCAAGGGGAGCGCCACTCTTGAGAGGAAAAACCCAAAGCGAGTGGAAAGGTGTTCTACATAGGGGCTCTTCAGGACCGCTCTGCGTTTTGCTGACCATTTGGCTTGCTCGTAGAGATCTGCGGTTGGCAATGTAAACGCCCGCCTGAAATCCACCAGCATTTCAGGGATTCCCGCTCCGCCTGTGTCGTGCTCGGCGACAACCGCGCGAAGGAATTGAAACCGGCTGTCTTGGTTTTGGTGGATTCTTTTCCAGATGTCTGATCCGGGAATCCGGGTACGGTCTCCCTTAATGTTGGAAGCAAGATCAACTTCACACAGCAGTATGTTCTGGAGAGCATTGGAGGTGTTGGATGATTGGCGGCAGGAAAAGTCCTGTGCCAAATCGCAATCCTGGCTCAAGACGATCACGTAGGGGTGAATCCGGGAACGCACATCAGACGGTTGGGCCTGGTCATTGTAGTTAACTGAGACCATGTATTGCGCGACTGATGAGATGATTTCTCCCTGACGGAGTTGATTTCCGGGAACGGATCGGCTATAAGGTTGACCGTCCACAAGGAAAGTTACTCCTCGGAAAGTACGAAGGGTTCTCGTTGATACGTGACCATGGCAGGATTAAACGGAACTGAAATCTCTGGGCCTAAGGCTGGTCTCTGCCAATCAGCGACAGAGCAATAGTAGTCCCTAATCTCCGCCACTTTGCCCGCCATCTCTTCCAGTCCCTGGGAAGGGGTTAGATCGATCAAGAGGTGACACGCCATCCTTGCGAGCTTTAGCTTCACCTCGTTCGGATCAAACGTTTCCAAAGTATGAATGAAGTGCGCTGTCTTCGCATGAAGATTGTCGATTGTATATCCATACAGCGTTCCTCCCGCCGCGTCGTACTGGAATGCAGTCAGTTCGGGAGTGACCAGTTTGATATTTGATTGAGTCAGGGGCGGATTGAAACTCCAGCAAAAATCGACGAGAGCGTCAGATGTCCATGGGCTCAAGGCTATTGAATAACCGGTCCTTGATGCATAACCTAAAGAGGCTTCCGGAGTGCTTGTTGAGCTGGTCAAGGCGCGGGAAGACATCGTGTAGATCCACCTTTCCACTTGAATTCAGATTCGAGTCAATCGAATAGACGGGCTCTTGGGTGAGCTGGTTTTTCGCCATGCCGTGCTGCACTAGAATACGGTCTTGCCCTTCCTTGAATTCAAATCGGTGCAAATCAGAAATGACATCTGTCTCCAGCAGTCCCTCACACCCGAATTCAGCCGCTATGAACGGGCTCAACAATTCCGCCCAGCCCACATTCTCTAGTCCGAGCTTTGATCTCTGGATTGCGTTCTGATACCGCAGGCCAACCGAAAGGGCGAATGGCGGGTTATAAGTAGCTACGAACGAGTCAAAAACCGGGCGGAATCTCTCCCGGTATTCCTCCCACCTCGGATACTCGTTGCAGGCCATCATTATGGTTTCTTGGGTCAGATTAACCGTCCACTTGCCATCGCTTGAGTCGAATCGATGCATCCGCGAAAAGCTGATCGGCAGGCCACTGTGGAGAGATGACTTTAGAATCTCTTGGATTTCACCTGGAACGCCAGCAGGCATTCCCAACGAGACAGGGTCAATCACCTGATAGCCGGGGAAATGGGCGCGAATCGCCTCTTGGAATGCTACAGGCGGCTCAACTTGGATTCGGAGAATTGGATGGAACCGTACCTGAACTGCAACGGCGAGCAGAGGATTTCGCCGGAAAACGACACGCTTGGAAGAGGGCAATGGCATTCTTCTAATCCGTTCCTGCGACCTGATCGGAGACCATTGAAGCCAACGCGCATCTCCAAGCGAAACTTATCACTTCTCGCCCGTTATCTGAACTGTACTACATTTCGAAGGCGACGCGGTCACCGCATTGTATAAGTTGATTCGACCCGTCTGGGCCCCGTCCGGAATCCACCTTAATAGTGCGCATTAGGCAATCCAACTTTTCGACCGCACCGGCCATGTAATCCGGCAAGACGCGCGCGTAGGGTAGCATCATGTGCGGCATGCTGCGGCCTAGTCCCCGGCATTTCGATTTCGCCGCCGAATCGCATCCGCTACGTCCAGCAGAGCCGTGACATTTGTTACGGTCGACTTGTCCCGCAAAAGCTGAGACTTGTCGTGAAGGATCGCGAAAGCAAGGACGAGGGCACGCACACTGCTTTTTTGTATTTTCTTGTCCGTCAACGACTCAAGTATCCGCAGTTGAATCGCATCGTAAATATCAGCCTTTTTTGCTTGGAAATCGCGCAATTCCTGTTCAGAGTATCCGTCAAGGAACGCGGTAAGAACCTGGTGGACATTTTGACGGCTGCATCCCACACGACGGGCGATCTGGCCTCCGGTGAGGTTGGGATGCCGAAGGTGAAGACGGCGGATCGCGGGAGCGAGACCGCGTTTCTTATTGAGAGCGGCTGACGGCACAGCCTTACCCTAACACCTATTCAGAACAAATGCGTTTTGGGCGAAAATTCTCGGAGCCAGACCTATGACGCGCGGGCGGGGTGGCGTCTATGGGGGGCCTGGGTGGGTCGGGTAAGCATGCTTCGCGGGACTGTGCCCAATTTTGTGCCTAGTGGCGGCTTGTTGGCGCTTATTTCCGTGAAGAGGCAGGAGTGAGAAGCCCGCATAAATACAAGGGAATCTCACACCGTGCAAGTCGCGCTAAGTTATTGATTCTTCGTGCGGCGAGTCCTCCGGAGCATTAGGTCGGGAGTTCGAATCTCTCCGGGCGCACCATTCCTCATGATCCCTCACTCCGTTCGGAATTTCGGCTGAGGGCTCCCGCTGCGCTCACCCCCGCAATGCACCCCAGGTTCGAATCTCTCCGGGCGCACGATCCTTCTTCTTTTCCTTCTATGAGTTGTGGCTGTTTTGGATTCGTGAAGTGGGAAATGCACGCCGATCACCGCTCTTCTGGCTTCAGGATTTCAAGAAACGCAGCGCGACTTCACCGGGCTCGAGCGCCTTCTGCATCTGACGCAACACGTCTCCCGATCGTACGCCTCAGCGCAGCGTAAAACCTTCGCGGTATTTCGGCACGGCTGTTGAATTTCGCGTAGGCAAGGTGCGACAGGGTGAGGATCCGTAATTTCTTACGCAACGAAGCTCCCCGCGCCACCCTCGCTGTTCGGCACAGATGGGATACCACTACATCCCCAAAAGACGTACTCGGCTTGATACCGTTCGCGTACTCGAGTTTTTGGAAGAGAGAGATTCGAGTATTTTTTAGAGTGGAGATAACCTCCGAGGGCACGGGCGCGGCGAACTCTCTCTGGAGGTACGCAAGCGAGGGCAACGCCATCGCGACCAGTCCTCGCTTCACGCTCTGCTGCAGCAACCGTTCCCAATCGATCGATTCGGCGTTGCGAAGAATGGCGAGGGCGTCGGGAATCCAGCGAATCGGGGAGATCGTCTCCCAGCTGAAGCCGTGCACGATGGTATGAAGGAGAAAATCGGCGGGGCACAGAACCCTCACGTCTTCACCTTCGAACCGGGCAGCGCGAGATGCCTGCCATACATCATCATCGGAATCGTGATTCACGCACATTGGATACAGGTGCCAGTGGAGATCGAAATGCCGCCCTTTTGCGTTGCACAAATGAAGTTCCCACAGGAAATCCACCACGTGGTCGCGCATGAAATCCAGGCTTATCTGCCAGTGCAGACTGCAGCCTCGTTTCTGCATCTCGGCGACCGCCTCCACCGCTTTCCCGACAGGGACCATGAGATCGAGATCGTCCATCGGCCTCAGCCCATAGTCCCGGTAATACTCGATGGTGAGCGCCGCGCCCTTGATGATCATCACTTCACAACCGGTCTGCCGCAGGGACCGCACTACATCCCTCGCCTGGTGGAAGAGCAGTCGATTGTGGTACCAGGTATGGCGCTTCACACCCTTCAGAACAGCAACCATCGGGTGGTCGATCCCTTCGGCCTGCAAGCGGTCGTACAAGAGCGGCAGCAACCTTCGGGTACTCGTGCCCAGGCGGTCGAGACTGGCCGTCGGCAGCCAGCGCAGCGCGGCCTCTCGTCCCGCCGGCCCTTCCAGGAGTGTGGCCTTGAGGATCAGGGTCTGTTCGTCGGTTGGCATCCGTCCGGGGTCGATAGTCCTCATGATGCTATCTCCCGCGCTGTTGCGCAGACCGGGTCAGTCAAGGGCATTCGGCCGCCATGGACATGCACGCGCCCGCCTTCGACAGAAATTCGGTGGTCCACCTGCTCGAGTACCCTCGGGTCCTGCGATATAACGACCACGGCCGGCCCGTGGGGCATGCGGGCGAGGCTCTCGAGAAGGCGCTCGACAGATTCCGAATCAAGATGATTCGTCGGTTCGTCGAGAATCAGAAGGACGGGACGCCGCAGCATGGCACGCGCAATAGAGATCTTCTGGCGCTGTCCGCCGGATAAGGTGAGGCCGTGCTCACCCACAGGCGTATCCAGCCCCGCGGGCAGCTGGGAAATGAACTCATCCAGCAGTACCGTGCCACAGATAGCCTCAATGTCTTCAATTGCCGGGCTCGCGACGCCGTAGGTGAGGTTCTCGAGAATGGTGCCGCGGAACAGAATTGGCTCCTGCGCGGCATAGGAGATGCCTGCCCGAAGTTTGCGCACGTCGATCCTCTCGTACGGAATCCCCTCCGCAAGCACCGTTCCCTGCCAGGGGCGATACAGTCCTGCCATCAGGTGAGCGAGCGTCGTTTTGCCGCTTCCGTTCGGCCCGGCAATGGCAACCACCGATCCCGGGGACACGGAAAAGGAGACGTCCTGCAAGAGCGGAGCCGAATCGTACCCGAAGGTGACATTCCGGAATTCCATGTCACCCCGAAATGCAATGTATTCGGACCCGGAATACGCTGGCGCGGGGAATTCGGCCCAGGAATCGGAGAGGGATTGCAATGCATGGCCGCCCTCCACCAGGTGCGGCGTTGCTGCGAACAGCTGCTGCAGGCGGCTGGCGAGCATCGTCATCACCACGTAGAACGAGAGAAGCGAGCCAACCGACAAGGCTCCGGTGCCCGCCTCGATGCCGCCCACGGTGAGGATCGCAATTGCCGCGACAAGGATCATGGTGAAATAAGAGACGCTGAGCGCCGCGTTGTTCCATGCCATGCGCTGGCTGTCAAGACGCAGCGAGTCGATATTCCTCTGCTGCACTTCGATTTCCGAGTGCTCGATCCCATGGACAACTGCAAAGGCAATTCTGTGCATCAGTGACTGAACAGCCCCGCTGAAGCGCGCGAAGGATCGCCGGTTGGCCGACACCAGCGCATGGGTCCTTTGCCGGAACCGGCGGCGCGCCAGCTGCAAGCCGGGTATGAGGATACCCAGGAGAATGGAGAGCTTCCAATCAAGCGCAATCAGGATCACCAGGAGCACGGCAGCCAGAAGCAGCGACGGAATGCAATTGGCCAGCAAGGCATTCAGCATCACGTCGAGGCGCTGCGTGTCTTCCACGATCAGGGAGTGCATTTCGCCTGAATCGGCGGTGCGATGGAACCGCGCCGACGAATTGCAATACCGGTCCACAATCTCGCAACGTATCCTCTCTATCAGATACTTCGTGACGCGAAGGGAACAATAGCGAGAGACGAGAGTCAGCACGTTGGCCACAAGAACAAGCGCCAACAGCACGGCACCAAGCACCAGAAGCTGTTGCACGTCGCGCGCGGGAATCACCCTGTCAAACGCGCGGCGCACTAGCAACGGAATGGGAACGAGGCTCACACTCTCGAGCACCGAGAGCCCTGCGCATCCTGCGAGGGCCAGCCGCTCGCCTTTCGTGTAGTTCCACAACCAGCGCCAGCGGCCACGATGGGAATCCGGTCTCACGGGCACATTCCTCGCGCCGCATTCGCGGCGGCGCCGCGCTTCCGGTCAATCGAAGCTTTCAGGATCCGCACACGCTCCCGGGCGACAGTGTTCTGCTTGCGAGAAAGATTGTTCCCATGAATCCGCCGGTGAAGGAAGACGTCCGGCAGGATTGCCATTGGAATTTCCGCTTCTTTCATCCGGATGAACCAGTCGAGGTCGTTGCCGTGCCAATAAAGGGAATCGAATCCCCCAATCTGCTCAAATACCCTCCGGCGTGCGAGCATCGCCCCAAGCGAAAGCGCGATTCCTTCATCGCCCATCGATTCCTCGGGAAACCACTGCGGTTGTTCGAATCCTTTCTCAAGGAAGTTGCGCATCCGGCCGATTACGCAGCCTACTTCAGGGTGATCGGCGAGGTACTGCAATTGCACCTCGCATTTGTTTGGGGGCCAGTAATCATCGGCATCCAGCATGGAAAAATAAGCGCCGCTCGAGTGATCAAGCCCGGTGTTTCGCGCGGCGGCGTTTCCTTGGTTGGCTTGATGGATATAAATCACGTCACGAAAGGACCTCGCTACTTCGGCGGTCTTGTCCGTAGACCCGTCGTCCACCACGATCACTTCGATTGAGCGATCCGTCTGAGCGAGAACGCTCTCTAAAGCTGCGGCGAGATAATCTTCCCCGTTGTGGACAGGAATAATTGCACTGATCAGAGACGGGTCATGAAGAGGAAGCATCTCAGTCCGCCTCCCATAGATAATTGCGAATGAGTTCCGGGATTTGCCTGCGGTCGCTGCCCAGTTCGAGGAGGTACGCGGGTACGCGCCTGCTGAGCTCCGCGAAGATACTTAGCGCATTCCGCCGTTCGCCGGGAAGGTGCAGGGCGGTGCTGGCGGAAAGCGTTTTGAAGGCCTGCGCCCTGCCGGCCGGGCGCAGGGAGCTTTCGTTCCTCGCCACAATCTGAGCCAGGAATAGCCCGCGAATGCGCAATTTGCGGCTCAATCGCACCGCGCTGCAGCCGTTAAGAAGAAAAACCATTTTCTCCGCGGGAGGCCGCCCGCCAAGTTGAGGAATGGCTCCGAGGACGGGGAGTCCGTCGACATCTGCCGCTGCGATCTTTACGGATGAGTACAGACTATAGACCGCGGGCCCATCCTCCAGGCCGACAAGACAGTGATCGTCGGAAACGAATTCGAGTCCATCGGCCATGCATAGAACCGAAGTTGTCGACTTACCCGAGCCGCCATGTCCCACTATGAGTACGCCCTCGGAACCCACCCCAACCGCCGCTGCGTGCGTCAGGGCTTTTCCCTGGCGGCCAAACCAGAGACTCAGTAAGTGCCGCAGCGGAGCGGCGCTATCGATAAATGGAACACGGCTCGCATCGGGCACAACGCAATAACCGGTGTTCCGCTTCCAATCCACGCAACAAACAAACTCTCCATTCCGCTGTGAAATGTAAGTCAATTCGGCGTCATGGAGCACAAGCACTTCGTTATCCGCGGCGCCGGACGAGACGGAATGTGAAATTCCCGCGGAAGCAAACGTGTGCAGAACAATTCGGAACGGAGCCAAGCCTCGCCCTTGAATGTCCGTGCAGTTGAGCGCTGCGCAGAAAACGGGCCCGAGCGATTCGTCGCCCAAACAGAGATCCACCGGGTGCTCCCCAATCGAAATGTGAATCTGCTTGCCCGGTGGAGCACACTGGAGAGCTTCCGAGAACCGACGTTGAGACGTTCCGGCGAAACGGTCCAATTTCAGATCGATCCCCGCCTGGCTAGCGCTTGCCATGCCCAACCCCGGCCGCGCCAGGCTTGCGAAGCGGTTTCGGCCATCCATAATCCTGGTCAACCTGGTGAACCGGATCAATGAGCAGGAGTTCCTGGAGATCTTCGAACCTCTCGAAAACCGGCGTCTCATAGTCCGCCGCTGCCTGGAAAGCCGACACATCGGCAGTTTCGGCCGGCGGCTGCCCAAGATCTTCTTCGCCCTCGACGACAATCTCCGCGTCGCGAAGCCGACAGATGAACGCCTCGATATCCTGACGACTCGAGCTCGATGCATTGGTTCCAATCAGCTTCTCGGGGATCACATCGGGCGGGCACCCGTCGTCGAGGAGGCGAAGAATGCGCGGTCCGCTTCCAGACAGGCTGTAATAAAACCCCGATTCCGTATTTACAACCACGATTTCGCGTTCAAATTCTTCAAAGAGGATCTTCCCGTGATTCAACCTCAACAACTCGACTCGCATGCCATCAACTCCTGGAGAAATCAAAAATGAAGCTGGCGGCCGGACCACAGTCTCTGCCTAGGAAGGCGTCGATTGAGGCACAGCCGCACCAATCGGTGATTGGCTCCCGATTCTGTATTCGTATTTGAAGGAAACAACGGCCCGGCAATGCCTGGTTGGAAATCTGTTCGGTCATTATACTCGGCGACATGGCTTCGGCAAGTGCGGCGAAGCCCTTACTTCTCAGCCATCTAGGAATCCGGCAGCGGCCCGGAACCCGGATTCTTGGCACCGGGTGAGTCTTTTATATCGCCATACCCCGCCGCCCGCCTTGCGCGCAGTTCCTCCATCACAGACTGGATCAGCGACTTCGCGCCTTCCATCCCGGCAAGCACAGCCTGCAGGTCCAGCGCCGGTTTTGACGGATTACGGCTTGAAGTGCAGTAGACGCCGTGTTGTCCGACGAGGATCAGCGAGTCCGTCAGCATGTCCAGGGCTACAGCCAGGCGCCCGCGCTCACGGCCCATCATGAATTCGTGCTGTTCAAGGTCTGCCCGCTTCTCGTCGAAAACATTCATCCTTCAAGCGTACCGGAGGCGGCCCGCGCACGTGCCGATTCCGCCGCCGGCGCAATGCGCCTTAGATGTTGAGATGCTTGACGTACTCCGCGTCCAGGCGCAGGTCTTCGATCGGGTTGAACGTGTACTCTTCCTGCTCGATGAAGTACTGCTTCATCCCTGTCGCGGCCTTGAAGATCGGCCGGTAGTCAATCGATCCCTTTCCCATGAGTACGGGTTTCCACTTGCCATCCGGCTGCTTCACGAGGTCCTTGACGTGAAACAGCGGAAAGCGCTCCGGAGAGCGGCTCAGGTACTCCACCGGGTTGTGGCCGCCCGCCACGACCCAGCCGCAGTCCATCTCGAACACCACGTACTTCGGATCCGTGCGCTTCAGCAATTCGTCGTAAAACACCACGCCGTTTTCCGTCCCGAACTCGACCCAGTGATTGTGGTACCCGAACGTGATGCCGGCGTCCTTCACCTTCTGCCCGATCTCGTTGAACTGGTCGGCCGCCCACCGCCAGTCATCCAGCGCCGGCTCGCCCTTCTTCGCCGGGTCGCGATGCATGCCCATCCAGGAGCAGATCATGTACTCGAGCCCGATCCCATGCGCGTAGTCGATCAGCTCGCTCAGCTTCGTCTTCAGGTCGGCGAGAACATGATGCGTGCTGATGCAGCGCAGCCCGGCCGCATCCATCGAGTGCTTCCACTCCGCGGGCGTCTTGTTGAAGTAGCCCGCCGCCTCCACGACGCAATATCCCGCATCATGCACCTGGTGCAGCGTGCCGTCGAAATCCTTGGGTAATATGCCGCGCACGGAATACAGCTGCGTCCCAATCGGCATACCCGGCCTGGACGCATTCCCCATTTGCGGCAAGTATGCTGCCGCCGCCACAGCGCCGGCCGTCTTAAGAAAACTTCTGCGCGAAGTGCTCCCCATCACTGCTCCCTTCGTTATCCAATCAGCCCTTGATCGCCTTCGAATCCGCATCCCAGAGCGCCGCCGCGTGATGGAAGTACGAATAATTCGCCATGTGGCAGGCAGTCGCCGTGTTGTTTCCGAAGACCTCGTCTTCCAGCACTTTCTCGCGCGTCTCCACTGCGCGGAAGAAGTTAGCGAGATGCGCGGCGGTGTCGTCATAGCCCTGCGGCGGAGTGAATGTCTCGGTCAGCGTCGGCTCGCCGGCTTTCTGAGGATGCGCGGCCCACCAATCGTCGTAGTACTTCTTCTTCATTTCGGCAGTCCACCCGTTGAGCGAGTACCACTCCGGCTGCGGCCGCGTGTCCTGCGGCGTGAACGTGAGGGTGTTGCCGTTCATGCTGAGCGTGCCCTCGCGCCCATAGAATACTGTCGAGTCGCCCCCTGACGCATTGTTCTGGTTGCATCGGATGCTTACCGTCGCCCCCGGGTAGTCATAGAGCGTCGCGAGCAGATCTGGAAAATCGCGCCCATCCTTGAAGTGCGTAAGGCTGCCCATCGAGAACGCACGGTTCGGAATCGCGTTGATGCCGCTGATGCACTGCATGCCCGAGAGCAGATGCACGTACAGGTCTCCCGCGACGCCCTCGCCATAATCGGAAAAGCAGCGCCAGCGGAAGAACCGGGCTGCGTCGAAAGGGCGCTCAGGCGCATCGCGCAGCCAGGCCTTCCAGTCGATCGTCTCCGCGCTCGCATCCGGCGCAATCGGATACACCCACGCGCCTGAATCCGAGTTGCGGTCCGTGCGTCCTTCGATCAGCGTCACCTCGCCGAGGCGCCCCGCCTTCACCATCTCTGCGGCCTTTTTGTACACCACGTTGCTCACGCGCTGGCTGCCTGCTTGAAAGATGCGCTTGTTCTTCTGGACCGCCGCCACCATCGCCAACCCGTCGACGACGTTGTGCGACATCGGCTTCTCGCAGTACACGTCCTTGCCCGCATCGATACAGTCCAGGACCACGCGCCGGTGCTGAAAATCGGCGACCGCGACAATGACCGCGTCTACGTCCTTGCGGTCGAGCAGAGAGCGATAGTCGCGAACGGTTGGTACGTCCTTTCCGTATGCCTCCTGCCCGGCCCTCTGATGCATGGTGTAGAGGTCGGCAGTCCCGACGCACTCGCAGTTCGGCACTTTTACGGCCGAGCGCAGCAGGTCGCATCCGCGGATCCCGGTCCCGATCGAGACGAACCGGATCTTCCTCTCCGTCGCTGCCTGCATCTCTGCCGGCAAAACCTTTGCCTTGTCTGCCGCCGCCGCTGTTGCGGCGCTGGCAGCCACCGCCGCCGTTCCAAGACGCACAAAGTCCCGCCGTGAAATGCCACTCTTCATCTTTGACCTTTCAGTGCGGTGCCCATTCTCGCTCGCGCGCCCGAGCGCTGTAAAGCGTTTGAGCACGCACATTGGTTTGCACTCGAAGCACCTCTACGCTGGCGGGAAGCCGCCACGCCGGGTAGGATACGTCTCGACTGTTCCAACCCTGCTGCTGCCATCGCGAAAGGCCTTCGATCATGTCCACGGATTCATTCTGCAATCGCGCATTCGACCGCATTCGTCTCCTGCCGGCGCTGGCCGCCTGTCTCACGTGCACTTCGCTCGCTGCACCGGCTGCGCCGAATCCTTCACCGGCGCCCGATTTCGGACCCAACGTTCTCGTCTTCTCGCAGTCCATGCCGGCGGCCGACATGCAGCGCCAGATCGACGCGATCTACGCCGTCCAGGAGCACAGCGAATTCGGCACAGCGCGCAACGCCGTCCTCCTTCTGCCCGGCGAGTACCACCTCGACATCCCCGTCGGCTTCTACACGCAGATCATCGGTCTCGGGGCCTCGCCCGACGCGGTGCACATCACCGGCAACGTGCACGCCGACGCCAGCCTGCCCCGCAACAACGCCACCTGCACGTTCTGGCGCGGCGTGGAGGGCTTCTCCGTCACGCCCACCGGCGGAAACACTTCGGCGGCTGGAACGATGCAGTGGGCCGTCTCGCAAGCCGTCTTCTTCCGCCGCATGCACATCCTCGGCAACGTCGTTCTCCACCAGAAGCGCGGCTGGGCCTCCGGCGGCTGGATCTCCGACTCCCTCATCGACGGCAATGTCGACTCCGGCTCCCAGCAGCAGTGGATCTCGCGCAACACCGAGTGGAAATCCTGGACCGGATCCAACTGGAACATGGTGTTCGTCGGTGTGAAAGGCGCGCCGCCGTCCAGTTGGCCGTCCCCGCCATACACCACCGTCGACACAACGCCCTTCGAGCGCGAAAAGCCATTCCTCTACGTCGATGCCAAGGGCCAGTGGCTGGTGCGCGTTCCCAACCGCTGTTGGAACTCGTCCGGCATCACCTGGCACTCCGGCGAAACGCCCGGCCGCGACATCCCCATTGACCGCTTCTTCATCGCCCACCCCACCGACACCGCAGCCTCGATCAACGAGAAACTCGCCCAGGGCAAAAACCTCCTTTTCACTCCCGGCATCTATGAGTTGACTGAGCCCATCCGCGTCACCCGGCCCGACACCATCGTGCTCGGCCTCGGCTTCGCCACGCTCAAGCCCGTCAAAGGCACCGCCGCCATCACCACTGCCGACGCGGACGGGATCATCCTCGCCGGGCTGCTCATCGACGCGGGCGAAACCAAATCTCCGGTCCTCACGGAGATCGGCCCCGACGGCAGCCACACCCTTCACGCCAAAAATCCCATCTCCCTCCACGACGTCTTCTTCCGCGTCGGAGGCGCGGGTGTGGGCAGCACTGACGTCAACTTGCGCGTCAATTCGAACGACACCATCATCGACCACACCTGGATCTGGCGCGCCGACCACGGCAAGGGCGTCGGCTGGGACCAGAACCTCTCGAATAATGGCCTGGTTGTCAACGGCAATCGTGTCACCGCCTACGGCCTGTTCGTCGAGCATCACCAGCAGTACCAGGTGCTGTGGAACGGGAACCAGGGCCGAACCTACTTCTATCAATCCGAAATCCCTTACGATCCGCCTACCCAGTCCGCCTTTGCCTCGGCGCCCGGCGTCAACGGCTGGGCCTCCTACAAAGTCGCGGACCACGTCATCATGCACGAGGCATGGGGCCTCGGCGTCTACTCCGTCTTCCGCCATCCCGGCGTCGTCCTCACCCGCGCCATCGAAATTCCGGTGAAGTCGAATGTCCGATTTCACCACATGATCACCATCGCCCTCGACGACAAGGGACAGATTACCCACATCGTCAACGACACCGGAGATGCCGCCGTGCCCCGGGGCGGACCGAAGCGAGTCACTGAGTTCCCTTAACCGATCAAACATCCCATCGGCGAACGCCTATGCTCTGCTCGGTCTTATCGTGCGACGGGGTGAGTTCTCGGCCTCGCGCGCCATCCGACGCGCCATGAAACAATAACCCTGTGGCCATGACCGACCAAGTGAATCCGGAAGATCCGCAAACCCACGAACCGGCTCCTGCACCCCTTTCCGACACGCTGGAGCAAGTGCCCGGCATGGCCGATGTTCTCTCGACCGCACCGTCGCCCGAAGCCGAGGACTCCCCGGCCGTCTCAACCGAAGCTGCGCCGTTCATTCCCGAATCCGCTCCGGCCCCGGATGAGCCGGTCGATCCAGCTGAATCTTTCGCCGAGCTGTTTTCGCAGTACGAGAAGTCGCACGCGCGCAAACCCAACGCTGGTGTCGTTCAGTTGCAGGGCACGGTTGTCTCGATCTCTCCCGAGCAAGTGTTTCTCGACATCGGCTACAAGATCGAAGGCGTCCTGCCACGCTCAGCCTTCGACAACAACGCCGAATCCGTGAAGCCCGGCGACAAGTTTCCTGTCTCCGTCACCGGCCGCAATGAAGAGGGCTACTACCAGCTCTCGCGGTTCAAGGTCGTCCAGCCCACCGACTGGAAAGCTCTCCAGGCCGCGTTCGATCAGAAGCTCGCTGTGGCCGGAACCGTGACCGAAATCGTCAAGGGCGGGGCTCGGGTTGACATCGGCGTGCGGGCCTTCATGCCCGCGAGCCGCAGCGGCACGCGCGACGCAGCCGACCTCGAAGCCCTGGTCGGTCAGCCCATCACGTGCCGCATCACCAAGCTTGACATCGCCGACGAGGATGTCGTCGTCGACCGCCGCGCCGTACTCGAAGAACAGGCGCTGGCCGCTGCCGAGGCGCGCCACGCGACGCTCAAAGAGGGCGACACTGTGATCGGCACGGTGCGCAGCCTCATGCCCTACGGCGCGTTCGTCGATATCGGAGGGCCTGAAGCCCGCGGACTTGACGGCCTGCTGCACGTCTCGGACATCTCGTGGACGCGGATCGCGAAGCCCGAAGACGTGCTCAGTGCGGGCCAGCAGATCGAGGTCAGGATCCTCAAGATTGACCCTGATACGAAGAAGATCTCGCTCGGCCTGAAACAGCTTCAGCCGGAGCCCTGGGAGACGGTGCCCCAGCGCTTCTCGACCGGCCAGCGCGTGAGCGGGGTCGTGACTCGCGTGACTGACTTCGGTGCATTCGTCGAGATCGGGCCCGGCATCGAGGGCCTCATTCACGTCTCGGAGATGTCCTGGGGCAAGAAGGTGCGCATCGCGTCGGACCTCGTCAAGCCGGGTGAACGTGTGGACGCCGTAATCCTCAACATCCATCCGGATCAGCGCCGCATTTCGCTCGGGTTGAAGCAGACCCTGACCGATCCGTGGACCGAGGTAGCGCAGAAGTTTTCTGTCGGCTCGCAGGTGCAGGGCCCGGTCACGAAGCTTATGCCATTCGGAGCGTTCGTGCAGATCGCCGAGGGCGTCGAAGGGCTCGTCCACATCAGCGAGATCGTCGCCGACCGCCGGCTGCATCATCCACGGGAAGCTCTGCGCGAGGGTCAGGTCGTCCAGGCCCAGATTCTCGGCATCGACGCGGGCAAGCGTCAGATCAAGCTCTCGATGAAGCAGCTTATCCCCACCAGCATCGATGAATACATTGCGGAGCACAAAGTCGGGGACAAAGTCACTGGCCGCGTCGTTGAAGTGACGCCTTGCGTTGTGGAGCTTGGCGAGGGAATCCGGGCCGCGTGCCGCGCCACCGCAACGTCGTCAGCAAACACCGCCGGGCAACCGGTTCAATCCAAATCCGCTGACCTTTCCAGTCTCACGTCGATGCTTCAGGCCCGGTGGAAAGGCGCTGCTCCAGCGCCGAATGCAAAGCCTGAGCCGCTTGAAGCCGGCCAGATCCGCGCCTTCAGGATCACCAGGCTCGACGCGGGCAACAAGACCATCGAAGTCGAGCTTGGCTGAGCCTCAGAGGTATACCTCGTCGAGATAGCACCAGCGCCAATCCTCGCCGCGCTCGGCCGACTGGATGATGGGGTGCTGCGTGGCGTGGAAGTGCGCCCGCGCGTGCCGGTTCTTCGACGAATCGCAGCAGCCCACGTGCCCGCACTCGAGGCACATGCGCAGATGGACCCAAGTGTCACCCATCTTCAGGCAATCCTCGCAGCCGCGGCTCGAGGCCTTCACCTTCTTTACATGATCAGCGACGTGAGCGCAGACCGATGCCATCGTGTCCTCCTTGCCAGCGAGTTCATCGTTCACAGTTCACAGCTTAACGCTGCCGAACAATAGCGGGGTGGGTGAGCGCCGAGTTTTGGTGCAAGGCCTCTGCAATTCTCAATCTGTCCAGTTCTTTGCCCGCTCGACTGCGCGCTGCCAACGTGCGCGCCGGTTTGCTGCCTCACTGGCGTCCATCTTCGGTTCAAAGCGCGTGTCGCCCTGGCGGCTGGAGCGGAGATCTTTTTTGCTGCCCCAGAAACCGACCGCAAGGCCCGCCAGGTATGCTGCGCCTAGCGCTGTCGTCTCCGTCACCCGCGGCCGCACGACGGGCACACCCAGCACATCGGCCTGGAACTGCATCAGGAGGTCGTTCACGGCCGCGCCGCCGTCCACTCGCAGGGCCGCAAGCGGCTCGGTCTCTTCGCTTTCAACGGCTTCCAGCACGTCCGCGACCTGGAAGGCGATGCTCTCGAGTGCTGCGCGCGCAATGTTGCCGGGGTGGGTGTCGCGGCGCAGGCCGATCAGCAGGCCGCCCGCATGCGGGTCCCAGTGAGGAGCGCCGAGGCCAACGAAAGCGGGGACGAAGACCAATCCGCCGGCAACCGGCACGGAAGAGGCTAATGTCTCCACATCGGCTGACGCGCCGATGAGCCGCAGATTGTCGCGCAGCCACTGAACGACCGCGCCGCCGATGAACACGCTTCCCTCGAGCGCGTACTCGAGGCGCTTTTCGGCGCTGGCCGCGATCGTGGTGATCAGCTTGTGTTTCGAGCGGACGAACTTCGTGCCGATGTTCTGGAGCAGGAAGCAGCCGGTGCCGTAGGTGTTCTTCGCCTCGCCGGGGCTCCAGCAGAGCTGGCCGAAGAGCGCGGCCTGCTGGTCGCCGGCAATGCCCGCGATGGGGATGCCGCCGAGGCCGAGGGTGGTGGTAACTTCGGCTACGCGCTCGCTCGACCAGGCGACTTCGGGCAGCATGCTCTCAGGCACGGCGAACTGTTTGCACAGGTCCGAGTCCCAGCGGCCCTCTATGACATTGAAAAGTAACGTGCGCGAGGCGTTCGTCACGTCGGTGACGTGGCGGGCGCCGCTGGTGAGATGCCAGATGAGCCAGGTGTCGACGGTTCCGAAGGCGAGCTCGCCATGCTCGGCGCGGGCTCGCGCCCCCGGGACGTTGTCGAGGATCCACCTGATCTTGGTGGCGGAGAAGTAGGGGTCGATGACGAGGCCGGTCTTCGCGGAGACAGCCTCGCCCGCGCCGGCCTGCTCGAGGGCGCTGCATGCGGCGGCGGTGCGGCGATCCTGCCATACGATTGCCGGGTGGATGGGCTTGCCGGTGGCGCGGTCCCAGACGATGACGGTCTCGCGCTGGTTGGTGATGCCGATTGCGGCGACGTCGCGCGGGCGGGCGCCGGCCTTGCCCAGGGCTTCGACGGCGCAGGACATCTGGCTGGTGAGGATCTCCATGGGATCGTGCTCGACCCAGCCGGCCTTCGGGTAGAACTGCTGGAACTCCTTTTGCGCGACGGCGGCGATGGAGCCGGACTGGTCGAAGAGGATGGCGCGGGAGCTTGTTGTGCCCTGATCGAGGGCGAGGACGTAGGACATTGGAGCCTGCTTTCGGCCCTAGTCAACCACGCCGCACCATCCCGGAGCAACCTACGCCATGCCATTCGATGACGTACGTCAGGAGTAGTTCGCCCGGCCGGCGACGAGCATGGAATCCATGATCTGCTCGGAGACGTCCTTGACTGCTCCCGGAGCATGGGTGAGGAAGAGCGTGCTTGTCTTGTCGTTCTCACCGATGGACTTGAGGGTGTCAAAGTACTGCGTAACCAACACGAGCTGCATGACTTCCTTCGACGTCGAGCCTTCGACGGCCTTCTGGAACTGCTCCACAGAGGTTTGGAGGCCCTCGATGATGGCCTTGCGCTGGTTGGCGATGCCCTGCCCCTGGAGAGCCTTGCTCTCGGCTTCGGCTTCGGCCTTCTTGACGACGAGGATCTTCTCGGCTTCGCCGCGGGCGTTGGCGGCCACCTGCTCGCGCTGCGCGGCATTGATATCGTTCATGGCCGACTTGACCTTGGAGTCGGGCACAATGTCAGTGACCAGCACGTTAACGATTTCGTAGCCGAAGGTCGCCATGTCGGCGTCGAGTTCCTGCTTGACGGCTGCGGCGATGCTCGACTGCGATGCGAAGACTTCGTCGAGGGTCATGCCGGGAACGTGGCCGAGGATCACCTGTTCGACATACGACTGGATCTGCTGCGAGGGATTCGCGAGCTTGTAGAACGCGTCGTAGACCTTCTCTGGCCGCACGCGGTTCTGGACCGAGATCGGGATGGTGACGAAGACGTTGTCCTTGGTCTTGGTCTCCATGGTGAGCGAGATCTGGTTCACGCGGAGGCTCACGACGCCCGCAACCGAGTCGATGTAGGGCATTTTCCAGTTCAGGCCCGCCTCGGCCACCCGCAAGAATTTACCAAAGCGCGTGACCACAGCCACCTGGGCCGTGCTGACGGTGAAAAAGCTGCCCAGGATCAGGGTGAGAACGATGATCGCCGCGACAATGACCGGGATCAGGACAATGAGTTCCATCGGAGTCCTCCAGTGCGCTTCTTTTGGGTAATGGCGAATTATAGCGCGGGCGATGGAGGAGGAAGATGATCCGGGATCGTTTGATTCCAGCGATAGTCGTGGCTCCAGAGCGCTCCCGGGAGGACATTAAGCGCCCGAACTTCACCCTGAAAAGGGTTATATGGTGGGACAAAACCAGGTGCGCTCGAGATAAACCCTTTGTTTACAACAGCCGGATTTGGCGATCCACAGGATTTCGACGAAAAAAATATTTATAGGGGGGGTGGGGGGGTGGGGGGGAGGGGGGAGGGGGGTATTTCCGGAGGGCTTGTCGCGGAGAAATGGCACAGCAGATTCCCTGCGGGAAAGACAGAAAGAAACGCAAGGGCGAAAGCAGCAGCAACCGCCGAGCCTGAGCTGATTTGCTCCAAGCCTCCCGGGCCGCCGCGGCCGCGCGGGGCTTATTTCCAGCCTGTTTTAAGGATAGCTGGGTTGAAAAGTGAATCGGCCACTCTAAAGCGGTCTTTTTCGTTTTCTTTTCCACAGGTGAACTGGTTTATTTTCTGTACTTTATGGTCAAATGCGGAGCCGCTCTGTGGAAATTGCGCCCTTGACAGGTTTCGTCGAGGGGCCGGTTTCGCATGATGCGGTGGGCGGTCTTCGCTTTTTCTTTGTAGTAGAACCCTACTACATGCGTGGTGATGAATTGGAGGCGGAATTGGCGAAAAAGGGGTCGCCTTGCGCCGTCCCTACGGGACTCCTGGGATCTCAATTTGTGATCGGTTTCCCCACGTCGAGGCGCGGGGCTAACGAACGCTGCGCCTACGGCGCGGTGATTTGGAGGCTTTGTATGCAGTCTTCAATAACAAGCCTTTTCATGCGGTCTTCAATAACAAGCGTTTGCAGAGAGTCTTCACTCACAAACGATCTTGTGCGGCACGAGTGTGGATGGCTCGAGGTGTTCAAGCGAATCGCTGGCTCCGCTATCCGCGTGCGGCGTATACTTCCTTCGCCGGGAAAACTCAGAGTTTCCCGCCGGTTTGTATCTCGGCAGCCGGCGCGCGTGCGTATTCGGTAGAGCAGATTAGGAAGTTGCGCAGGGGAGGAATTCTTCCCTCAGGGGCTAAAGCCCATGATTTTTCGGGACGCTTTTCGGCACGACTGAAGTCGAGCCCTGACACGGTTCCCTGACAAACCCTAATTGGCTACAGATATTCCCAACCCGCCCGCGGCTTGTCGGCCTGCCGAAACTTTTTGAGGCCCGGGGGTGTGGACGCAGATGAATCTCTCTCAACCGAACGGCGATTCGATCGCATCGGCTTCAGTTCGAGCGCGCAGCCGTGTTGCGCGCGCACTGGCTGTTTCGCTCAGCGTATTTGCCGCGCTCATGCTGATGCTTTTCGCCGGCCGGCTCCGGGTTCACGGCGCGGGAGATGCTCCCGCCTCCATCACGGTCGATTACCCGCTCAACCAGTCGATCTTTCCGCCGGACATGGAGCCGCCCACCTTTATGTGGCGTGACCCGGCAGACAACGCAACTGCCTGGAAGATCGACGTTACGTTCGCGGGCGGCGGTCCGGCGCTTCACGTGACCTCCGACGGGCCACACATGAAGGTGGGCGAAATCGATACCCGGGCTGTTGGCCCCACGAACAAGCTGCCGGAGCTGACGCCGGAGCAGGCCGCGGCGCACACGTGGAAGCCCGATGTGAATACATGGGAGGCCGTGCGCAAGTACGCGGTGGAGAGCCCGGCCACCATCACGATCAGCGGGTACGCGGCCGGCGATGCGGCCCAACCAATCTCGCATGGGCAGATGCAGCTGACCATCTCTCGCGATCCAGTGGGCGCGCCCATTTTCTACCGCGACGTGCCGCTCATGCCCTCGGCCAACGAGAAGGGCGTGATCAAGCCGCTGGCTCAGTCTGCCGTGCCGCTGATCAACTGGCGGATGCGCGACGTGGGCGAGCCGAAGAGCCACATCGTGATGAACGACCTGCACTCCTGCGCCAACTGCCACTCGTTCTCGCGCGATGGCAAGAATATGGGCATCGATATGGATGGGCCGCAGAACGACAAGGGCCTTTATGCGGTTGTGCCGATCTCGAAGGAGATGACGATCGGCACGAAGGACATGATTTCGTGGGCGTCGTTCAGGAAGGAGCTCGACCCGCAACTGAGAGTGGGTTTCATGTCGCAGGTGTCGCCCGACGGGCGCTACGTGGCCACGACGGTGAAGCCGCCGCACACCAAGAGTTCCCAATTTTATTATGTGCAGAACTTCACCAACTACAAGTTCCTTCAGGTCTTCTATCCGACGCGCGGCATTCTCGCCATCTACGACCGCGAGACGAAGGACCTGAAGCCGCTTCCGGGCGCCGACGATCCTGACTTTGTGCAGGCGAGCGCGGTGTGGAGCCCCGACGGCAAGTACCTTGTGTTTCTGCGCACCAAGGCTCAGGATCCTTACCGCTCCGACGGTCTGGTGGCGAAGTATCCCAACGATCCGAACGAGATCCAGATCCAGTACGACCTTTACCGGATCCCGTTCAATGGCGGCAAGGGAGGGACTCCGGAGCCGGTCGAGGGAGCGGGACAGAACGGGATGAGCAACTCGTTCGCGAAGGTCTCGCCGGATGGCAAGTGGATCGTATTTGTGCAGGCCAAGAACGGCTTGCTGATCCGGCCCGACTCGAAGCTGTATATCATCCCGGCCGCCGGCGGCAAAGCGCGTCTGATGAACTGCAACACTTCGCTCATGAACTCGTGGCACAGCTGGTCGCCGAACGGGCGGTGGCTGGTGTTTTCGTCGAAGAGCCGCACGCCTTACACACAGATGTTCCTTACGCATATCGATGAGAACGGGAATGACTCGCCGGCGATCCTGATCGAGAACTCGACAGCGGCCAACCGCGCCGTCAATATCCCCGAGTTCGTGAATATGAACCCCTCGGGCATCGACCACATCGCGACTCCGGCGGTTGACTTCTACAAGCAGTACGATGTCGCGGCCGACCTTGCGAAGAAGGGCGAATATGCCGCGGCCATTCCGGAGTGGCGCAAGGCGCTTTCGCTGGAGCCGGACGATCCGCGCGCGCACAACGGATACGGCGAGACGCTGGCGAGATCGGGCAAGCGCGACGAGGCGCTGGCACAGTATCGTGCGGCCATTGCGGAGAAACCGCAGTTTGCCGAGGCGCACAACAATCTCGGCATTCTGCTTGCTGCGCTGGGCAAGCCGACCGAGGCCATTGGCGAATTCAACCAGGCACTCGACATCAACCCCGGCTACGCCGACACGCGCAACAATCTCGGCCGCGTACTGCTCGAGCAGCATCGCGTGCCCGAGGCCATGGAGCAGTTTCAGGCTGCGATCGAGATCAATCCGGACTTTGCCGAGGCGCACAACAACCTCGGCTATGCATATGGCGCACAGGGCCAGGTGGACCAGGCAATCGCGGAGTACAAGAAGGCGATTGAGAGCGATGCGAACTATTCCCA
Source organism: Occallatibacter sp. (assembly GCA_035263625.1). Lineage (GTDB taxonomy): Bacteria > Acidobacteriota > Terriglobia > Terriglobales > Acidobacteriaceae > Telmatobacter. The sequence continues at coordinate 213,015 of DATFRB010000049.1, forward strand.
TGCCTATAACAACCTTGGATTGGCCATCGCGTCGAAGGGCGATCTCGACTCGGCGATTGCGAATTTCACCAAGGCCGCGGAGCTCGATCCGAAAGACGCGGGGGCGCAGGGCAACCTGGGGCACGCGCTGCTTGAAAAAAACTCGCTCGACGACGCTATTTCTCATTTGCAAAAGGCTATCGATCTGGGGCAGGACTCGCCTGAAGTGAACACGAACCTCGGGCTGGCGCTTGCGGAAAAGAGCCAGTTTGGCGATGCGATCACGCACTTCCGGCGCGCACTGGAACTCGCCCCCAACCTGCCCGAAGCGCAGTATTACCTGGGCGAGGCGCTGGTTATGAACGGCCAGGCGAAGGACGGGCTGGCGCAGTGGCGCGAGGGACTGCGCAGGCGGCCTGACGACGTGCAGCTGCTCAATTCAACCGCGTGGGTGCTCTCAACCGCGCGGGATGCGGCCCTGCGCGATGGGAAGGAGGCGCTGCCGCTTGCGCAGCACGCGGTTGAGCTCACCTCGGGCCGCCAGCCGGAGATTCTCGGCACACTGGCTGCCGCGTATGCCGAAAACGGGCAGTTTGCGCGGGCCGTCGAAACCGAGCAGCGCGCCGCCGACCTTGCCGGCCAGATGGGCAATGCGGCGCTCGCGCAGAGCCTGAATGCGCGGCTCGCCCAACTGAAGGAAAGCGCGCCCATCCGCCAGTAGCCCTTGGGGCCGGCTGCAGCCGCGGGCCCTGGCTGGCGCGAGAGAACTTTTCGCAGCCTCGGCCAACAGTGCTACCATTCGGCCATCCCCCTCACTCCCTGTGAGTTGGCCAGGGAGAAGGCTATGGCAGATTTTTTGTGCCCCAAGTGCGGAAGCATTGATCATCTCGAAGGGCAAGCCGTGCCTTATCCGCGGCAGTGCCCGGGGTGCGATGAGGTAATCGACCGCGCAAGCCCCGAGGGCTCCGAGCCACACGCCTACGCGCGGCCCACGCGGCCTGCGGTCCGAGTGGAACTGATCAGGACAGATGCGTGGGGACGCGCAAAGCGGCGCCGGGCAATACCGGTTCGTGCGAAGATATGGGCCGCGACCGCACTGATAGTTGGCCTCATCGGTCTCTACGCTTTGTTTTCCTGGCTCGGACCGATGGAATCGATCGACCAGTCGGGCGCAAACGTCGCGGCGTCAACTCGTCGTGCACCGCAGGCCGATTCGCCAGAGCCTGCTCAGCCCCCGAAGCGGAACTCCGCCGCTACCGCGCCGGCCGTTGACAGAGACCGCGCTCATGCCGAGATTGAGGCGGACCCGGCCCCGGGACGAGAGGCAACTGGTCCCGAGATCAACGCTGGGAATTCATCGACAAGTGAAGCGCAGGCCGATGAAGCTGCCAAGCTGGATGATCCCCGGGCGGCGACCGGCGATCGGCCGGCCAAGTCGCCGGACCCGTCGGCAGCCTTTGCCAGTCACGTCGGCCTCGCGACTCCCCGTTATGAACGAGTTCCGATGCTTTCGAGGCCGAGCTGGTCAGGCGAGGAGATCGAGGAGCTGTCGAGCGTCGACATGCTACTGGTACTCGATGCAAAGCCGCTCCACAGCTGGTTGCACGTCATGGAGATCCACTCCGGCGCGCAAGGGTGGGTGCTTGAAAGCCAGGTGCGCGTGGGGAACGGCGCCGAGTAGGCAGAGCGTGAATGCGAATTCACGCCGGTTGCGTGCGCAAAATTCGGTTCCTCAAGCAGCACAAATCGCTTTATTTGCGTCACAGTCTACAGTCCGCAAACCGTCCTGCTCCGGTTCCCGTGACATAAACGCATATATATGTCCAACATTCCCCGGAAACTCATCGACATAGGCGTCGCGGCCAAGAGGCTCCTCGGATTCGAGTCTTTGCGGCCCGGCCAGCGCGAGGCGATCGAATCGCTTCTGCAAGGACGCGATACCCTGCTGGTCCAGCCTACGGGTTCTGGCAAATCGGCGGTTTATCAGATTGCCGGAGCTCTGATGGACGGCTCGACGGTAGTCGTCTCGCCGCTGATCGCCCTGCAGAAGGACCAGGCAGACACGATCGAGGCTAGCGGCCTCGACGGGGCCGCGGTCGTCAACTCGACTCTTAACACGACTGAGCGCCGCGAGATGCTCGAACGCGTCGAAGGCGGCCAGGTCGAGTACATCTTTCTTGCGCCGGAACAGCTGCGCAAGCCGGAGATGCTCGATCGGCTGCGGGCCGCGAACGTGGGGCTGATCGCGGTGGATGAAGCGCACTGCATCAGCCGGTGGGGCCATGACTTCCGTCCCGATTATCTCCAGATTGGCCAGGCTATCGAGGCGCTGGGCCATCCCCCCACGCTCGCGATGACGGCGACAGCTTCGCGCGAGGTGCGCGCCGAAATCATCGAACGGCTCGGGCTCCGCAATCCGCGCGTGCTGGTGCACGGATTCGACCGGCCGAACATTTCGCTTCGCGTCGATATGTTTTCCAGCAGGGACGAGAAGTACGAAGCGCTGCTGCGCCGCGTGGAGTTCGCCGACAAGCCGGGCATTGTTTACGCGGCCACGCACAAAAACGCAGAAGAGATCGCGGCTGACCTGCAACGGCTGGGAGTGCCCGCGGTGTTTTACCACGGCGGGATGAAGGGCAAGGAGCGCGATGACGTGCAAGACAGGTTCATGAGCGCCGAGGTTCCCGTGATCGTCGCCACGTGCGCCTTCGGCATGGGCGTGGACAAGCCAGACATCCGATTCGTCTACCACGCCGACGTGAGCGAGTCGCTCGATTCCTATTACCAGGAGATGGGCCGCGCGGGGCGCGACGGCCAGCCCGCCGAAGCAGTGCTCTTTTACCGCCAGCAGGACATCTCGGCGCAAAGCTTTAAGACCGGCAGCGGCCGCGTCGATTCCGCCGCGCTGGAAGCCGTGTACGGCGCGCTGACAGAACCTCGCGGCGCCATGTCGCGCGAAGAGCTGTCGCGCGCGACGAATCTCTCGCCGCGCAAGTTAGTCAGCGTGTTGCAGAAACTTGAGGAGGCGGGGGTTATCAGGCAGCTCGAGTCGGGCGAGATTGAAGCCGCCAGCGATCTACCGCTGCAGGAAATGATCGAGGCCGCCGACCAGCGCCAGCAGTTCCAGAAAGAGCTGCGCAAGCGGCGTCTTCTTCAGATGCAGGGCTATGCGGAATGCCGGTCGTGCCGGCGCCAGTATCTGTTGCGGTATTTCGGCGCTGAATCTGCAGCACCCTGCGGGAATTGCGACCGCTGCGAGGAAACGGGAGTACTGCGCCGGGCTGCGTAAGCGGACGAGCTGGGACACACCCGCTCCGCCTTTCGGACGATCCTGCCCTCCACCTCGCCCCGTATACTTTTGGGCATGTTGAGGACAATTCGGCGAGCCACCACGTTGGCCATCGTGGCCGCATTTCCCGCCTTTCTTGCGGCACAAGCCGCCGGCCCCCGTTCGCTTCCCCCCGAGCAACAGACCACGAAGAATGCCGAAGGCGCGCAGGCGCCGGCACACAGCGGGCAGGAGACTGGATCGCCGCACCCTGTGCAACTCGATCCGCAGCACAGGCCGATCACCGCGGGCGGATTCGTCAAATCCGGACCCGTGGTGTTCGAGGACGACTCGGAAAAATCGGGCCTCGCGAAGTGGGCGTACAAGATGGGGACGCCGGCCAAGGATTACATCGTCGAGACCAAGGGTTCCGGGGTCGGGCTCATCGACTACGACAACGACGGCTGGATGGATATCTACATCGTGAACGGCTCGACGTTCAACGCGCTCGACGGCAAGGAGACGCCGCCCCATGCAGCGCTGTTCCACAATAACCACGACGGCACGTTTACTGATGTCGCAGCAAAGGCAGGCGTGACAAACGACCGCTGGGGCTTCGGCGTGGCCATCGCCGACTACGACAACGATGGCTGGCCCGATATCTTCGTCTCCAACTGGGGCAAGAACAGGCTCTACCGCAACAATCACGACGGCACGTTCACGGATGTCGCCGATAAAGCAGGCGTGGCACTCGACGATCCCGACGCTTGGCACGCGGGCGCGACCTGGGGCGACTACGATGGAGATGGGAAGCTCGACTTGTTTGTGGCCGGCTACCTGCACTACGACCGGCACAACATGCCGACGGCCGGCAATGGCGCCGCTCCGAATGCCTTCTGCACATTTCGCGGGGAGCAGGTGAGCTGCGGACCGCGCGGCCTCAAGGGCGAAGGCGATCACCTGTTCCACAACAACGGCGACGGCACGTTCACCGATGTCAGCGTGAAGGCAGGAGTCTCGGACAAGCCGGGCTACTATGGGCTCGGTGCTGTCTTTGTCGACATCAACAACGACGGCAAGCCGGATCTGCTTGTCGGGAATGACTCAACCCCGAACTATCTTTACCTGAACAAGGGCGACGGCACGTTCGAAGATGTCAGCTACGCATCGGGCTACGCGCTGAACGAAGCCGGGCGCGAAACTGCGTCCATGGGAATCGCCGTCGGCGACTACCAGAACAACGGCGTGCTCGACGTCTTCAACACCACTTTCTCTGACGATTACAAGCCGCTGTACCACAACGAAGGCGATGCCAACTTCACCGACATCAGCTACCAGGTCGGCCTCGGCGAAATTACTGTGCCCTTCCTCAGCTGGGGAGACGCATTCTTTGACTACGACAACGATGGCTGGAAGGACCTGATGATGGCGGACGGCCACGTCTATCCGCAGGCGGATAAATACGCGTGGGGGACTACGTGGGCCGAGCGTCCCATGCTGTTTCACAACATCGAGGGAAAGCGATTTGAGGCGGTGCCGCCCGTCGAAGGAACGGGGCTCGCCGACGTCATCGCGGGCCGCGGCATGGCCGTGGGCGACCTGTTCAACAACGGCAAGATCGATGCGGTCATCAGCGTGATGGACGGCCATCCCGTGCTGCTGCGCAACGTAAGCGCCGACAAGAACCACTGGGTTGAATTCAAGCTCGTCGGCGGCGAGAAGAGCCCGCGCGACGCGGTGGGCGCAACCGTCTACCTGACCGCAAACGGCATGAAGCAGCGCGAAGATGTCATCAGCGGCGGAAGCTATCTTTCGAGCAACGACCCGCGACCGCATTTCGGACTGGGGCAGGCCACAAAGGTCGATGACATCGAAGTGCATTGGCCGAGCGGGAAAGTCGAGCACTTCACCGCGCCCGGCGTCGATCGCATCGTCACGATCACGGAAGGAACCGGCAAGTAGCCGTTCGATTGCGCTCAAACTTCGGCCGCGAAGACCCGCTCTTCGCGGCTGTTCGCTTTTTGCATTGCACCGCTCGGACAGGTGTGTAATGATGCACCCGATCTTTTTCGGGGGGAGCTGGGCGCATGTGACCCGCTGATCGATTCCCGCGGGAATGTCGCAGTGATTCCCTGCTTTGATATCGAAGACCATCTCGCTTTGCTGAGGAGTTGCCATGCGCCTGACAACCGCTGTTGCCCTGCTGTTTGCATTCGCCGCGCACTCGCCCGATGCGGGACACACATTTCGAGGCTACACCGCGCAGGACGCGGCAACTGAAGCGCAATGGGAGCAGAAGTTTCGCGACCTTCCGGATCGCGACCGGATCCGCGCAACCATGCAGAGGCTCTCGGCGCGGCCGCATCACGTGGGCTCGGCCTACGACAAGGACAATGCCGAGTGGCTGCTCGCGCAGCTCAAATCGTATGGGCTCGACGCGCAGATCGAGACGTTTACGGCCCTGTTTCCGACTCCCAAATCACGGTTGCTCGAATTGCTTGGACCCGCGCCGTTCAAGGCCACACTGGCGGAGCCGCCTGTGAGCGTCGACCCGACTTCGAGCCAGACCGACGAGCAACTGCCGACGTACAACGCGTACTCGCGCGATGGCGATGTGACCGCGCCTCTCATCTACGTGAACTATGGCCGGCCGGAAGACTACGACGTGCTGGATCGCATGGGCATCTCAGTAAAGGGCGCGATCGTCATCGCGCGCTATGGAGCGAGCTGGCGCGGCATCAAGCCCAAGGTTGCGGCGGAACATGGCGCAGTAGGCTGCATCATCTATTCCGATCCGGGTGAAGACGGGTATGTGCAGGGCGATACATTTCCCGCGGGGCCAACGCGCCCGCCCGACGGCGTGCAGCGTGGCAGCGTGATGGATATGCCCGTCTATCCGGGCGATCCGCAGACACCCGGCGTGGGAGCTGTGCCGGGCGTCAAGCTGATTCCGCTCGACAAGGTTGAGACGATCACGAAGATCCCGGTGCTTCCGATCTCGTATGCGGACGCCACGCCTTTCCTGAAGGCGCGCGAGGGCCAAACAGTTCCGCCGGCCTGGCGCGGAGCATTGCCGCTGACCTACCACGTGGGTCCGAGCACGGCCAAAGCGCATCTGGCCGTGAGTTTCAATTGGGATCGAAAGCCGCTCAACGACGTGATTGCGCGCATCCCTGGTTCAAAGTACCCGGATCAGTGGGTGATCCGCGGCAACCACCACGACGCATGGGTGAACGGAGCGGAAGATCCGATTTCTGGTGCGAGCCCGGAACTCGAAGAGGCGCGCGCGCTGGGCGAGCTGCTGAAGCAGGGATGGAAGCCGCAGAGGACCATCATCTATTGCTTCTGGGACGGCGAGGAACCCGCCCTGCTCGGGTCGACCGAATGGGCCGAAACTCATGGGGACGAGTTGAAGCAACATGCCGTGGCGTATTTCAACTCCGACGGCAATGGCCGCGGCTATTTTCGCGCAGGAGGATCGCACTCGCTCGAAAACTTCGTGAATGAAGTGGCGAGTGACATCCAGGACCCCGAGACGAAGATGAGCGTGCTGAAGCGCGTGCGGCTGGTCGACATTTCGCGCGCAACGGGAAAGAACCGCGACGAGATCCGCTCACGCGCCGACATGAGGATTCCCGCGCTCGGGTCGGGTTCCGATTACACGGTCTTTCTCGATCATCTGGGCATCGCGAGCGTGAATCTCGGGTTCGGGGGCGAAGACCAGGGCGGTCAGTACCACTCGATCTATGACGATTTTTACTGGTACACACACTTCCAGGACACGGACTTCAGCTATGAACGCGCGCTTGCGCAGACTGCGGGGACAATGGTGATGCGCATGGCGGACGCCGACGTGCTGCCTTTCCAGTTCTCCGACCTCGCCGACACAGTTCACGTGTATTTGACCGAATTGAAGACGCTGGCCGGCGACAAGCGCGACGAGGCGAAGGAACGCAACCGGGAGATCGCGGAGGGAGTATACGATGCGCTCTACGACCCGAAGAAACACATGGTGCCGCCGCCGGTTGAAGAGATTCCGCCGTACCTGAATTTCGCGCCGCTGGAGCAGGCATCGGACGACCTGACCGACGCGGCGCACGCATTCGACAAGGCGTGTGCCCAGGCCGGCGGGGCCGCTCCGCCTGCGTTGAACGATGATTTGCTGCGCAGCGAGAGGATGTTTCTGAGCGATAAGGGACTGCCGAACCGGCCCTGGTTTCAGCATCTGCTGTATGCGCCGGGGTTCTACACGGGCTACGGAGTGAAGACCATTCCGGGCGTGCGGGAAGCGATCGAGCAGAAGAAGTGGCATGAGGCGGATGAACAGATTCAGCGCGCGGCAGCGGCGATCGAAACGGAGGTTGACCTGCTGAAGCAGGCGACGAAGCTGCTTGGGACAAAGGGAGCGGGAACTGCAAGCGAGTAGCCGGCGCGTTGCGGGATGCGGACTGTGATTTGCCATTTGCGGCCGCCGGTGCTTCAATTGAAATGAAATTGAAACAGGGGTGCTCCGATTCACGGGGCTGAGAAATACCCTCGAACCCGATCCGGATAATACCGGCGTGGGAAGTTTCCGAATCGCAGCGGCCTTCTTAACGATCTGCAAAACGGGCGCCCTTGTTTCAGCAGAAAGCACGGGTAGCCTATGCCGGCCGCAAGTTCATCTTTCGCAAATCTCTCGTCTTTAGCGCGCGCGCATCTGTGCCGAAGCGTTGCGGCTCGCCTGGGCTGCATCTCCGTCGGATTCCTGGCGATCGCGGCGTCGGCATTCGCGCAAAGCCAAACACAGTCTCCGCCATCGCATCCCGCGTCGAAACCCACTGCCTCAGGTCAGCCGCTTCCGCGCGTCACCACCACGGTTGTCGTCCAAGGCCAGGTCGAGAAGAGCTATCTCTCCCCCACGATCGATGTGGGCACGATCGACGGCGCGCCGCTTGCCGAGACGCCGCTCTCCGCTGCCGTGATGACGCGCGAACTGATGAACGACCAGGATGCGCGGCTGCTCTCCGATGTCGTGAAGAACGACGCCTCGGTGGGTGAAGACTACGCGCCCGTCGGTTACTACGGCGACTTCGAGATCCGCGGCTTCCCCATCGACCTCGCGACCGGTCTCGAAGTCAACGGCATGACGATCGCAGGTGAGCAGGATGTGCCGCTCGAAGACAAGGAGCGCATTGAGATTCTCACCGGCGTCGCGGGCATCGAAACAGGCGTCACTTCGGCAGGCGGAATCATCAATTTCGTCACCAAGCCGCCCGCCGCAATTGAAGCCATCGATCTTGCCACCGACCACCGCGGCAGCGCGTTTGGAAACGTCGATCTCGGCCACTTCTTCGGCGCACAAAAGCAGGTAGGCGCGAGGGTCAACCTCGCCGCCGAGCGCATAGAGACTTATGTAAACCACGCCGACGGCTGGCGCGGCATGGGAGCGGGTGCAGCCGACTGGAAGATCACGCCTCGCGCGATTCTCAACTCCAATTTCGAATACCAGCACAAGGTCGAGCGCTCCGTGTGCGGATACCAGTTGCTTGGCGGCACGACGGTGCCTGACCTCGACCGCGTCTATCCTTCGACGATGCTCGGGGACCAGTCGTGGAGCAAGCCCAATACCTTCGACGTTTACAACACCGGCGCGCGACTTGACTACGACCTGCCACGCAACTGGCGCGCATTTGTGGCCGCGAGTTTGAGCCACTCGCTCATTGACGACAACGTAGTCTACGCCTACGGCTGTGCTTACCAGACCGACTGCCAGAGCAGCGGCGGAACATCGCCTGATTACTTCTTCGCTCCTGATGGCGGCTACGACATCTACGACTACCGCAACCCCGGCGAGCTTCGCATCGACGCCCAGGCTGAATCGCTCGTCACCGGTCACGTGAAAACCGGCCCAGTCGGAAATGATGTTGCCGCGGGAATCGAGCTCTTTCGCCGCAGCGTGCAGCAGCCGGGTGCGCCGCCCGCAGATGCGCCACCTACTGTGCAGGACGGCGCTGTCTACACATACGTCGGCTCGGAAAACATCTACCAGCCCATCGTGCCGTTTCCGATCGAGAGCCCGGTGCAAACCGCCGGGCCGCGCACCCTGTGGGAAGACAATCATCAAACGTCAGGACTGGTGCAGGACCGCCTCCACATTCCCGGCCATATCCAACTGCTCGCCGGCGGCCGCTGGGACTCGCTCCGCGACCACAACTACTCGCTGACTGCGACCAGTCCCTCCACCCCGCCCACCAACACTGAAAAGTTGATCTGGCTACCGCAATACGCCGCGACATTCACGCCCGTCTCGTCGCTGATGCTTTACGGCAACTACGGCGTGATGCTGTCGCTCGGGCCGCAGGCCCCGTGGTGGGTTGATAACGCGAATCAGTTCCTCTCGCCTTTCTTCACGCGCCAGGTCGAAGCAGGAGCCAAGTACCAGCCCAACCAGCGAATCTTGATCGCTGCTGCCGGCTTCCACATGCGCGCGCCGTTCTTCTATCCGAAGGTGATAGACGAGCCTGACGGATTCTGCGCGGCAGATGAGTTCTACGCCCCCGGCGATCTGTGCTTTGAGCAGCAGGGGCGCGAAACGCACAACGGCGCCGAGGTCACTGCGCAGGGAACGGCCGCAAACTGGCTCAAGCTCAGCGCGTCGCTGGCAGCCATTCATGCGGTTTCGGACAACACCGGCACGCCTTCTTTCGATAACAAGCAGGTCATCAACGTGCCCCGCGTGCGCACTGCGCTGTTTGCTGATGTTGTGATCTGGCGTGTGCACGCACTTCATCTCATGCCCGGCTGGAGTTACACCGCCAGCAAGGAGGCCACGCGCGACGATGCCGTCAACGTGCCCGGCTACAATCTCTTCAATCTCGGCGCGAGCTACACGCCGGGCGGCGAACAGGGCCGCGTCACGCTGCGCCTCTATGCCGACAACGTCGGCGACAAGCGCTACTGGAAAGACACAGGCGCAAGTTTGGGCGATACCTTCATTCACCCCGGCGCGCCAACGACCGTGCGGATTTCAGCGCACTATGCTTTCTAGCTGGATCGAATGAGCGAAACTAAAGCCGCAACATCCGCAATGGCTCACGGACTCGATGGCTCGCTCGTTGAGCCGGACTGGCCGCCGCTCGCGCTCGACGAAGTGCGATCGCTCCTTGCCGGCTATCCCCGGTTCGAAGGGCCGTTCGAATTGCTCAGCCACAGCCCTCGCCCGCTCTCCGCTGCTAGCGTCGTCCTCACGCGCAATGAGCGCATCTTCGTCAAGCGGCACGCCCGGGTCGTTCGCAATGTTGAGGGACTTCGCGAGGAGCATCGCTTTATGGCTCATCTCGCCGCTCACGGCATCGCGGTCCCACGCGTCTTCGCGAATGCGCAGGATGAGTCGGCAGTCGAAGACGGCGAGTGGACATACGAGGTTCACTCCATTCCGAACGGCATCGACCTTTATGGAGACGCGATTTCGTGGACGCCGTTTCACTCCGTGGCTCAGGCTCGCTCCGCCGGGGTGGCGCTCGCACGCGTGCACCTGGCTGCGGCCGGATTCGACGCTCCGCCGCGCACACTGCGTCCTCTTGTCGCGGGATTCTCTATCTTTGCGGCGAACGATCCAGCTGCGGCGTGGGACGAGTATGTTGCTCCCCGCCAAGCTCTGCAAAGTTATCTAGAGAGAAGCGGTTGCGGCGATGAAGTGCTCGACCTGCTGGCGCTTTTCCACGCGGAATTATTGCCGTTGCTTCCGGCGCTTCTTCCGTTGTGGACGCACAACGATCTGCATCCATCGAACCTTTTCTGGAGCGACGAGAGTCTCGATGCGCAGGCGGTTGCCGTGATCGACTTCGGGCTCTCGGATCGGGCGAATGCGGTGCACGACATTGCTCATGCGGTCGAACGCAGCATCGTCGAGTGGCTCGTGCTGGTCAATGATCCGGCGCGCCCCGAGGCCGTCCCCGTTCACCTGGATCATCTCTTTGCGCTGGTCGAGGGCTACGAGCTTGTACGGCCTCTGTCACGCGAAGAGCGCCTTGCCCTCGCGCCCATGCTCGCACTATGCCACGCCGAGTTTGCTCTCTCGGAAACGGATTACTTTCTTACAGCACTGAAGTCCGAGGAGAAGGCATGGTATGCGTGCGAGGGCTGGCTTCTTGGACACGCGCGGTGGTGGCGCGGCGCCGGAGCTGAAGTTCTTGGCACTCTACGCAAGTGGGCTGAAATGCGCGGCCGGGAGACGGCCGCATGAGCGCGTCTTCGATCTTTCAGTATCTGGTTCAGCACTGGTCCTGGATTGAGTTCGCCGGATGGGCTACCACGATTCTCGGCATCTGGCTCACTACGCGCCGAACGCTCTGGTGCTGGCCCATCACGCTCGCCGCCGACGTGCTTTACCTCGTTGTCTTCTATCGCGCGCGCCTGCTCTCGGACGCCCTGCTCCAGGTCTTCTTTATCGTTTTCACGCTGTACGGCTGGTGGAACTGGTGGCGCGGCAAGCGGAAGGAAGGGGAAGTTCGCGTGGCGCCGCTCTCCCTCATTCATGCTCTCATCGCAGTTGCCGCCGGCGTTGCCGGAACATTCATCCTCGGAGCTGTGGCCCGGCGGCTCAATGCTGCGTTGCCGTATCTCGACGCGTCGCTCGCGAGCTTCAGCCTTGTTGCCAGTTGGTGGCAGGCGCGCCGCCAGATCGCGAACTGGTGGCTCTGGATCGTCGTGGATCTGCTCTACATCGGCGAGTACATCTACAAGGACCTGTGGCTGACCGCGATCCTTTACGCCGCCCTTGTCGGCCTTGCCATTCTCGGACTTCACGACTGGAGCCGCGCGCCGCACGAAGCGCACGTGTATTCCGAGTCCTAAATTGCCAGTTGCACGGCGTTGTGCAACGGCTCGCCGTTCAGATAGCGGCGCAGTTCACCGGCGGCGACCTTCAGCGCGCGCGAGGCAAACTCAGGCGTCGATCCGCCCACATGCGGGGTGATGAGCAGGTTGGGGCATCGCCAGAGCGGGTGCTCCGGCGGGAGCGGTTCCGGGTCAGTCACATCGATTGCGGCGCGAACCCTGCCGGCATTCAGAGCATCGACGAGGGCGTCGGTTTGCACAATCGGTCCGCGCGCCGCGTTCACCAGCAGCGCGCCCTGCTTCATCAGGCCAAATTGCTTCGGCCCGATCATTCCGCGCGATTCTTCCGTCAGCGGCAAGATCAGGATGATCACGTCGGCCGTGGGAATCAAAGCGTCCAGCTCGGTCACCGCGTGCACCAGGGGCTCTGTGCGCGCACTGCGCGCTACCCTCACCAGATCAACGCGAAACGGCGCAAGCATGCGTTCGATGTCCTTGCCGATGGAGCCGTGTCCAACGAGCAGCACCTGGCGTCCGGTCAAATCCTCGATCATTACCGGCGGATGATGCGACGCTGAGTCTCCGGTTAACCGTTCGTACTCCGCGGCGGCCTGCTTGCGCCCGCGCCAGTCGGCCGCGCGCTGCAATTCAAGAAACAGCGGGAAGTGCTTCAGCATTGTCAGAATCGCCGACAGCGTCCACTCCGCCGTCGCAATGTTATGCGCGCCATGCGCATTGCAGATCGTGACGTGCGGGCCGACAGTACCCGGAATCCATTCGGTTCCCGCCATCAAAGAAAGCACGAGCCGGACTCCGCGCAGATGCGGCCAGATGCGCAGCGCGCGCGTGAAATAGGGATCGGGGATCCAGACATCGACCGCGACTTCGTGATCCAACCCGTCGGGCAGCGGAACCAGCTCGACTCCCTCAGGCATTACGGTCATCAACGACGGATCGATGATCGCGGGATACCCTACACGGACCATAGATTGTTCTTCTCCTGCAATATGTCGTGTGAATTGAGCAGCGGCTATCCGAGAAACTTCCGCAGCGCTTCCACGCAGTCCTCGATCTCCCTTACCGAAATGGCATACCCAAAGCGCAAATGGCCCTCGCCCTGGGCGCCAAACACGGAGCCCGGAATCGTGGCGATGTGCGCCTTCTCGAGCAGTATCTGCGCAGCCGTTCTGCTGTTCTTGTGGATCTTCTCTGCGATCGGGAAAGCATAGAAGGCGCCCGCCGGCGGATCACACTCGAGACCCACGGCGTTCAGCCCCGCCACAAGCAGGTCGCGCCGCTTACGGTACTCTTCGCGGCACGCTACAATCTGCGACTCGGGCATTGCGAGCGCCTGCAGCATCGCATACTGCACCGGAGTTGCGACGCCGTTGGTTGAGTAGAGAACGATCTTGCGAAGAGCGGTCATGAAGGGCTCTTTGGCAACTGCGTATCCGGCGCGCCAGCCTGTCATGCCATACGTCTTTGAGAAAGTGAAGCACGTGATCGTCCGCTCAGCCATTCCGGGCAGCGAAGCGATCGAAACATGCTCGCCCTCATATACGAGATCCTCATACGCTTCGTCGGCAATCACGATCAGGTCGCGCTCGATTGCGAACGCCGCCACTTCTTCGGCTTCGGCGCGCGTAAACACCAGACCGCTGGGATTCTGCGGAGTGTTGTAGTAGATTGCGCGCACGCGGGGCGTCGAGAATTGCTCCAGAGTTGCGCGGACTCCGTTACGCCGCGCGGTAACGGAAGGAACCAGCAGTGGCCGGGCCTGCGTGCCGGTAACAAGATCGCTGATCGGCGTCCAGTAGGGCGAAAAGACAAGCGCATCGTCTCCCGGATCGAGGACGCTCTGAAACGCCGCATACAATCCCTGCGATCCACCAACGGTGGCGAGGACTTCATCAGTAGACGCGTGGATGCTGTTTTTGGCAGCCAGCTTGTTCACCAGTGCCTGCCGAAGCGGTGGAATCCCCGACGAAGGCGCATAGTGCGTCTGGTTATTCACCAGCGCTCGAACCGCCGCGAATTTGATGTCATCGGGCGTTTCGAAGTACGGTTCGCCGCCGTGCAGCGAATGCACCTGAAGGCCTTCAGCCCTCATCGACATCACCTTGTTGCGGATTTGTACGATGTCGGAAAACCCAACTTCGTCGAGCCGTTTGGCCAGCCGTATTCCGCTTTGACCCAGCGTCCTCATGCCGCTCCCTCTCTCGCTCCAGCTCAGTTCAGCATAGCCGATACCGAGTCGAGCGCCTTCGCAGACTAGATAGCAAGCAATTCGGTATAAACCGCCATTCCAACGACTGCATCCGCGCCAATTGCGTGGAGATCGTCCACCTCATTCTGGCTGCGAATCCCGCCTGCGACGATGAGCTGGCGCGCAGTGAGTTTGCGCAATCGCGCGGCAACCTCGCGAGGAAATCCGCCCATCATTCCTTCGCCATCCACATGCGTATACAGGAACGCCGACACGAAGGGCTCCAGTTGCGGCATCGCCTCATCGGGCGTGAGGTTCACATGCGCCTTCCAGCCCTTCACGGCGATGCGGCCCTCCCTGGTATCGATGCCTGCCACTACGCGATCGGCGCCGACGGCCTGCGCCATTGCTTCGGCAAACTGCGTGTTGACGGCGCTCTCGCGCTCGCCGCCCGAGAACAGCGCCGAGCCGACGATTACGCGTCTCGCACCGGCGGCGAGAACCTGCTTAGCGCGCTCGATCGAGTGAATGCCACCGCCCACCTGGCACGGCAGACGCCCTGCGATCTGGGCCACCAACTCCGCATTGTCACCCTGCCGCATTGCAGCGTCGAGGTCGATCAACTGCACCAGTGAAAACCGCGCGAATTTCTCGATCCAATAGTTGAAGTCGTCAAACGCGAGCTGGAGTTTCTCTCCCCGCACGAGCTGCACGATGCGGCCGCCGAGAAGGTCGATCGAAGGAATCAGCATGGCAACCTCACCGGAACGCCCGCCGATGCCAACTGCTCCTTTAGCGAGCGAGCGCTAGATACTCCAAAGTGGAAGATGCTTGCAGCCAGGGCTGCGTCGGCTTTGCCCCGCGAAAATACATCGCAGAAGTGAGTAACGGTCCCCGCACCGCCCGACGCAATGACCGGAATCTTGACGGCCTCGCTCACGACGGCGGTCAACTCGCAGTCAAACCCCGCGCGCGTGCCATCCGCATCCATCGAGGTCAGCAGGATTTCGCCGGCCCCGCGTGCTTCCGCTTCGCGCGCCCACTCAACCACCTTGCGGCCGGTGGGCTTGCGCCCGCCTTGCACAAACACGTGCGCATCGCGGACGGGATCTGACGAGGTAGGGTCGCGGCGCGCGTCGATGGCAACTACGACGGCCTGTGCTCCAAAGCTGCGGCCGATCGCTTCGATCAACGCGGGGTCGGCCAAAGCCGCGGAATTTATGCTCACCTTGTCCGCGCCCGCCTCGAACACCTGCTCCGCGTCGCGCGAACTGCGAATGCCGCCGCCGACCGTGAACGGAACAAATAGCTCGCGTGCAGTGCGGCGCACGGTATCGAGGAGCGTCTTTCGTCCCTCATGCGTGGCGGTAATGTCGAGAAGCACGATCTCGTCCGCACCCTCGCGTGCATGGCGCCCTGCCTGCGTCGCCGGATCGCCCGCGTCTACGAGATCGATGAACTGCACGCCCTTGACTACGCGGCCGTCGTGAACGTCGAGACAGGCGATGATGCGCTTGGTCAGCATGACGACCTCTTCGTATCCCATGCGAGGAAATTGCGAAGAATTTTCAGCCCGGTCTCGCCGGATTTTTCCGGATGAAACTGCGTGCCCATTACGTTGCCGCGCTCCACCGCCGCCGCAAACGGCTCAATGTAATGCGAGGCTGCCGCTGTGGCCTCTGATACCGGAGCCTTGTAGGAGTGCGTGAAGTACACATACTCTCCCTGCTCAACGCCGGCGAGCAACCGTGAGTTGGTCCTCGTTTCGAGCGAGTTCCAGCCAACGTGCGGCACCTTTTCGCTTCCTTCCGAGAATCGTGTGCACTGTCCGCCGAAGTGTCCAAGTCCCGGCTGGCCTGGCGCTTCAGCCGATCCCGCATACAGCCATTGCATGCCGACGCAGATCCCCAGGAATGGAACGCCTCGCGCGATGGCCGCACGAATGGCTGGCGTCATGCCGGTGGCGTCGAGCCTCTGGGTTGCGGAAAAATGCCCCACACCCGGCAGCACGATGCGTTCGGCGCGATCGATCGGGTGGAGATTGCCGTCCGTCACCTCGATTTCCGCTCCCAGATGATGCAGGGCCTTGATCACCGACGTTAGGTTGCCGGCCTTGTAATCGATCACCGTGACACGCATCAGAGCAGGCCTTTCGTCGACGGGAGCATGTCGCCCAGTTGCTTATCCCGAGAACACGCGACGCGCAGGGCGCGCGCGAACGCCTTGAAGATCGCCTCGATCTTGTGATGGTTCGACCGGCCATACATGGTTTTTACGTGCACGTTGGCGCGCGCTCCGCGCGCAAAGCCTTCGAAGAAATCCGTTACCAGCTCGGATTGCAGATCGCCGACAAGGCGCGTGCGGACCTTCGCGTCGACGGCAAATGCGGTGCGCCCGCTTAGATCAACCGCCGCTACGGCGAGGGTCTCATCCATCGGCATCACGAAATATCCTGCGCGCAGAATGCCTCGCTTGTCGCCCAGGGCTCGGTCGAAGGCTTCTCCAAGCGCGATCCCGACGTCTTCGACTGTGTGATGCTGATCCACATCGAGGTCGCCGGCACAACTCAGCTCCAGATCGAATGCGCCGTGACGCGTGAAGAGTTCAAGCATGTGATCAAAAAAACGGATGCCAGTCTTAATGCGGTATTGGCCGCGACCCTCGATCGTGAGCCGGATCGATATGCGCGTCTCGGTCGTATTGCGTTCGAACTCTGCAATTCGCACTTTTGCGCTCTTTGCGGTTGAGCCGGATTGGCCCGCTGATTTCTTTACCGTCATCGTTCGCTTCCCTCGATCCCCAGGGCGTTCAGCACGTCCTTCATTGCATGCGCGGCGTGGCGCATCTGGTCGCGCGTGCCGATGGTAATACGCACGCACCCATCGCATCCGGGATCGTTGCTGCGGTCGCGCACCAGAACACCAGCGGCATTCATGCGGCGCACGAATTCCGCATGCTTCGCGCCGATCTTCACCAATATAAAATTGGCTTCGCTTGGCCAGCGGCGCAGACAGGCCGCATCCAGCGCGCTTTCGAATTCGGCGCGCGCCGCGAGCACTTCACTTGCATACTCGTTTACATGAGCGCGGTCTTCAAGCGCTGCAGGCAGGCAGGCGAGAGCAACGGAGTTCACGCTATAGGGCGAAAGCACCCGCCGCACCCACTGCAACTGTTCTCGCGCTCCGGCGAGCACGCCCACACGCAACCCTGCAAGACCGTAGACCTTGGAGAAAGTGCGTGCCGCCATCAGATTCGGCTCGCGCCCGATCAGATCCATTACTGTCTTTCCGTAAAAGTGAAAGTACGCTTCATCGACCAACACGATCGCCTGAGGCGCTCGACGGGCAATCTCGAGGATCTGCTCGCGTGAAACCGCGCTGCCTGACGGGCTGTTGGGGTTGGCAATGGCGACAATCTTCGTCCGGGGCGTGATTGCGGCGAGCAGGCGCTCATAGGGAAACCGAAGATCGTCGCCGGCCTGCACGGTCACGATGCGCGCGTCCGTTATGGATGCGTACACTTCGTACATCGTGTAGGTCGGGGTGGGCAACAGCAGCTCGTCGCCGGCATCGAGAAATGCCTGGAACAGGACGTGGATTGCTTCGTCCACTCCGTTGGTAAGCACAGCCTCCTCGGGCGCGATGCCAAGATGCTTTGCGACGATTGCCTCGATTGGCTCGCGTTCGGGATAGCGGGTCAAGTCGCCGGCCGAAATGCGGCCGATCGTCTCGCGCACCGCGGGCGAGCATGCGACGGTGTTCTCGTTGAAGTCGAGGCGAAGGGCATCACGGCAGCCAAGCGGCGGATGATACTCCTTTACTCCTCGGATGCGGGCGCGGGGAGCCGGCCGCGTTGCGGTATCGAGTTCAGGCATTCAGTCTCCCTTTGCGCGAACTTTTATTGCTCTTACCTGGACGCAGGCGAATGCGAATCGCTTCGGCATGGCCTGCGAGACCTTCTGCCTCGGCGAGCAACGCCGCTTTGGGTCCGAGCTCGGCAATGCTCTGGGCGGTGTAACGCTGCACGGTGATCAGTTTTACGAAATCGTTGACGCTCAACCCGCCGCGCGTGCGAGCGACTCCGAGGGTTGGCAGCGTGTGATTGGGCCCTGAGATGTAGTCACCCATCGGTTGCGCTGACCATTGCCCGACGAAGACGGAGCCGGCGTTCTGAACCCATTCGAGGTCGCTTTCCGAATCGACGGTGAGATGTTCGGGAGCGAGCCGGTTCGTGATCTGCCGGGCTTCGTCGAGCGTGGATGCGACGATCGCGACTCCGTGCTTTCCCAGTGCCTCACGGGCGACGGCGTTGTTGCGGCTGAGAGGTTGCGTCTCGTTGATTACTTCTGCGGCGAGCTCATTTCGAGTTGTGATGAATACCGCGAGCGCCTCGGGATCGTGTTCCGCCTGTGCAACGAGGTCTGCAGCGATGTCTTGTGCGTTGCCGCGCTCGCTCGTCACGACAATCTCCGTGGGCCCCGCGAGCATGTCGATTGCGCAGTCAAATGCAACCATGCGCTTCGCCGCGGTGACGTACAGATTGCCGGGGCCAACGATTTTTTCGACGCGCGATACGCTTTCCGTGCCGTAGGCCAGCGCCGCGATCGCATGCGCTCCTCCGAGCCGGTAGAATTCCTCGATGCCGAGATGGTGCGCGGCCGCCAGCGTTTCCGGCGCGGGGTGCGGCGACACCACGACGATGCGCTCCACGCCTGCAACCTGCGCGGGAATCGCAGTCATCAGCAGAGTGGAGGGCAGCGGGTGACGGCCGCTCGGAACGTAACAGCCCACGGAACCGAGAGGCCGAACAAGCTGTCCGGTCACCAATCCTTCGACGGGCGAATCGCTCCACGACTCCGGCAGCTGCCTGACTGCGAAGGAGCGGATCTGGCCGGCGGCCGTAGCCAGCGCATCGCGTAGCGGGGGATTGAGGCTCTCCCATGCCGCGGCCATCTCTTCTCGGCTCACGCGCAGGACATCGCGTCCCTCCGGATCAACCGCATTCAGGCCATCGAATTGCCGCGCATAGCGCATCAAGGCCCGGTCGCCCTGCGTGCGTACCGCGCGAACAATGCGTGACACCGCCGGCATGACTGACTCGAGCGCAGTGCCGCCGCGCCGCTCGAGTTGCGCGATCACACCTGCGGCAGCGCGCGCGCCGCGGCCAGTTGTTCGGATGAGCCTCATGGTTAAAGGACCACCTTGTTTAGGGGGTACTCGACAATACCGGTGGCATTCGCGGCCTTGAGACGCGGCATCACATCACGCGCGGTTCCCTCTTCAAGGATCGTATTCACGGCCACCCATTCGGCATCGCTGAGCTGCGATACCGTTGGCGAATTCAGCGCGGGGAGCACCGCGAGCACGGCGGGAAGATCGGCGCGTCGCACATTCAGCATGAGCCCCACCTGCGATTGAGCATCGATCGCACCGCGAAGCATCAGCGCGATCTGGTCAATCTTCTGCCGCTTCCACGCATCTTCGAGCGCGCGCTTTCCGGCGATCACGTGCGTTTCGCTCTCCATGACGGTATCGATGATCTTCAGGTGGTTAGCTTTCAGCGAACTGCCCGTCTCCGTCACTTCAACGATCGCGTCGGCCAGTATGGGCGGCTTGACTTCGGTCGCGCCCCAGCTGAACTCCACCTTGACGTTCACTCCCCTGGATGCGAAATACCGCTTGCTTACCTCCACAAGTTCTGTGGCGATGATCTTGCCTTCGAGATCTTCTGCTTTCTCCCAGCCGCTCGACTCGGGCACAGCAAGTACCCATCGGACCTTGCGGCGGCTCTGCTTGGCGTAGGTGAGAGAGGTGACGCTTGCAACGTCGAGCCCGCTTTCCACTACCCAATCGTTGCCGGTGAGGCCCGCGTCGAGCACGCCGTGATCCACGTAGCGCGCCATCTCCTGCGCGCGGATCAGCATGCACTCGATTTCGTTGTCGTCGATCGAAGGAAAGTAGGAGCGGCCATCGGCATAGATATTCCAGCCTGCGCGCTTGAAGAGGGCGATGGTGGCGTCCTGCAGGCTGCCTTTGGGCAGGCCAAGTCGAAGCTTAGGCATTTGCCGCCTCCGTGCTGTTGCGTTGCGGCGCAATTTGGATCGGCCTCGTGAAGCAGGTCACAGTGCCTTCGTGGCACACGAGGCCGTCTCCTTCGACCGCCACGCGGAACAGCAGGGCGTCGTTGTCGCAGTCGGTGGACGCAGTGACCACGCGGAGCCGGTTGCCGCTGGTTTCGCCCTTCATCCACAGCTTCTGGCGGGTACGGCTCCAGAACGTGACGTAGCCGGTTTCAAGGGTTCGGTCGTAGCTGGCGGCATTCAGAAATCCAAGCATCAGCACTTCGCCTGTTCGGGCATCCTGCACGATGCCCGCGACGAGGCCATCCATTTTGTCGAAATCGATCATGATTCCTGTCTCAGCTTTAAAAGTGGGTTGAGAAACGAAAAGCCCGCTGGCGTTTCGCCGGCGGGCTCGGTGTTGCTTAGATCTGGTGGGCCGTTTTACATCAGGCCAGAGCAGTCCGCCGGCATGGAGTGTCCATGATGGTGATGATGGCGATGATGCTGGCGGCTCTGCATGTAAGTCAGACGTTAAGGGAATCAGCGTCATTTGTCAAATGCGGGCCCCGAATCCGCAAGGGGCTCCAAGCTCGCAGGGTCCTGTACGGCAGTGCTTTCGGGGAGTGCGTGATCTGATGCACGCAACGTTTCAATGACACGCCTGTATAAGAGATTGCGGGTTTCGGCACGCTCCGACGCGCGAGTTACGTAGCGGACCTCCAGTTCAAAGTCGTGCGAAGTCGGCCGCAGGTTGACTGCGGGAGACGCACTCAGCCGGTTGAGCCCCGCGCCTCTCCCGGCACGGATCCATTCCCTCTCGGCGAGTTGCGTGTTCTGCGCGGTTGCCTCGGTGACGACCCGCGAGATACGTTCAGCCAGCAGATGCGTGTCCTCGGCTGCCGGAATTGCCACTGCGAACTGGTCCCACATCCACTGGCCCGCGGTGGAGAAGTTGAAGTACTTTCCGCGTATGGCAAAGCCGTTCATGAGCGTAATGCGGCGGCCTGTGGGATAGCCACGATCGGACAAACTGCCAGTTTCGAGCAACGTGGTCGTCATGAGGCCGACTTCTATAACTTCGCCGCCGATTCCGTCAATTTCGACCAGGTCGCCGACGCGAATTCCCCTGCGCCCGATCAATACGAACCAACCCAGAAACGCGAGGATGAAGTCCTGAAGCGCGATTGTGAGGGCCGCGGTGCCCAGGCCGATCATCGTGGTTGTCTGCCTGGGCGCCCCGAATACGATGAGCAAAATGCATAGGATGCCTGCGATGTGAATCGCCAACACAAGCACGCTGCGCATTGTGTGACGGGTCCTCGGGTCGAGCGCGGGAATTTCCATGAGGCGGCGCACGATCATATTTCCGACAACAACGCACAGGAGGACAACCACGATCCAGGCCAGCGAACTCATGACGAGGCGAAGCACGATGGTCTTTTGCAACTGCACCTGCGCGTACCACTTGCCGTACACGGCCGCCAGCCGCTTCTCGGTGTCGATGCGATCGCTATAGATACTGAGAAGCTGGCGGCGGGCACTGGTCTCATTGAGACGCGCGATGCGCGCGGCGGGAGCCTCGAAGATTACGCTTGCCTGCGACGCACTCGTTTTCAGCGCCGCCTGCAGCGGGTCGCGCGTGGCAGTCAGCTTCTGGGCGAGGGACTCCGACTGTTGCCTGGCCTGCTCAATCAGCTGTTGGCGAGAATGCAGGCTGCTCAATGCTCCCAGCCGTCCTGCCAGCGTGGCGAACCTGCTCACGGAAAGGACGGCGAGCTGGCCGGGCTCCTGCTCCCCGGTGTCGTACTTCTTCATCGTGGCTTCATGGGCGGCCAGCTCGCTGTTGATTTCGCTGCGTTGATCCCCCTCGGCCCGTCCCAGGTCATCCGTAAGATCGGCGAGTTCGTCGGTGTCGAGTTGCAGTTGGGCCTTCGCAATGTTCACTTCGTCATCGTTCGACTCTCCGGCCGCGGCCGAGCCGGCGTTGGCAGGTCCCTTGGGAGCCGACAGCTTGTTCACCGCATCCTTGTCCTGCGCGACAAACTGCTGCAACTGCTGAACCTGTTGCATCAGTTCCGCCGCGGCGCCCGTTGGAGCAGCATGTTCGGCGCGCAGATTGGCCTCGCGCAAGGCAGCCGCAAATGCCTGGTCTACGGAGTGGTCGGCGAGCCGCTCCGCGTCACGAGCGAAATCCTTTTCTTCAGCAGTCACGGCAAGTGCGGCCAAGGCCTGCGCTGTTTGCCAGGGACTTAAATCGACCAGAGTCCCGCTTGTCGCAGCGGGACCGTTCTTCGATTGCCCGGGGGAGAACGGGAGCTTGCTCATTGAACCGCGCGTCATCCACATCACGATCCATGTGAGGGCAAGCAAAGTGCAGAGAACGGCGAGGGTCAGAATCCTTGAACGGCTTAGAATCCGCGCTTGCTTCTGGGGGGCAGCACCGGAAGGGCCGGTAGGGGAAAAGGACATAGCATTATTTTCACTCGAATCGCAGGACCGGGCATGACGAATTTGCCGCAATCCAGAATTCCGGTCACCGGCCGTCCGTGCCGCCTGCAACAGTTGCCTTTGTCTGTAACGCAGTGGAAGATGAAGCCATGCCCTGGTCCCTTCAGATTGCCTTCGCACTCCTATTGACCTTGTCGCCAGTTTATGTCGACTGCCAGACGCAGGCAGCCAGCCCTCAACAGACGATGAAGTCACAACAAGCTGAGGAGCGGGTGGATATCAACCAGGCGTCAGTGGAGCAACTGATGAGGGTGCCGGGGATGTCGCGAACATGGGCGCAGCGAATTGTGCGCTTCAGGCCATATAAGACCAAGCAGGAACTGGTCGATGACGGCGTACTGCCGGGTGATGTCTATAAACGCGTGAAAGACTACCTGATTGCTCATCGAGAGAAGAAGTAAGCACATTACCCGCGTGGACGCCTGAAGGGGAAATGTGCAAAGGTCCCAAGGATTTGACCCGCAATTGGTTTCAATTCGGCGAGTCAGCAACAGCTCTGCGAATTGCTGAAGCGAGTTCAGCGCGAAGGGTCAACTCGTGAGAGGCGGGAACTTCACCCTGGGCCATATCGGCTGACCCTCCACCGCGCAGACCCATGCGGGCCAGCAACTCACGAAGGATCTGACCACTGTTGAATTTAAGGTCCGGACTTCGGGACACGAAGATTCGCACAGGGTCGGTATCTTTTGCAGAGAAGATTGCCGCAGTCAAAGGAGCGGCTGCCGCGGTCCGTGAAGCGAGGAGCCTGATGAATTCTCGATCCTGGTCTTTCCACTCGCGCATGACTAACCGCAATCCGTTCTCGAGCGGAGTTTCCGCGGTCATCTTCGCGGCGTGAAAGGTTGCGAGTTCCTCGCGCAGCTTCTGGCGCTCTCTGGCGTTTGCTTTTCCGTCATCGAGCAGGCGGGCCACTGCTGCAGGCAATTCCGCCGCACCCGTTGAAAGCAATGCGGCCGTTTCGCCGAGGATCGCCTTATCTGCCCGGGCAGCCTGCACGGCTCTCAAACCGCAGATGAACGCGACGCGTGTGCCCCGGCTCACTTTCTCTGCCCCGCGCACGAGCAACCCGCCGATCTGGCCGGTGGAATGAACGTGCGTTCCGCCGCAGGCGTTGAGGTCGCAATCCCTGATCTCAACCAGGCGGATGTCGCCTTCGCGGTCGGGTAGTTTGCGGAGACCGCCGGCGGCGAGCATGGCCTCGGCCTCACTGCGGGGCACGAAGCGCGTAGTCACCGGACGATCTTCGCCGATGATCTCGTTGGCAATCCGTTCCACGCGTTCGAGAATGGTGGTTGCCACCGGGCCGCCGGCCAGATCGATGGTCGAAATGTTTTCTCCCAGGTGGAAGGAGACCGTCGGCAGTTGAAGCTCCCGTAGGAGGACCGCAGAAAGCAGGTGTTGACCGGTGTGCTGCTGCATGTGATCGAATCGTCGATCCCAGTTAATGCGGCCCTCGACCTGCGTTCCCGCCGAAAGCGGCTTGCGGACGAAATGCACGACCGCCCCGTCCTCGTCCTCTTCTACTTGTTCAACCGGAATCTCCTGAACCGATCCATCCAGCGAATCCGCGCGCAGCACACCGGTATCGAAGGGTTGACCGCCGCTGGTTGGATAAAAGACCGTCCTGTCCAGCGACACATGCCAGATTGGCTGGCTGCTGTCGTCTACGGCTTCTCTGACAGCCCTAACCGAACCCGTGAACCTCGTGAGAGATGAATCGGAATAGTAGAGGCGCTCGGGCGTTGGCAATCGTGAATCTCCAGGAACTCAGTCGTGCGCGCTGTATGCGTGCTCCATGCTCTCCGTCTTCTTCTTTTTGCCCGCCCCGAACGAAAGCAGATTGCTCAGAATGTAGTAGAGCGTTGGGATAAAGAAGAGGTTGAGCACGGTGGAGAGCAGCATGCCGCCAACGATGGTGGTTCCCACGGAACGGCGGCCGAGAGCGCCGGAGCCCGTGGCAAACACCAGCGGAAGAACGCCAAGGATGAAGGCGAAGGAGGTCATCAGGATGGGCCTCAGACGCAGTTCCCCAGCCTCGGCAGCAGCATCGGCGATGGAGCGGCCCTTGCGCCGCAGCTGCTCGGCAAACTCGACGATCAGAATCGAATTCTTTGCGGAGAGCCCGATGAGCATCACGAGGCCGATCTGGCAGTAAACGTCGTTCGAAAGCCCACGCAGCGATACGAGGCCGAGCGCGCCCAATACGGCCATGGGCACCGCAAGCAAAATGATGAACGGCAGAGCGAAACTCTCGTACTGTGCGGAAAGCGTCAGGTAAACGACGAGTATCCCGAGCCCGAAGATGAGCATCGCCTTGCCGCTCGACTCGATCTCATCCAGCGTCAATCCCGTCCATTGGTAGGTCATCCCCGGCATCATCACCTGCTGCGCGAGCTGATCCATGCCTGCGATGCCCTGTCCCGAGCTGTATCCGGGCGCCGGCGAGCCATCAATTTCAACCGAGCGGAACAGGTTGTAATGATTGATGACCGGGGGACCAGAACTGTTGGCGACGGTGATGAGATTGTCGAGCGGGACCATCTGCCCGGAATCGGAACGCACGTAGAAATTGTGCAGGGCCGTGGCCGTCATGCGGAAGGGCTGGTCGGCCTGTACATACACGCGATAGGTGCGATTGTTGAAATCGAAATCGTTGACGTACTGCGATCCCATGAAGACGCTCAGGGTGGTGGTGATCTGCGAAAGCGGGATGCCCAGTGCCTTGGCCTTCTCGCGATCGATGTTGACAAGGACCTGCGGATCGTTCGCTGAGAAGGTTGTGAAGAGATTTGTAAGATCTTTGTGCGACGCGCTTGCGCCCACCATCGAATGCGCCACGCGATCGAGATCTGCAATCGTGTTGCGGCCCGAGTCGAGCAATTCGAACTGGAACCCACCGAAGGCGCCCACGCCCTGCACTGCGGGGGGTTGAACCATCGCGACAAGCCCGCCATTGGGCGCGAACATGAGCATCTGCAGCCTGGGCGAGAGCCGGGCCACGATGTCGGCAGCGGAGTGGCCCTTCGCTCTGCGTTCATCGGCAGGCTTGGTGGCCACAAACATCAAGCCCGCATTTGCCGCACCGCCGCTGAAGCCGAAACCCATGACGGAAAATGCGCCGACGACGTCGGAATCCTGGCCAATGATGGCGCTGGCGCGATCTGCAAGCGCACCCGTGTATTCCAGCGAAGACCCCGGAGGCGCCTGGACGATCACCATGAGGTAACCCTGGTCCTCCTGCGGGATGAAGGCCGTGGGGACGTGCTGGTACATCCACACGGTCGCCCACAAGCCCGCAAAGAACAACAAAAGAACGAGGTAACGGATACGGAGGACACCGTGGATGGCCCGCGCGTACGTGCGTCCCATCCAGCCGACCGTGGCATCCGCGCCGTGAATGAAGCCGGCGAAGGCGCGCGAGATCGGCCGGATATGCAGAAAGTCAAGCTGGCGAGGCCGTTCTTCTTCGCCGCGAAGGAACATGGCTGAAAGCGCCGGCGACAGCGTGAGCGCGTTGAACGCCGAGATGGCGATCGAAAATGCGATGGTCAGTGAGAACTGGCGGTAAAGGATGCCGGTCGTCCCGGGAAAGAACGACACCGGGATGAATACGGCAATGAGCACGAGCGACGTGGCTATGACAGCGCTTGTGACTTCTCCCATGGCCCGCGAGGTTGCCTCGTGCGGATCGCTGTGCTCCATGTGCAGGTGGCGCTGCACGTTTTCAATGACAACGATGGCGTCGTCAACCACCAGGCCGGTGGCAAGCGTGATTCCAAACAGCGTGAGCGAATTGATGGAGAAGCCGAAGAGCTTGGTAAAGGCAAACGTTCCGATCAAGGACACCGGAATCGTTACCGCAGGAATAATGGTGGCGCGCCAGTCAAGCAGGAACAGGAAGATTACCACGATGACGATTGCGATGGCCTCGCCCAGCGTCACCAATACTTCGCGGATCGAGTCGCCCACGACTGTGGTCGAGTCAAACGCAATGGCGTATTCCAGTCCCGGAGGAAAGCTCTTCGAGAGCTCCTTGAGCATGGCTTTGGCCTTTGCGTCCACGTCCAGCGAGTTGGCTGTGGAGAGCTGCTGCACGCCAACGCCCATTGCCACCTGGCCGTTGTACTTCAGGCTCGAGCTGTAGTCCTCGGCCCCAATCTCCGCATGGCCCACATCTTTCAGCTGCACCAGTCCGTTGGGGCTGTTCTTGATGATGATCTGATCGAACTGCTTCGGGTCGCTGAGGCGCCCGACCACGCGCACTGGCACCTGAAAGGCCTGGGAGGAGTTGGCGGGAGGCTGGCCAAGCTGGCCGGCGGGGACTTCGACGTTCTGCTCCTGGAGCGCATTGATTACGTCCGTCGCCGTCAGGTTGCGTGTTGCGAGGCGGACCGGGTCGAGCCATATTCGCATTGCGTATTTGCGCTCGCCGAATATCATGACGTCGCCCACGCCCGGCACGCGCTTCAGAGCGTCCTTGACGTAAACGTCGATGTAGTTGGAGATGAATTCGTTGGAGTAGCGACCGTCGCGCGTGAAAAAGCCGGCGCCGAATACGAAGTTCATGCTGACCTTGGTGATTGAGACGCCAAGCTGATTCACCGCGGCGGGCAGCCGGCCCTGGGCGCTGGCAACGCGATTCTGCACGTCCACGGCCGCTACGTTCAGGTCATACCCGGTGCGGAAAGTGACATTGATGGTGCTGACGCCACTGTTGGTGCTCGACGAGCTGATATAGCGCATGCCCTCGACACCGTTAATCGCCTCTTCGAGCGGAATGGTGACCGCTTTCTCCACGGTGTCGGCGTTTGCGCCCACGTAAATGGCCGCCACCGAAACTGTGGGAGGCGCCAGCTCCGGATACAGGGAAATCGGCAGCGTCGGAATGCACACGGCTCCCGCAAGGATGATCATGAGCGCGCAGACGGTAGCGAAGACTGGGCGGTGGATAAAGAAATCAACGAACAATGTATGCCTTCTTTCCCTTGCTTCGTCAGCGTCGGCGTGACTTTCAGCTTACGGTCGAGGAACCGCTGGGGCAGCGCCGGACTCGCCTCTCAGGCACCGGCGTGCGCCGCCCCCATCGGCATCACAGGCATTCCGTTCACGAGAAATTGGGTGCTGGAAACGATCACCTTGTCGCCCGAACTCAGCCCGGAAGTGACCGAGTAGGAGTTGCCAACCGTGTCGCCGAGAACAACCGGCGTCTGGGTTGCGATGAAATGGCCATCCTGCTGGCGGGCTACGAAAACAAAGGTCTGGCCTGCCTGGCGGGTCACGGCGAGCACCGGCACAACCGCGGTCGGCGCGGTGTTCCACACGATACGGGCCTTTACCAATTGAGCGTTGCGCAGCGTCTCAGGGCCGAAGTGCACCGGCGCCTTGACGAGAATGCCCTGAAGAGTGCTGTCCACCTGGGGCGAGATGAAGTCGATCTTCGACTTTTCGAGCTGCTTGTCCGTGGTGTCCATGATGTCGACCTCGAGCCCGGGGCGCAATTGGGCAATGCGCTCTGTCGGCACGTAGATGTAGGCTTCGAGGTCCTTGCTCTCGTCCACTGTAGTCAGCATGGTTGTGGTGGCGACGTGGTCGCCGACATGAACGGGAACATCGCCGACGATTCCATCAAAAGGAGCCCGGATCGTGTAGTAGGCGAGTTGCTCTTCCTGCGTCTTGCGCAAGGCCACGGCTGAATCGTAATCCGCCTTGGAGTTCTGGTAGGCCTGCTGGGACTGGTCGTACACCTCGCGGCTGATGATGCCGGCCTCAAACAACTTCTTCTGGCGGTCGAAGTCGGTCGAGTTGTAATCGAAGACCGCCTTCTTCTGGCGTTCGGTGGCAACCTGTGCCTCCACCTGCGCCTTCTGGTGCAGCGGGTCGATCGTCATCATCGCCTGGCCTGACTGGACGCGGTCGCCTGAGCGAACACTGATGCCGGTGAGCGTGCCTTCGACCTGCGGCTGCAATGTGGCGGAGCGGCGCGATTTGATTGTGGCCACGTATTCGCTGCTTTGCGGAACAGGTTCCAGCGTTACGGCGACAGTCTGCACGGGCATGGCCTGCATCCCGGCTCCGGCCGCCGGCGCAGCCTCCTTCTTCTGGCAGCCTATGAACGCCAGGCCCAGAAGCATGCAACAACCGATTCCTACGGTGCGTTTGAGCACGCTTTCCTCACATCAAACTCAGTTCGGTCCTCGGCGGCAGAGCCCGCCGGCGGGGATTATTTGCCTTGCTCCCTCTGATTCGGGCGACCGATCCATTGTCGCAAAAATTTCGCCTTTTTGCCGTGCCGGGAGTGACGAAGTGGCACACGAACAGTATGAGGAGGAGCATGCGCGTGCCTGGTGATGCGGGTCACGATTCGCTGGAGATTCCGGGTGAGCGCAATAGCCGCCGCCCGAGGTGCTTGCGCGATGCGATTGCGCGGACGATGGGACGCCGCCAGCTTTGACACTCGCGGAATGAGTTGATAGCCTTAAGGCAAGGGTGTTTCCGGCCATCCGGCCGCTCCTGCGGTACGAAGTGAAGCCCTGCCGGCATCGATGCTGGCGACTCCCCGCACAAATCGCGTCCCCGTCGTCTAGCCCGGCCTAGGACACCGCCCTTTCACGGCGATAACACGGGTTCAAATCCCGTCGGGGACGCCAATCAAATCAATAATTTGGAAGTCTTCCTCTTGCTCGCATTCCGCGATCGTGACGCTATCATGACAATTTGACTATCAGAAAATGGCGTTAGAAGACCTCCCGCCCCTCGCACAGGTTCAATAGTTCCCAAAGTGCGAATACCTGAGGCCGCCGTCCGCTTTTCTCGCGAATCACGCGAAGGATATCGGCCTCTTTCAATCGGTTTAAGAGGATCGATACCGCTTGCTTGCTTGGACTGTTTGGGATTCCCTGGATAGTTGATGACTGAAATAGCGGACGTTCGAACATTCGGTCAAGGACGGGAACGGCAAACTGAGAGTGTGTTAGACCTATCACTCGACATTTGAGCTTCTCGTACAGATCCAAAATAGAGCGTGCTTTTCTTGAGTCTTCGCCAGCCTGGTAGATCAGTGCGTTCAAGAAGAATTCAATCCAGCGGTTCCAGGCTTCATCGTCTTTCCCAAGTTCTCGCAGCCTAGCGATGTATGCTTCTCGCTCGCGGTCTAGGTAAGAAGACAGGTAGAACATTGGTCTGGAGAGCACCTTTTTTTCAGATAGAAAGAGCGGGATGATTAAACGCCCCAGTCTGCCGTTGCCGTCCAAAAAGGGGTGCAAGATTTCAAATTGTGCGTGCACTATTGCGAGTTGAACTAAGGGATCTGGCTGCTCTGCGTGGTAGTACTTCTCCCAATTGTCGAGGTAATCAAATAGAACTTCCGGAGAGGGTGGAACAAAATCTGCAGATTCAATTGAGCTTCCGGATGCCCCAATCCAGTTCTGAATTCGGCGGAACTGCCCTCTTGCCTTGTTTCGTCCGCGGACACTATCCAGGAGAATTCCGTGGAGTTCAAGAAGGAGATTCAGATTGAATGGACGAACCTTTAATCGGGTCTCGGCGGTCGTCATGGCAATTCTATAGTTGATGATTTCTTGAATATCGAGCCGCTTAGATTCTTGCTGAGGTTCCTCCCCTGCTTCGAATTTTAAGACTTCGCCCAATGTCGCTTGGGTGCCCTCTATTCTCGAAGACAGCACTGCCTCTTGCGTCGTCATTGGCGAGAACAAGACTTCTGGATTCGGGAGACCATAGAGAACTCCGTCGTATTGAGCGAGAGCCCTGTTTGCTTTTCCAATCAAAGGGATCAAGGGCTCCCAATCGACTTTTATCGGCAGCTTTTGAGGGCTAAAGGGGTGCATTTCAAGATTTGAAATCTTTTGGTCTTTTGAGTCAAGGATTTCGTCAATTTCCTTGACATAACCTTCTTTAAGGCTTGCAGGCTTGACACTAATCTTCAGGCAATTGAAGTTTCAATCTAGTTTGTGCGATTTGATCGAAAGAGGGGCATCTAGATGGCCCTCTAAAGAAGGCGATTTGAGTCAAGCCTTTTTTGA
Organism: Occallatibacter sp.; assembly: GCA_035263625.1. Classification (GTDB taxonomy): domain Bacteria; phylum Acidobacteriota; class Terriglobia; order Terriglobales; family Acidobacteriaceae; genus Telmatobacter. Next base: position 243,896 of record DATFRB010000049.1, read on the forward strand.
AATACCTTTATTGAACCTAAGAAAAGCCAAGAAGGCTTGACTCAAAGAAGGGAACTCCGACGAGAGAGAATCCAGACAATCTAAACCTTGATTGAACTCGCAAAGCATTCGAGCCTTCATCTTAGGCCAAACGTAAGGTGGTCCTACGCATTCCGAGGACTCAAGGCAAAAGCCCCTCCGAGCACACCATCCAACTTGCTCACCGCTCAGGCCAAGTAGTCCGGGGAAAGGTGCGTGCGCCTTTGCGTCATGTGCATGGAGTGACGATTCCTACCCGGCAAGGATGAGCGTCATTGCATCACCTGGACTCGCAGGGGCGATGCCGCACGTTTCTCGGCGAGGATCGTGTTTTTGAGGGGCCGGCCGAATTCCGCAAACTGAATCTCTGTGACGTCTCCGGGTTGAAGACGGATGCCTTCGCCAAATGACAGGCAGTCGGCTCCCATGAAGTGAATGTGAACCATGCCGGGCTGGCGATGGGCAGCGAATTTGAAATGGTGATGCTCGAGGTTGGCGAGGCTGTGGCACATGTTTTGCTCGCCGGTTCGAATCTGCTTCTCCCAGATCGACCCACCGTTGCGGAGGATGCGCACTGTTCCGGGGACGTCGTCGAACCGGGCATCGATCACCAGTTCCGGGCCGATGCTGCAGTTGCGAAGCTTCGATCCCGCGAGATTGAGATAATTGCGGCGCTCGAAGACGTGATCGGAGAATTCGTTTCCCGCGGCCATGCCGATCCGCCAGGGCGTGCCGTCTTCCGCGACCAGATAGATGGCTGCTACTTCGGCCTCTTCGCCGCCGTCTTCTGCATGCCAGGGAATGGGGAGTGAATCGAAGGGCGCCCGGATGATCGAACCATCGCCTTTGTAGAACCACTCCGGGGCGATGCCTATCTCTCCGGGGGACGGCCGCCCGCGCTGCCGGCCCCATTCGAACATGCGCATGCTGTCCGTCATCTTGGAGTCGTCTTCTGCGGTTGCGGCAACGTGCATGGCCTGGCGATCGCGGGCGCTGCCCAGGTGCGTCAATCCGGTTCCGGAGACGTGGACGCGATGCGGGTTGTCCGGACAGTCGATCGGTGGCAGCAGCTTCCATTCCGACGTGCCGTCAAAGACGGAGTCATAGCTCAAGGCTTCAGCGGTTGCCAGATCGCCGGCGAGTTCCGAGAGGCTGCGACTCTCGCGCAGCGCTCTCTCCGCCAGTGCGAGAGTGGAGTCGACTTCCCGCACCACTACGAGATCCGGCTCGCGGACCACGGCCACGCACCGCCGGGTTCGACTCTGGATTTGAACGAGATGCAAGGAGCCCCTCTCCTACTCAATGATCTTGAATCGCTTGATTGATTCTTCGTTCACGGTGAGGCCAAGCCCCGGGATGTTTTCGTCGAGGTCAATGTAACCCGCTTTGGGCACGGGCTCGCCGTCAAAGATATACCAGAAGAGCTCGTTACCGACTTCCACGTCGACCTTGGGAAAGAACTCGGCGATCGGCGAATTCAGGCTGGCCATCACGACGTGATAATTGTGCATCTGTCCCGCATGCGGCACGACGGGCACCTGAAACGACTCCGCAAGCGCCGAGATCTTGCGCGCCTGGCTGATCCCCCCGACCCTGTTGGTATCGAACTGGATGGTGTCGAGCGCATCTTCTTCAAGGAGCGAGCGAAACCCGAAGATCGTGTGCTCGTGTTCGCCGCCAGCGATAGGGATGCGGCCGTATTTCTTCAATTCGCGATACCCGCGCGTGTCGTCCGGGATGACCGGCTCTTCGAGCCACCGGATGCCGAATGGTTCCAGAAGAGGGAGCATGCGCTTGGCATAGTCGAGAGTCCACCCCATGTATGCGTCGGTCATCAGGTCGATGCCGTCGCCGATTACTTCGCGAACGTTCCGGACGAGGTCCACATTCTTCATCATGCCTTCGCGGCCGTCCAATGGTCCCCACCCAAACCGCAGCTTCATTGCCGTGTAGCCTTCGTCCTTGTATCGCTGGGCTTCAGCACGCAATTCATCGATGGGCATGGCATAGAGGCGGCTCGCGTAAACGGGAATGCGTTCCTTGGTCCGTCCGCCGAGCAGGCGATAAACGGGCTGCTTGGCGTCCTTTCCCAGAAGGTCCCAAAGGGCGATGTCTACTGCGGAGATCGCAGTCATTGCGACGCCCTTGCGTCCAAATGCAAGGGTACGGCGATACATCTGCTGCCAGAGGAATTCCGTATCCCACGGATCGCTGCCCAGCAGGATCGGCTTCATATACGTATCGATCAGGGTCTTCGTCACCAGGGGCGAAAGCGCCGCATTGCCCAGGCCAACGAGGCCCGTGTCAGTGGAGACTTCAACCAGCAGCCATCCATGAAATGCGAAATTCCCCATCGAGGCCTGGCGGTAGCTGACGAGGTCCATGGGATTAGTGCAGAAATGGGGCGGGAGCGGCACCGTTTTGCCCTCCCACTGAACGACGCGGGTGCGAACTTCAGTGATCCTCATATTCAGGCCTCTGTTTCCCTGAATTCGTGATTGCCTAATGGTTGAATCCTTCCGCCAAGCAGGACGATGGCGAGAAAACCGATCAGGTGAAAACTGCCGACAAGTATAAAGAGCGTTTGATAACCAAAACCATGCTGGAGCAGATAGCCCGCCACAATGCTGAAGACGGCTCCGCCGATGGCGCCGCCGAAACCGACAAAGCCCGACACGGTACCCACCGCGGAGAGAGGCAGAATATCCGCGGGTACGGTCATCACCAGGCCGGACCACGATTGCTGGCAGAAGAATGCAATGCTGAAGAGCGTGAGGGCAAGCTGCACAGGCACCATCGGCACGAGCATCACCACGGGCATGAAAACCGCGCTCAAGCCCAGAGCCGTTTTTCGCGCAGCGTCGAGAGAAAAGCCGCTGCGCAGGAGACGGCTGGAGAAGAGACCTCCAAGGAAACTTCCGACGCCGGAGGCAGCGTAGGGAATCCATGCGTAATAGCTGACGTGCTTGATGTCAAAGTGCCGCGCGTCATAAAGATATTTGGGAAGCCAGAAGAGCAGGAAGTACCATGCTGAATCGCTCATGAACTTGGCAAAGACGAGCGTCTGGATACTTCGAATCGAGAGCAGTTTGCCCATACTCCAGGGGCGCGCGAATGCGGGAGTTGCGACCGCATTTACCGGAGCGGCGGTGGAACTTCGGCCATAGGAAACGATCCAGAACAGCACCCAGGCAATGCCCATTGCGCCGGAGAGGAAGAAGACCATCCTCCACCCGCTGTGCAGCAAGATCAGGCCGATCAGCGGAGGCGCAATTACGGAACCGACTGCCGTGCCCGCATTGATGATGCCCACGGCGGTCGAGCGATGTTCCGGAGAGATCCATTCGGCAACTACGCGTATCGCCCCGGGAAACCCTCCGCCTTCGCCCATGCCCAGAAGAAAACGCGCGCACAGGAGCAGGCCGAAGCCGGTAGCAAACCCGTGCAGCGCGCAGGCAATCGACCACCACAGCATGATCAGGGCGAAACCACGCCGCGTTCCGAGCACGTCGAGCAAACGCCCGCCCCCGATGTACAACACCGCATACGAGAGCAGGAAGGCCGTCTGCAGATACGAGAACTGCTCGTTCGATATTGGAATGTAGCGCTGAATCTCCTGGATGGCGACGGGCAGTGTCTGTCGATCGAAATAACTGATCGCAATCGCAGCTGTGACGAGCGCGACGGGATACCAGCGATTCTGGCGCTTGTGCTCGAATTCGATTTCAGTTGTGCGGGCCGGAAGATTCATGCGGTTTTGGCGTCTACCACGAGGCTCAGCTATTTTTTCCGCTTAGTCGGGGGCTTCTTCGCGCTGGCACGCTTGTTCCAGCCGTGGAACCGCGAGTGGTCGCCAGCATTCCACGCCTCGCGGAGTCCCGGGGTGCCCAGATCCCAGTCCGGGCGGATCTCGCTCGTCACGATGCGCAGATCGTGCCAGAGATCGCTGATCGACGGGCGGCCCCAGAACCAGTAGCCGTTATAGATGCTATAGATCACCCGGCCCGGCTTGAGCACGAGCGTATACGGGATCATCGGGTTGTTCTCAGGGTCGGTGTACTCCTGGATGTCGAGATCTTTCTGAACTATCCGGCCGGGGTCGGAAAGGAAGGGCCACTGCGCTCCCACTGACGCGCGAAATTCCTGGAGAGTATGGTGATCGTCGGTAGCGATGGTGACGATCTGGGTGTATGCCACCGCAATCTTCGGGTAGAAAGCGGCGAGTTCCAGGTGCTGCTGGTGCTCCTTCGGGCAATAGTGGCCCCGCGCGAGCGTCAGGATAAGCGGATCGTCGCCCTGCAGCTGGCTTAGCTTGCGCTTTGTGCCGGAATGATCGGGAAGTTCGTAGTTGGGGAAAACGCCTCCGGGCACGATATCAGATCGCATGATTCAGCTCCTTCCATTGCCCTCAGCATCCAGTGTGACACCGGCGTTTGGCGGGAAACAGCAGATGAGCACGTTTCCGGGAGCGGTCAATCAGAACTCTTTCTCCATTTTCACAATTGGCAGAGTTTCGCCGTTCGCGAGCGGCAGCTCTACCCGTTCGCCCTCCACATATCCATGTTTTCGATACAGGGGTACTCCCGGAAGCGTCGCTCCCATCTCGCACCGGGTAAAACCCTCATTACGCGCCGCCGCTTCGCACATCTCAAGCAGCCGGCTTCCGATCCCGCGACGGGCCCATGCCGGATGCACAAAGAACGCCCGAATTTTGGCCGCTTCTTTCCGCGGATCGAGCAGCGCGTCGTCGCGCCCCGGCCGATGATCGCTCCCGTACGGGGTTCTTCGCCGCGACCATCCTCCGCATGCTGCCAGCACGCCCGGCCGCGCGGCCGGTTCAACGGCAAAATAGGTTCCGTCCGCGATCAGTTGCGTGTCCAGCCCGAGCCATGTCCCGAGCGCTTGATCGATCTGAGAAAGCGAATACTCCTGCGTTGATAGCCCGCGCACCGACGCCTCGATCAGGGATCCGATACGCGCGATGTCGTCTGTCGTTGCCAGCCGGAAGTGCAGATCCTTCTCGATCATCGGCATCACGGCATTTTATCGTTCTTGAGCCGATCGAACGCCTGAAGCAGGTACAACTGCAGCAGAATGATCTTCCCCGCATCCAGATGGCCGCCCTTCGGCCCGAATCCTGGATGGCGTTCTCCCGCCGCTTCGCGCCATGCCATGCGTTTCAGGCAAAATAGACACAGGCCATGATGACGCAAGAGATTCCTCAAGCCACGCGCACCCAGGACCTGATCGACCTGGAAGACCGATACGCGGCGCACAACTATCATCCGCTCGACGTGGTGATCGAACGCGCCGAAGGCGTGTGGGTCTACGACGTCGAGGGCAACCGCTACCTCGATTGCCTGGCCGCCTATTCAGCGGTGAACCAGGGCCATTGCCACCCGAAGATTCTGCGGACCCTGGAAGAACAGGCGAGAAAGGTCACCCTTACCTCGCGGGCATTTCGCAACGAGCAACTGCCATTGCTCTGCAAGGACCTTTGCGACCTGACCGGCTTCGAAATGGCGCTGCTGATGAACTCCGGCGCCGAAGCAGTTGAAACGGCGGTGAAGACCGCTCGCAAGTGGGGATACAACTTCAAAGGCATTCCGCGCGACAAAGCAGAGATCATCGTGTGCGCCGGCAACTTCCATGGCCGCACGACCACTGCGGTCAGCTTCTCGAGCGACGAACAATATCGCGACGGGTTCGGTCCATTCACGCCGGGGTTCAGGATCATCCCGTTTGGCGACGCCCAAGCCCTGCGCGACGCAATCACACCTAACACCTGCGCGTTTCTCGTGGAACCCGTTCAAGGCGAGGCCGGAATCGTGATTCCGCCCGCCGGGTTCCTGCGCGAAGCTGCCGATATCTGCCGGCAGAACCAGGCACTGCTCATGCTCGACGAGATTCAATCCGGCCTTGGACGCACGGGCAAACTGTTCGCCTATGAGTACGAAGGAATCGCGCCGGATGTGCTGATCGTGGGCAAAGCACTTGCAGGCGGGTTCTACCCGGTTTCTGCAGTGCTCGCGTCGCGCGAGATCCTGTCGGTCTTCAAGCCCGGCGACCACGGCAGCACGTTCGGCGGCAACCCGCTCGGCTGCGCGGTTGCAAGAACGGCCCTGCGTGTCCTGGTCGAAGAGAGGATGGTCGAGCGCTCGGCGGAATTGGGCGCCTGGTTTCTTGCGCGCCTTCAGTCGCTGCGCAGCCCCGCAATCAAGCAGGTGCGCGGACGGGGCATGTGGATCGGAATCGAACTCCACGGCAGGGCCCGCCCCTGGTGCGAAGCGCTGAAAGACGAAGGAATCCTGTGCAAGGAAACACATGATCACGTCATTCGTCTTGCGCCTCCGCTCACCATCACGCGCGACGAGCTCGACTGGGCGTTTGAGCGAATAGCCGGGGTGGTGGAACGGCTCGGAAATCGCTGACGCTGCGCGGGCGCACTTCAGCCATCAGGCCGGGCAGCGTCCTCGACAGGCCGCGGCGCGGCAAGGTAGGTTGGGCCTATGGCGGGAGTGGGACTGAGCCTGGCGGGCAGGACGGCGCTGATCACGGGTGGGTCGCGCGGCATCGGAGCCGAAACGGTGCGGCTGTTTGTGGAAGCCGGCGCGCGTGTGGCATTCAACTACCGGCAGGCGGCGTCCCGTGCCAATGCACTAATGGCGGAATGCGGAGGCGAGGGCCGGTGCGTGGCTATCGAACGCGACCTGGCTAGACCGGCAGACGGCCGCGCGCTCGTGGAAGCAGCCGTGAAGGCGCTCGGCCGCCTCGACATCCTGGTGGTGAATCACGGCGTCTGGCCATCGGACGACGTCCCGATTGCGGAGATGAGCGAGGGCCAGTGGCGGCGCACCCTTGGAGTGAACCTTGATTCCGTCTTCGGCCTCGTGCAGGCCGCCGTCGCCCAGATGCAGCGGCAGGATCGTCAGAACGGAAATCCCGCAGGGCATATCGTCCTGATCAGCTCCACCGCCGGCCAGCGAGGCGAAGCTAACCACGCCGACTACGCAGTAACGAAAGGCGCGGTCATCAGTTTGACAAAGAGCCTGTCGAGCGAGCTTGCACCGGTGGGCATTCGGGTAAACTGCATTGCGCCGGGCTGGGTCACGACTGAGATGTCCGAAGCAGCGCTGGGGGACCCTGAGCTGGGGCCAAAAATCAGGGCAGGAATACCCGTTGGGCGGGCCGCGACGCCGCGCGAAATTGCGGGGCCCATCCTGTTTCTTTGCACGCCCCTGGCTGGATTCATCTCCGGCGAAGTGCTGAATGTGAACGGAGGGGCGGTGCTGGTGGGTTGACGGAAGCGCCCGCCCGTGGTCGAAGAAACAGCGAGCAGGCATGGAACGTCTTTCATTTCAGAGGAGTTCTTGGGATGCGGAGAGCGGGTTGGGTTGCCCTGGGTGCCTTGGTCATTCTGTGTTCGTCGGCGGCAGTTCGAACGCGGCTCGTAATGGCGCAGGACGACGAGGCCGCCAAAAATGCCCAGAAGGCGCACCAGGCACTGGACGCGATGATTGCGGCGCTGGGCGGCGATGCGTGGCTGAACATGCAGAACCGCATGGAGCACGGGCACGCGGCCGGCTTCTACCATGGGAACCCCGACCCGGGAACGCTCGAAGAGTTTGAATACCACAGCTGGCCCGACCGCGATCGCGTCGACGTGACAAAACACCGGGACGTGGTGGAGTTTTTCATCGGCCGCGAAGGCTGGGAAGTAACCTACCGCGGCAAGCACAAGCTGCCCCAGGACCAGGTGGACGACTACCTGCGGCGCCGCGACCACTCGATCGAGACAGCCGTCAAGGTCTGGATGAAGGACCCGAAGACTATCTTCGTCTTCGAGGGCCAGCACCTGGCTGCGCGGCACCTGGCCGACCAGGTCACGCTCATCTCCCCTGAAAATGAGGCGCTCACAATCCTGATGGACACGCAGACGCACCTGCCGCTGCGGCGCGTCTTCCAGTGGCGCGACACCGAGTACAAGGACAAGAACACCGACGCCGAAGAGTACGACAACTACCACACCGTCGGTGGACTTCCGACGCCGTTCATGATCACGCGGTTCAAGAATGACGAGCTGGTGCGGCAGTTCTTCGTCGACAAGGTCGAGTACAACCAGAGCCTGCCGGCGGACTTCTGGAGCGTGGACGCGGCCACGACCAGGATCAAGAAGTAGACCCCGCCCGTACAGTATCGAGCTTCGGATGCGGTTGCCGCGCGGCTACCGGGAGCGGGCGAGGGAGCTCACCAGCATGGCGTATACCGTGCGCGGGGCGCTCCGAAGGTGGCTCAGCAACAGGCTGAACAGATCGGGTTGCCGCATGCACGCCTCAAACTCGAGGACACACCGCTCGTGCCGGTCCGAATCGTGACCGGCCCATTCATCACAAAAGATACAACGCGCCATGACTTGCCTTGGCCGGCACGCCCGGGGGAAACGGCCGGTGTAGGGAATAAGAAACCAGAGGCCCGGTGTCGCTCAGCGAGGAACGAATCAAGACGGTAGGGAATAGTTCGATGGACGAATTAAGACGGTAGCAGAAGAATTCATAGGTGGCAATCGAAAAGATTGGGCGCTTGGCCATAAACGCCAACCCGTTGCGGCAGACCTGTTTCCAGAAACCAGATCACCGCCACTCCCCGGTGTCGCCCCGCAGTTGCTCTAACGATGCTGGCTTTCTGCGTTTTCTTCACAGGAAATTTAATAGGGGGGGGAGGGGGGTGGGGGGGTGGGGCAAAGTGAAAGCCCTCGCGGAGGCGGGCTCCACGAGGGCTTTTCTTTACCCAGATACAAGGATAGCGGGTTGAGCGAATCAATCGGCCAAACTGTAACCGTTTTCAGAACTTTATTTTTCCACAGGAGATCTCATTCGTGATCTGTGGCTTGCCAACCGAGCGGCGAAGTTTTTCCACCGCCGAGGGGGGTTGACAGATTCTCGAGGGATATGGGGACAGAGGGACAAGAAAGCTTCGAGGGGTTTTGCGCTCACCCGCCGGTATTGGAGGGCGGGGAAACAGAGATCCTAACGACCGGGGCTATCTGGCTCACAATCGTTTTCTTCCAGCGAATGAACGTCGCGCTTTTGCCGTGAAGGACGCGCACGATGCGAAGATTCTCGCCGGAATGAATGTAATAAATTCGGATCGCGGCGAATCCTGGGATGGGCCAGTTGCGGAGACCGGCCAGCTGCGGATTCTTGAACTTCCTCGGCGAGCCGATATCGGGCGTGCGCCGCAGAACGCTGACGGCTTCTTCCACCTCGTCGAGGAACCGATGGGCAATGTCCGAGCCGCCCTCGGCCAGGTACCACTCGAACTGCCTGAGAATGTCTTCGCGAGCCTCCGAGCGAATGCTTACGTTCGCTTTCCGGAGCGAACGTTTCGAGCTGTTTTGTGCTTTGCAAGAATTGTCGCGGCATCGCGCCGCAGTTCCTGCCAGAACTCCGGCGATGCCTCGGCCTGCCCGCCCGAGGTCATCCCTTCCAACAGCAGAGCCTCAAGGCGCTGGTTGGCTTCGCGCTCCTGGGCCTCGCGCAGGAGGCCGCGCACATATTCGCTCACATTGCCGTAGCCCTTGGTTTTGACCTCGCGCTCGATGAATTCCTTGAGGGAATCGGGAAGGGAGATGGTGAGGGTGGGCATAGGGCCTCCCAGAGTGATTATAGCAATAGTTATGAGTAATTAAGAAACAAGCGGTTCAAGATGCACTTCGTGTTAGGCATTGCGCCCTGAGGCGTTGGATGAGCCGGCCCCAAAACCTGGGGCCGGTTTAGTGAACGCCTGTGGCTGGGCGGGCGAGGAGCAACCACAGATCTCTCGGGCCGCTTACCCCGCCAAATGCAGGCGGGGCCCCAGGCGTGCGGCCCTTCGGGATGACACGCTCATGTTCGGGCGCGGCAGGGGGATGAGCCGCGAAGGGTGTGTGGGTAGACCTCGCGCGGGATTGGTATGAGGCGGAGCCGGCGGATTTGCTGCCGGCGGTGGGGCGCTGACGGATTGGGATGAGCCGGCCCCAAAACCTGGGGCCGGTTTAGTGAGCGCCTGTGGCCGGGCGGGCGAGAAGCAACCACAGATCCCTCGGGCCGCTTACCCCGCCAGAATCGGGCGGGGCCCCAGGCGTGCGGCCCTTCGGGATGACACCTTTTGTTGGGGAGCGGGGGAGGGATAAATACGCTCCTGTGATTCAATAGATACAGATGGCTCAATATCGGCGAAATACGGCTCGGGGGCGGTTGGTTTGGGCTCGGCGCAAGGCGCGGGAGTATGCGATGGTGGCGCGGGCGCTGGCCTCGACTTCACATCCGGTGCTGGCGCAGATTGTGCCCGCGCGGTTCTGCAACCTGAGCTGCGCCTATTGCAATGAATACGATAAGGTTTCAAAGCCGGTGCCGCTGGACGAGATGTTCCGGCGCATCGACGCGCTGGGGCGGCTGGGGACGGCGATGGTGGGCATCTCGGGCGGCGAGCCGCTGACGCATCCGGAGCTGGACGAGATCGTCCGTAGAATCCGCAAAACGGGCGCGATCGCGGGGATGATCACCAATGGATATTTGTTGAACGCGGAGAGGATCGAGCGGCTGAACAGGGCCGGGCTCGACCACCTGCAGATATCGATTGATAACGTGAACCCGGACGAGATCTCGAAGAAGAGCCTGAAGGTGCTGGACAAGAAGCTCCAGATGCTGGCCGAACATGCCGAGTTCCACGTGAACATCAACTCGGTGGTGGGCGGGGGGTTCAAGAACCCGCATGACGCCGAGACGATCGGGCGGCGGGCGCTCGAGCTGGGGTTCGAGTCGACGATCGGGATCATCCACGACGGGGACGGGCAGCTGAAGCCGCTGAGGGACGACGAGGCCCAGGTGTACTACGCGATGCGGGACCGGCGGAAGTCGAACTACGCGCAGTTTGACGCTTTCCAGAACGCGATTGCGAAGGGCGAGCCGAACGACTGGCGGTGCCGCGCGGGTTCGCGATATTTGTATATCTGCGAGGACGGGCTGGTGCACTACTGCTCGCAGCAGCGCGGGTACCCGGGGGTTCCGGTGACGCAGTATACGAAGGCGGATTTGGAGCGCGAATTCCTGACAGCCAAGTCCTGCGCGCCGCACTGCACCATCGGGTGCGTGCACCGGATTTCGCACATCGACCACTGGAGGGCGCCCCAGACTTCGACGGTGAGCCCCGGGCCGGGCGGGCTGGTGGAGATTCAGGGACTAAGGGACATAGGGACATAGGGACATAGGGACTAAGGGAATACGGATCGGAGCGGCGCATCCTCGACAGGGTGCGCCGTTCGTGTTTTTGGGTGGGGATCAGCGGGGGGCCAGGCGGCGGGTGACTAGCGCGATGGGCGTGCCGATGCAGACGATGTGGATGGCGCAGCCGATGAGGGTCATCTTCCAGGAAAACGCGCCGTGACGGGCCCGCGATATGTGCACGATGCCCTGCATGAAGAAGTAGACGGCGATGCCGTAGAGCGGGCCGGCGAGGAACGGCATCCGGGCGAGGAATGCAAGCGCGCGCGATGCGGCGACGTAGACTGCGGCTGCCCCGTAGGCGATGACGTAGTGGCAGAGCAGGCCGAGGGCGGCGGTGGCGAGGCCTCCGGAATAGGACAGCGGGCCGAGCAGGCCGGCGGCGATTCCCTGGAGGAGCCGGATGGGCTGCGCCCCCATGGCGCCGTAGACGATAAGGGCCGCCGTGATGTCCATGGTGCCGGCGATGAGACCGGCCCAGAGGATGGCGCGGAGAGGGCAAGAGGCGGCGAGAGCGGGAACGGTCTGAATGGAGGGCATTGGGACAGGGGACCTCGGGGGAATGGTAGCGCCGATTGCGCGCGGCGAGAGGGAGATTTGGGCCGAGGCGGATTGGCCGGATGGCGAAGCGGCCAGGTAAGTGCGCGCGAGTTGGCGGGCGAGGAACCCTCCCACCCATGCGCGGTGACGCTGCGCATGGATGGGGCACATGCCGGGTGTGTTGCCGGAGCGGGAACTACCTGCCGGAGGGCTTGGCTGCGTGATGGGTGGCGGGGGCTTCTCCCTTGGTGTCGGCGAGGGCCTGGTCGATGAGCTGGTAGAGCTTGGTGCGGTCTACGACCTCTACGAAGGGCGCGCCCTTGGAGTGGTCGGTGACGACCCAGATGGTGGGCGTGTGCTCGATGCCGATGCGCTGGCCTAGCGCGTAGTCGGCCTTGACGGCGGCGGCAAGCTTGCCTTGCGGGTCGACGTTGAATGGCAGCGCGATGCCGTGCTGTGTGGCCCACTTCTGCGTGAAGTCGGCCATGGCGGAGGGGTTGTCGCCGAACTGGATCTGGTTGGCGAAGATGGTGTCGCGGTACTCGTCGCCGAGCTTCTTGCCGCCCTTCTGGTCGAACCAGCGGGCATAGACCGCGGCCTGGAAGCTCCAGGCGTGCTGCGCGAGGGGGAAGTCGTGGCGGACCCAGGGGATCTTGTAGCGCTCGGTGGCTTCCTTGAGGAGCGGGTTGGCGCGGGCGCAGTCGGGGCACTCCATGTCTTCGAATTCGACGATGGCGACGCGGGCGCCGGCGGGGGGCTTGAGCGCGGCGGGGTCGTGCACCTGCGTTCCCTGGGGCGGCGGCGTGAACTGGGCGCGCGCGGCGGGAATGACGGCGGAGGCGAGGGCGAAGGCCAGCAAGGCGGTGAAGATGCGGACGCGCGGGGCGCGGCGGAGAAACTGAGGCATGGTTGTTGGACGGCTCCCTGGATTCAATTGTAACGAAAAGACAGGGACCGGGGATCAGGCACCAAGGGTCAGAAAGCGGGGACATAGGGACCCTTCGACTTCGCTCAGGGCGGGCTCCGGGACAGAGAGCGGGTTAGCGATCGGGGTGGTTGCGGCGGTCGTTGCGGCGGGACTCCATCCAGCGGCGCCATTTGTAGTCGGCGACGAAGCTGGCGGCGATGACTACTACGGCGACGATGATCAGGACGAGTTTCATCTGTTCGGCAAGAGTGCCCGGCCGCGCTATTTGGCCGCCACCGCCCGGTTTCCGTGGGCTTTCCAGAGGGCTTCCATCTGCTCGAGGGAGCGGCCCTTGGTTTCGGGCACAAATTTGGCCATGAAGAGGGCGGCGAGGATGCCCATGACGCCGTAGATCCAGTAGGCGAAGCCGTGCTTGAAGTGCTCGACGAGGTAGGGGTTCTTGTCGAGGATGGGGAAGGTCCAGCTGACGAGGTAGTTGGCGATCCACTGGGCGGCGACGGCGATGGCCATGGCTTTGCCGCGGATCTGGTTGGGGAAGATTTCGGCCAGCAGAACCCATGTTACGGGGCCCCAGGAGACGGCGAATCCGGCGGTGTAGACGAGCATGGCCACCAGCGCGAGCATGCCGTTGGCGCCGAGCCAGAAGGCGCAGCCGAGCGAAATCATGCTCACCGCCATGACCAGCGCGCCGATGATTTGGAGCGGACGGCGGCCGAAGCGGTCGACGGTGAAGATGGCGACGATGGTGAAGGTGAGGTTGACGGCGCCGACGATGATGGTCTGGAAGAGCGAGGCGTTGGTGCTGAGGCCCATGCCCTGGAAGATCGCGGTGGCGTAGTAGAGGACGACGTTGATGCCGACGAATTGCTGGAAGACCGAGAGCATGATGCCGATGAAGATGAGCATCGCGCCGAAGGAAAACAGCTTGCCGGAGTGGTGCTCGCTGAGCGAGGCGCGAATCTCGGAGATTTCGCCTTCGGCTTCGTCCTTGCTGACGAGCTTGGCGAGGACGGCGCGCGCGCCGCTCTCGTTGCCGCGGAGCATGAGGTAGCGCGGCGTCTCCGGCACGAGGAACAGGAGGAGCAGGAAGAGGCCGGCGGGGATGGCTCCGGAGAGGAACATGTAGCGCCAGCCGATGGTGTTGAGCCAGGCGTCGCCGCTGCCGGATTTGGAGATGCCGAAGTTGACGAAGTAAATGACCAGCATGCCGAAGATGATGGCGAACTGGTTCCACGCGACGAGGTTGCCGCGGACTTTGGGAGGCGCGATCTCCGCGATGTACATGGGTGAGAGCATGGAGGCGAGGCCAACGCCGATGCCACCAAGAATGCGATAGAAGACCCAGTTCCAGACGTAGCCCGGTCCGCCGTGGCCAATGGGGGCGAACGGGAACTCCGGCGCCGACGCGCCCAACGCTGAGATGAGAAAGAGCACGGCGGCGACGATCAGACCGCGCTTGCGGCCGATTTTGATGCTCACCCATCCGCCTATCAACCCGCCGATGATGCAGCCGATGAGAGCGCTTGAAAGCACTGAGCCGAGCAGCGAGTCGGCAGCGTTGACCTGCGCCGCGTTGGTCAGATCGGAAAAGCGCGGATCGATGAAGTAGGCCTTAATGCTTCCTACCGCGCCGTTGATGACGGCGGTGTCGTAGCCGAAGAGGAGGCCGCCGAGCGTGGCGATGAGGGTGAGCAGGACAACGTAAGGGTTCAGTCGTGTCATGGTTTTTCTGGAGGAAAATCGATTTCGGACAGTGTACTACTCCGCGCCCGTTTCTGGAGCGATGAGCGGAGCGGGCCGCCTCCCGTGCGGCCCGTCTGGCTTGTCCTCACTTACGGAACCGACTCGGTTTGCGTCACCTTCACCTCCAGGTTGTCGTATCCGGCTGCGACGACTGTCACCTGATGCGTGCCCTTGGACAGGGTCAGGGTTGTGTCGAGCACGCCGTAATGCCCGAAGTCGTGATTGCCGATCTCCTGGTACTTCTTGACTCCGTCCACCCAGAGCTCCATCTTGCGCATCGTGGTTTGAACCACTCCGCTCACCTTCCACGGCTGCGGAGACGAACTGTAGGAGGGGGGCGAGCAGAAGACCATCCCCCAGCCCCCGCTTGGGAATTCGCATCCGCCGAAATATCCACCTGACGTGTCGTTGATGAAGAAGTGCGCGGTGTTGGAGTTGTTGAGGAACGTATCCACCAGAAGGGCGGGCTTGAGGGAATTCTCCACGCGGATGGCTGCCACGCCGAAATCCAGGTGGCTGTCGGAGTAGACGTTCACCTCGGGGTTCCACGTGCGGTTGCCGTTACCTGTGAGCACCGCCAGCGTGCGCGTGCCGAAGCCGTCGTTGTCCTGCGTCTCGACGACGGCGAAGTCGCGCTTGCCGTCGCCGTTGAAGTCCGCCACGTCTCCGCTGGGAGTGGCCTCGCCGAAGACATATCCATCCTGCCAGGCCACGGCGTAACCGTTCAGAGGGATCTCGCTCTCCGCAATGGTGCGCGAGGAGTTGCCGTAGACGACGAACAGGTCGCGGTAGAACGTGTCGGGTCCGCCGGGGGCGGACTCGCCTGCCACCGCCGCGCCTACCAGATCGCTCTTGCCATCGCCGTCGATGTCCATCAGATACATATAAGGGTGGTGCGCCGTTGTCGCATTCACTACCGAGAAATGCCCGGCGCCGTCGCTGAAGTACAGGTAGGTTCCCGTGCCGCTGGTGGCCGCGATGTCGGCCTTGCCGTCGCCGTCGAAGTCGCCCACGCTCAACTGCAGGATGCCCGGAACGCTGGTCGTCGGGCCGACGGTGAAGCCCCTGGCGTGGTTGTTGAACCAGACGTGCAGGTTGTTGTCCGAGGTGGTGAAGGCGATATCCGGGTAGCCGTCGTGGTTGAAGTCGCCCACGACCATGTCCTGGATGTTGGGCATCTCATAGGTCGCCTGCAGCTTGAGCACGCCGTTGCCGGTGTTCAGGTATTCGTAAAATCCCGGCGCGCTCGAGTTGAAGGCGATCACATCCATCCTGGTGTCGTTGTTCACGTCGAGCGATATGGTTCCTGATGGTTTGTTGTCGGGCACGTTGTAGTCCACCGGCGCGGCGTACGTGCCGGGGCCCGTGCTCAATACCACCGCGAAGCCGGTTGGCGTGTGGTAGAGCAGGTCCTCGTGCCCGTCGTTGTTCAATTCGGCGTGGTTATAGGAATACATCCCGGTGTATGTCCTCTGGCTGAACACCGGTGTCTGCGCGGGAACCGCGGCGCATACGGCGATGGCCGCAATCACGATACAGCTGGTTCTCATCCTGAAACTCCTGGCCTCTGCAATCTACGGTCGCCGGATGGAATTCCGGCATTGTTCGTAGATGCCGGTCTCGGGCCAGAAGCAGCTTTCGGGGCGGTAAGCAACAATCTGTTCACGGAACGGGCATATCCGGCGGCTGAGCGCGGCGAGCCAATCCGCCTCGTGTTGCGACTCATCGACTGAATGGTGAACGAGTGGAAGTCTGGAAGATTCCACGCGGCGGGATGCGGACAGTCATCGACCCCGCTGCGAGAAGTACCAGTACAGGGCTCGTCTCGCTTCTCCTAACCTCCAATTAAGCCTCTGGGCAAGGCGCGGAGCACGCACAGGGAGGCCGGCGGAAATCTGAAAGCGCGGCACGTTCCACATCTACTTACAACTGTGTGCCCGGGGCGGAATGTGCGGGGAGGCGAGATGACTGCAACGATCCGGCGGGTTGCGATCAATACCGGGGGCGGGGACGCACCGGGGCTTAACGCCGTAATTCATGGCGCCGTTTACGCCGCCCGCTCGAGGGGTTGGGACATTGTCGGGATCCGCGATGGCTATGAGGGAATTCTGGCTCCCGACCGATATCCGCACGGCGGCGTGGTTGAACTGAACCGATCCATGGTGCGGGAGATCTCACACCTGGGCGGCACTATCCTCGGAACCACGAACCGGGGCAATCCGTTTCATCACATATCCGAACAGTCCGATGGAACGAAGGCCGAGGTGGACCTCTCCGGCAAGGTGCTCGAGTATTTCCGCGACAAGCAGATCGATGCGCTGATCGCGGTCGGCGGAGACGGAAGCCTCACGATTGCTCATCAACTGCAGCAGAAGGGGCTCTGCGTCATCGGCGTGCCGAAGACGATCGACAACGATCTGGAGTCGACGGCCATGACGTTCGGCTTTAATTCCGCGGTGTCGTTCGCCACCGATTGCATCGACCGCCTGCACAGCACGGCGCTCTCGCACCAGCGCATCATGGTGGTCGAGGTGATGGGACGCTACGTGGGGTGGATCGCTCTCCATTCCGGCGTCGCGGGCCGCGCGGACGCAATCCTGATTCCCGAGATCCCCTATGACATTGAAAAGGTCGCGGCGCACCTTGCGCGAAGGCATGGAGAGGGCAAGCCTTATTCCATCGTGGTGGTGGCCGAAGGCGCAAAGCCTGCCGGCGGTGACGTGACCGTGAAGGCGCGCGAAGCGGGCCGACTGGAGCGGCTTGGCGGCATAGGCGAAACCGTCGCCGCGAAGCTCCAGGAGCTGACGGGCAAAGAATCGCGGACAGTGGTGCTGGGGCACCTTTTGCGCGGAGGGGCGCCAACGGCGCTGGACCGCAACCTGGGCGTCACCTTTGGAGCCGGAGCGGTGCATGGGCTTGCGAGGGGACTCAACGGAGTGATGGTGGCGATTCGACCGCCGCGCATCGAGTTTGTGCCTCTCGAGGAAGCAGTAGCGAAGCTTAAGTCGGTGCCGCTCGACAGCGAAGGAGTGCTGGTGTGCCGCGCGCTCGACATCGCCCTGGGAGACCAGTAACGGCGCCAAAGTGGCAACCACGCAATCGCGAAAAGAATGGAAACGAACGCATGAAAACCTCGACTTTGGAATCGGCTTCCCTTTCCAACCTGTTGGCCGATCTTTCCGGCAACGAGCAGCAGTTCCTCTCGGGCAAGCGGGATCGCGGCGCCGATCTCGAGAGCGCGGTGCGGATCTTCCTCGAGTTCCTGCGCGGTTTTGAGTTTTTCGGGGACATCGACGGGCCGTGCGTGACGGTGTTTGGATCGGCCCGGTTTCCTGCCGGACATGCTTATTACGAAATGGCCCGTCAATTGGGCGGTGATCTGGCGAGAGCGGGCTACGCCGTGATGACAGGAGGCGGTCCCGGAATCATGGAGGCCGCAAATCGAGGCGCGAAGGAGGCGGGAG
This sequence comes from Occallatibacter sp., assembly GCA_035263625.1. Taxonomy (GTDB): domain Bacteria; phylum Acidobacteriota; class Terriglobia; order Terriglobales; family Acidobacteriaceae; genus Telmatobacter. Next base: position 261,850 of record DATFRB010000049.1, read on the forward strand.
GGCTCAGCCTGGGCTGCAACATCATTCTGCCCATGGAGCAACATGCCAACCCATACCTCGACCGCTTTATTGAAATCGACCACTTCTTTGTGCGCAAGGTGATGCTCGTGAAGTACTCGTCCGCGTTTGTTGTGATGCCCGGCGGCTTCGGCACGCTCGACGAGGCGTTCGAGGTTCTGACGCTCATTCAATGCCATAAACTGCAGGGCTTTCCTATCGTGGCGATGGGGTCGGAGTTCTGGGAGCACATGCGACGCTTCGTACGCGGCGCATTAATCAATGAGAAGACGATCAGTTCCGAGGATCTGGATCTGCTGCACGTGACCGACTCCACCGAGGATGCGGTCCGCTACATACGCGCGGAAGCTGCTCGCATGGCGACCTCGCCGGCGGGAATTGATTAATGTGCCTGTCGAGTAGCGGAGGCGCTGCTGCTACTTGCGCCCTACCACGATGACCGTAAAGCTTCCCGGCACAATCGTGGGGCGGGGGTGGGGCTGCTCCGCCGTTGGCGCGGGGCGCGGGCCGAACTCGGCGGTGACGAGATATGCGCGGTCCGTTGAAGGATCGTACGCCATGGTGCGCGCACCGCGCTGGGTGGGCAGCTGTTCGATGGCTGCGTACGCAGAGCTCGAAGCGTCGATGACTGAAAGCACGCCTTCGCCGCAGGAGGCGAACGCGACGTTCTTCGATGGCGACCAGGCGGCTGCGTCGGGCCCGTCGCCGATGGGCGGGAGCGCAAGCGACTTGCCGGTGTTCGCATCCAGGACGGACATCTTCTTGCCGTCGCAAACCGAAAAGAGACGATGCCCGGCGGTGTCGATGGCGAGGCCGGACGGTGACTCGCACCCAACGGGCCACGTCGCGGTGATCTGGTGGGAGCGCGCGTCGATGCGGACGATCTCGGACTTGTCTTCGATGTTGTCGAAGATGTTGCCTGCGCCGTCGGAAACCGGGAACTCGGGCTTGCCGGGAAGGGCGACGGTGGCGACGACCTGCCGCGTGTTGGCGTCGATGACGGTGGCGTTCTTGCTGCGGCCGTTGAAGGCCCACACGGTCTGCGTGGCGGGGTCAAAGACAATGCCGTCGGGGCCGGTGCCGGCAGGGACTGAGCCGACCTTCTTGAGATCGGAGCGGTCGAAGACGACTACTTCGTTGGCCCCGCCATCGGAGATGAAGCCGTACTTTCCCGCGCTGTCGAGGGCGACGCCGTGGATGCCGTGCAGGCCGGTGATCTCGCCCGCCGGCTTGCCGGTAGCAGTGTCGAGGACGTCGACGCGCGCGCCGTGCGTGATGTAGAGGCGGTGGGCGGCGGAGTCGACGGTCATGTAGTCCCAGAAGCCCTCGCCGCCGATCTTCCACTGGTCGAGGACCTGGTAAGGCTGCTGCGAGTGGACGAACGCGGGCGCGGCGAAGATGGCGGCGATTGCAACGAGAAGGGGAAGGCGAAGTCGGATGGGCATAAGCTCCTTGAGGCGAACGGCGGCAGAATACCACCGCGAGCTTAAGCGGGGCTGAAGGAGGCCGGCAATGTCAGTGATGGAACTCGACGCCGGGCGCGACGACGAACAGGAAGGCGAGGCCCAGGACAGCGGCGGCGATGATGACGACGGGACTTCGGCGGATGGTAAGCGGCTGTGCGGGCGCCGGCTGTCCGATCAGGAAAACATCGCCCCAGAGCAGCCCGCTCAGGCCGCCGAACCAGGCCGGCAGCGTCGAGAGCAGCATGAGTTTCCAACCGAGCGGATCGAGCGCGCCGGCGATGCACATATAAATACAGGCGGCGAGGTAGGGCAGGCGGGCGACGGTGTTGTAAAAGCTGCGTTCGGGGCAGAAGGGACGGAGGTCACGGATCAGCAAGCGAAGGAACACTACGTACAGCATCGCCCCGGTTACGGCCATCGCGGTGCGGAGAGCGCCGGGGTGCGGCAATCTCGCGATCACCTGCGCCCAGTCGCCCACGTTGAGCGCGCCGGAGAAGAGGAAGTATCCGGCGGCGTGAAGGAGGTTGAGCGTTGCGAGGATCCAGAGGAAGTAGCGCAGGGTGGCGCGGGAGGCGGCGGCACGGGATGCGAAGAGGAGGATGAAGCCGGCAATGAAGTTGACCAGCGTTCCCGCGGCGTCGACGAGGCGGTCGTCGCGGATTGCATTGAGGTGGTTTGACGTGAGTTCGGTGACGTGATCGCCGCGCAGCCACGCTGTTACGCCGTGGCCGAGCCCCTCATGCAGCAGGGAGCCGGTGAGCGCGGCGAGGACGGCGAGCGCAATGGTGGTGAGCTTGCTGTGGCGGGGCATCGACTGACACTGTAGCGCAGAATATTGCAAATTCGACTGGAATTCGCGCCCTGCGCCCGATGCATTACCCTCATACCTGCGGGTCTCGAAAGGCCCGACAGAGACCCGACTGTGCGCATCGTTCTCTCGAACATAGGCACCTACGGCGACATTCATCCGCTCATCGCGATTGCCCTCGAGCTCAAGGCGCGCGGTCACGTGCCGGTGATGGCGCTGCCCAACGTCTACCGGCGCAAGATCGAGCCGCTGGGCATCGAGTTTCGGGCGATCCGGCCGGATATCGATCCTGCCGACACACGCCTCATCGCGATGATCTACGACATCAAGAAGGGCACCGAGACTGGCCTCCGCGACTTTCTCTTTCCGCGTTTGCGCGAGACCTACGCCGACCTGCTTGACGCCGCGACAAAGCCGGCCCGCGCCGATCTGATGCTGCTCGGCGAACTGAACTACGCCGGCCCGATCGTAGCCGAGGTCACGGGCATCAAGTGGGCCAGCTACGTGCTCGCGCCATTGTCGTTTTTCTCGGCGTTCGACCCGCCGGTGCTGCCCCCTTATCGCCGCCTCGCGCGCGCTGACCGCACGCCCGGCATGGGACGCGTGATGAAACGGCTGGCGCGGATCACGACGCGCCGCTGGCCGAAGCCGATCTACGAACTGCGCCGCGAGATTGGCCTCACGCGCGGGCCGAACCCATTGTTCGACGCAAAGCATTCGCCGGACCTCGTGCTGGCATTGTTTTCGCGCGTGCTGGGCGCGGAGCAAAAAGACTGGCCGCCGAACACGCGCATCACCGGCTTCTGTTTCTACGACGCGGAGATGGGCGACGCCGAACTGCCGCCGCATCTCGAAGACTTTTTGCGAAGCGGGCCCGCGCCGGTGGTGTTCACGCTGGGTTCGGCAGCAGTGCTCGCCGCGGGCAAGTTCTACGACTGCTCCGCAAAGGCCGCTACCAGGCTCGGCGGCCGCGCGGTGCTGCTCATCGGTTCGGACGCGCGGAACCGGCCGCGCCAGGCGCTGCCGGACTCGATCTGCGTGGCGGAGTACGCGCCCTACTCGAAGCTCTTTCCCCGTGCAAGCCTCGTCGTGCACCAGGGCGGCGTGGGCACCACGGCGCAGTGTTTGCAGGCGGGCAGGCCGATGCTCATCATGCCTTACTCGCACGACCAGCCGGACAACGCGCGGCGCATGCGCAGGCTCAAGGTGGCGAGGACGATCCAGCGCAAGGACTATACGCCGCAGCGCGTGGCGCGCAAGCTGCGAGCGATGCTGGATGAGCCGAAGTTTGCCGAGAAGGCGGCGAGCGTGGCGCGGCGACTTGCCCACGAGAACGGAACGAAGGCGGCATGCGACGCGCTGGAAGAGCTGGCAAAATCCAGGGACCAGGGACCCAGGGACTGAAGGAATCGGGACTCAGCAGGTTTTTCTTGCCGGCAAGAGGAATTTCATATCTCGACGAGGGCCCCGCGATGCAAAAGGAAACCAAGATCTTCGATCCGCGGGATCCGGCGACTGGCTCGGGTGGCGCGGAACTGCTCGACCCAAGCGTAGCGAATCGCGATGGCCGGTGGTGGATGGTGCTGGCCGGGCAGGCGCATGGGTACGGGCCACCGCAGCTTTACAGCGCATCGCTGCCTGCGGGCGAGCCGCTGTCCGCAACGGGATGGACGATCGCACGCATCGACACAGTCGATGTTGCGCAGCTGTTGCCGGCGAGCCGGCCCGGCGCGTGGGACGGCGACGGAGGCCGCCACTGTCCCTCGTACGTGAAGGGGTGGGATCCGCACAGAAATGAATGGGTTGAACGCATCTACTATGCGGGCGCGCGCGAGCAAATCAGCGGGCCTTACACGATTGGCTACGCGGAGTGGGACGGCGCGCAGTGGGCGGTGGCGGATGAGCCGGTGTTTCACGGAACGGAAGAGTGGGAGCACGGCAGCGTATACGAGCCCAATGTCATCTATAGCGACGGCAAATGGAGGATGTGGTACGTGGCCGGCGCAAACCGCGACAACTACCTGGCGCAGGGTTACGCCGAGAGCGCTGACGGGTGCGTTTGGGACGCGCACACGCAGTTCGCCCCGGAGGCGATGAAGATGTTCGACTTCTGCGTGCGGCCGCGCGGAGATGGATTCGTTGCCGTTTATTCGCGCGTGTGGGTCGCAAAAGACCAAGCGCCGCCGGAGACGGGATTGTGGACGTGCCGTGCCGATGCTCCGTCCGGCGTGCTTGCCGACTGGGGCGAATCCGTGCAGATCATGACGGGCGAAGATCGCGGCTGGCACTCCGGAGCGTTCAAGCCGTCGCTCGCCATGGACGATGCGGACCCGAGCCGTGCGTTCGTGTTCTTCTCCGGAATGTACCGGACGAACGAGGAGAGCCCTTTTCCATTTGTATTCACGACGGGGTGCGTCGAAGGGCCGATTCCGGTGTGAATGATTGATCGTTTGAGGTTTGCGACGCGCGGGAGGCGTGATGGCTGACTCAAAACTCGATCCGGCGTTCGCGAAGTTGTCGAAACCGGCGCAGCGCGCGCTGATCGCGGCGGGCATCTACTCAGCGAAGGACCTCTCGAAGCGCACGCGCGCCGAAGTGGCGAAGCTGCACGGCATCGGGCCGGCGTCGTTTCCGGTGCTGGAGGCGGCGCTGAAGGAAGCAGGGCTCAGTTTCAATCGGGCCGCGACTTCGGGGTGAGAAAGCCGAGAATCTCGCGCATCACGCGCTCTCCGTCGGACGTGGCAAACAGAAACTGCGCATGCGCCGAGCCATCAAGAAGGATGAGACGTTTCGGCTGAGGAGCGCGGTCATACTGCGCGCGAATTCTGGGGAGGCGGGGCCCTGAACCACTCGAGTCGTCGCGGGCGATGATCCAGAGAGTGGGCGACTTGATTTGGTCCGCGGGGCCGTCGGGCGCCTCGCTCAGCAAAACGATGCGGTCGATCTCGCCTTTTGCAGAATGGATAGAGGCGTCCGCTGCCGCCGAGGCGCCCATGCTGGCGCCGACGACTGAGACCGCTTGCGCACCGGCCGCACGCAGGTAGCGCACCGCGGCGAGCACGTCGAGATGGAGCGGGGCCGTATCGAGATCCGATTGCCCCGGACCGCGCGAGTTGCCGTAGCCTCGAAAATCCAGTGCGAGCACGAAGAAACCGGTGGCGGCAAATCGCTCCGCCTGGGGCCGCCAGCTTTCCTTGTTGAATTGGCCTCCATGCGCGAGCACGAGGCCGCGCGGGCCGGAGCCGTAAAGATCGGCGAAGATGGTGCCCCCGTCCTGCGTGGGAAAGGAGACGGTCTTCTGCGCGGGCGCAACGGCGACATTGCACACGAGCGCGAGCACAGCAACAGCGAGACGCATATTCAGCAGCCGGTGCCGGCTTTGGTGAGAGCGTCCTTGAGGCCGGCCATGCTGATGCGGGTGGAGGCCTCCGGCGTGCCCGCGCCGCGCCAGTGTGTCTCGAGGCTTACGGCGTAGCGGTAACCGTCGCGCTTGAGCGCGGTGAGCTGGCCGGCCCAGTCCACTACGCCCTGGCCCACCGGAGCCCACTCATATTTGCCGCCGGGCTTGCGGACCACGGACTTAACGTGGCAGTGGCCGATGCGGTGCTTCGGCAGCAGATTGTAGCCGTGCGGAAATGGATCTGTATCGGGGAATGTGGCGGCGTTGCCGGGGTCCCAGTTGAGCATGAAGTTGTGGTCGGGAATCGCCGCGAGCGTGGCCGCTGCCTCTTCGCCCGTGGCCGTGTTGCAGGACATTTCGTTTTCGAGGATGAGGATGAGGTTGTCCTGCGCACAACGCTTTGCGGCCTGGTGCAGCCTGGCGTTGATGGCTGCGCGGTAAGGCTTCACGTCGTCGAGGCGCCAGAAGTCGAAGCAGCGGATGCGGTCGGTCTGGAACGTATGCGCGAGCTCGACGCACTTCTCGAGCAGCGCGTCCTGCGCCTTGAAGTCCGCGTCGGCGTGGAACTGGTCGCGGCGCTCGCTCTGCTTCGAGAGCGGCGCGCCGGGCCAGTCCACTTTGAAGAGCGGGCTCGCGATGTCGGTGACGCGCAGGTTGTACTTCGCGAGGATGCGGCGCGACTCGGCGATCTCGTTGGCGTCGAGACCGGTGATGTTTTTATTCCACATGCCGCGCAGTTCGATCCACTCGAGGCCGAAGTCCTTTGAGGCGACCGAGCAGACGTGGTCGAAGTCCTGCGAGATCTCGTCGTTGATGACGGAGACGCGGAATGGGCAGGATGAGGTGGCGGCTTTCATGGGGCGGGATGCGAGCGCGAAGGTTGCGGCGGTTCCGGCGAGGAAGGTGCGGCGGGATGGGGGCATGGGGGCTCCAGTGCGGGGGCGAACGGACGACAATTCATTCTAATCAGGAACGTCGATGGCCATCACAGCCTCGTGTCGATAGTGGTCGAGGTCGTCGTCCAGCCATTGCTCGTTTGCACGCTTCTTGTGAAAACGCAAAGTCACATCGCCATTGGAAATTGAAACTATGACCTGGAATTTGTCCTCACGGAACCGGATAAGCGCAGCCCGGATCGCTGCGGCCTGTTTAAACGCTTCCTCAAACTCAGATTTGGTGCTGCCGCGCAGATGGGCGCGATTGACGAAGCACTCATACCCCGTTCGATCCGGAAATTGGCTCAGGTTTATTGCCGTTGATTTCAGGTATTCCGCAGATAGAAGGACACAGCCATCGATTTCTATGAGCTCTGGCAGGCCGTTGCCGGAGCTATATAGAATCAATATGCCTGGATCGATTCCGACACTGCAGAGGAACTCTCTCATCCGCTGATTAGTTCTCATACACTACTCTCATCAGTTCGAGGACCGGCGATAGAAAGCAACCGCAGATCCTTCGACTCCGCTTGCTCGATAAAACCGAGCAAGCTCCGCTCGGGAAGACAGAGTAAGTTTTTGCGTTGCGACTATTGCTCCTTCAGCGCTGCGGTTATTGCTTCTTGAGGACGGCAGTGCCTTTCTCGTCCATGAGGATGGCGCCTTCGAGTTTGCGAAACTGATCCGCCTTCTCGGCCGGGATCTGCACCTGTTTGACAACGTACTCACGTTCGTAGTGGAGCATGTTGCCCTTGCTCGCGACTTTGGAGTGGTAGCTGGCGAATTCCACGTCGACGTCGACCGGGTCGGGCGCATCATCGACAACGTAGCCGGCGGGCAACGCGATGTCGTAGCTGTCCTTCCAGTCGCCTGTCGCGCCGAGGTCGATGGGCAGCGTGCGCGGCTTGTTGTCGAAGGGAAGCGCAAATGACCCTACCACGCGGGGACGCACGAGCAGCAGCGGCCCGGCCGTGTGCGCGTACTGTCCCGCGGTGAACTGGTACTTGAACTCGAGCGGCTTGTCGAGCGCCGGCGCCTGCACAAACTGGAACGACTTGAGGGCAACGCCGGGCAGGTCGTGTGCGATCTCCGTCTCCCAGTACTCGCGGCGCTCCTTCTCGTCGGTGTATTTCAGTATGAGGCGTACGTCGGCAGCGTCAGGCCCCGAGTGCGAAGCGTCCACGTCGCCGGTAAGCGTGCCGTCGGCGGCGAGGGTGAAGGCGCCGCTCTGCACTGTGCCGTTATCGGCGGGCGGCAGGACGGGAAGCTGAATGACCTGGCTGGCGGGCCCTGCGGCGAGGATTCCCCAGCTACCCTGCTCGTACGAGGGCAGGTTGCCGACCGGCGTGTGTTCGTTGGTGGGGTCGAAGATGAGCCAGCGCTTGCCGTCATTGCCTTTTACTACAGCCTGCAGCCGGGGGTCGTTCGCGTCGGCGGGGATCTCGATGGCCGCGATCATGTGATTGCCCAAGAGAGATGGGTTATCGGGATCGACTACGCCGCGGTGATCGTCCACCGGCACGTACACCGCTTGAATCCCTGCCGCCTTCAGCATGGAGATCAGCAGCGTTGCCTTGTCCTTGCAATCGCCGTACCTGTTTCGGAAGATATCTGCCGCGTGGTTGGCCTGCAAACCGCCGATGCCGCGCATCACGATAAAGTAGCGGATGTCCTTCTGGATGGACTCCGTGATCCGCTGCAGCTTTGTGAAGTAATCCGGTGCGCCGGCGGTGAGTTGCTGCACGCGCGCCGTGATCTCGGGCGAAGGATCGGGACGACCCGCCTCGAGCTGTGTGACCCACTCGCCAATAGCCTGCCATTGCTTGTCCTTGCCGGAGACGGCCGCGCTGCCCCACTGCACTGTCATGCGCGCTTCGAGCGCACCCCGGCCGGGCGCGGAGGGAATGTCCCGCAACTCAAGTGCGGGCTCGTCTTTGATCTCCCAGCGCCACACGCTCGGGCCGGATTGCACGGGCTTGACGGGATCCTGCCGGTGCCATGAGTCGACGAGGGTACGGCCCGGTGGCAGGTCGACTTCGAGCGCCTGAAATACGATCGGAATGCCGATCTGGATCTGCCAGTTCTTCTCCTGAAGGTACGGCTCCATTTGTTCTTCCGATTCGCAGATGATCGTTGCGCCCACGTCCGCCGCGGGAGGATGCGCGATGCGGTACTTGCGCGTCGAGAGCATGATGGGAACGTTGGTGTCGCCCTCCTCGGTGAAGTCGGTGTCCTGCGCCTGGTAGGTCTTCTCATCGGGGGCGATGGTCCATGCGCGGAAGTAGTTCACCTTCTCGGTTTCGTCGTAGCTCACTTCGCACGTATTGCCGCGGCCCTGCGGCTTGAGGATGCGGATCGCCTCGCGTTCACGCTCTGTCGCGCGGCCGCTCGCATCCACCGTCTCCACGTACTCGTCGAAGAGGATCACCGCCGAGGCGTCCTTCACGTAGTCCGGCGTGTGCGTCTTGTAGGCCTGCATACCCCAGTCCGGCACGGGCTGCCCCTTGTTGAACCAGCTCGCGCCGGCTGTTCCCGCCGCCATTGCGCCCGCGATCGCCACTGTAACCACGCACGCCGCCGTTGCTCCCCACTTACGCATATCAGTGCCCTCTATTCCCCAGTCCCCTTGCCTCTGCCCATCAATTTCCAGTCGCCTTCGCCGGAGCGCGCAGGAGCACCACCGGCTGCTGATCGCTTGCCGCCACCTTCTGGTAGAAATCGTGAAGGCTCGCGTAGTCCTTCGCCTCCAACAGCGTGAAGTTGTACGCCAGGGCCCGCCCAATCTCCACAGTATTCTTGTCGGCCTTTGACGCCACGATCAATTGCGCGTTCGACGGCCACGGAATGGTCGCCTTCTGCGGCGAGCTCTCCACGCTGAAGCCGTCGGGCAGGCGATAGGTCACATCGTCCGCCAGCCTCTCCGGGTAATGCACGTCCACCGCGATCTCCCGTTTGTCCTCGGCTACGAACGGGTGCTTGCCGTGCGACTCGAAGAACTGGCCCGGCAGAAAGACCCGTTTGCCCGTAGCGGTGCCCAGGTTGCCGCTCACTTTCATGTTGCCGATCAGGTTCGAGTTATAGTCGCCGAGCGCGAGGAAGTGATCGAAGTCTACCTGCACGCCGTCCGGAACCTGCCCGCGCACCCACTCGTTGAAGCGCTTCTTCACCTCGTCATCGTCGTTCCGGATGGCCGTCTGGCGCCACCGCAGCGCCTCCTGCCCACCCATCACGAAGCGGAGGATTCCCGTGACGCTTCCGTCCGGGGCGAGAGTCAGATCCGCCACCCGCTGAACCTGGTTCTGCACGTAGGTGTTGCCGGGAGTCACGGCGAGAATCGCCCCTTTCGGAGCTGGGCGGAGCCCGCCGGCCAAAGTGTGCTTCCAGTGCAGAATGCCAAATGTGCACATCTTCTGTCCGGGGTCAAGGAAGACGTCCTTGCCGCCAATCTTCACCACCGCGATGTAGTCGTCGAGCTGCCGCAGCTGAAGAAAGCTGCTGTCGAAGATGGCGCGATTGCGGTCCACCACCTCCATGGGGACGGCGTCAAGGCCGGCAGCGCGCGCCAATGCCACATACAGCAGCGCCATGTCGTCAGAGGAGCCGCTCTTCTGCACCCACACGTCCTCGGCGTTCTTGATCTGCTTGATCTTCTCCTGCTTCCTTTCGGAGGCCGACTTCTCGCGCGTGAAGTCGGTGTTGTCGAGCTTCTGCACGGCGTCGTACAGCTTGCGCGCCTTCACTTCGTCGGTGTCGCCCGGGGCCACGAGGCCTGCAACGGCCTCCTTGATGGCCTTGCCGGGGGTGGAGAAGTGCTCCGCGGTCTTCGCCCAGTTCTTTCCTTCTTCCGTCCAGAACTGCTGCCCGTCGTGGAAATTTTCGTAGTAGAACTCGATGCGGTAGATGATGCTGTTCAGCGGCGGCATCCATGGTTCGTCGGCTACCGCGGGAACGTCTATGGCGTCGTAGGAAAACCGCCCCGTGCTGTCCTTGATCAGCTTTGCACCCTCCGGCAGGTTGTACGCGTACAGCAGGTTATCGGCGAAGCGGGAAGGCTCGAAAAAATAGTGCGCCTTGTGCACGAAGTACTTCCGCTGGACCTCCCAGTACGGAGATGAAATCCACTTATCGTCATAGCGGATCTGGAGGCGGTACTCAAGGATGCTTCCCTCCTCGACGCTCGGCAGCGTGAAGACCATCGAGTTGTATTGCTGGTCTTTCGTCTTTACGTCCATCAGGTCGGAAGGTTTGGCGGTGAGCGGCACTACAGTTCCATCGGGATGGATGGTGCGGCCCTGGATATCCGTAACGTGGAATACTCCGTGCTCGTACGGGATGCGGATGGTCGCCGCTTCCTTGCCCTTTTCGGTGAGCACCTTGATGCGCTCGTAATAGCTGTGGTAGTGCAGGTTGTCGTCGGTCTTCTCCTCGCGGTAGAGATACACTGCCGCTGCCCCTGGCGCCTTCGGATCCGAGGTCATCTGCAACTCTTCTTTTGTCGGTTCCTGAAACTGGGCACGAAGACAGAGAGGCAATGCGAGGCACCCGGCCAGAGACACGGCAACGTAGATGCGAAACCGCATGGTCCCCATCCCTTTCAATTTCCCGCGGCCTTTGCCGCCGCGCGCAGGAGCACGATCTGTTGTTGATCCGCCGTGGCCACCTGCTGATAAAAATCGTGCAGCCCGCTGTAGTCCTTGGCCTGCAGCAGGGTGTAGTTGTATTCGAGCACGCGCTGGATCTCGACCGATTTGCCCTCGGACTTCGATGTGACGCGAAGCTGCGCATTGCCTCCCCACGGAACCACGTCGGCCTGCGGCATGCTATCCACGGCGAACCCCTCGGGCAGGTTGTACGTTGCGTCGTCGCTGATCTTCTCCGGGTAGTGCACGTCTACGGGAATCGCACGATGGTCCTGCGCAACAAACGGGTGGGTGCTGTGCGAGGCGAAAAACTGCCCCGGCAGGAAGTACCGCTTGCCCGTCGCCGTCGCCAGTTGTCCCGTCACCTTTACGATCCCGACCAGGTTTGCGTTGAAGTCTTCCAGCGCAAGAAAGTGGTCGAAGTCCACCTGCACGCCGTCCGGCACCACGTCTTTCAACCACTCGTTGAATTGCTTCTTCACCTCGCCATCGTCGTTGGTGATGGCCACCTGCCGCCAGTGAAGCGCCCGCTGCCCAGACATGACTATGCGAATCGATCCCGTCACGCTGCCGTCCGCCGCTACTTCCAGCATTGCCTCCCTGTCCATCGTGTTCTGGGTGTACGAATTCCCCGGCGTTCCTTCCAGAGCCACTCCCTTCGGCCCTTCGCGCATGCCGGCGGCCACGGTGTGCCTCCAGGCGAGAAGCCCATACGGACACATCTTCTGCCCGGGGTCGAGGAACACTTCCTTGCCGCCGACAACGACCACGGCAATGTAGTCGTCGAGCTGCCCCATGCTCAGCAGGCTTGAGTCAAACACGGCGCGGTTGCGGTCCACCACCTCCATCGCGTAAGCCGTAAGTCCCGCCGCTCTCGCGAGAGCGACGTAGAGCAGAGCGAGCTGGTCCGACGAGCCTGACTTCTGCTTCCAGACACCCTCGGCGTCCTTGGCCGGCTTGATCTTTTCCTTCTTCAACTCGGCCTCACTCTTCGCGCGGCCAAAGTCGGTGTTGTCGAGCTTCTGCACTGCATCGTAGAGCTTGCGCGACTTTGCATCGTCGTTGTCGCCGGCGGCGACAATCCCTGCCGCGGCATCCTTCAGCGACTTCGCCGGGTTTGCGAACTTGTCCGTGTCCTTCTCCCAGTGCTTCGCCTCGGCCTGCCAGAACTCTGCGCCTGAGGTGGCGTGCGTGTAATAGAAGTGCACCCGCCAGATCAGGCTGTTCAGAGGCGGCATCCAGTCCTCGTCGGGAATCGCCGGAATATCCGTCGCATCCACTGAATAGTGATTCGCCGCGTCGCGCACGACGGCCACGTGCGGGTCCGAGGCGAAATACATCAGCCGGTCCATGGGCTCGCCGCGGCTGTTGACCACGCCCCCGCTGGTCGACGGGTAGTAGAAGTAGTGAGCCTTGCGCACAAAGTACTTCTGCTGCACATCCCAATCGGGCTCCATCACGATGTTGTCGTCGTACTGGACCTCAAGCCGGTACTCGAGAATGCTGCCGACGTCCACATCCGGCAGCGTGAACACCATCCGGTTGCGCTGGTAGCCCTGCACCTTCACGTCCACCAGGTCAGACGGCTTCGTGGTCAGGGGGAACACGGTTCCGTCGGGGTGAATCGTGCGTCCGTGGATGCCCAGCACCTTGAACGGCCCCTTCTCATAGGGAATGCTCTGCGTGGCAAGGTCCTTGCCCTTGTCCGTCAGCACCTTGATGCGCACGTAATAGGTGTGAAAGTGGTGGTTATCGTCCACCGTCTCTTCTCGATAGAGATACACCGCGGCCGCTCCCGGGGCCTTGGGATCGGAGGTCATCTGGAGCTCTTCTTTCGTGGGCTCCTGGAATTGCGCGCGCGCCACAAACGGCGAGGCGAGACAAGCTGCAAGAAACAGACCGGCGCAGACACGGGACCGCATAGGGGAATCCTTTGCTTAGAAGTAAATGGTTCCGTGATTCTACTGCGAAGCAGAGCCAGAAAGCCAAGGAATTTGGGCGCGGTTATCGCCAGGGTCCAAAACGAAAGTGCTCTCCACGGCCCGGTTCCACGCTGACTCGCCGCCTTGCTGCCGCGATGCAGCGATGACTTACAGCCAGGGCTCGAGCATCGCCGCCACCAGCGCCAGGGGCAGCCCCACCACGTTGAAGTAGTCGCCCTCGATGCGCGGGATCCACTTCGCGGCCCGGCCCTGGATTGCATACGCGCCGGCCTTGTCCATCGGCTCGCCGGTTGCAATGTATGCGGAAATCTCCTCTTCGCTCAGGGTTACAAACCGCACCGCCGTCACCTCGGCCGCCACGTCCGACCTGAGGCCTGATTTATCCGCGCTTACCACAGCCACTCCAGTGATGACGCGGTGGGTGCGGCCGGACAGCAGGCGCAGCATCCGCGCTGCGTCGGCCGCATCTGCGGGCTTTTCAAGAATGTGGCCGTCGAGGGTCACAGTGGTGTCGGCGCCAAGCACGATCAGCCCGTGACCGGATCGGGAACCGGAATCATCCCCGCCGCCGGCTCCTGATGTAATCTCCCTGTACACGGTTTCGGCTTTCTGGCGGGCGAGCCTCGTTACATAGGCGACGGGGCCCTCGCCAACCAGCGGGCTCTCCGGGATGTGGGCAGGGTGCACGTCGAACTCGTAACCCACCTGCGCCAGCAACTCCCGCCGCCGCGGCGACGCGGAGGCCAGAACAAGTTTCGACATGCTTCTATCGTCGCAGGTTATGCTCGGGGGCAGTTATCGGTTCACAGTTCTTAGTTCACAGTCTTCGGATGTCAGTACTCAGTTGTCAGCTCAGGCCTGGTATCTGATCCCTCAGTCCCTGTCCGTTATGCTCTTTGCCGATCTCGATCTCGCCCGCCGACTTGAAGCCGCCGAAGGCTATGCCTGCGCGCAGTTCGCACTGGCGCGACGGCGCGTTTCACCCGAGAGCGCCTCCGAGGCGGTGCTGATCAAGGGAGCTGACGTCGTGTACGACGGGCCGGAGTCGCCTACGACGCAGACATTCGGCCTTGGCATGTTCTTCGATACCGACGACGCCACGCTCGAACAGATGGAGCAGTTCTTCCTCAGCCGGGGCGCGCCGGTGCAGCACGAAGTGTGCCCGTTCGTCGGTGCGGCGACGCTGCAACTGCTCTGCGCGCGCGGGTACAAGCCCATCGAGGTCAGCAATGTGCTCTATCGACTGGTCGGCGCGGCGAAACGGCATGCGACAGTGAATCGGACGGCAGGCAATGGTCAGCCGAAGATTCGCGTGCGCGTCATCGGTCCCGGCGAATCGGACAAGTGGACGCGGATCAGCGCCCGCGGCTGGGCTCACGAGCACCCCGAACTCGAAGATTTCATGTTCAAGATTGGCGCGCTGGTCACCGCGCGCGAGGGCTCCGCCTGCTTTCTCGCCGAGATCGACGGAGAACCCGGCGCGGCGGGCGCGCTCTCCATTCACCAGGGAGTGGCGCTGTTTGCGGGCGCCTCGACCGTGCCCGAGTTGCGGCGGCGCGGACTGCAATCGGCGCTGCTCGAAGCGCGCCTGCGCTATGCGCGTAAACGCGGCTGCGATGTTGCGATGATGGTGACCGAGACGGGCTCGAACAGCCAGCGGAATGCGGAACGGCAGGGTTTTCAGGTGGCGTATACGCGGGTGAAGTGGAAGAAAGACAGCTTGTAGACTGGGCCGGTGGCTTTCAGCCTTCAGCTCTCAGCTGTCAGGAATCCGTCTGCGGCGCATTGCGCTTACATCAGCTGCGCCATTCCCCAAACATCGAATATTCCGTGCGCTACGATGATTGGCGTGGCTCTCTTTGTCCTCGCGTAATAAATGGAGAACACCAGGAACTGCCCACCCAGTGCCAATGCCCCGACCCAGCCGTAGTAGAGGTGATACGAAATCTGGACAGCCATGCTGGCTGCGGCAGCCAGCGCCCACGAACCGGTCAGTTCCTTGATCTCAGTCATCAGGTAAGCACGAACGATCAAATCTTCAAAAAACGGGTTCAGAATTATGAGCGGGATTGCCATCATCGGCACATGCCCAAAAACCTGGCGCGCGGTTGCGCCGCCCGTCGAGACGTGCACCGCCGCGTGGTGAAGCAATTGGAGCAAATAATTGGATGCCAGGTAAGCAAACCCGGCGACGGCCGTCACCAATAGCCCTCTGAAGACATCACGGCCGGACCATCGAAGTCCCAAGTCCCTAAACCGCATTTTGCGCCGGTACAGGATGTATCCAAGAAGCAGGAGGCAGCCCGCCTCTTCAATCGCCGAGTAGATCCAGCCGTATCCGGGTCCGCCGTCCGATCCTGTGGATCCGGTTACGAGGATCGATATGCTTTGCAGAATCTTGCTTCCAAACGCTATCAGCAGAACAAGGCCAAGTTCGAACCAGCGCAACGTCTTCTCGTCGAGCTTCCGCGGAGGCCGGGCTTCGACGGGCAGGGTTTCAGCGGGAAGATTCTCAAGAAGTTCAGCGAAATCGCGGGACATTGGTCCTAAAGTACACCGGACTGCGAATCAGGCAAACAGAAATCCGTTGCATGCCGCGCAAGCTCCAGCCACTAATCACAAGTCACTAACCACTGCTTCTAGATCCCAAGGCCGGTCTCGATGCCCTGCTCCGTCGCCCTTCCCCATGCCATCGCGGGCGTGTTGTGCGCAAAGCCGAACCGGCCGTCGGGGCCAAGGAGGATGATTCCGCCGTGGCCGCCGAGCCGGCTGTAGAGATACGCGATGGCTTCGCGTGCCGCCGTCTCGGGCGCCGTCCCGGCGGCGACGCGGTCGGTGGCCCACTTGCCGAGCACCAGCTTCATGATCGGCTCGCCCCACCCGGTCAGGCTCACCGCTGCCGACTGGTTATCTGCGTAGCAGCCGCAGCCTATTAACGAGGAGTCGCCCACGCGGCCCGGTGTTTTGTTCAGCGTCCCGCCAGTCGAAGTTCCGGCTGCGAGGTTTCCGGCCGAATCGAGCGCAACCGCTCCCACTGTGTCATGCGAATCGGGGGTCGGATCGTAACCATTGCCCTGCTTTTCGACCGCCGTCTCGGGGCCCTTGTCGTCCTCCACTCCCGAAAATGTCGTGTCCGCGCGGCCTTCGCGCTCGCGCACCTTCGCGGTGGCCAGCCGCTCGCGCTCGCGCTCGAGAACAAGCTCTCGATTGTCGATCAGCGCCATGCCGTGGCGGGCGGCGAACTCTTCCGCGCCGGCGCCGACGAAGTAGACGTGGGGGCTTTCTTCGAGCACCAGCCGAGCGGCCTGGATCGGGTTGCGCAGTCGCTCGACGCAGGCTACGCCGCCGGCCTTCATGCGCCCGCCGTCCATCAGCAGCGCGTCGAGCTGAACCCGGCCGTCGCTCGTCAAGAAGCTGCCGCGGCCAGCGTCGAAGGTTGGGTCGTCCTCCATTACGGTCACTGCTGCCTCGACCGCGTCCACTGCCGGGCCGCCCCGGGCGAGGACCGCGTATCCGGCTTGGAGCGCAGCGCGCACGCCGCGCTCGTGGGCCGGGCGGTCCGGCTCCGGAATCGCCCATGCTCCGCCATGCACCAGCAGGACCGGTAGATGGTTGTTATGCATACTTCTCGACGTCCCTCGCACAGCATACAGGGGAAAGACAGGGATCAGGGACCAGGGACCAGGGATTAGGGATTAGGAATCCCACGGTGTTGATGCCGGGAGGCGGCACCAGCAGATTCCCTCCAGGAATGACAGAAAGAAAAGCAAAAGCGCATGAGCACGGCTAAGCCGGTTTTGCTCTAGTCATCGCTTGACGGCTCAGTCGAGGGAGTCTTCGCCTGGGTTTCGGCCTGTGCGTTCCATGCGGGGATTGGCTCATCTAACAGGTTGCGGACGAAGTAATCGAAGAGGTTGCGATCGGTGTAGCGGGACCACGGGCCGCGCGTGCCGTGATCTGCCTCGGGCACTACGAGAAGATCAAAGGTCTTGTTGGCCTTGATGAGGCGGTCGGCGACCTGGAACGTCGAGGACGGATCGACGTTGTGGTCCATGAGGCCGACGACGAGCATGAGCTTGCCCTTGAGGCGCCACGCGTTGTCGACATTGGATGATTCGGAGTACTGCGGCCCGACCGGCCAGCCCATCCACTGCTCGTTCCACCAGATCTTGTCCATGCGATTGTCGTGGCATCCGCTGTTGGAGACGGCGACCTTATAGAACTCGGGATGAAAGAGGAGGGCGCCCATCGCGCTCTGGCCTCCGGCAGACGTGCCGAATATGCCGACGCGCGAGATGTCGTACCAGGGGTACTTTGCCGCGACGGCCTTGTGCCAGAGGATGCGATCGGCGAATCCGGCGTCCTTGAGGTTGTGCCAGGCAACGTCGTGAAACGCCTTGGAGCGGTTGTTCGTGCCCATGCCATCCATCTGCACGACGACGAAGCCCAGCTCGGTGAGCGGCTGGACGCGCGCAGAGAACGATTTGGGAACGAACGATCCCTGCGGCCCTGCGTAGATGTCTTCGATGACGGGGTATTTCTTCTTCGGGTCGAAGTTGGCGGGGCGGTAGATCACGCCCCAGATGTCGGTCGTGCCGTCGCGGCCCTTTGCCTTGAACACTTCAGGCGCGTGCCACCCTGCGGCGGTGAGCTTGGTGATGTCTGCCTGCTCGAGCTGCATGAGCTGCTTGTTGTCGTCCGTGCTGTAGAGCGCCAACGTGGGCGCCAGATCAATGCGCGACCACAGGTCTGTGTAGTATTTGCCGTCGGAAGAGAACTCGAGGTGGTGATTGGCCTCGGCAGGCGTGAGCGGCGTGAGGCCCGACCCGTCGAAGTTGATGCGGTAGCCGTGGACAAAATAGGGATCTTCGCCGGGATTCATTCCGCTGGCTGAAAACCAGATCTGCCGCTTCTGGTCATCGACATGATTGACGGCGCGCACGACCCAGTTGCCCTTGGTGATCTGGTTCTCGACCGCGCCGGTGTGGCCATCGAGCAGGTAGAGGTGCTCCCAGCCGTCGCGCTCGGAGGCCCAGATGATCTCCTTACCGTCTTCGACGTCGTGGCGGTAGATCTTGCCGTGGTCATACTGGTTGTCTTCGAGCGGCTCGTAGTTGATGAAGGTGGAGCTCTGCTCGGTGATGAGGGCTCGGGCCGCTCCGGTGCGCGCGTCGACCTCGATGACGCGGTAGAGCTGGTGTCCGCGCTGGTTGTAGTCGAAGGTGAAGCCGCGGCTGTCTTTCCACCACGTGGAGTGCGACAGGTCGAAGGGATTGGGAAACAGGCTCGAGTCAATCGGTATTTCGCGCTTCTCTGCGACGTTGAAAAGCACGGGCTGGGGGAGGGCGAGAACATCGCCTGCCTTGGGGTAGACCATCACGGGGTATTCGGGCTGGAGCTGATTGGGCGGAGCGGCGTCGGTGAAATGGACGAGCCTGCGATAGCCGGGACGAATGCGATAGGCGACGAGATTCTTCGAATCGGGCGACCAGACGATGGTGCTGAATGCGTAGTAATTGTCCTCGGAGCCGTCTTGGGAGAGATCGATTGTCTGCTTGCCGTCCTTGGAGCGGAGATGGACGTTGTAGTTCTGGACGTATGCGAGCCACTGGCCGTCCGGCGAGGATTCGGTATGCTTGGGGTCGTTTGCAGCGCGCGGAGTATCGTCGTAGCCGTAGTCGTCGCCGCTCTCGCCGCCGGGGCGCTCCGACTCCTGTTTGGCGCAGGTCCAGGCGGCGAGGTCGCAGTGCCAGCGCGCCTCGTTGGCCCTGAATTCGATGGCCGAGCGCCCGGAGACAAAGCGGAAGCGGTTAAACGGCAGAGTCGCGGGCTTGTAAGTCTCTCCGCTGGCCTTTGAGAGCGCTTCAGCGAGCTTCGCGTGGTCAAAGGCCGGGGTCTTTTCCTGCGCGGCGGCGTCGACCAGCTCGAACTCGTGCCCGCCCTCGACGCTCTTGCGGTAGACGAAGACGTCGGAGGATTCCTGCCACGCCGGCGGCTCCGGCTGGTTGATGACGAGTTTGCCGTATTTCTCCTGGATGTTCAGGGCGCGATCGAAATCGGCTGCCGTGAGCTGGGCGAAGGCGGGAGTGAGTGCGAACAGAAAGCCGATCAAGCTTCCGGTATAGAGAACTGTGCGTGGTCGCATGTGTGTTCCGGAAAAATGGGATTTGGATCGTGCCGCTGGGCGCCAGGTCGCACCGGGAATCGCTCCCCGCACGATGTGGGATTGTACACAATCTCGCATGCCTTGTGCGACGAGAAAGATCCCCTTGGCCGGGAAGCCGGAAGTTGGCGGGATTTCCTGTTACCAGCTTCCGCGCTCGCCGAAGATGTCGATGACGTGCGCCAGGCGCTGACAGCCGTTCTCCCAGTTCATCTGGAGGCCGCGCTCCACGCGGTCGGCGTCGCCGGCTACGATCGCGGCGATGATCTCGTCGTGTTCCGATACGGAGAGATGCAGATCGTTAATGATGGAGCTTGCGTAGAGGCGCCAGTAGCGTTCGGCCTGAGGCTCAATGGATTTGTGCAGGGCGAGCAGGCGCGGTCCGGCGCCGGATTCGATGATGGTGCGGTGAAAGCTGCGGTCGATATCGAAGATGTGCGCGGCGCGCGAGTCACGGGCGGAGAGGATTTCGCGCAGTTGATTGTTGTAGCTCTTCAGCTTCGTTGCGATTTCGGTGCGAGCGGCCTTGGGCAGGGCGACGGTGCGCCGGCCGGCCAGGCCCTCGACGTGCCCGATGATCGAATAGAGCTCCCCGGCATCTTCCTTGGTGAGCGGAGTTACAATCATGCGCGATTTTCGGGCGTTCTTGTGTTCCGTGACGTAGCCTTCGCGCTGCAGCCAGTGCAGGGCGCTGCGTACCGGCGTGCGGCTCATGGAGAGATGACGAGCCAGGTCGGCTTCAACGATCCACGATCCGGGCGAGAGCCTTCCATGGACGATCAGTTCGCGAATCTCGTAGAAAGCTTTCCGAAGGCTGTTCCCATGATCGGCCTTGGGGCGAGATGCCGGTTTGCTGCGCGCGACGCGGGTTGGCATGTTCAACTACTCCCAGAACCATTGAAGTGGGATTGTACGCCGATTTTGTTACTGCGGTTCCTGACCCTCATTGTAGATGGAACGGAGACGCGTATACACAATTGTAGACAATTCTGTATAGTTCAACTGTATGGCTGCCATTCGGGTCGTTGACTCCCACACTGCCGGCGAACCGACTCGGGTCGTGATATCGGGAGGTCCGCGCCTTGGGAGAGGAACCGCCGCCGAGCGCATGAGGCGGTTCGCCGCTCGCCATGACGCCTTTCGATCGGCGGTTATCAATGAGCCGCGCGGGTCCGATGTAATGGTGGGGGCTCTTCTGCTGAAACCCTCGGATCCGGGTTGCACCGCAGCGACGATCTTCTTCAATAACGTGGGATACCTGGGGATGTGCGGCCACGGCACGATTGGGGTAGTGGCGACTCTGGCGCATCTCAAGCGGATTCAGTCGGGGGAGCACAAGATCGAGACGCCGGTTGGAGTGGTGCGCGCAATCCTGCACCGCGACGGGCGCGTGACGGTGGAAAATGTCGTGAGTTTCAGGCACCGCAAGGGCGTCGTTGTAGAGGTTCCGGGACACCGGCCCGTAACCGGCGAAATCGCATGGGGCGGGAACTGGTTTTTCCTGGTGGAGAAGGCGCCCCTGGACCTTGTGCTCGCAAACCGCGATGCGCTGACTGAGTACGCATGGGCGATCAGGTGCGCGCTGCGCGACCAGGACATCACGGGGGCGAACGGCGAAGAGATCGACCATATTGAGCTGTTCGGGGGAGGGATGCAGGACGGAGCGCACAGCCGTAATTTTGTTCTCTGCCCCGGCAAGGCCTACGACCGTTCTCCGTGCGGAACGGGAACGAGCGCAAAGCTTGCGTGCCTGGCTGCTGACGGAAAACTGGCGCCAGGGGAGACCTGGCGGCAGGAAGGCATCCTGGGCACCTGGTTCGAGGGTTCTTACCGCCTGCGCAACGGCACGGCGAGCGAAGTGATTCCCTCGATCACCGGGTCGGCGTTCATTACGGCGGAAAGCAAATTGATTCTGCAGCCGGGCGATCCTTTCCCGGCGGGCATCCCGTCCTGAGTCCTGGGCAAACGAAGGAGACAACATGAAGTGGCACGGCGTAATGCCCGCAATGACAACGTGTTTTGACGAGAAGCTGCATGTGGATCATGCGTTCGCGAAACGGCACGTGGAATGGCTGCTCGCGAACGGATGCACGGGGATCATCGTGCTCGGCTCGCTGGGCGAGGCAGCCACGCTCTCATTTGCGGAAAAGGAAGCCATCCTGCGCGGGGCGGTTGAGGCAGCCAAGGGCGCGCCCGTTGTGGGCGCGATCTCAGCGCTGTCGACCGAGGAGGCAGTAGCGCTGGCAAAGGCGGCGCGGCGCGCCGGCTGCTCCGGATTGATGGTGCTGCCGCCTTACGTCTACATCGGCGACTGGCGCGAAATGAAGGCGCATGTGGCGGCGATCTTTCGTGCCACGCAGCTTGAGTGCATGCTCTACAACAATCCGGTCTCTTACGGCACGGATTTTCTTTCCGAGCAGATCGCCGAACTTGCCGGCGAGCACGCAAACCTGGTCGCGGTGAAGGAGTCGAGCACGGATGTGCGGAGGGTCACGGCGATCCGCGCGCTGAGCGGCGATCGGCTCCACATCTTTGTGGGCGTGGACGACGCGATTGTGGAGGGGATTGCGGCGGGCGCTGTGGGCTGGGTGGCCGGCCTCGTGAATGCCTTTCCGGCGGAATCGGTTGCGCTGTTCGAAGCGGCGCGCGAGGGGAAGTGGGACGAAGCGGCAGCGCTGTATCGCTGGTTTCTGCCGCTGCTGCGCATGGACACAGTGCCGAAGTTCATCCAGCTCATCAAGCAGGTGCAGCAGGATACGGGCACGGGCTGCGCGCGCGTGCGGCCGCCGCGGATGGAAGTGATTGGCCCGGAACTCGAGGACACGCGGCAGAAGCTCAACTATGCGCTGAAGAATCGGCCTAAGGTGCGCAGCACGGCGTTCCCCGGCTGAGCAAGAGCGCAATCGAATTTGCCACAGAGCACGGTTTCCAGAGGGGTCGAATAGATGCAGTCTGCGCGGTGGCGTGGGTCATGCGGGCGGCGGGGAGGTTTGATCGCTTGCACACCGCTCGTGGTGGTATTGCTGAGCGGGGTCGCGCAGACCGCCGCGCAGGCTCCGGCGTCAGCACCGGATGATTCTGCCTGGACGGCGGGACGTGTGATTGTGAATCCGGCGGTGAGGTTCGACCGCTCCGCGGCTTTGCCGCAGTTGTATGCCGCGTACCAGATCCCTCCGCGGCCTGATCGACGGCGTTCCACTACGGCGCCGGTTGCCGAGCCGGCGACCGCGCCGCCCAAGGTAGAAATCGGACCGGAAGGTGCGGCGGTTGAGCAGGTGAGCCAGGGAGGCAAGTCGGCTGCCGTCCAAGTGGCCAGCTTCGACGGGATGGGCGCGGGGTTCCAGGGGCCGCAGGGGACGGCGGAGGCGCGCAATCCTTCCGACAACAGCCTCGGCGTAGGCCCCGATGAGGTTGTCCAGATCGTCAACTCGCGGATGGCGATCTTCTCGAAGAAAGGCGCGAAGTACAGCGAGACGGGCAAGGCGCTGTTTGGTCCTGTCATCACGAACACGCTGTTCGCAGGATTTGGGGGGGCATGCGAGAAGCAGATCAGCGGCGACGCGGTGGTGCGTTACGACCAGCTCGCGCAGCGGTGGCTCTTCGTATTGCCCGTCTTCCGCAAGCCCACGGGCGAGCCAAATGCTACGTATGGAATGTGCTACGCGGTCAGCGTTGGTCCTGACCCGATGGGAGCGTACTACCGCTACGAGTTCAACCGTCCGCTGTTTCCGGATTATCCCCGTCCGGCGATCTGGCCCGACGGCTACTACGTACCGACGAGCACCGGAGACACGGTGATCCAGAAGCACATCTGCGCCGCGAACCGCGGCAGGATGCTCCGCGGTCTCTCTGCGGACGAGCAGTGCTGGATCGTCGATGGGGTGAGCTTTCTGAATGCCGCAGATATTGACGGGGAAAAGCTGCCTCCGAAGGGAATGCCGGAGATCGTGATGGCGGCGGGCGGCACGCAACTGCACCAGGCCTTCGAGGACAACGGCATTTATGCGTGGAAGTTTGCGGTGGACTGGAATGATCCCACGAACACGCGGCTGACGGGGCCGGAGAAGGTTGCAGTGGCGCCGTATCACTTCCTGTGCGACGGGCAGTTGAGCAAATGCGTGCCGCAGCCGGGAACCGATGTGCGCCTCGACTCGCAGGGCGACAAGCTGATGCAGCGGCTCGTTTATCGCAGAATCGGAAGCAAGCAGTTCATCGTGGCGTCGCACTCCGTCGATACGAAGGCGGGCGGGGGCGGCGTGCGCTGGTATGAATTGAGTGTTGACTCGAACGGAAACCTGGGGTTGTTGCAGCAGGGGACTTACGCTCCAGACGGCGGCTACCGCTGGATGCCGAGCATTGCAATGGACCGCAAGGGCGACATCGGAGTGGGGTATTCGTTCGGGGATGCGTCGAGCTTCCCGGGCCAGCGGTTTGCCGCGCGGCTGGCCGGCGACCCAAAGGGGCAGATGACGCTGCACGAATCCGTAGTTGCGGATGGCGAGGCGTCGCAGACGAACACGATACGGTGGGAAGACTACGCGACTCTCGACATCGACCCGGGCGACGACTGCACCTTCTGGTATGTTGGGGACTATTTCAAGAAGGGCGAGCAAAGTTACTCGACACGCATCGGCGCTTATCGTTTGCCCGGTTGCGCGGCAAAGCATAAGGCGTTCGGCGTCTTTTAGAGCGGCACTACGGTTGGTGTTTCTCGGTGGAGTCGTTGCCGGGAAGACGGGACCAGCAGATTCCCTCCGGGAATGACAGAAAGAAAAGCAAGAGCGCCGGAACACAGCTACGCTGGTTTTGCTCTTGGGCAGCGCACTCCTGCTGGCGCTATGGGTCGGTGGTCATCGTCGAGCGGTGGCCGGTGACCGTGGCCCAGTAGTCCATCCATCGCTCGCGGATGCCGTTGGTACGCTCGATCAGTTCGGGGCTGGGCGTTTTGCCATGGTCGACCACCATCACCATGCCGGTATTGAATTCGCGCTGCGAGTGATCGACGTCCGGCTCGCGCGGGCCTTCGGCGGCAATCACATCCTGGATGGTGATCTTCGTGCGGTCCGCTTTGAAGATGGGATGACCGTTCGCGTCTTTTCCCGCTGGAACGAGGTTCTTCAGGATAAAGAAGTCGGGGACTTCAGAAGCCGAGATGAATCCCATCAGATACAGGTCGAGATAGGAATATCCAGTCGCGGGAACGTAGTAGTTGTCGTCGAGCTGGGTGAACGTTCCGTCGAAGTTGTTCTGCCAGACGCCGCCGCCCATGGCTGACGCTTCGGTGGGCCGCTGATATGGGAAAGCCACCGGGGCCTGCAGACCCATGGCCCAGTGCGTGGGACCGAGTTCAATCGTCTGGCCATTTACTTTTGCCGTCACAAACGCCGACCAGCGATGCCCCATCTCATGGCCGATTTGCGACATGGCGTAGTCGTATGGCGGAATCTTGCCGTTGGACGTGCGTTCCGCGAGTTGATGAAGGTAGTGGCCGATGTCGCGGGTGTTGTCGCTCGGAGCGTTCTCCGGAGGGTACTCCTGCATTTGATTGGCGCCGACGTAGACGGGCTGGATGTACTCCCATTGGAAACGGCCCTTGCTGCAGAACGCCGCGAGATCGCCCTGCTCGGCGGCGATTCCGGTGACTTTGCCGCCGTTTGGTCCGCCTCCGTTCGGCCCGTCGCTGGAGGTGCCGGCCTCGGGGTTGTCGATGCGGAAGTCGGAGTAATAGGCGAGCATGTCGAACTTGTCGCCGAGCGCCTGAATTACGGAACAGGCGAGGTCCTCGAGGCGCGGCGGATGCACGTAGTGGAAGGCTTCATAGACGACCGGGTACGTGCCACTGTGCGGCGCAAGCGAAGAGAAATGGACCTGAGGGCTGGAAAGACCGGCGAGCTTGACTGGGTGCGGCGCGATCTGCGGGAGCGAATAATAATTCGGGGCCTGTGCTGCTTTCGGAGCTTGCACTGCGGCGCTCAAGTAAATTGTGTCGCCGGATTTGTAGCCTTCTGGCAGCGTCCCCTTGATCGATAGCGTGTTGCCGCTGACGCTCACCCCCGGTGCAATGCCGGTTCCGAAGACGATGTAACGCGGGCCCATGTGGAACGTGCCGCGCGTCCGCGCTCCAAAGCCGCGAATCGTCCAGACGATGTCGTTGCTTCCGCCGGGCCGGCAGCCGTTTGCGGGCGATTTGCGGTCGAGGCAGACGAAGTATGCGAGTCCGTCGATCGCGGGGTCGGTTTCGGCGAGCATCGCGCCTCGAGCTTCGAGAGCGACTTTGAGGTAGAGACTGTCGATGGAGCTGAGGTGGATGCTGCGGATATCGAGGTTAGGTACAGCGGAAGCGTTGCCCGCAGCGGGAATGGTTGCGAGAGTCTTCTCCGCGCCATCCGGGACCATTGGATAGACTCCGACCACGGCGTCGCGGGCCGCGACATCCTGATAGGAGAGCTCGATCACGCCGTCTTTGTGCAGCACCGCCTGGAAGCGGTTCACCGTCGGCGTCCACGTCCAGTCCTGGATGTTCCCGTAGGGCTCGGTCAGATCCCAACTGATCACGACGGAGTCCGCTGTTTCCTTCACATAACGCTTGCCCCTCATGCGCGGCTTGAAGAAGACGCTGATTGCGGGGAAGGTATTGACGAACTCCGGCGCTGCGTCGGCGAGCTCCGCAAAGCGTTCGACGGACAGGCCGCCGTCCTCGCCCCTGGTGACTCCGCGGCGGCCTGGCGGGGCGCTTTGATGTTCGGGTTCGCCGAAGACGATGGTTCCTGTCATCCCGACCGAGAACGTGTTCCACGGCTTGCCGGAAAATGGAAACGCGAAGTTCTTCAGCGTGACCTGCGGCGACGTGATCGCCGCGCCAAAATCTGCGTCCCACGCGAAGGGGATGTTTTCGACGCGGAAGCCTGCGCCAGTGGGGGTGAAACGCAGCGTGTGGTGCGAGAGGTCGAAGAGGTTCTCCTGCCCAAGAACGCCGTCGTTCAGGGTGAGCAGAATGAGTTTGCCTTGAACCGTCACTTGCCCTATCGAGTGGCCGGGTTCGTCGCCGAACTGCGCCTGAACGGAAAGAGCGGCAACCAGAAGGACGGTGGCGATCGCTGCTGCCCGACTGAGTTCCCGCGCCCCGCACAGAAAGTGTTTGCGCGAAAAATGTGAGCGGCGGTTCATGGGATTCTCCTGGGTTTTATGGCTGCGGACGAGCAGGTGGATCGGCGGCGTTCTGCGAACTGACTGCATAGCTGGCTGCGGGTTGGGCCGTTGCCTTCAGCGTGACCTCCTCCGGCGAACCGCGCAGCGGGATTGACCAGGCACCGCGGACCTGCGCGTAATGCTTCTCCGGCGCAAACGCGCCAATGTTCGCCAGGTGCGCAGGCTGTTCTATGCGCAGCAGGGCTTCATGCGTGTACGGGGTCGCGGGATCGAGAACGAGGTGCACCGTTTGCGACTTTGGATCGAAGCGGACCTCGCGAAAGTTGCCGGCGTCGAGCGTGAGCCACAGGCCGTAGGGCGCGAGATAGACGCGCATGCGGAACGAATCGAGAGGCGTGACTTTGATCGTGTGTTGTTCTTCGGTGAGATTGCCGCCGAACGCGAGCCAGCCGAAATCCGAGCTGTGGGCAATGTAGGTAGCTGTGTTGAAGGCGTGGCCGAAGAAGTTCGGCCCGTAGTCGCCGGAGTATGGATCAAACGCGAGCATGTCCGGGAAGGAATGGAATGCCGCGGAGGCGAAGCCTTCCTGATCGATGTTGGTGAGCGGGCCCATGGTGCCGCCGTAGCCGATGCGCAGGAGATCGAGGTTATCGGGGTGCTCGCGGTAGGAGTCGAGCAGCGGAATGGCGTTGATGCCAGAGCCATAGTGGTGGAGCTGGCGCTCGAGGCGCGTGACTTTGCCGCCGTAGACGAAGTCCCAGTAGCGGCGCGCGCTGCCGTTGTATCCCCACGATGGGATCGAAGGATCGTATCCGAGAATCGCGTCGAGCGTGACCTGCGCCTTCTGGCCGTAGCCGAAGTACTTAGTCCAGGCGTAGACCTCTTCCTGTCCCGTGGAGTCCCAGGGCATCTCACTGCCGAAGGGATAGGGCTCCTGGTTCCAGTGGTCGGCGCGGCGGCGCATCGCGGCTTCTAGTGCGGTGGCCTCTTCGGTCATGCCTTCGCGCTGGAGATCTTTCAGGATGGAGACGAAGATGTCGCCTTCCATCTGGCCGAACTGCGTGTAGTAGGGCGCGAACTTCATCATCGCCATCGTGGTCTGGTATGCGTGGTCGAGATACCACTGCCACGGATGATTCGTGACGAGATCCTGGTGGTCGCGCGCGAGGCGATAGAGCACCCAATTTGCGGCGGCGACATGCGGGTAGTTGAACGAGCGGTCAACGGCCTCGGACGCTTTCTGATTCCAGCTTGTCCACGATTTCCAGTCGTAGGCGCTCGAGTAGTAGCCCTGCGGAAACTGGCCGGGCTGGTAGTAGAAGAGGCTTTTGCGTACGCCGTATTGGTGCGGTCCCTCGCTGAATTGAATGCCGCCCCAGAGGACGTGATCGACGAACTGTTCGTACTTGTCGATCTCCTGCTTATCGGGCTGGCCGAACTCCTTCATGGCGGCGGCAAGCCAGGAGCCGGCTCCAGCCTCGTCGCTCAATCCCGCGATCCACACGCGGCCTTCCTGCGTGACCTGCTTGTTGGCCTGGCGATCATAGGTGATTGCCGATGGGTTTCGGTGGAAGGGATCCTTCGGGTCGTCGAACCACTGCTGCGTAGTCAGGAAGCGGCCGAGATCGGCGACGGCCTGCTGTTCGGGCTTGATGACGAAGTAGCTGATCGTCTGGAGGGCGCCGTCTTTGTACGTGATGGAGAGGCGCGCGCGTCCCCACGCCCGGCCTTGAAGCTCGTAATGCTTCCACCCCGAGGACGTGTCGGCCTGCGGCGTTATCGCGATGGCATCTGCCGGATCAGCGGCGATAGATGCGACGGGTTGCGGGTAACGCAAAAAGAGCTGCGCGTGGATGTCCTCGGGAAGAACGTAGCCGGGAACGCCTACGGCGACGGGACGCTGGTTCGCAATCAGGGTCTGCTGGATCGCGGCGATGGACGGCGAAAGCAGAAAGGCGAGGCCGAAGCCGCGCGACTCACCGGGCTGAAGAGTGAGCGTGGTGGGAGGATTCCACGGCTGAGCGTTCTTCCACTCGTTCTCCTGGTAAGCGCCGCTGAACACCATCCACTCGTAAAAGCCTTCGAAGGTGAGGCTGCGCGGAGTGCGATCGGCGAAGATAACCGGCGTGTGACTTGGCCCGCGGTGATTCAGGATCGGATTCCACGCTTCAAACGGGGTGTGGCCTTCGGGAACCACGACGAGGGCGGGACCGTGTCCGTTGAGCCGCGTGACCTGAACGTAACCGGCGTCTTCGCCAATGTAGGGATCGTCGAAGCTGCATTTCTCATGGGCATCGGCCAGAGTACGGTCCGTGAGGATGTTGTTGAAGACCAGTGGAATTCCCAAAGACCCGATCGTTACCGGCTGAGTGGACTTGTTCTTCAGTTCGAAGTGCAGTGCGAGGTATCCGCCTTCGGCGCGCCAGGTGCGGATGATTTCGAGCGGAATATCGGAAGGCAGTGTGGGGGCCAGGTCCGCGGAGGCCAGATCGCTGCTGTTGACGGGCAACGAAGTGACTGGGTGCCGCTCAAGGGCCGTTGAGTAGCTCTGCCAGGGTCCGCTGTCGCCGGTGCGAAGGCGCAGATCGAGATCGCCGAGGTGATAGTAGCCGTCGTTGGAGCGCTTCTCGAGCCAGTCGGCGGGAGTGAAATCAAATCCGCCGGCGGCTACGGGCTTTAGCCCGGCAATGGTCTGGGACGAGCGCACGAGGTCGAGGTCGAAGCCCGGCGCATGCAGATGCTCGATACCTTGCTGGAGCATCGGACCTGGGGTGATCGGGGGCGATGGCGGCGCCTGCTTCGGCGCCTGAGCTGCGACACTCGCGGCGGCAAACGCAACCGCCAGGGAAAGCCGCTTGATGCCGGCGCCTCGCCGGGAAACCGGCAAAAGGCGAGGGGATGTGAAGCGCAGGGGGAAGACCATGTCGCGAAACTTTCCTCCGGTTCAGGCAGAAGCAGGAAACGAACGCAACCGCTGCAGCGATGGTCGCAAGGCGGTCGCCCGCAACCCGTTCGATTCTACCCGCCGGCTCGATGTTCGGAAGCCTCTCCGGCGCTCCAGAATGACCATGCTGTGTTGGTCCCGCGGCAACAATCACCTGCGGCCCGCCGCAGAGTGGTGTTTGACAAAGCATACATCAATGGATACATTCTTGAACACCGGGATGGACACAGCCCAGGATGGCGTGTAAACGTATTCCCCATTTTCTTCCCCACGGCACAGGGTTTCCCGGACGCGCAAAGAACCACTTGAGAGGAGGCTCCACTATGCCCCGAATCATCGCGATGGTGAGGAATGGTGCAATCGCAGCGATGTGCATTTTGTTCGCTCTGTTCGCAGCGCAAACCGGCAAAGCCCAGGATTTGTCGACCGGCTCGCTCAACGTAACGGTGCACGATCCTGCAGGCGCAGTGATCAACGGCGCCCAACTGGTGCTGAAGGATCTGGAAACTAACGACGTTCATAAGGCCACCACGTCAGGCGTGGGAACCGCGGTGATTCCGTACCTGAATCCCGCCAAGTACAGCCTGACGGTGACGAGAGATGGCTTCAGTTCCAAGGTCTACCCTTCGGTCACAATTCAGACGAACCAGGTGACGGATCTCGCCGTCACGATGGCTGTGGGCACAGAGACGCAGACAGTCACGGTCTCCAGTGAAACTGCGCCGATCCTCGACACGACCGACAACACCCTGTCGACGACGATCGATCTTAAGGAGGTTCAGGACCTCCCGGTGTTCGGGCGCGACGCATTCACGCTGGCATTCCTTGTGCCGGGCGCGGTGGGAAACAACTTCGACAACCTGCCGGGCGGAGCCGTGAATGCGAGCATGAATGGGTTTTCGACAGTGACGAACCGCTTCAAGACCGGCGGCTTCAACACCAATGGACCGGTGCTTCAGAACCGGCTGGAAGACGTGCAGGAGATGACCGTCCAGACGAGCGAGCTGGACGCCACGCACGGCGGCACCTCGGCGATGGATATCGGCTTCGTCACCAAGCGCGGCTCAAATCAATTTCACGGCGAGGTGTTCGACGACTTCCGCAATGACGCGATGAACGCAAACAGCTGGTACAACAACGCGACCGCCCTGCCGCGCGGCAAGCTGATCATCAATGATTTCGGCGCAAGCGTCGGCGGCCCAATCCTCCGGGACAAGCTCTTCTTCTTCGCCAGCCTTGCGAACTTCCGCCAGCCGTTCAAGAACACGGCGAGCACGACCGTCGCCACTCCGGCGGCGCTGTCCGGGATTTATTCCTACATCCCCACCGACTCAAGCAACGTGCAGACGGTCAACGTGCTGCAGGCGGGCGCGAGCGCAGGCTGCTCCACCTGCACGGCGACCATCAATCCGCTGATCGCGCAGGATCTCGCGAATATCCAGTCGACCTATAACCTGGGCACGCTCAGCCCGCTCGACCTGAACCACGAGACGCTGAACTTTCTCAACAAGGGCTACACGGTCGAGAAGTTTCCCACGCTGCGGATCGACTACAACGTGACGCCGAACTTCCGGCTGACCGGCTCTGCGAACGAATCGAATTTCTACAATACGAATCAGGGCGCTGCGCCCTTCCCCGGCCCTCTTTATGCCAACCAGGCGTACAGCAACGTCGAGCGGAACTACCAGATCGTTGCCGGGTTCGACTGGAATGTTCGCCCCACCCTGGTCAATGCATTCCGCGTGGGCTATCTCTACGACTCGTTCACGTATAACTCGCAGGGGCTCGACACGCCAACGGACGCGATGGTGGAGCAGGGGCAGCTCGCATTTGGATTTGGCCTGAACAGCGGCGTTAACGGGTTCGCCAGCCTGAAGGGTGGTTCGTACTATCCTGTCTTTTCCATCAAGGACGACACCACGTGGTCGCACGGGAAGCACAGCTTCCAGTTCGGCGTGGAAGCCGCCACTGAAATCGACCACTACTACAACAACCAATTCGTGCCGTACATCGGCGTGAATTACATTTCCGGGGGTGATCCGGTGACCAGTGCGCTGGTCAATTCGCTTCCCGCAGACGCTCCCGCCAATGCGCCCGGCGACGTGGAAGGGCTTTACGCGACGCTCAACGGCCGCATGACCTATTACAGCCTCGGCCAGTTCATCAACTACAAGTCGAAGCAGTTTGAGCCGGGCATCTCATTCAACCTGCATGAGCGGCTCACCCAGACTGCGCTGTTCGTTGCCGATTCATGGCGCATGAAGCCATCGATGACGCTGAACTATGGACTGCGCTGGGATTTCACCGGGGCTTCGACAGACGAGACCGGATTCTATACCCATCCCGATATCCCGAATTTCTGGGGGCCCACGCCGGTGGGCGCCATCTTCCAGCCGGGCAATCTCGGCGGCGTGCAGAACCCCGTCGAAGGTCCGGCGCGGCAGGGCTACGCTCCGACGTACGTACATCCCCAACCCAACGTCGGCGTCGCCTGGAATCCACGCGGCGGCGGCGATTCATGGTTGAGCCGGCTGGCCGGGGACGGCAAGACCGTGATCCGCGCCAGTTACACGTTCAAGAACTACACCGAGGGCGCGCAGAACTTCTGGAATTTCGGCTCTAACAACGGCGCAAATTTCAACACCTACTTCGTTACGAATCCGGTGGCGCCCAGCGGCACGCCTCCCGGCGCCGGTTTTTACAATGCAGGCTCGCTGCTGCTCGGCGACCCGATACCGCCGACCCTCTCCACTTCGCCGAACCCGTATTCGCCCATCATCACGATGGCGAGCCAGGCCTTCACCGGCACGTCGTACCTCACGTTCAACCCGCACATCAAGCAGCCCTACGTCCAGTCGTGGGAAGTAGGCGTGCAGCGCCAGTTGTGGCAGAACAACGTGTTGGAAGTGCGCTACGTGGGCAACGTGTCCAAAGATCAGTGGCTGGGCGTGAACTATAACGAGACGAACATCTTCGAGAACGGGTTCCTCAAGGACTTCCAGGCGGGGCAAGCCAACCTGGCCGCGTCCGGCGGGACAACGTTCCAGGGCGGGAGTCCGACTCCGTTCTTCGATTCGGCCTTTGCGGCGACGGGCGCCGCGGGGAACTACACCAATGGCCAGTTCATCACGTGGCTGCAGCAAGGGCAGGCAGGCGCCTTCGCCACCTCGCTGGCAGGCAACCCCAGCTACTATTGCTCGCTCGTAGGCGCTGCCAACTTCAGCCCTTGCGCGGCCGTGGGCGCGAGCGGCACCGGATCTTACCCGATCAACGTCTTCCAGCCGAACCCGTATGCGGGAGGCTCTAGCGCCATCATCGAGATGGAGAACGCCGGCTATTCCAACTACAACGCGCTGCAAACGGATTTCAGGCAGAGCCTGAACCACGGCATGCAGTTCGACGTGAACTACTCCCTTGCACACTCGCTGGGGAACAACGTCCAGGGCAGCGTTACGCCGGGTTACTATGGCGGCGGCGGCAACAGCCAGCCGCTCGGCCCTTCAGGAAACTATCTCGGCGGCAGCAACAGCTCGCCGGGCTTCTACACGCTGCGGAACAAGCACCTGAGCTACTTCCCCAGTTCGTTCGACGTCCGCCACACCCTGCACGCAAGCGGCATCTACGACTTCCCGTTCGGCCACGGCCAGGAGTACTTCAACCACAACCCCATTGCGAACGCCATCATCGGCGGCTGGACGCTCGGCACCATCCTGACCTGGGAGAGCGGCGCGCCCTACTTGTTTACAGGAGGCACGCAGACGTTCAACCAGAACGACGGCGGCATTACGCTCACCAACACCAGCTACTCGACCCTGAAGCACGCTGTCGGCGTGTACTCGGCGGGTCCGGGCGTGCCTCGCAGGAGTCTGCTGCCAGCGAAGTATATCTCCGCATCAGGCCAGGCGAACACCTCCTATATCTCGCCGAATTTCAATGCGGGCACCATCGGCGATCTGCTGTGGCTGCACGGCCCCAAGTGGATCAGCACCGATATGTCGCTGACCAAGCTGATCCCGATTCACGAGCAGATGAACTTCACGCTGCAGGGCATCTTCATCAACGTGTTCAACCATCCGGCGTGGGTCGGCATGGATACGGGCGTGCAGGACACCACGTTCGGGACAACCAGCCAGACCGCCAACCTGCCGAGGCAGATTGAGGTGCGCGGCATCTTCCGGTTCTGATTTGCGATTGCGCACGCAGACATTGCCGACAATGTCTGCGTGTGCACCAGCCGCAGGCGTTTGCCTGCACGGATCGCTTGACCTGTTATCTCTGCAGCAATGCGCAGAAGTGATCCGGGGCTTCGGCGAGCGAGGCGGAGTAGCGCGCAGCGGCCTTCCACTGGAAGAGCATCTGGTCTTTCGGCTGCAAGCCGAAGACCGGCTGCGATGCCGCTGGAGCATCCGCGAAACGTCCCGCATTCCAGTCGCTGGTGAGCGCATCTGCGAGAGCCTGATCGCGGGCCGCAATCGCCTGGATCAGCAACCGGGCTTTCGCGCGGTCGAGGGGCTGGTGCGATGCCAGCTCTGCCACAACGCTTTCACGCCAGAACGTTCTCTCCAAGTACCGGATGCAAAGAGCGAAGGCCTGAAAATCGGAGAGATTGGTCAAGACCGATGGCTCGAGCACAACCAGCAGATTGGAGAGGCGCGTGAACGGATTCTGACCGGTGACCGCGGACCGCACAGCAGCTTTCAGCCCTGCATCGGTGCTCCAGGGTACTTGCAGCGTGAGCCCTTGACGGGATTCGGCCCGGTCTCCCTGCCAGCTGGGGGCGGCGTTGTAGAGCGTATCGAAGACCTCTCGCCACTGGTCGTTCCAGGCTGCCTGATAATGCTTCTCGACGAATCGCCGGAAGGCCGAGGATTGCGCGGTAGCGCTTCCCTGATTGAGAGAGACTGCGGCGTAGGCAAAGGTGTCCCAAATGGAATTCTGGACGTAGCGGCTGGGAATCCAGTTGGTGACCACTACGCCGAGCGACGCCGGTTCGCTGGACGCAAAATATGCGTCCGCATACGCGTCGACGTTGCGCAGTTGGTCCGCTCCAACTCGCGCGCCCCAGCGGTAGCAGGAGAGCGCGGGGGCTCCGATGGCCCGGGCGCCGTGAGCGGCGATCCTCTTGAGCGTGTCATGAAGCGGGGCCCTGCTCTTCTCTGAGTAGTCCCAGTCCATGATGATGATGCGCTTGTCGAGCAGGCCGAGGATCTCTGGTTCCTTGTGCAGGATAAAGTCGCCCCACACGATCAGTTCCTTGTGCAAGGCCACGGCGGCGCGGTTCAAGTCGTTCAGATAGCCGGCCCAGATCTGCGCCCGGCTTCGGCTCTTGAGCGCCTGTCGGGAGCGCGCGGAGCCGCCCCAGTTCACCTCATCGCAGCCGCCGTGGAGGTAGACCGAGGGAAAGATCGACGCAATTTCTCCGTAAAGCTTTGTCATCAGCTCGAGCGTTGCGGGATCGACAGGGCTGACGCCGGAAAACTCGGAGGAGCCGCTGGGGTCGCTGTCCAGCAAGTGGGCAAACGCGGGCGAGCGCGTGATGTACCCGGTGTGTCCGAACGACTCAATCTCGGGCAGCACTTCGACGCCATGGGTCCGGCCATATTCGGCAAGATCGCTCAGCTGTCGCGGGGTAAATGCATTCTCATGGGTGATCAGACCGGAGACGGAAGCAAAGCGAAGCGCGGATCCCTGGTCGTCTGCCAGGCGAAAGTGAAGTGTGTTGAATCCCCAATCAGCGCAGAAGCCGATCACGCGGTGGTAGTAATCGATCTTCTCGGGAACACGTCCTGCATCGACCATCAGCCCGCGAATTTGTCGTGGCGGAACGGCAGACTGTACAGCGGCCAGCGCACCTTGTGTCTCGCCTAGCCACACCGGAACGGCTGCGGCGCTGACCGCCGCAAGCCCGGCTCCGCGGAGAAACTCTCGCCGGGTTCGGTGATCGGTACCCAGAATTCGGCCTCTTCACTGGATTCTACCGGCGGCTTGAGGAACGGCGGAGGTTCGCGGCCGCAAGCCTATGATGCTGGTGGAGGGAGATTGGAAGACAGTCGAGCAACAAGCAGAATGAACGTACGAGTCTACCCGACCGCCAAAGCTGCGGGAGTTGCCGCGGCGGAAGCCGTTGCGGCAGCGCTGCGAAAACTGAGTGCGGAGCGGACCGTCATCGGCGTGATCTTTGCTACGGGAGCTTCGCAGATTGAGACTCTGCACGCGCTGACCTCAATCCCTGACTTGCCGTGGGATAAGGTTCATGGCTTCCACATGGATGAGTACATCGGCATCGATGCGGACCATCCGGCTTCGTTCCGGCGCTATCTGCGCGAGAATCTCACGAGCCGCGTCGCGATGGCGGCATTTCACGAAATGAACGGCGACGCCTCGGATCTCGAGCGGGTCCAGCGCGAATATATGGCTACGCTCAGAGCGGCTGATCCGCGGCTATGCCTGATGGGCATCGGGGAAAACGGGCACATTGCATTCAATGATCCTCACGAAGCCGATTTCGATGACCCCGAGCCGATAAAGATTGTCACGCTCGATCGAGCCTGCCGCGAACAGCAGGTTGCGGAGGGCTGGTTCCCCTGCATCGATCGGGTGCCGGAGCGGGCCCTAACGCTGACGATTCCGACGATCCTCAAGGTGCCGAAGCTCTTCGCGTCGGTGCCGGGGAAGCGCAAAGCGGCCATCGTGCGGCGCGCCCTGAGCGATCCTATCTCCGCGCATTGTCCGGCGACGATCCTGCGCACCCATCCTGATGTGACGATTTATCTCGACGAGGAATCCGCATCGGAACTTGGCGACGGCGTTAAGCCGTAGCGGCCGCTATTCCGATCCTGCGAAAAACAGTTGCGCATTTCCGGCGCCGCCGTAGTACATTCATCTTCGGCAGACGCAAAGCAGAGCGCGCAGTCTTCTCCCCCGCTGACGTGCGTGCGAAGTTCGGATTGCCGCAACTTTCACTTTCCCCAATCTTTCCCTGAGCGCGCCTGCGTTGAACATTTCACGCACGAATATCTCTTTTCGCGAGGAAATCCATGGACCTTGATGTCGCAGTGGTTGGCGGTGGTGTGTCGGGCGCGTACAGCGCGTGGCGCCTGCAGGAAGCGCAGGGAACAAAGAGCCGTATCGCCCTGTTTGAGTACAGCAACCGCATCGGCGGCAGGCTGTTCACCGTGACCATGAAGGGCCTGCCCAATGTGAAGGCCGAAGTGGGCGGCATGCGCTATATCGCGGAGTCGCACCCCGTGGTGACCAGTGTCGTGGAGCATCTCGGACTCGCGACACGCCCGTTCCCCATGGGCTCAAAGGTGAATGGGGCCAACTGCAACCTGTTCTATCTTCGCGGCAAGCATCTCAGGCTGCACGAGCTGGCCGATCCAGACAAGGTCCCGTACAACCTGGGGTGGCCGGAGCGCGGCATGGGGCCGACGCAGCTCCAGGTGCAGGTGATGAACAACCTGTATCCGAACTTCGGAAGCCTGAGCCTGTGCGACCAGATGAAGATCCATGTCTTCGGCCAGCCTATGTACAAGTTCGGTTTCTGGAACCTGCTTTACCGCGTGCTGAGCAACGAGGGCTACCAGTTCATGAAGGACGCCGGCGGCTACGAGGCGAACGTCGCCAATGCCAACGCCGTTACGCAGCTTCCGGCCACGGAGTACGGCGACGACACACAGTTCCTGACGCTGGTAGACGGGTACGACCAGCTTCCCATCACCCTGGTGAAGCAGTTCGTAGACATGCCCGGAAAGATGGCTTCGAACGAACGGCTCGTTATGAATCATCGCCTGGCGCGCATCGAGTTAGGAAAAGGCGAATTCCCCTACACGCTCTACTTCGAACCGACGGTGACCGAGAAACACAAGACAGCTGTGCGGCAAGCCGGGAAGCAAATGGTAGTGCGCGCGAAAAAGATCATTCTGGCCATGCCGCGGCGCTCGCTGGAACTGATCGAGAGCGAGTTCTTCCAGGACGAGTGGCTCAAGGAGAACATTCCGTCGGTGCTGATCCAGAGCGCATTCAAGCTGTTTCTTGCCTACGAACGCCCGTGGTGGAGAGCCCTGGGCCTGGTTGCGGGGCGCTCGGTCACAGACTTGCCGGTGCGGCAGGTCTACTACTTCGGCACGGAGGCTGAGCAGGCGGGTGGCAAGCCGTGGTTCAACTCGCTGCTGATGGCCTCGTACAACGACATTGGGACCGTGCCGTTCTGGAAAGGACTGGAGCAAGGCGAGCCTTATGCGGGCTTTCGGCCTTCGTGCGGCGCAGAGGATGAAGGAAATGCTCTCGACCCCAGCGACATGCCGGCCACCGACCAGATGGTGCGC
Organism: Occallatibacter sp.; assembly: GCA_035263625.1. Classification (GTDB taxonomy): domain Bacteria; phylum Acidobacteriota; class Terriglobia; order Terriglobales; family Acidobacteriaceae; genus Telmatobacter. Next base: position 299,643 of record DATFRB010000049.1, read on the forward strand.
GTGGCTCACAAGCAGGTCGAAGAGGTGCACGGCCTGCCGGAGATTCCGCTGCCGTATGCAGCGGTCTACCACTCGTGGAACGACGATCCGTACGGCGGCGGCTGGCACGAATGGAAGGCCGGGGTGCGGCTCGACCAGGTGATGTGCCAGATGCGCAAGCCGGTCGCAAAGCACGATATACACATCGTGGGCGAAGCGTACTCCTATGGCCAGGGGTGGGTGGAGGGTGCGCTCGATACGGCGGAGTCGACACTGCAGGACTTCTTCGGCCTGAAGCAGCCACAGTGGCTCAAGTTATACGGAAACACCCTGATGCCGAACCCGTGTCCGAAGGCGAATCCGGGGCAGGGCTGCGGAAACATCCATGAAAACCAGGCCGCGTGCGTCCCGGTGAACAAGCAGACCGGAGACTTCACGGACGTCATTCCCAACTGCCTTAAGGAAGGACCGATCCAATAGCCATGAGCGCACAGAAAGAAACTTTGTTTTCGGTAGCTGCTTATCTCACGGAAAGGCTGATCGAGATCGGCATCGAGCATGTGTTTACGATTCCCGGCGACTACTGCGCGCCATTTCTCGACGTGCTGGACGCGACGGACGGTATCACGCGCGTGCCCAACATCAATGAGCTCGGCTGCGGGTACGCCGCCGACGGCTATGCTCGGCTGAAAGGTGCGGGCGCGGCCTGCGTGCAGTACGGCGTGGGCACATTCTCGTTGCTGAACTGCGTTGCGGGATCGTACGTGGAATTCGCGCCGGTCGCAATCATCTCGTCGAGCCCCAATGCGTCGAGCCGCCTCCTCGAAGAGCATCAGAACATCCTGTTCCACCACTCCACCGGCGAGCTTCTCGCCGATCAGAGGGTCTTCGAGCAGGTCACTGTAGCTTCAGTCGTGATCACTAACGCGGGTCTTGCGCCGGCCGCAATCGATTCCGCCTTGACTGCCATGCTGACCCACCGCCGGCCGGTGTACATCGAGATCATCAACAACGTCTGGACCCAGGCCTGCCCGCGGCCTTCCGGCAAATTGCAGCCGATACGCGCTTACAGCGATCCCAAATCGCTCGCATCCGCGGTGGAGGCCGCGCGCCAGATGGTTGCGTCCGCGGCGAACCCGGTATTCTTCTTCGGCGTCGAACTGCAGCGTTTCGGGCTCCAGGCCGATGCCCAGCGGCTGGTGGACCTGACCCGCATTCCGTTCACGACCACATCCCTGGGCAAGACCGTACTCGATGAAAAACAGCCATTGTTCGCCGGCACTTATGCCGGTCCTGCGTCTATACCTGCAACCAACGAGCTGGTCACGGGCAGCGACTGCGTAATCGCGCTGGGAACCGTCATCACTGACGACTACCTCGGGCTGATGGCCTCGGGCTTTGCGAATATGATCCGCGTGAGCCAGGGCGAGACGCGCGTGGGCATCTCCTACTTTCCGACGGTCGAGCTGGCGGACTTTCTTCCGGCATTTCACGCTGCGCTCAAGAAGGCTCCGCTGCCGCCCAAGCCCTATCCGCCAGACCCGCCTTATGCCCCCTTGCTGCCGATTCCAAAGCCTGGGACAAAGCTGACCTACGAAACATTCTACGAAACGCTCGGCACGTTCCTGCAAGGGAACCGCCTGCGTGAAAAGAGCGTCCTGGTGCTTGGTGAAAGCACTTCGCTCTACGTCTTTGGCAATCTGTTCGGGCTTCCGCCCAATTCATTTGTCTCGCAGGCCGCATGGGGATCGCTCGGGCATGAAACCGGCTGTGCGCTTGGTGTAGGCCTGGGAACGGGGAAGCGTCCGCTCGTAGTTGCCGGCGATGGCGGATTCATGATGGTGTGCCAGGAGATTTCGAGCCTCGTGCGCGCCAAAAGCAATGCAGTGATCTTCGTCATGAGCAATCAGGGCTACGCGATCGAGCAGGCTTTCGTGAATCTCAAGGCATTTGACCCCGGCGGGCAGTTCGCGCCTTACGACATTCTGCCCGAGTGGGATTACATGGCGCTTGCGAAAGCCTTCGGCGCGCAGGGCACCCGCGTAACCACGACGACCGAGCTGCTGAATTTCCTCAACACTCTCAAGAGTCCATCGAATTGTCCGACCCTTGTCGAAGTGGTGATTCCGCAGCACGACCTGGCGCCGCAGTTGAGACGCCTCGCTGAGCCGCCGCCGACACTGCGCAAGTACCGCCGGGCGGAGAGCAGAATTGGCGCCGTGGGCAGCCACGGACTTCTGTAATACCTGAAACGGAGGCCACTGATGCGTCTTTCGCAAGCGCTTGCTGTTGTGTGCGGTGTGCTGTTCAGCATCTGCGCCGTCGCACCCGCGCAGCACACCATGGTGATGCACGCGCATGAGTCGATCGAGACCAATTGCAGAAGCGGATGGGACGACAAAATCGACTTGTTTCCGTCGGAATTGATCGGAACCCTGCACCATCCCGTTTCCGCGAAAGTGCCCGAAGCGCAGGGATTCTTCGACCAGGGCCTTACCTTCTACTACGGCTTCGACACTGTCTCGGCAATGCGCTCATTCCACATGGCGACGGAAAAGGATCCGGACCTTGCGATGGGGTATTGGGGCGTTGCACTGTCCGCTGGTGGCGACCTCAACATCCCCATCGACGATCCGTGCATGGAGCTGGCCGTACAACAAACAAAGCTGGCAATGCAGCACGCCGGCAAGGCGTCTCATCCGGAGCAAATCTACATCGACGCGCTGAGCAAGCGGTACGGCCTCGATGAGTCGACGGCTCCGGAGCATCGCGATCCTGCGCAGCTCAGCGTGCCCTACATGCTGGCCATGCGGGGCGCGTACAACGAGCTCTTTGTCAAATCGCCGGATCCCGATCCGGATGTGGCCGCCCTGTATGTCGTTTCGCTGATGAATCTGCGCCCGTGGCTTTGGTGGACGATCTGGGGACAGAAGTCGAATGAGATCGACCTCGCCATCCAGGTCCTTCAGAATGCGCTCAAAAACCCGCGCTTTGCGCGCCACCTGGGCCTGAATCATTTTTATATTCACGCGATGGAAGAGGGTCCGCGCGCGGATGCGGTGCTGGCTCTGCCTTCGGCAAAAGTCCTCGTCCAGGATGCGCCGAAGCGCACGCCGCATCTGCGCCACATGCCGGCGCATGCATTCCTGCGCGACGGTGACTGGCCGGGCGTGGTGGCCGCGAACAAGAGCGCGGTCGATGCGGATCAGTGGTGGGCCACGCAATGCACAATGCCCAACGATCTGCATGCCTGCAATGCGCTGCTGGTCGGCCACTACATGAGCCACGACATGCTGTTCCTCGGAGTCGGCTACACCAACCAGGGGAAATGGGACGATGCGCGCACGATGGCCGAGCGGACGGAACGCAACGCCGCCAGCTTTATCGGCGGCGAGGCCGGGCTCGAGCACTACCTGACGACGCGCACCATGTTCGCCATCCGCTTTGGCAAATGGGACTATCTGGCCAGCATTCCGCCGCCGCAGCAGCCGATGCCGGACCCGCACCTTGACGGCTTCTGCGGCAAGCTCGACCGCAAGATGGCCAGCGCGGTCTGGTACGCGGGCCAGACCATGGTGGACGCCGAAAAAGGCAAGCCGGTAAATGAGAATCTCTACGCGTACAACATGGCTGCGGGCTGCGCCGCCGGAGCAAATGTGGGCTGGGGCAACAACCCGGCGGCCGACATTCTCGCCGTCATTCACTGGCGGGTTCTGTCGCGTATTGCGCTCCGCCAGGGCCGGACAGCGCAGGCAGTGGAGTTTGCGCGGCTCGCCGTCGCCATGGAAGACCTGCTGAACTACGACGAGCCGCCGGGCTGGTATGTCTATTCGCGGGTGACTCTGGGTGCGGCGCTCATGCTGGACAAGAAGCCGCTCGAGGCTCTGAATGTCTTCAAGAGCAACCTGAAGCTGCACCCGAACGACTCTTTCTCGCTCTACGGCACCTGGCAGGCGTTCAAGGCGCTCAGGCGGATACCCCAAGCCGGGAGAGCCAAGGCGCAATTCCTCAGTCAATGGCTGAATGCAGCCGAAATGCCCAGCCTCAAAAACATGTGAGCGCCGCGGGCTGGCAATGCTGACCGAAGAACTGAGCCGCGGTCCCTGACCCTGGCCCATGATTTCTGCGGTCTGCACCATTTCCGGTGCAGGTCCAAAATTCTTGTCAAGTCCCTCCGGCTGCCTGTGGAAATGTTGAAAACTCAATAACTCTTGGCATTTCTATCTGCTGTCCTGTGGAAAACTCTCTCAAAAAAAGTTTGTAGAGTTGGCCGATCCACTTTTCGAACCTGCTAGCCTTAAATCATAGGGTTGAGAAAAGAAGAAAATCAGCCGGGATGAGGCGCTCCTCCCGCCGGGAACGCCTGAGTTCTTTTCCGAAGAAAAAGACTACCGATTTGTCTCCGCGGCCTTCGGCCCGTTGCAAAGCAAATACCGAATTGACAACCAGCAAGTGTCAGCCCAAGGCTGCGCGCCGCGGCGCGTGATCGAGTCCGCATGCGCATGCAATCGGGGCTTGAACGGATGATTCCGCTCGGGATCTCCGTTTTTTTTTGCGACAGCCCATTGGGCCGCGCAGAGAGTCCGGAAAGGCAGAGGGAAACAATGAGCCGGAACAGTTCAAACAATTCAAGAGCGGGCCGATTCACGGCGCGCCGCGGAGCCCCGGGGCCCGGCGTCCAGCAACTCGGCAAGGCCGCCGACGACGCAGTCGCGGATAAAGGCAGTGAGATCGCCGACGCGCTCGCCAAAGAGTCGCTTAAAGGCAACGCAAGCAGCGCGCAGATTCTCTTCGATCTTGCCCTGAGCTCCCAATCCGTCGAAGGCGGTGAAGAGCCGGGCTCGATCATGTACTTCGTCGAGAACTGGAGGAGCGAACTTGAGAAGGACGCGCAGTCGCGCGCCCGGCCGAAGGCCGGGAACCCTCCGCGCGTAAATCAGGAACCGCCCAACCGCGGCAAGCCGGACGCCAACTGATCCGCAGCACCAACTGAGCAGAATTTTCTCCTCGGGGCTTTTGGCCGCCTTCGCGCAATGCGAAGCGCGTGCCGAAAGCCCTTTTTTTTGGCGCCTCCGCCTCAGAAAAAATCCCGCGAGCCTCTTGCGCAAACCACGAAAGAAGACTCAAAAATGATCCTCACCTCGCACAGTAAAAATCGTCCCGGAGTGTTACTTCTCCTCTTCGCTCTCGCCGCCGCCGCGGTGCTGCCCGCGCGCGCGCAGGGCGTCAGCACCACCACCGTCCAGGGAACGGTCTACTTTGCCAACGGCGCTCCGGGCTCGGGAACTCTGCAACTCACCTGGCCCGCCTTCACCACCGCCGCCGGCCAGGCCATCGCCTCGGGCCGCAATACCGTCAGCATCGGCGCCGACGGCTTCGTCAGCGTGAACCTCGCCCCCAACGTTGGCGCTAATCCGGCGGGCCTCTACTACACGGCCGTCTACCACCTCAGCGACGGCTCCACGTCGACCGAGTACTGGGTCGTCCCTGCGGCCGCGCAGGCCACTCTCGGACAGGTGCGCGCGCAGTTGATGCCCGCCGCCCAGGCAGTGCAGGCCGTGAGCAAGAGCTACGTCGACCAGTCCATCCAGCAGCTCAGCCAGAGCGTGGTCACGTCGGGCGGAGGCACACTGAATGGCCCGCTGTTTCTCAGCGGCGATCCATCGTCTCCCACGCAGGCCGTTACCAAGCGCTATGTCGACGACGAATTCGCGCAGGCGGTGCCCTCCGGCGGCGGAGTCGTCACCGGCCCGCTTACCGCGCAGCGTTTCGGCGCTGTCTACCAGGCCGACCAATCTACCGGAGCCGACTTCGGCGCGAAACTGCAGTCGTGCCTCAGCAACCTCAACGCCACATACGGCGGAACGTGCGACGCACGAAACTTCACCGGTTCGCTCACGATGGCCTCGAACCTGACCATCGCCACGCCCAACGTCACGATTTACCTGCCATGCGCCACCATCGTCACGGCCAACTCGCTCGTGATTCCCGCTGGCACACGCAACGTCACGCTGCACGGATGCGCTTCACGCGGGACAAGCACGGCAAGCGGCAGCCAGGGCGGGACTCTGTTCCAATATTCCGGCTCCGCGCCGCTCTTCCAGGTCGGTGATTCCTCCTACGCCGCCGACACGCAGGGCTTTCATCTCGACAACGTCGCCATCAACACCACGTCGGCCACTTCTTCCACCGCGCAGGCCATTGCGATCTGGCGCACTCAGGAGATCTCGCTCGCAAGCCTCTACCTGCTTGGCAATGCCAACCAGACCGGCATCACTTTCGACGGCACCGGCAACTACACCGGCGGCACCGTGCAGGACGTTCAGCTGACCGGGTTCCAGACCGCCATTAACGCCGTCGGACATCAGATCGCGAATCCAGCCACGACCGACTGGCTCAACGCCACCACGTTTGTCCGCCTGCACATCGACTGCCCCACCACAAACGGCAATCCAATCGGCGGAACGATCGGGATCAACCTGCTTGCCGGCGACGGCAACACATTCACCGGCGGAGATGTCGAATCATGCTCGACGGCAATGCACCTTGGTCCGAATGCCCAGAACAACACCATCGTTGGCCTTCGCAACGAGAACTCGACCAGCCAGGTTGTTGCGGATGCGGGCAGCTCTTACAACAACTGGATGACCGGCGGCACTATGTTCACCGGCAAGCTCACCGACAACGGCACGCGCAACAGCTTCCTCGATACATTTCACCGGAGTTTCAACGGACTGAATGGTGACTGGTACGGCTCGCAGCAGGATGCGACGCTGACCAACCACTACCGCCTTGGAATCGGAAGCGGTAATGAGCGCGGCCTGCTCAACCGCTACCAGACAGACACCGGCTACCGCTGGACTACCGGCCTGAGCGACGCCGCCGGCGGGCAACAGTTCTACCAGGTGCTCGACGAGCTCAACAGCGTCTACCGCCTTTCGATCGGCCAGTACAACCAGGGCCAGTCGAGCACCAACAACCAGACCGTCATCAACTCGGCTGGAACCGGCGCCGTCGTGCTCAACGGATCTGCAAACGCCGGAACCGGCGGCGTGGTCTTCGGCTCCGGCGGCGCGACAGGGTCCACGGTCGCCACCGTCAGCAATGCAGGCAATGCGCAGTTCAACGGCTCGCTCATGGTTGGCGGCACGTCGCAGTCCGCCGGAACCATGACGGTGCGCAACAACGCCGACGCCGAGGCGGACTACTACCTGTGGCCCGGCCTCACTTCGAGCCAGAAAGCCTCCTACACCTACAAGGACTACAACGGCGCCAGCCAGTGGTACATGCTCAAGGACGCAAGCAACAATTGGGCGCTCAACTCCGCGGTGGGCGGCGTCGACAGCTTCAAAGCCTATCAATCGAACAACTCCGGCGACACGTATATCAACTCGTCAAATGCCAGCGGCGCGGTGCGCGTTAACTACGAGACCGGCTCCGGCGCGGCCTTCAACATCTACGGCGGCAACTCTTCCACGCTCTACGCGGGATTCACGAGCCCCACATCGATCAAGTTCCCCGGGCTTGCCGCCGCCTCCGCGAAGAACTGCCTTCAGATCGACAACTCCGGATTCATCACCAATACCGGCTCTGGATGCGGCACAATCGCCAGCGTTGCGGGCACGGGCCTCACCTTCGCCGACTCGAGCGTGCAGACCACCTCGCAGCAGGGTGCGCTCACCGGCGCAGCCAATGATGCCACCGCCAGAGCGGCCGCATCAGCGGCGCAGTCGAGCGCCAACATCGCGCAGAGCACGGCGAACGCCGCCTTATCGGCGAATGGAGCGACCTCGACCGGAAACGGCTCAGCCAACCTGGTCACGTTCCCCGGCGCCCTCTCCGCGGCAACGAACAACGGCGTGGTGAACGTGGCCGCGCAGCCGGGAGCGGACGTATGCGCCCAGATGCAAAACGCGGAGAACGGGGCGACAGGCGGCGCGACGTTGCAAAGCACCGCCCTTGGATCGCCATCGGCTTGCGCAGGAGGCCTCACGGTCAGCAACCCGGCGGTGACGATTTCGCATACGTCTCCCAGCACGATCACCTGGGGCGGCCAGGTCCTGGCGTCGGCAGACTCCTTTCACGTCACCGGAATGGGGTCGCCGGACAACGGGGCGGCTCCGGCTACCACGTGGACCTGGGCCGCCGGATTCTCCGGCATAGGCGTACAGATCGGCAATGGAATCAACCACAATCCGCAGCGATTCAAGATGGAGGGAGTAAGGCTCAATGGCAATGCCTCGATGCCGGTGGTGCTCGATCTGAGATCCACGTTCAACCCGTACCTTTCGGAGATCAAGGTGAACTGCGGAAACGCGCTCGGCCAGATCGGCGTGCGTTTCGAAGATTCATCGTCGGGAACCAACGGCTGGGGCATCACGGATTTTCTCGATTCAACCGGGTGCGATACCGCACTCGACATTGAAGTGCCGGGCGGCAAAGCCGACGCCTCGCACACCTTCCGCAACGCGGACGTCACGGCGAACTATGTGGGCGTGGGAGTGGGCGTCTACAGCAGCGCCATAGCCTCAGCCGACAACGTGTTCCAGAACTACAACGTATCCACCAATCTCTGGAACGCCGCGATCACCGCGGTATCCCGCGCGGGCAACACCGTGACGGTAACCACCGCGGCGCGATCGCCGGAAATCTTCGCCGCCCTGCCGGGGCACTTCGTCAGCATCACGGGCGTAACCTGTCCTGCCACGCAGGTCAACACCATCAGCACGGTTGTTTCCGCCAGCCGCGACGCCACGGGGACAGTGACGCTCAACCTTACTTACCCGCTGGCGGTTTCGGCTGGCTCCGTGATTTCGGTCACGAGCCTGACGGGATGGGCGCCTCGTCCGCCGGACAACACCCCGAATGGCGCGGTCCTGGTGAACACGGTGAGCAACGGCGGCACGACCATCACCTACTATGCGCCGGGCACCGCGGAGACGTTCACGGTGACGAATGCGAAAGCGGCAGTGGTGCCATGGTCAATTGCCACGGTGCCGTCCAATGCCGGAGTGACGTTCTCGCAAACCGCCACGGACGAAACCTGCACCGCGGGCAGCGGATCGTACGCGGGAACGGTGGGCATCGGATTCCTGCTCAATTATGCGCAGCGCACACTGCTCGACGGAGGAGAAGTTGAATTCGCCGCTGGCGGCGCAGCTTCGGAGCCCGCGGGGGCAATGACAATCGGGGTGTGGGCGATGGGGCAGGCGGGAAGCCTCAAACTCCAGAACTTCTCGGCGAGCAACAACGACTGGCCGGTGCTGGACCAGACCGCAACGCGCGACACGGTGCAGGACGCAAGCGTTTCGAGCTGGGGTCAGACTCTCACGCGGGTGTCAAGCCTCCGATTCGGACAGCGCAACCAGGGCCTGATGGACGCCTATGAAAACAACGGGGTCAGCTATTTCAGGCAGATATGCGTGGGGTCGGTGGGATACGAGATGCAGGGCTGCAGTTGGCTGGATCAGTCCGAGACGCCGCAATTTGCCGTGGGTCATGGGGCGGCCTGGGTCCCCAATGTTCTCTTCGTCGGGCCTTACAGCAACGGAGCCGGAATGTTCGGCAACGCGACCGGAACCTATTTGCGGGGTGGCGGAAGCGGTACCGAGAACCTCGAGTTGCTGGACTCAGCGGGCGGCAAAGCCGTCGGCGTCTCCACTACCTACGTGAACCTGGCGAAGGCAACGGTGCAGTTTGGCACCAATTCGACCCCGGCGTCATTGACCGCTACTGGCAACAACACCATCCTCCAGGCACAGGGTTCCTACGCCGAGCAGGGAGTTCTGACCAACAGCAGCGGCGTCCGGATGGCCGGATGGGGCAGCAAAGGGTTTGAAGTGGACGGGCAATTCAACCAGGGAGCGGCAAACACGTTTGCCGGCACATGCACGATGTCGAATGGGACATCCTGTTCGCCGCCAACCCTCGGGAATGCTTACACGAGCTCCCCTGTTTGCATTGCGACCGCGCAGGGTGCGACTGCCATTGCCGGAGCGTGCTCGGTCTCGGGGACCACGGTGACGATCACGGCGGCGAGCACGAATTCGCTGACCTGGGGATACATGCTGGTGGGGAATCCGAACTAGGAGCAGCCGGCGATCGGGCCGCTGCGTGAAATTGCGGCGCAGCGGCACGGAGGGAAGGATTGACAGATGGCGATAGCGGAGAAGGTCGACGGCCACGCGGATCGGGCACCCGCGAAGGAAGAGCCGCCGCAAGCGAAGGTCGCGTCGATGCTGTTGCAGTGCGGCACGGAGTTCGACTCTTGCCTGGCCGGCTCCGATGGGGAGACTGTGGGCATCGGCCTTGCCCGGATACTTCTGCGGGTGCGTGCGCGGGACGGCTCGATTTGTCCCCTGACCGCCAACGCGGCGCAGCGGCTCTTCGAGCAGCGGCGGGGGCCGAACAACATTGTGCTGAAGGCGCGCCAGCTGGGGTTGACCACATGGACCGCGGGACGATTCTTTCTGAGAACCATCACACGGCCGGGGACGCTTACCCTGCAGGTCGCGCACACGCAGGAGGCCGCCGAGGAAATCTTTCGCATCGTTCACCGCTTTCTCGACTGGCTGCCCGACGAATTTCGCAATGGGCCGCTCGCGACCTCGCGCGCCAATTCGCGCCAGATCGTCTTTCCGGAGTTCGACTCGCAGTACCGGGTCGTCACCGCGGGCGATCGCAATGCCGGCCGCGGCCTCACGGTGCAGAACCTGCACTGCTCCGAGCTCGCACGCTGGCCCGGCGATCCGGCGGAGATTCTTGCCGGCCTGCGCGCCGCGCTCGCGCCGGGCGCCGAAACCATCCTCGAATCGACGCCCGAAGGGGTGGGCGGCTGCTTTTACGACGAGTGGCAGAAGGCCACGGAGACCGGCCTGGTGCGACACTTCTTTCCCTGGTGGCTCGAGGAGGGATATCGCGCAGCGCCGGTGGAGGAAGCGTCGCTGACAGACGAGGAGCGGGGGCTCCGCGCGAGAGAAGGTCTGGACCTCGCCCAGATCGGATTCCGCCGCCAGGTCCGCTCGAGCTTCAGCGGCCTCGCACGCCAGGAGTATGCAGAGGATGCGGAAAGCTGCTTTCTGGCAAGCGGCGAGTCGGTATTCGAACTCGCCGCCATTGATGCCCGCCTGCCCGATCTGCCGCCGGCCGTCGAGACTCGGCGCAACGGTGAGCTCGAGATCTGGCTCCCGCCCCAGCGCGGGCGGCGCTACGTTGTAGGCGTCGACCCGGCCGGAGGCGGCTCGAACGGCGACTACTCCGCGGCCCAGGTCGTCGACATGGAAAGTGGATTCCAGTGCGCCGAGTTCGCCGGCCATCTCGGCGGCCGTGAACTTGCGGAGTTCGTCACCGCTCTCGCCGCGGAATATAACCAGGCGCTGCTGGTCATTGAGCGCAACAACCACGGCAGCGGCCTGCTCTCGCTGGCGGCGTCGGTATGCCGCTACCCGCGGATCTACCAGCAGGGCGGCCAGCCGGGCTGGCTCACCACGTCGATCAGCCGGCCCGCGGCCATCTCGCGGCTCAATGCCGCGCTCGTGGATGCGCCGAATTGCTTCATGAGCCGCCGCCTTCTCGCTGAGTGCCGAAGCTTCGTCCGGCGGGCCGACGGCAGCAGCGGCGCGCAGGCCGGCACGCACGACGACCTCGTCATGGCGATGGCCATCGCGCTCGCGGCAAGGGCGGACGTATTCGAGGGACACAGGGACATAGGGACATAGGGACACAGGGACATAGAAGACGAGTCTTGGAGAGGCCGCATGAAGCGGTACAAACAGCAAAAAGCGCTCGGGAATTATCAAGGATGGCGTAAGTCCCGGCCATCCCTTGTTCCCATTGCGCCCTTGTCCCTCAGTCCCTATGTCCCTTTGTCCCTGTTGCAATTGACAACCTAAAATGGAATTACCCTCACCGGACCGGAGTACAGGTTGGCAGTCACCGCAGTTCAACATATCCGCCGCATGCGCGGCGGCGCGCAGGGCCAGCTCATGCTGTGCGACGACTCCCACATTTACGTGGTCAAGTTTCAGAACAACCCGCAGCACATTCGTGTGCTTGCCAACGAATTGTTGGCCTCGCGGATCGCCGCATCCGTGGGGCTCACTGCCCCGCACGCCGAACTCATCGAGGTGACACCATGGCTCATCGAAAACACCCCGGAACTGGCGATGGACCTTGGCCGTTCGCAGCCGCGGTGCACGCCGGGCCTTCAGTTCGGGTCGCGTTTCGTGGGCGGGCTGATGCCGGGCCAGGTGGTGGACTACCTGCCGGAGGAGCAGATGGCGGAGGTCAAGAACGTGGCGCAATTCGCCGGCATTCTGGCCCTCGACAAGTGGACGGGGAACGCCAACGGGCGCCAGGCGGTCTATGCTCGGAAGCCGCGCGAGCGCCGCTACACCGCGCACTTCATCGACTTCGGCTATTGCTTTCATGCCGGGGACTGGAAGTTCGACGACATACCGCTGCGCGGCGTGTACCACCGCAACGACGTGTACCGGGGAATCACCGGATGGGAGAGCTTCGAACCCTGGCTAGGCCACATGGAGAATCTCCCCGCCGCGACGCTCTGGGACGCCGCCAACGAGATTCCTCCCGAGTGGTACGGCGGCGACCAGGCGCAGATGGAAGATCTCGTGAACAGATTGATCGCGCGGCGCCGCCGCATCCGCGAGCTGATCGACGATTTTCGCCGTTCCGATCGCAACCCGTTTCCAAATTGGGGCTTGCGCCCCAACCAAGTGCACTCCGACATCTGGCCCGCGCACACGTTTGGGGCTAGCATCCAGAACAGGGTGAACTGAACAGCCAATGCCGAACCGCCTCCAGTGCGCCTTCCAGCTCGTCCGCTACGTGCCCGACCCCGTGCGCAACGAGTTCGTGCACATCGGGGTGCTCCTGCGCGAAGGGGACAACGGCGCCGGCAAGCTGGACCTGCGCTTCACGCGCGACTGGCGCCGCGTGCGCTGCCTCGATCCGGAGGCCGACACCGCGCTGCTCGAAGGCATGGAGGCGGAGCTTCGCCGCCGGCTTGAAGACGAAGCCGCGCAGCCCGCGGGAGAGCGCAGGCTCACCCGCATTCTGAATGAGTCGCTGTCGCTGAACGTGCAGATCACGGAACCAAAGGCTTATCTCGCCGAGAGCCTTCAGGCGGGAATGGAGGAGCTGATGCGCATGTATGTCGAGCCGCCGCCGCGCGAGCGCGTGACGCGGCTGCGCGGCCGCGCGGCTCTCCAGGCCGCCATGCGAGACGAGTTCGAGCGCGCGCGCGTCTGGGATCTGATGCGCCACCAGATCCGCGCCGCGGACTATACCCGGCCCGGCGATCCGTTGCGCATCGATGCCGGGTACCGGCCGAACCGGGCTCCCCAGCAGCGGGTCCATGCTGCTGGGGTGGAGAACGGAGTAATCAGGATGTTTCACGCCGTCAGCCTCGAGGCGGGCGTGGAGATGGCCAAGATACTCGCCTTCTCCTCCTCCGCGCTGCGGGCAGGCGTCGAGCGCGTGGAAAAAGCATCGCTGGAGTTGACCGCAATCGTCGAGCCCGCCGCCCAGATCACCAGGACCGGCGACGACAGTCCGGAGCGGATGGAGCTTTACCGCTTCGGTATCGAAACCATGGAGGAACACGCCATCCGCGTCCTCACCTCCTCCGACCTGCCAAGGGTCGCGGAGACCGCACGCCGCGAGCTGCGGCTGGAATAACAAAAGCAGGGAACAGGGATCAGAGCAGCGACCGCCTTCGGGCGGTCGCTTTGTATTTGGAGCGCCCGCAACAGCCATTACTCGCTCAATAGGTGGCTTTTGCTCTCTGATCCCTGATCCCTGGTCCCTGATCCCTGCATTTAGAAGGAGTCCACCCGTGAAGCTGACCACCCATATTCGCGCGCTGTGGCGCAACGCCACCGGCGTACCGCCCGAGACCATCGCGGCCGAAGGCGAGCGCAAAACCCTCGCTCTGCCATCCATCCTCACGCCCGTGCAGCACCCGGCGAAGCTCTTGCCCAAGCCCACCCCGGCGAACCTGCGCCGCTTCGCCGAGACGCCCGTCGTGCGCCGCGCCATCAACGTCATCAAGGACCGCATCGCCTCCATGGACTGGCAGATTCGCGTCCGCCGCCACGCCGCAATCGAGCCGGCCGAAGCCAGGCAGCGCGCCGCCGCCCTCCGCCGCGCGCTCGAGGAACCCAACCCCGGCGACAGCTTTCGCACCCTCATCGAGCAGGTCATCGAAGACGCGCTCACCGGCGGCTTCGGCGCCATCGAAATGGAGCCCACCGGCTCGCCCGATCGCCCAGCGCAACTCTGGCCCGTGGACGGCGCCTCCATCCGCATCAACGGCAAATGGGACGGCCAGCCCGAAACGCCGCGCTACGCCCAGGTTCTGCCCAGCCAACTGGAGTCCGCTTCAGTCGACCTCCTCGACTCGCAGCTGATGTACATCCGCATGAACCCGCGCACCTTCACGCCCTTCGGCCTCGGCCCCCTCGAAGTGGCGTTCGAAACCGTCAACCAGTTCCTCGCCGCGCACCGCTTCGCCGGCAAGCTCGCCGCCAACTCCGTCGCGCAATATGCGCTGTGGCTCAATGAGGCCACGCCCGCGCAGCACGACCGACTCATCCGCTGGTGGCAGGACGAGATCGAAGGCACCGGCCGCGTGCCGCTCATCTCCACCGAGCGCAAGCCCGAAGTCCTTCGCTTCGCCCAGGGCACCGACGCCGATCTGCGCCTGGCCTGGCAGCAGTTCCTCATCCGCATGGTGGCCAATGCGTTTGGATTGCCGCCGCTGCTCCTCGGGCTCGAGGGCGACGTCAACCGCTCCACCGCCGCCGAGTTAGCCGACGAGGCCTTCCGCGGAGCTATCTCGCCGCTCGCGCAACTTATCGCCGGCCACATCACCCGCGACCTGTTCAGTAAGTGCATCGGCTGGCCCGAGTTTGAATTCATCTTCAACGACCTCAGCGCCCGCGACGAAGCCACCGAGCTCGCCGTCCAGGTTCAGCTTCTCCAGGCCGGCGTGCTCACCGTCAACGAAGTACGCGCCCTGCGCGGCTATCCGCCGCTCAACAACGAGCTCTCGGCCGTCAGCGGTCAGTCCTGACCTTCTAACCTTCAGCCCCCAGGCCGCTAACGCGCAGACGACTCATTCGAAGGTCCATTCCACCCCCAATTGTAAGTAACTGCTGACTGCTGAAAGCTGATAGCTGACAGCCGCCTCCTCCACCCCTTCACCCGCACCACTCGGACATACACATGCGACTCGAAGCAATGTCAGTCAGGATTCCTCCCGTCGAGGGCCACCCCAACCGTGTGCCGTTCGAAGGAATCCTCACCATCGTCAACGCGCCCAGCGACAAAGCCCCTTCCGGCGCGCGCGGGCACCGCGTCCTGCTCACACGCGAAGCGGCCGAAAACGCGCTGCCCTCGCTGCTCGGCATGGCCGTCGATTATCGCCCCGGCTGGGACGGCCACGACGCCCGCTGCAAGATCGGCCTGCTCACCGAGGCCACGCTCGCCGGCACGAACCTCATCGTGCGCGGCTATCTCTACGCGCGCGACTTTCCCGACGTCGCCGAGGCCATCAAGGCCCACGGGCCCGAATCGCTTGGCATGAGTTACGAGATCGCCGACGCGCGCGTTGAGAGCATGAGCGCCGAAATCTGGAAGCTCACCCGTGTCACCTTCACCGGCGCGGCCATCCTCCTCCGCGAGAAGGCCGCATACCATCGCACCAGCTTCCGCATGGCAGAACAGCGGCCCTCAGCCGTCAGCCATCAGCTCTCAGCCTCGAGCTACTAGCGACTCACTGGTCAACGCACGTCACGCCGCTTCGCGCCCGCGCGGAGCTTTTCTTTTGCGATGAAACAGGATCCGGCCCATCACCCGGAAAAGCCGACGGCTGAAAGCTGAGAGCTGACAGCCGTTTTTGACGAAAGGAACCCCCATGGAAAACCAACAACAACTCGCAGACCGGCTGGAAGCTGCAGCCTCGCTACTCGAGCGCGCGCTGCACTGGCTCGAAGAACGCCAGTCCGCGCTCACCGGCGAAGTGGAAAAGATCTCCGCCACCGTCGACACCACCCGCCGTGAAGAACACCTCGCGCAAA
Source organism: Occallatibacter sp. (assembly GCA_035263625.1). Lineage (GTDB taxonomy): Bacteria > Acidobacteriota > Terriglobia > Terriglobales > Acidobacteriaceae > Telmatobacter. The sequence goes on from DATFRB010000049.1 coordinate 315,722, forward strand.
AGCTTGCCGCAGCCGAGCAGGAGATCGCCGCGCTCAAAGCCGCAGCGGCAAATGGCGCCGCGTCAAGCGTTGCAAATCCGGCCGTCAACCCGCTGCGCCGCACCGTGCCCGCCTCCACGACCGAGATGCTGGCCAAGCACGGCATCGGCGACGGCCCGGTCGACGTTTGCAAGCTCGACGCCGCTCTCACGGGCCTGAGCCTCGAGCAGCGCATCGCCGTCAAGAGCCAGCTGCTCCGCGCCGGCGCAATCGCATGAGCAGTGATCAGTGTTCAGTGCTCAGCGATCAGCTGCATCCCGTTCCCGGAACCGCGCGCTGATCACTGTCCACCGACTACTGACAACTGACAACCGGCATAACTGACCACTGATCACTGACCACTGTCCACTCAGGACACTAACTCGCCTGTCAAGGCAGAAAGAACCCCATGAATAACTCCATTTCCTTTGCCGATATCCACGCCGCAGCAGACTTCATCGGGCCGGGCGCGGTTGAAGTGCCCCTCTACCAGACCGAGATCTTCGACATCTGCCGCCGCTCGAGCCCCTTCGGCCAGCGCATCCGGCAGGTTCCGGCAACGGGCCACCCGTCGCGCTTCTTCGAGGAGACCGCCATCCCGACCCCGGGCGCGGCCGGCTTCGTCAACCCCCGCGCCATCGTTCCGGCCACGGTGAGTCCGACGCGTGTCGAGCGCAGCGTGCCGCTCAAGGCCATCGTCGCGCAGATCAACTACAACCTGTTCGACGTCGAGCTCGGCAACCAGCAGAAGCAGTTCGCCTACCTTCAGGCCAAGGACCTGGTCGACACGGTCTCCGGCGTGATGGTCGCGCATGACGTTGCCCTCTGGAGCGGCAATGACACCAGCCTGTCGGCGCCCACCACCACGCAGTACATGGGCGTCGCCGCGCAGATCCAGGCCGGCGGCAACACCACGACGATCCCCACAAACCAGTCCATCGTCGACGGCCTCAAGTCCACGGTCGCGCAAATGGTCGCGAGCAACGGCTACCACGTGCGCCCCACCGCCATCTACGCCAACCCGGTCCTGCTTGACCTCATCGACCGCGAAATGAAGACCGAGTTCAACGTGGTCCTCAACTCCGACCAGATCACCGGCGGAATCCGCGTCAAGATGCTGTCCACGCAGGCCGGCGACCTGCCGCTGATCCCCGACTGGAGCCTCAGCTACACCGGCACGCCGGGCTCGGGTTCGGCGGTCCTGCCCGCCTACATCGTGACCGAAGACCTGATCGAGTATCACTGGCTCGGCGATCCCGCTCCGCGCATCTTCCAGCTCGGCCTGCCGAACTCGCTCAGCCAGCAGTACGTCGCGGTCAAGTTCGGCGCCGTCGTAGTCAAGGGCGCCAACTACGCACACTACCAGGTGCTCGTGGATCGCTAGAAAGCAGGGACCAGGGGACAAGGGAAATAGGGACATAGAAATGCGTTGCGACAACGCAAACCAGCGGTGGTCCCTGCGCTTCCTTAGTCCCTCTGTCCCTTTGTCCCTGTGTCCCAAGTTACTGCCCACTGACCACTGATCACTGACAACTGACCACTGCTCCGGAGGAGCTCATGCCCTACCTTCAACCCGCCGACTACCCCAGCTACGGCCTGCCGGCCGGCACCACCGATGACTGGGTCGCCGCGGCCACGGCGCTCATCAACAGCCACTGCCGCCGGCCCGATCTCAACGTCATCCAGTACAACGAGCGCCTGCGCCTCACACCCGGATCGCAAACCGCGCGCCTCACTTACCTGCCGCTCGCCCCTCTCGGTCCTGGCTCGTCCGGCACTTCCGCGTCGCCCATCCTCAGCATCGAGGGCCGCTACGCAAAACCGCGCCGCGGCGAGCTCGCCTACGACCCGATGTTCGAGGCCGTGTGGGCCTTCTCGCTGCCCGGCCAGTGGAGCGCCATCGATCCATCCGCTGTCGACTGCGACCCGCGTTCCGGCGAACTCACGCTGCCCTTCAACCTCTTCGGCCTGCCCTACAACGAGGTCTCCGTCACATATACCGCGGGCCTCGCCGTCATCGGCGACGACGTCAAATCCGCCTGCGCGCAGATCGTGCGCAACGCGCAGTCCACGCCGGCCCTCAACGCCCAGCGCACAAAAATCGACACCATGCAGGTGCAATATTTCTCGAGTTCGCTCCTGGACGACACCGTGAAGGAATGGCTCAGTCCCTACGTCGCGAACAGGCTGGGGTGACCGATGAGCGATACCTGTCCGCGCAACGCCTCCAGCGGCCCGCAGCTGCTCGCCGATGCGCTCCTGCGCAGCGTCGGCGGCGCCTGCGCCGAGCTTCGCGTCACCGCCACCAATACCGACGGCGCCATGTGCGAAGTCGGCCTCGTGGTCACCACCTTCGCCGAAGTTGTCCTCAGCCCGGTCGTGATGCGCAAGCTGCGCCCCGCCTGGCAGGAAGGCGGCCAGTCGAGGTGGGAACTGCTCGTCTCAGCCACGAGCGTTCAGCAGCAGATCAGCGCCCTGTCACTCGATTCCGCGCAGTCGCTCTTCGCCATGACCCTCACCGTCACCGTCGCCGGCCAGGATTTCCTGATTGAATCCATCGCCAGCAACGAAGCTTTCGGCCAGGTCTACCTCTACCGGCTGCTCCTGCGCGAAGCGCGCTCGCAAGCATTGTAAGTGCAGGTTCCACGCATCAGGGACCAGCAACCCCCGGCCCGCACCCTTGCACCGCGTTCAACGGCACGCACTCTCTATCAGTTATTAAGAAAGGGGATGGGAGTAACAGGACAGTGTGATTAAGGACGCCTTTCTGGTCCCTGGTCCCTGATCCCTGATCCCTGCCTTCATGCAGAACGCAAAAGATTCCTTCTATATCTCCCTGCGAAACCGCCTGGCTGCGCTCAATCCGGAGCGCACCGTCATGCTGCGCGGAGCCGTTCGCCCCGGCATACTCGTCGAAGAGGCCGAAGCACCCTTGAACCAGCCGCCGGGCGACGTCTTCGTTCTCCGCTGGCAGGGCCTCGGCGCAGATGTCGAGCTCGCCTCCACGCTGGTCGCCCAGGAGTGCGAGATCGTCTACCAGACCTGCGGCCACCAGGCCTTCGGCGGCCTCGACCGCGGTCGCATCCTCAGCCAGATGGACGAGGAACTGCTCACCATCCTGCAGCCGCTCTTCACGCCCAAGATGAACTACGCTGCCCAGCCGCCCGCGCCGATGCTCACCCGCATCTTCTGGGACGAGCCGGTCTTCTCGCCCGCCGTCGCGCAGCGCGACCGCATCAGCCGCTCCGTCCGCGTAGTGGTCTACAGCTACCAGGAACCCGGCGAATAAACCCGCACCACCAGCTTGCTCACTCGCCGCGCAGTCGGGCTGTGCCCGCTCGTCGCTCCTGACCTTGAGGAACGAAGGGGAACGACCCACTCGATGAGCGGGCGAGAGCCAACGCGCTAACTTGCTGCTTGGTCGGCCTGCCAGCCACTAACCACTAACCACTAGCCACTTGACTGAGGCTCTCATGTCCGTCTCCGCATTTTCCGCTCCTGCGCCCGTTGCCCGCCGCGTGCGCGCTTACTTTGCGCCAGTCAACCGCGCCACCCAGGCTCCTGTACTCTTCGATCCCGCGCAACATGGCAATTTTCCTCTCGATACTCCGCCCGCTCCCTGGCTCAGCCTCGGCCACATCCAGAACTTCGCGCGCAAGCCCGCAGGCAAAACTTCACCCATCTCCGCCGGCATTCCCGCCTCTCCGCTTGAGCAGGTGCGCGAGTCGCTCGGCGCCCAGGTAGGTTTCCAGTTCCTCAGTTGGACCAAGCTCACCATGGCTCTCTCCACCGGATCGCAGCACATGAACGTCCTCGCGACGTCCGCCGCCGGCGCCCATCCCATGGCCACGGGCGCGCAGGCGCCAGGCGCCATCGCCGCGCAGCCCGGCTCCACGGCCATGTCCATCGCGCTCGCTCCTTTCGCATCGTCCATCTTCGCCCCCGGCCAGCTCGTCGCCGTCGATCTCGACTACACCGGCCAGACCGGCTTCGTCGGCTCGCCCATTGCCGGCGCATATCTCCGCCAGCCGCTCGCAGATGTCGACTACCTCCGCCGCATCACCTTCAACGTCGCGCTCGTCTCCCAGGTTGGCTCCGCCGGTCTGACCCTCGCCGAACCCCTCCCCTGCGGCGCGCCCGCGGCCGGAGCAAAGGTCCAAGCGGTTTCGGGCTTCGTCGACCGCGAGGGCGGCAGCTTCTTTCAGGAGTGGTCCGCGCTCTTCGTCACCGAGGGCACGCAGGGCGAGCGGATCTTCTTCCACTACCCGCGTCTCCAGCCCGCCACCGGCGCGGAGGAATCCGCGCAGCCCCTTGCGGCGAAGAGCCACGGCAAGCTCGAGCGCATCGCGCTCAGCGCGCAATTCATCGCGCTGCCCGTCACCGATCCGCTCGACGGCGAAAAGGTCGTCTGCTACCGCACGTTCCTCCCCGCCCGAAACGCCCTGGTTTAGCGCCTTCGGAATCGGGCGCAAATGTGTGCATTCGTCATGTGTGCTTCCGAGGCTCCACGCAGCAACTTCGTCTTCATTTCTTGCGCTCTTCACTAGCTCCGCTAACGCCGCTAGCTCCGCTAGCACCGCTGAGAACATCCATGATCCTCTCGATCGGCAACATCGACTACTCCGCTGCGCTCGACGCCGCACACCCGCTCGCCATCGACCGCACGCTCAACGAGCCCTCCGTCTGCCGCCTATGGCTCGCGCTGCCGTCCGGCGGGTCGCTCGCCGTGCCCGCGCGCCTCCAGCCGCTCACCGTCACCGGCGACGACGGCCGCGTCTACTTCACCGGTTACATCGCCGCCGCGCCCGTGCCGGAGTTCGCCGGCCTCGGCATCCAGGGCCCGCGCTATCGCTATGCCGTTGAGGCTGTCAGCGACGAGATAATGCTCGACCAGGCGCTCGCGTCACAGGGCAAAGGCGCATCCGGCCTCACCGCCGGCGCGCTCATGGCCGCTCTCGTCGCGCGCACCGGTTCCGCCACACTCTCCACCGACGGCCTCACGCTCGCCGCGCCCGTCAGCCACTTCGCTCCCGAACTCGGCGCGCCGTTCTCGAAGTCCGCCGGCCAACTTGCCACGCAGGTCCGCGCCGCCTATCGCGCGCAATCCGGCGGCCTTGTTCTCAACAGCATTCCCGCCGCCATTCACCCGCTCAGCGAATCCGACGGCACCCTCACGCTCGCCAACCTCGCGCTCAACGGCAGCTCAAAGCGCCCCTTCGCCAACGACATCACTGTCTGCGGCCAGCACGAGCCCGCCGCCTACGTCACCGAATACTTCCTCGGCGACGGCGCTACCACTACGTTCTATCTCTCCGCCGGCCCCTACTTCCCGCCTGCATCGAAGACCACGCTCATCTCCGAGCTCTTCAACGGGCCCGCGATCGACTCGACGTTCTGGGGCAGCGCCGCCGGCAGCGCATACTTCTCGCTCGGCCCATCCGGTCTCGCAATGAACGGCGGCAGCGGCATCGACGGCCAGTCGCAGCTCGCCTCGATCGATCCCGTCGAGATGGGCGGAACGCTCCTGCTCGAAGCGCAGGGCGTCACGCTCGCCAAGGCAAGCACCGGAATCCTTGCCGCCTTCTATTCGGGTTCACCGCTCACACCGTCCTGCGTCGCCGGATTTCAAGCCGTCGCGCAGCAGGGCAACGGAGCCGTCTCGCTTCAGCCCATCGTCAATGGCGCAGCCGCCGGTGCAGCCTTCAATCTCAACCCCGCCAACCAGTACACGCTCCGCGTCCGCATTCATTGTCCCGAGCAGCAGCGTTCGCTCGCCACCTACATGTCATGCGGAGACAACGGCCCCATCACCACCGGCGGCCAGAGCAGTTCCGCGCCTGCGAAGCTTTTCTTCGAAATCCAGGAGTGCGTCAACGGCATCGCCGCCATGCCCGTCACCCTCTACGACGGAGCCACGACGAATCTGCCTGCTGCGTGCACCGTCGTCGCTGCAAGCAGCCTCAACCTCCATGGAAGCCTGCGCGCGCTCAGCCTCACCAGCCTCGGCTCCGCGTGGGTAACGAGCACGCCGCAAAACGGCGCGCCCGTCACGCGCCGTCTCGGCAGCGCATCGCAGTCCGCCGAGTGCTATGTCGAGCGCACCGGACGCCTCGTCTTCTACACCGGCCTCGCGCCCGCCGCCGGAGAGCGGGTAGCCGTCACTTACCGCGCCATCGCGCGCGCAGCGGGCCGTGCCGCAAATGCAGCGAGCCAGCAGGCTCTCGCCGCGCAGGGTTCGCCCGCCGCCTCATCCTGGCTCGGCTCAGTCACGAATCCGCCTGCTCGCACCTCCGCCGACTGCCGCAGCGCCGCCGCCGCTCTCGCGCAGTGCGCCGCAAGCGCCGGCGCTCTCTGGGCCGGCGCCTATCGCGGCACTAACTTCGACTTCGCAGCCGACGTGTGGCCCGGCGACGCGCTCGCCCTCTGCGCGCCTTCATGCAATCTCAACGCGCAGCTCATCGTACGCTCCGTCAAGCTCGCCTATCGCGCCACCGTGCCCGATCTCGTCAGCTACGAAATCGCCTTCGCCAACGACTGGGCCTCCGATCTCGCCATCCACACCAGCGCAACCGTTCCCGCCGATGCGTGGCTGCCCGCGCCCATTGCTCTCACGCCGGCCGCGAACCTCAACGCGCTCGCCGTCACGGCCATCACCGGCAACACCGTCACAGTCAGCACCGGAATGTCCGCGCCCGCCGGCGGAGGCTTCGAAGTCCGCACCCGCGACTACGCCTTCCAGCCCGGCGGAGACCCGTCGCTCGTGCTCCGCGGATCGCAGCCGAACCTCACCTTCTCGCGCGTCTCCGCCGCCGACCGCTTTTTTATTCGCGCGTTCGACGGCGCCAGCCCGCCTAACTACTCCGAGTTCTCCGCAACGCTCGTTTTCAATCTGCCCCTCGGCACATGAGCGGCGTTGTTGCCGGGCGGGGGTTCGAACAATACCCCCCTCCCCCCTCCCCCTCCCCCCCTAAATTTTTTTTCGAGGGGATATCACGACCGCGCAACCTGAACGCTGCTCATTGAGCCTTGCAACCCGGCACGGCTTCAAGTCTTCCCGCAACCCTTAACCAAATCGACGAGCGCCTTAGCCCCTGAGCGATCGGTTTGTCTCCACCGGAGCACTCACTATGCGCATGATGAATGAATTTGAAGCACAAGTGCTGAGCGACCTCAGCGCCCTCAAAACTCAGATGACCGGACTGGTGGGCGACGGCAATGGCGGCCGCCTCGCCGAGCTCGAGCGCCGCATGGACCGCCACGAACAAAACTGGCAGCGCGCAAAAGGCTTCGTCGCCGCGCTCAGCGTGCTCTTTGCCGTCATCGAAGTCGCCATCCAGGCCTGGCACAGGCACTGACTGATTTTTCAGGGGTGGGTGCCCCGGAGCTTGTCCTGAGCGTAGTCGAAGGATCTCGACTCTGAGACCCGGGATGGACGCCAGCGTACGGCAATTTCCGATGTCCACCGGCTCGTATAATCACCCCATGAGCGATCGTCCGCTGGTCGGCGTAGTCATGGGCAGCAAGAGCGATTACGGTGTCCTCTCTGCCGCCGTCGAAATCCTCCGCGCGCTCGAAATCCCCCACGAAGCAAAAATTGTCAGCGCGCACCGCACTCCGGACAGGCTCTTCAACTACGCCGAAACAGCGCGCGAGCGCGGTCTGCGCGTCATCATCGCCGGCGCAGGCGGCGCCGCGCACCTGCCCGGCATGCTCGCCGCAAAAACGCTCGTACCCGTGCTCGGCGTGCCCGTTCCCGCAACAATGCTTCAGGGCTTCGACTCGCTGCTCTCCATCGTCCAGATGCCCAAAGGCGTCCCGGTCGGCACCCTCGCAATAGGAAGACCCGGCGCCGCCAACGCCGCCATCTTCGCCGCCGAGATGCTCGCCGCCACCGACGAAGCACTCTATCAACGCCTCGCGCAATGGCGCGCCGCACGCACGCAGGAAGTTCTGGACCAGAAACTTGACCAGGCGCTCGATCAGGAGCTCCCTGTTTGAGCAGCGTCATCCGCCCGCAATCGGCAGTCGAACCCGGCGGCACGCTCGCCATCCTTGGCGGAGGCCAGCTTGGCCGCATGATGGCCATGGCCGCGCGCACCATGGGCTACCACATCCGGGTCATGGATCCCGAACCGCGCTGCCCCGCAAGCTTCATCGCCGATGAAACCATCGTGGGCAAATGGGACGACGCCGACGCCGCGCACCGCCTCGCCGCCGGAGCCGATGCCGTCACGCTCGAGATCGAACAGATCGGAATCGATGCTCTCGCGCGCGTGGCCGCAATCGCGCCGCTCCGTCCCGGCGTCGAACCCATCCGCATCATCCAGGACAAGACGCTGCAAAAGCCGTGGCTCGCAGATCACGGCTTTCCCGTCGGCCCGTTCCGAGTAGTGCGCAGCGAAGAAGACTTGCGGGCCGCGATGCCCGCGCTCAACAACAATGTCTTTCTCAAGATCGGCCGCGGAGGCTACGACGGCCGCGGCCAGGCGCGCATCGGTCCTGCGGACGGCTCTGATCTTGGACAGGCGTGGCGATCCCTCGGCGGCAACCCCTGCGTCGCCGAGCAGGCCCTCGGCCTCGATTGCGAGATCAGCGTCATGGCTGCGCGCAATCCCGCCGGCGAAGTCCGCAGCTTCCCTGCCGCGCGCAATCATCACGAGAACCAGATCCTCGCCTGGAGCGTGCTTCCCGCCGGAATCTCCCCCGAACTCGAATCCCGCGCCGAAAAACTCGCCGCTGAAATCATTGCTGCCCTCGGCATCGAAGGGATGCTCTGCGTCGAGATGTTCGTCACCAAAGGCGGCGAACTCTTCGTCAACGAGCTGGCCCCGCGTCCGCACAACAGCTACCACCAGAGCGAGCGCGGCTGCGTGACGAGCCAATTCGAGCAGGCCGCGCGCGCCGCGCTGAACCTGCCGCTCGGCGATACGTCGCTCATCGCGCCCTGTGCCATCGTCAACCTGCTCGGCGACGTGTGGCTTAATGCCACACCCAACTTCGCCGCCGCCATGGAAGTCCCCGGCGTACGCGTGCATCTCTACGAAAAGCTCTCGCCGCGCGCCGGCCGCAAGATGGGCCATCTATCGAGCGTCGGCGCCACCGCCGAAGAAGCTTTGCAGCGGGTGCTCGAAGCAAAACGGCGGCTCGCATGAGCCGCCGCCTCAAAACTAATCACTAGCCACTAATCACTAATCACTAATCACTAATCACTAATCACTAATCACTAATCACTAATCACTGACCACTGACCACTAGACTTCCACCTTTTCGTAGCGCTTCGGCCGCCGATTCGCCTGCAGAATCTTCTTCCTTAACCGCAGCGACTTCGGCGTCACCTCGACCATCTCGTCGTCCGCGATGAACTCGATCGCCTGCTCCAGGTTCAGCGTCCTGTAAGGCACAAGTCTCACCGCTTCGTCCGAAGTGGACGCGCGCATGTTCGTCAGCTTCTTCTCGCGCACCACGTTCACGTCGAGATCGTTGTCGCGCGAGTGCTCGCCGACGACCATGCCTTCGTAAACATCCACGCCCGCACCCACGAACAGGATCCCGCGCTCCTGCAATCCGTTCAGCGAGTACGTCGTCGTCAATCCCTGCCGGTCCGCAATCAGCGCGCCCGTGGGCCGCTGCGGAATCTCGCCCTGGTACGGAATGTACCCATCGAACAGCGCATTCATCACGATGGTCCCGCGCGTCTCCGTCAGCATTTCGGAACGCAGCCCGATCAGCCCGCGGCTGGGTACGCGGAACTCCATCCGCACGCGCCCCGAGCCGTGGTTGTGCATCTTGGTCATCTCGCCCTTGCGCGGCCCGAGCTTTTCGATCACCACGCCGGTGTGTTCTTCCGGCACGTCGATCGTCAGGTGCTCCACCGGCTCCATGCGCGTGCCGTCCACAACCTTCGTCACGATCTCCGGCCGGCCCGCCATCAGCTCGTAGCCCTCGCGACGCATCATCTCGATCAGAATCGCGAGCTGCAGTTCGCCGCGGCCCAGCACCTTGAACGTGTCCGGCGAGCCCGTCTCCTCTACGCGGATCGAGACGTTGGTCAGCAGCTCTTTTTCAAGTCGCTCGCGCAGGTTGCGGCTGGTCACGTACTGCCCTTCGCGTCCTGCGAACGGCCCGTTGTTCACGCTGAATTGGATCGCGATCGTCGGCTCGTCGATCACGATCAGCGGCAAAGGCGCCGGCGTCTCCACGCTCGTGATGGTCTCGCCGATGTTGATGCCTTCAACGCCCGCCACCGCGACAATATCGCCCATCTCGGTTTCGGTTGTCTCGATGCGCTTCAACCCTGAGAACGTGAACAGCTTCGTGATCTTCGTCTTCTGCAAGCTCGCGTTGCGCTTCGAAACATACACCTCGTCGCCCGCGTGCAGCGTCCCCTGGAACACGCGGCAGATGGCGATGCGCCCGAAGTAGTCCGAGTAATCGAGGTTCGTCACCAAAATCTGCAGAGCGCCGTTCTCGTCGCCCGTTGCCTCGGGAATCGTCTTCACAATCGCTTCGAACAGCGGTTGCAGGTCCTCGCCCGGCTTCGCCAGGTCCGCCGTCGCCGTGCCGAGCTTCGCTACCGTGTACAGCACGGGGAACTCAAGCTGGTGTTCGTCCGCATCGAGGTCGATGAACAGGTCGTAGACCTCGTTCAGCACTTCCTGCGGCCGCGCGTCGGGCCGGTCGATCTTGTTGATCACCACGATCGGCGGCAGCTTCGCCTCCAGCGCCTTCGCAAGCACGTAGCGCGTCTGCGGCAGCGGGCCCTCGGCCGCGTCCACCAGCAGCATCACGCCGTCCACCATCTTCAGTGCGCGCTCCACCTCGCCGCCGAAATCCGCGTGCCCCGGCGTGTCCACAATGTTGATCTTGCCGCCCGCGTAGTTGATGGCCGTGTTCTTGGCAAGAATCGTGATGCCGCGTTCGCGCTCCAACTCGTTCGAGTCCATCACGCGCTCGGCTACCTGCTCGTTGGCGCGGAACGTACCGGCCTGGCGCAGCATGGCGTCCACAAGAGTCGTCTTTCCATGATCAACGTGCGCAATGATGGCGATATTTCGTATCGTCTGATTCACAAAAACTAGATTCCTTTTCCACGATTCGGCGTATTCGCCGTTAGAAGTTGCGAACGCCGTAACTTTACGCGGCGTTCATCACAAGGGGAGGTCAAAAACCCGCGCAGACCCGCATTGCGGCACTTTCTATTGTAGCAGTTGAGCTGATTTCATGGATTTCAATTACCGGACCAGCAATTTGATCCCGGTCGGCTCGTGGATAATTCCATCTATGCTCGACAGCCCTGCGATCCGGGATGCGATAGACGGTCTTTACGCCACATTCAGCACTTACGAGCTGCGCGAATTCACCGACCCTTGCATGCACTGCCACACTCTTGAAGATGAAGCAAAGGTTCACGCGAAACCGCTCCGTGAACTGACTCCGGAGGATCTCCGCCAATATTCGGAAGATGCGCTCCTGGTCTGGGGTGATGAGCGGGATTTTAGGCATTTCCTGCCACGCATTTGCGAACTCTTTTGCCGCTGTGATCTCTACAATGGTGACACCGGTGACGGCTATTTTCTCTTCTCGCCGCACATCCTGTTCACCAAATTCCGCCATGGCAACTGGCGCACGTGGCCCACCAATGAGCGGGAGGCAGTTCAGCGCTTTCTGAGCGCGATATGGGCAAACTTCCTCGGCGATCCGCCGGATGAGGACGCAAGCCCGGAGCCATTCCCAAACGCAGAAGACGTCGTCTGCAGCATTGCGCAGTGTGAAGACGATCTCTCCCGTTACCTGGAAGAATGGATCGTGGACCGTCGTGTCTCCTCCGCTGTCGCCCTGGTTCGATTCATCGAGGTAAGCGAAATGTGCACTCATCGAGTGCCGGTAACCGAGTCCTTCTGGGGACAGCGAGGAACGCAGTATTTACAAATTCAGAATTGGCTTTGTTCTGCCGAGGTCGAACAGAAGCTGTTGAAGGCTGAACAAGAATCCGAAGGTACAGAGCTTGCGGCAAAGCTCAAATCAGCTCGCTTTGCCTGCGGTGCAGGAGCACCCGGCATCTCCGAGTAACGTACAAGTGGGCTTGTAATTGGCATATGCTCCTGTAAGGAGGCGCAATGGCCGCCGGTCAACCAACGCGTCACATCCGCCTATTCAAAAACGGCCACAGCCAGGTTGTTCGAATTCCTCGCGAATTCGAACTACCCGGAGATGAAGCGATCCTGCGCCGGGATGATAAGGGCCGGCTGATCCTTGAACCGATATCGCGGCCCGATATCCTCACCCTTCTTGCGTCCTGGTCGCCTCTCGATATAAAGGACGACATGCCGCCCATCGAGGATCGTCCCACGGAGCCAGTAGACTTGCGAGGCCGACGGCTGCGCTCCTGATCCAACCCATCTAGCGGCTTTCTCATTTACACTGCTTCCCAAATGAGAATCCCCGCGTTCCTGCGCCGTCTTTGCCTCCTCGCCCTGCTCGCCGCATCTGTCGCCTTCACCGCGCAAGCACAATCGAAGGGCCACCTCGTCATCTATTCCATCGACGTCGAAGGCGGACAGTCCACGCTGCTCGTCTCGCCCAGCGGCGCTTCGCTCCTCGTCGACACCGGCTGGCCCGACAATAACTTCCGCGACACCGACCGCATCCAGGCCGCGATGAAGGACGCGGGCATTACCCGTATCGATCACGTCCTGATCACGCACTTCCACGTGGATCACGTCGGAGGCGTCCCCAATCTCGTCCAGCGGGTCAAGGTGGGCGAGTTCCTCGACCACGGCGAGAACCGCGAAGACTCCGACATCACCCGCCACGATTACGCCGCGTACGTGAAAGCAATCGGCAACACGCCCCGCCGCACCGTGCATCCCGGCGACACGATCGACATGCCCGGCCTGAGCGTCGTCGTTCTTGCCGCTGATGGCGAGCACATCGCAAGCGTCCCGGGCGTGACGCCGAAGCCCAACCCGTACTGCGCCACCGAGCCCAAGTGGGATCTCGACCAGACCGAGAACCCACGCTCAGCGGGAATCCTCGTCAGCTACGGAAAGTTCCGCTTCCTTGACCTCGGCGATCTCACCAAGGCCAAGGAAATCCCGCTCGTCTGCCCGCACAATCTGATCGGGCACATCGACCTCTATCTCGTGAACCATCACGGCTTCAACCAGTCGAATACCAAGGCCTTTGTGTGGGGCATCCATCCCCGCGTGGCCATCATGAACAACGGCGCGCACAAGGCCGGCAGCCCCGAAGCATGGCAAACGGTTCACGAGAGCCCCGGCCTCGAGGACCTCTACATGGTTCACACTGCAGAAGACTCCGACGCCGCGCACAACAGCCCCGAAGCCGACATCGCCAACCCCAAAGGCGCGGCGCATGATGGCGCATACTTCAAGGTCGTCGCCGAGACCAGCGGCAGCTTCTCCGTGACCAACTCGCGTACGGGACAGACGAAGGACTATTCGCACAAGTAGCGGCAATCACTCAGCGGGGTCGAATCACGTCGGCCCCTTCTGTTTCTCTTTCCCGAAGCCTGCCCTGAGCGAAGCCGAAGGATCCCTCGCATTCTGGTCCCTGTTCCCTGGTGCCTGGTCCCTGTCTTCCTGCTCTTGCATCGTTCCCATCTCGCCCGTCATCCTATTTGCATCCATGAGCCACCCTTTGCTTTCTCCCTTCGCTCTGCGTTCGGTTGAGTTTCGCAACCGCATCGGCGTCTCGCCCATGTGCCAGTACTCCTCGGTTGACGGCTTCGCCGCCGACTGGCACCTCGTGCATCTCGGCAGCCGCGCAGTAGGCGGAGCGGGACTCGTCATGGTCGAGGCGTCCGCGGTCACCGCCGAAGGCCGCATCACGCCAGCCGACCTCGGGATCTATAAAGACGAGCACGTCGAAAACCTGGCCCGCATCGTAAACTTCGTACGCAGCCAGGGAGCGAGAGCCGGCATCCAGATCGCCCACGCTGGTCGCAAGGCCAGCATGGCTCCGCCATTTCACGGCGAGCGCCTCCTCACCCCGGCCGAAGGCGCCTGGACGCCCATCGCGCCAAGCCCGGTGCCCTTCCACGAGAACTACGCAACTCCGCGCGCGCTCGACCAGCCCGGCATCGACTCCGTTGTCGAAGCATTTCGTGCCGCCGCCGTCCGCGCCTTAAACGCAGGCTTCGATGTGCTCGAGATCCACTCCGCCCACGGCTATCTGCTGCACGAATTCCTCTCGCCCCTGTCGAACCTCCGCACCGACACCTACGGCGCCAGTCTCGAAAACCGCGCGCGCCTGCTGATCCGCGTAGTCGATGCTGCCCGCGCCGTCTGGCCCGATCGCCTGCCGCTCTTTGTTCGCATCTCCGCAACGGACTGGACGGAAGGCGGATGGCACATCGACGACTCCGTCTCGCTCGCCCGCATGCTGAAGGACCACGGCGTCGATCTCGTCGATGTTTCCTCCGGTGGCAACATTGCCGGAGCCAAGATCCCCGTCGCCCCGGGCTACCAGGTGGGCTTTGCCGAGCGCATCCGCCGCGAATCCGGCATCCCCACCGCCGCCGTCGGCATGATCACCGAGCCCACGCAGGCCAATCGCATCATCGAGAATGGCGAAGCCGACCTCGTTCTGATGGCGCGCGAGATGCTCCGCGACCCCTACTTTGCAGTGCACGCGGCTGCCGCTTTGAATGAAGCCGCAAGCTGGCCCGAGCAATATCTCCGCGCCGCCCCGCTGCATTCTCCCGCGCGCCAGGCACTGGGACCGAGAGAGTGAGCCATTCAACTGAGAACTGCCACCTATGAACTAACAACTCTCCTCCCCGCTTTTTGCTTCACATCCATCGCAATTCGTGGCCTATACTGCGAGGAGACGTATGGTGCAGGCTTCCCCGAAACGCGCGGCAGACGGGCCGGTAATTCCTGACCGGCTTTATTTCAAAATCGGCGATGTAGCCCGTATCTGCGGCGTCGAAACGTACGTGCTGCGATTCTGGGAGACGCAGTTCCCGCAGCTCAAGCCCCACAAGAGTGGAACGGGCCAGCGCCTCTACCGGCGGCGCGATGTCGAGCTGGCCCTCGAAATCCAGCGCCTGGTGCACAAAGAGGGCTATACGCTCGCAGGCGCACGCCACGCGCTGGAAGCTGCACCCTCGCATCGCAAACGGCTCCAGCCTACCCAATCGTCCGCCGATCAGAGCTCTGAACGCCGCCGGGCCTCGCAATCTCCGGATGCCGCGAAGGCCGCTCTCAATAAGGTGCGCGCGGAATTGAAGGAAATTGCCGCAATGCTCGACAATCCTCAGCCCGCGATACGCCGCGACCGTGCCAGGATAATCAAAGTCCGGCCGGAGTCGGACAGCCTTTTCCCTCTCTGATCGCGGGCGCTCCAGACCGGCAATGCGCGTGCACAGCTTCCGGGGACCAGTAACTCATTTTCACTTGGCGCGCCATGGCCGGATCGGGCTAAAATGCCGGCCAGATGTCCCCAGCACCCGCTCTTTCCCTGTTTCAAGTTGAGAGCGCTGCGAACGACGCCTTTCCTCGACTCAGCCGTTTCTCCCCCAGGCCGGAAACGAGACTCTCGGAGGGAATCATGCACGATATGCGGATTCGATTGAATTACTGGGCGATTCTGGTGGCGGTGATCGCCTGCTTTGCGCTCGAGGCTGCCTGGTACACCGTCTTTATGAACACGTGGCTGAATGGGATTGGCCGAACGATGGCTTGGCTCACGAGTAGCGGGATGAACGAGTATGTCCAGTACGCTACTGCGCTTGTAATGACGGCTGTGATCGCCACGGCGATCTCTTGCGTGACGCAACTGACTGGGCCGCAGACGACAGGGCGCGGCATCAAGGTGGGAGCACTTTTGTGGCTGGGATTCATCCTGCCGACCTGGGCGACGGAGTACGTGTTTGAAGTCCGGCCATGGAGCCTTCTGTTTGTGAACGCAGGATTCTGGCTGGTGGGGACACTGCTCATGGGCGCCATTGTGGGCGGATGGAAGAAAAAGACCGCGGCGAAGGAAACGCCGGTGACTGCCGGAGCGGCGAACTGAGGAAACTCCGGGAGCACGGCGCGGACACCTTCAAGGAGCGGCCGCTTCGCCCGCGAGAAGCGCAGCAAGCAGCGCCGTTCGCGGGGCAATGTGCTCGACAAGAACCGACTCGTGCACGGCGTGTGCTCCTTCGCCCACTGCGCCCAGTCCGTCGAGCGTCGGGATTCCCATTGCCGAAGTGAAATTTCCGTCGGAAGCCCCGCCCGTGGCCGCCTCGTCGAGCGTGAAGCCGAGATCGGCCGCAAGTGCGCGCGCCCGCCGGTAAAGGGCGACCGTGCCGCGGGTGCGCTCCATGGGCGGCCGATTGATGCCGCCTTTGACTGTGAGCGCACAGCGGCGGTCCACCGGCTTCAGACCCGAGAATCTGCGCTCGATCCGAGGCCCGTCGGCAACTCGCGCGATGCGCGCGTCTACCTCGGCCCACGCTTCGGCGGGAATCACGTTGGTCTTCGATCCTCCGCCGATGACGCCGACGCTCACCGTCAAGCCGCGGCGAAGGTCGGTCCACGAACTGACGTTCTCGATTACGCGCGCAAGCTCGCGAACAGCGCTCGCGCCCTTTTCAAAATCCACGCCCGCGTGTGCGGCCACGCCCTTCACCTCAACGCGCCAGTTGCCCGTGCCTTTGCGTGCGGTCTTGCACGCCAGGCCCTGCGCCGGCTCGAGAACATAGACGGCTGCGCATTCGGCCGCAAGCTTTTCTGTGATCGGACGCGAAGCACTGCTGCCAACCTCCTCGTCGCTGTTCAGCAGCAGGATAACCTCCCGGTCGAGCAGGCCGGACTCGCCAAGCATGCGTAGCGCGGTGAGAGCCATTGCCACGCCAACCTTCATGTCCAGCGTCCCAGGACCCCAAAGCCTGCCATCGGCCACGCGGCACGGCATCGACTCGATCGTGCCGATGGGCCAGACCGTGTCGATGTGCCCAAGAAGCATTACTGGGGCTGCCGCCCTCCGGCGCGGCCCGAACCGGGCTTCCACAATGTCGCCAAACGCGCGGTGCCGATGCATCTTGACGCGCCCCCCCAGCGACCGCGCGTATTCCGCACCGATCGTGCCGCAGGCATCGACTGCGGGCTTCGTGTCGGAGGGAGATTCAGCGCCGACCAGCAGTTTCGCCAGGTCAACTACCGCCCCCTCGTATCGCCGGGCTCCGGCAAGCAGTGCGCGCGGCGGCGCCGATGGGCCGGCGGGAGCGGAAGTCGTTTCAGGCAAAGACCTTCCCCGGTGGTACAGAATGGGGAGATTGTACTCCGGACCGGGAAAGGCGCGATCCGCGGCGGCTCAAAAATGCCCTGTTTTCAGGGCGATGGAACCAAAAATGCAACGAGGATAAAGACTTAGCGCATCACAGTGTGGCAAAAATACCACACGACATATGTTACAGATTGCGTCTAATCTAAGAGTACGCCCCCTTGAAAGACTTGGAGTAACCATTGGCTCAACACGAGCATTTGGAACAGACGATCGCCGAACCGCTGGCCTTCAGCGGGGTAGGGTTGCATTCCGGCGCAGCGGTGAATCTGCGCCTGCTGCCGGGCCCCGGTGGCTCGGGCATCGTCTTCCGCCGCACCGATCTCGACAACTTTGAGATCGCCGCCAACGGGCGCAATGTCGCCAAGGTAAGTTACGCCACCAGCCTCATGCGCCAGGGAGTGCTCATTTCAACTACCGAGCACCTTCTCTCCGCGCTCATCGGTATGGGCGTGGACAACGTGATCGTCGAGGTGGACAACCTCGAACTGCCCATCCTCGATGGCAGCTCGTGGCCGTACGTTGAAGCCTTCCAGCGCGTCGGCATCCGCACGCAGCGCCGCCGCCGTGAATACATCCGGGTCCTCAAGCCGGTGGAAGTCCGCGAGGGCGACAAGTTTATCGGCGTGTACCCGGGTTCGGGCTACCGCATCGAGTACAGCATCGACTTTCCCGCGCCGATCGGCCGGCAGAGTACCAACGTCGACTTGGCGGCGGAGACCTACGGCGCCCTGATTTCCCCGGCGCGCACCTTCGGTTACAAGGCCGATGAGCAGAAGCTCCGCGACATGGGCCTGATTCGCGGCGCCGGCCCTGAGAATGCGATCATCCTCGGCAAGGAAGGGCCCGTGAACGGTCCCCTCCGCTTTCCCGACGAGTACGTGCGGCACAAAGTGCTGGACCTGATCGGAGACCTGGCCCTCGCCGGCCACCGGATCGAGGGGCGCGTCGTCGCCGAGCGCGCCGGCCATGCCATGCATACCGCGCTGGTCTCGCGACTGCTTAAAGACCGGTCCGCGTGGGAACTAGCCCGAGTGCCCGTCGAAACAGCAAGCGAGCCGGAGCTCGAAATCCCCGCCCTCGTCCACGCTGCGTTGCAGGGCGTGTAGATCCGCCGTACAGTTCCGTTTCCCTGACTTATACGAACAAAATGCACATTGGCGACGGGCACGGGAAATTGCGCCCTTCGCCCGACAGCGCACCCGTGTGCGGATCGCGCGCAAACACGCTCAGATTGCTCGAGCCCTGGTTGGCGACAAGCATCCACCGCTCCGTCGGGTCGAGGGTAAAGTTTCGCGGCGTCTGGCCGCCCGAAGGCGTCTTCCCGATCGGCGTCAGCGCGCCGGTGTTCGGGTCCGCCTTGAAGCTGAAGATGAAGTCGTCTCCGCGATTGGCGAAGTAAACGTTGCGGCCATCGCGCGTGATCACGGTATCGCAGCCGGTCGAGGTCCCCTTCGAGCGGTCCGGGTTCAGCTCGACACGCGTAACGACGGTGAAGTCGCCGTCGGCCTTGTGCCACGTCAGCACGTCAACCGCCGAGGCAAGCTCGTTCATGCAGTACGCCGTCGCGCCATTGGGATGGAAGTGCAGCGTGCGCGGGCCTGATCCGGGCTGCGTCTTGAATTTCCCCGCAGCCGTCAATTCGGCCGTCTCCGCGTTGAGCTTGTAGATGTGGATGCAATCGCTGCCGAGGTCGTTGATATACGCGAATCGATTGTCAGGCGAGAAGGACGCGAAGTGCGCGTGCGCGGCCTCCTGTCGATCGGTGACCGGCCCATGGCCGCTGTAGTGCTCGGTCCACACCGCCGGGCTGAGCTTGCCTCCCGCAACCTTGAAGCTGGCGGCCGCTCCGCCGCCATAATCGGCCGAGAGCAGCACGCGCCCGCTGTGGTCGAGCGCCACATGGCAGGTTCCTTTTGCCGCCGAATTCTGCGCGGAAGTCTGCACGAGCTCGCCGCCATCGATCCGGTAGCTGGCCACCTCGCCCGTCGGCTTGCCATTGAATTCATCCACTTCTGACGCTGCGAAGATCGTCCTGCGGTCGCGCGACAACGTGATCCAGTCCACATTGGCGAGATGCGCGGCGACGCCCACCTGGTAGAACTCTGGCTTCTCGGGGTCGTCCCAGTCGAATGCCAGGATGCCGTCGGGCGTGTTGGAACCGATGAAGAGGCGCTGGCCTGAGGACACGGCAAATCCTTTCGATGCGGCGAGGACCGCGGCAGCAGGAACGGAACGAAGTACATCGCGGCGAGTAAGTTTTCCCATGGCAGAGGAAATTGTCGCCGATCAAGCTGCAAGCGCGCCACTTCGGGGTGTCAGCCTCGCATGCACGCCTCGGAAACGCGCTGCGAACTGTGAACTAGGAACTGTGAGCTGGGAACTTCCATGGCCGGCTCTAGACTGAATGCGAAGGAGCAGGCGCGTGTCGCAGCTCATCAGCTTTGTGCGAATTCCGGCGCTGGCGATCCGCCAGCACTTGCGCCCGCTCCCGGCGCTCGGCGTTCTCAATGAAGACTGCCTGAAGCTCCGCGTGTGGCCGTTCGATATCGACCTGAACCTGCACATGAACAATGCGCGCTACCTGAGCCTGATGGACTACGGCCGTATGCACCTGCTGGCGCGCACGCGGCTGCTCGATCACATCCTGCGCTCCCGCTGGACGCCGCTTGTGGGCGCTGTCTGGATGACTTACCGCCGCTCGCTCGCGCTCATGGCGAAATTCACGCTCATTTCGCGCCTTGTCTGCTGGGACGAGCGATGGTTCTACATTGAACAAACGTTCGCAGGCCGCGAGGGCCTCGCCGCAGCGGGCTGGGTAAAGGGAGCGCTGCGCGATCCGGGCGGAGTCCTTGACCCGCAGAAAGTACTCGAAAAGATCAAGCCCGGCATCGTGAGCCCGCCAAAGCCGGATGCGATTTCAGCTTGGAACGAGTTGACGAGAGAGAAGCTTCAAAGCGGCCCGAGCTAGCTCGTGGAACGGTCTATTCCAGGCCAGGTGCCAAGGCGCAGTCCGCAATCGATGAATGTTAATCTATCCCTTAGAGTCACCGCGCGTTGTTCGCCCTTTTTCGCGTCTTCTGCGCTGTCGAAGTCAACTCCGAACGAAAGCGCCGGAAATATCTTTCGCAATCCCTGAATGGACGCACGTTTCATCCGCAACTTCGCCATCATCGCCCACATCGACCACGGAAAGTCGACGCTGAGCGACCGCCTTCTTGAGCTGACCGGCGCCCTGAGCGACCGCGAGATGCACGCCCAGGTTCTCGACGCCATGGACCTCGAGCGCGAGCGCGGCATCACCATCAAGGCGCACGCCGTGCGCATGATGTATCGCGCCAAGGACGGCAACACCTACCAGCTGAACCTGATCGACACGCCGGGACACGTGGACTTCAGTTACGAGGTTTCGCGCTCTCTGGCCTCGTGTGAAGGCGCGCTTCTCGTGGTCGACGCAAGCCAGGGCGTTGAAGCGCAGACGCTCGCCAACGCCTATCTCGCGATCAACCACGGTCTCGAAGTCATACCGGTCATCAACAAGATCGACCTGCCTTCGGCCGACATTCTGCGCACGCAGGAGGCGATCGAGAAGGCCGTTGGCCTCGATGCGACGGATGCCATTCCCGTGAGCGCCAAGACCGGCCAGGGCGTGCCGGAGGTGCTCGAGGCGATCGTGCACCGGCTCCCTGCGCCCAAGGGCGATCAGGCCGCGCCGCTGCAGGCGCTCATTTTCGATTCGTGGTTCGACCCCTACCGCGGCGTCGTGGTGCTGGTCCGCGTGATGCAGGGAACGATGTCCAAGGGGCAGCGCATTCGGCTGATGTCGAACGGGAAGGCCTTCGATATCGAATCGATGGGCGTGCTGACTCCAAAGCCCGTCGAGATCGCCGAGCTGAGCGCCGGCGAAGTCGGCTTCTTCGTCGCCACTATCAAGACGGTCAGCGACACCAAGATCGGCGACACCGTCACGGACGACGAGAATCCCGCGCCGGCGCAGTTGCCTGGATTCGAAGACATCAAGCCGATGGTGTTTGCCGGCCTCTACACGGTGGACTCGCACGAGCACACGCTTCTGCGCGACGCGCTCGAAAAGCTGCGGCTCAACGATTCGTCGTTCTTCTTCGAGCCGGAGAGCTCCGTCGCGCTGGGATTCGGTTTTCGCTGCGGCTTCCTCGGCCTGTTGCACATGGAGATCATCCAGGAGCGGCTGGAGCGCGAGTACGAGCTCGACCTGATCACGACGGCGCCGGGGGTGCGCTATCACATTACGCTGACCGATGGAACGGTGGCGGAGGTGGACAACCCTTCGCGCTGGCCGGAGCCGACGAACATCGAGTCGATCCGCGAGCCGGTGATAAAAGCGCAGATTCTGACCAACGAGGAATATGTCGGCGGGATCCTGAAGCTGGTGGAAGAAAAGCGCGGCCGCCAGGTCAATTTTGAGTACGTGACTCCGACGCGCGTTCTGCTGACCTACGAGTTGCCGCTCAACGAGATCGTTCTCGATTTTTACGACCGCCTGAAGTCGATCAGCCGCGGCTACGCTTCGCTCGACTACCAGCTCGCGGGCGAGTGGGAGTCGCCCATGGTGAAGATGGACATCCTGGTCTCAGGCGAGCCGGTGGATGCGCTGTCGATCATCGTCCACCGCGACTTTGCCTACGAGCGAGGGAAGGCGCTGGTGTCGAAGATGCGGGAGCTGATCCCGCGGCAGCAATTCGAAGTGGCAATCCAGGCCGCTATCGGCTCCAAGATCGTTGCCCGTGAAACGGTGAGCGCGCTGCGCAAGAATGTGCTCGCCAAGTGTTATGGCGGCGACATCAGCCGTAAACGCAAGCTGCTCGAAAAACAGAAAGAGGGCAAAAAGCGGATGAAGCGGATTGGCAAAGTGGATATCCCGCAGGAAGCCTTCCTGGCGGTGCTGCGCGTGGGCGAAGATCAGCAGAAATAGCGGGTTTCGGTGCGATTCGCCGCGCCCTTGTTAAAAATTCTTCATAGTCGATTGTGGAAAGCCGCTTTGAGCCCCCCGAATCCGGGCATATCGGAGCACGGGCGCCGCGAGCCTCGGCAGCCCGAACTAGACGAAGAAAATAAAGGATTTCCCTTGCCTATCAGA
The DNA here is from genome assembly GCA_035263625.1 of Occallatibacter sp. Classification (GTDB taxonomy): domain Bacteria; phylum Acidobacteriota; class Terriglobia; order Terriglobales; family Acidobacteriaceae; genus Telmatobacter. Next base: position 338,148 of record DATFRB010000049.1, read on the forward strand.
AGCCGCTTCGGCTTGGCAAGGAGATAAATTCACCGGACTGTCATCCGTTGCCCACAGTAATCCACATTTTTTTCCACAGAAAGTAGCGCATTCGAAAAGGGTTGCCTGCCCTTCGAATGAAATGTGATTTCTGGTCAGCAAACCGATGCGAATCGGTCTGGGATTCGGGGCGAATCGTGGGAATTCGCCCCGGGTTTGTGGAATCGAGAACCGGCCGGGTTACTTGGTGGGTGGCTTCGTTGCCCTGGGCGCAGCCGGCTTGGGCGCCGGCGTGCCGACGCTACCGGGAGCCGGAGCCGCAGTCTGAGGCGGAGGCGCCGGCACGCCCGACTTCACGTTGTACGCATCGACGATGATCTTGGTGATATCGGTAGACGGAACCACGTACATGATCGGCGTCTGCTGCCCGGCCACGTCGAGCACCAGCGTGTACCCGTGCTGCTCCGCATAGCCGTTGAGCACGTCGTAAACCTTCGAAGCTGTTCCGTTGTAGAGATCCTGGAACTCCTGCTGGAAGTCGTTCTGCGCGTCCTGGGCAGAACGGTCGAGCTGCTTCTTCTTCTCGTCGATGATGCGCGCGCGGGTGCTGCGGTCGGCATCGCTCAGCGTTGAGCCCTGGGCCTGGAGCTGCTTGGTCAGATTGTCGATTTCAGTGTTGAGCGCCTGAACCTGCTGCCGTTTCGGCTCGTATTTCTTTTGGAGTTCGGCGAGCGCCCTCTGAAACTCATTGGTCTGGCCGACTGCAACCTGGAACGCGATGACGGCAATTTTGGTGGGCCCCGCGGGAGCTGCAGGGGTGGATGCGCCCGCGGGCGCAGAGGCCGCTGCGGCGCGGGGAGCTGATGTCTGGGCGGCAGCAGCCAGGGAAAGTCCGGTAACCACCAGGACGGGAACAACGATCGAGCGCTTCATTTCGACTTTGTGACTCCTTCGGAAATCCCTCTGGGCACGCCTGCATTCGATTGCGAAAGCAAGCCTCTGCCATCTCCTCAAAAACCTCTCTTCTTTCTTTAGGAAAGCTCAACTCCGGCTGGAGCAGAGCAGAAGAAGATGTGGAAGGAGACGCGCCAGAAACTAGAGAGGATTATAGGGGCCTGAACAGGGGTCGTCAAACAGCGATGCCCGCCATTGAAGGCGTCACATGAGCACGCGCCATCGCAATGGGAACTACAGGAAAAAGGCCCGCCGAGGCGAGCCTTTCCAGTTGCGCGGTTGCGCCTTAAGGGGCCGGCGGTTTTGAAGCCGCGGGCGCGGGCGCGGACGGCACGGCAGCCGGCGGAGCCGGAATGCCCGACTTGGCGTTGTACGCGTCCACGATGGCCTTGGTGATGTCGGTGTTAGGGGATGCGTAGAGCACAAGGGGAGCCTGCTGTTGCTGCTCTGAGGCGTCGATCACCAGCGTGAAGCCCTGCTCCTTGGAGTAAGAGCTCAGCAGTTCGGCCACTTTGGCCGCTACCTTGCCGAAGTTGTCCTGAAGCTGCTGCTGGAAATCGCTTTGCGCATCGTCGGCGAGGCGCTGGGCCTGCTTCTTCTTGTCGTCGAGTGTCCGGGCCTTCGCTTCGCGATCGGCGTCGGTGAGCTTGTCGCCCGTGGTCTGGAGCTGCTTGGTGAGCGTGTCGATCTCTGTGCTCAGGGACTGAAGCTGGGTGCGCTGCGGCTCAAACTTTTTCTGCACGTCGCCGTACGCGCGCTGGAACTCGTTGGTGGATGTAACGGCCGCCTGGAATGCGATGACCGCAACCTTGGGCCCGGCGGCAGGCGCGGCGGTCTGGGCGGTGGCGCTCAGTGCAAAGACCGAGGCAAGGGCGGCGACAATGGCAGGTACACGCTTCATGCGAATCTGAAAACTCCTTGTTCTGTTCCCTTCGACGGCGCGCGCGGAAAAACGCAATCCACGCTCTGCCTTTACTGCTTCGGTCTTTGTTCAGTGGCTGTGCGCCGGAGAGGCGCAGGCGGGAAAAGACACGAACCCCTGGACTCGGCAGGAACTAACTGGATTATAGGAGGGCGTTCAGAGAGCGTCAAACGGAAGAACCGGGACCCAGGGCCAGGAAACTCGAGCCGTTCCTTTCATCCTTCGTTCGGCTTCCTTTCTCAATTTCACGCGGATCCTTCTGCGTTTGCGTTCCCCTGGCAAAAAAGGGGGGGGGAGGACCCGCCGCGAGCTCGATATTTACTCCAAAGAAAATTTAT
>DATFRB010000050.1:0-2165 GCA_035263625.1 Occallatibacter sp.
CTGATCGCCGCGGACACGGTCGAAGAGCGGATTGTCGAGTTGCAGGATAAAAAGGGCCGGCTTGCTGCCGCGACCCTCGATGCGGGTGCCGCCGTCGGAAGCCTTACGGCTGAGGACCTCGATTATCTATTCGGCGAATGAGCTTCAGCTTGCGCGTTTACAATAACCACGCCGGCCGAACTTCACCGGGCCGCTGAGCACCTTCAAGGAAGGGAAACAACCATGAGACTCGCAGGCAAGGTTGCCATCGTCTCCGGCGCTGCATCCGGCATCGGGGCAGCACGGCGCGTATGTTTGCGCGCGAAGGCGCCGAGGTGGTGATCGCCGACATACTGGAGCACGAAGGCCGGCAGGTGGCCGACGGCTTGGCGCCGCGGCGCGGTTCGAACCGCTCGATGTGACTAAAGAGGAGGATTGGGCTGCCGTCGTGGCCGCCACCACCAGGCATTTCGGCAAACTCGATGTGCTGGTCAATAACGCCGGCATCTCGGGCAGCGCCGAACAGGATTTTACAGCACCGAAGCCTGGCACCGGATCATGGCGGTTAACGCGACCGGTGTCTTCTTCGGCATGAAGTACGCGATCCCGGCCATGACCGCCATTGGCGGCGGGTCTATCGTTAATCTGTCGTCGATTGCCGGCATCATCGGCAGCGAGCACGTACACATCGCCTATAACGCCTCGAAGGCAGCGGTGCGTCTGATGACCAAATGGGTCGCGGTGCAGCACGGCAAGGACAATATCCGCGCCAACTCGGTTCATCCCGGCATCATGCCACCGATGCGCACATCCGGAGCACCGCCGATCCGGCCATCCGGGCCGAACGAATGCGCTTCATTCCAATGCGCAGTGCGGGAGAAGTTGACGAGGTGGCGTACACCATCCTGTTCCTGGCTTCGGATGAGTCGTCGTACATCACAGGTTCGGAGATCCACGTGGACGGCGGGGTTCTCGCTATATAGGCCCGCGCCGCCGAACGCATAACGATTTGGCCAAAGCGATGCTCACGCGCGCAGCGTTGCGCGCGCCGGTGATCTAGCGATGGCACGCACCGCGCCTCTGCGTTGTTCGGCGAACTCGCCACTTTGGACGAACCCGCGCGGGTCGAAGCCGCTTTCGCCGCGCTTGACCGTGGCCGATCACACTGCTCGCTGGGGCGGCGTGACGCTGGGAAAATCCAAAGCTCGGGAATTTCTGCAAAGGATCGAGCTCCCCGTTCGGGGCGAGGCGGGAAAGTGTGGAATCGGTGCGAAGCTCCCGTCGCTGATAGCAGGCTAGCGGCCAGAAGGGGCAGATCAGATCGCTTGGCTCAAAGCCTTTGCGACTCGGAATGCAACCTTCTTTGACGCTTTACTGGCTTTGATCTGGATTTCCTCGCCCGTAACCGGGTTACGCCCCTTGCGCGCCGGGCGTGCGGGTCGAATTCGTACTTGCAGGACGCCAAGGTTGGGAATGCGGATTTTGCTGCCCTTCTTCAGCGCCCGACCGATGTCGGCCACGAAGCCGGTGAACATCTCGATCGCCTGCTTCTTGGCCACGCCGTGATTATAGCTCGCCCACTCAGCGAGATGTTTCAACGTGACGATCGCGGGCAATGGCCCGGTCATCGAAGCGGGCTTAGGAGCAGACGTCGCGGTCCTTTCTTTGTGGTCCGCCTTCGTTGCGGCCAGCTTCCGCACCGCCGGTGCAGCCTTCGGTTTACTGGTTGTCTTTCGGACTGGGTTGCTGCGTGACGCAGGTGCTGTCTTCTTCACTGTCTCGACTTGAGCTGTAGCCATAGAGGGCTCTCCGATCTTGCCTCTCGAGAGAGCAGAGAATAGCGAGGCGTTGCAAGAACCTGTCAACTTTGCGCGGAAACGCAGCGGTTGACGAAGCGGAACGTCTGGTAGCGATGTGCGCGCCGCGCTGCCGATCTCTCCGCCGGAGCCGAATCACCCACAAAGTTCGACGCTCGCCCTCTCTTCGGCCGCGGTGTAAAGATCCGGTTTCGGCGCGTCTCTTCCGTTGTGGCGCACTTCGGCGATCGTCTCCTTTCTGAACCTTCAGCCGACGCTCAGCCTGAGGGGCTGGAACTGGTCTTCATGCCCCATTGCGGACAGCCTCAGTGTTCAACAGACGAGAACGGACGCCTCTCACATCAAACCCTGTTTCCACTAGGGCGTGGA
>DATFRB010000051.1:0-61332 GCA_035263625.1 Occallatibacter sp.
CTCTTCTTTTTTCTGGGCCGGTTCGCCTTCGTGAATCTCTTCAATTCCGCCCTTCATGTAGAAATTCACCTCCGGCACGTCGTCGTGCTTGCCTTCGAGGATTTCCTTGAAGCTGCGCACGGTGTCGGCAATCTTGACGTACTTGCCGGAGATGCCCGTGAACTGCTCGGCGACGTGGAACGGCTGCGACAGGAACTTCTGGATCTTACGGGCGCGCGCCACGGTGAGCTTGTCTTCTTCCGAGAGCTCGTCGATGCCGAGGATGGCGATGATGTCCTGCAAGTCCTTGTAGCGCTGCAGAATGCGCTTCACACCCTGGGCCACGTCATAATGCTCCTGGCCGACGACGCGCGCCGAGAGGATGCGCGAAGTGGAGGCCAGCGGATCGACGGCTGGGTAGATGCCGAGCTCCGAGAGCGGACGGCTCAACACGGTGGTGGCGTCGAGATGGGCGAAGGTGGTAGCCGGCGCGGGGTCGGTCAAGTCGTCGGCGGGCACGTAGACGGCCTGCACCGAGGTGACGGAGCCCTTGCTGGTGGAAGTAATGCGTTCCTGCAGTTCGCCCATTTCCGTGGCGAGGTTGGGCTGGTAACCGACGGCGGAGGGCATACGGCCGAGCAGCGTGGAGACCTCGGATCCGGCCTGGGTGAAGCGGAAGATGTTGTCGATGAAGAGCAGCGTGTCGGCGCCTTCCTGGTCGCGGAAGTATTCGGCGACGGTGAGGCCGGTGAGGGCCACGCGGAGTCGCGCGCCGGGCGGCTCGGTCATCTGGCCGTAGACGAGGGCGCACTTCGACTCCTGCCACTTGCCGGGCTTGATGACGCCCGACTCGGTCATTTCGAGCCAGAGGTCGTTGCCTTCGCGGGTGCGCTCACCGACGCCGGCAAACACGGAGTAGCCGCCGTGATTCTTGGCGACGTTGTTGATGAGCTCCATGATGACGACGGTCTTGCCGACGCCGGCGCCGCCGAAGAGGCCGATCTTGCCGCCCTTGAGGAAGGGCTGGATGAGGTCGATGACCTTGATGCCGGTCTCGAACATCTCTTCGCTCGTGGACTGCTCGTCGAATGCAGGCGCGAGGCGGTGGATGGGATTGCGCTGTTTCTCGCCGACGGGGCCGAGCTCGTCGACGGGGTTGCCGATGACGTCGATGACGCGGCCGAGCGTCTCCTTGCCCACCGGGACGCGGATGGGGCCGCCGAGGTCGAGTGCGTTCATGCCGCGGACCATGCCGTCGGTGGCCTGCATGGCGACGGTGCGCACGCGGCCTTCGCCGAGGTGCTGCTGCACTTCGAGCATCACGTCGATGGGCTCGGGAGTGGTGAAGCCCTCGCTGGTGACGCGCAGCGCCTGGTAGATGGGCGGCATCGTTGCTTCTTCAAACTGCACGTCCACCGCGGGACCGGAAACCTTGATGACCTTGCCGATATTCTGTGCCATTGTTGTGCCTTCTGTTCGCAGGGGCTAAAGCCCGTCAATTCTTTGAAGCCCATTTCGGCACGACTCAAGTCGTGCCCTGACGCGAAACTCCGCGCCCCTAAACCGCTGCTGCGCCGCTGACGATCTCGATGATCTCCTTGGTGATGGCGGCCTGGCGCACGCGGTTCATCTGCAGCGTGTAGTCGTCGATCATCTCCGACGCGTTGTTTGTGGCCGAATCCATGGCCGTCATGCGCGCGGCGTGTTCTGCGGCGATCGATTCGGTCATTGCGTGGTAAAGCATGGACGCGATGTAGCGCGGGAGCAAGGTGTCGAAGAGCTGCTCCGGCGGCTGCTCGTAGATGTAGTCCACGTTCTGGGTGCCGAACTTCTGCGCTTCCTCGTCGGCCTCATGCGTATCCGCAGGTTCGAGGGAGATGCCGGATGTGAGAGCCGCCTCTTTGGCGCGGGCTCGCTCCTCGTCGGTCATCTCGCGACCGCCCACGATCTGCTGGGTTCCGATTTTCGCCAGCGGCAGGAGTTTCTCGACCACAACGCGCTGCGCGATGACGGATTTGAACTCGTTGTAAACGATGTAGGCGGCGTCGATATCCTCGTGCACGTAGCGGTCGATGATTCTTTTCGCGAACTCCACGACGCGCGGGATCTCGAGCTTGAGCAGCATGCCCGGCATGTCGGGCATCAGTTCGACGGCCCCTTTTCGCTCCTGGCGGATGCTCTGCTGGTCCTGTTCGCCTTCGGCATCGGCCTCGGCAGCCTGCTGAGTAAAGACGGCGGCCGGATAGCGCCGGCGCAGCAGGTCGCGGCCCTTCTTGCCGATGGCCTCGATGTCGAATTCTTTGTCGCCGCCGGCGCCGACGAACTGGAGCGCGGATTTGAGGATGTTGGCGTTGAATGCGCCGGCAAAACCCTTGTCGCCGCTGATGACGATGAGCAGGACGCGCTTTTCTTCGCGCACGGCGAACAGCGGGTGGCGCAGGTTGCCGGTTTCGGGGTCGATGATTTCAATGCGGCGCGTGAGCGACTCGAGGACGCTCGTGATCATGCGCGCGTAAGGCCGCGCGGCCAGGGCACGCTCCTGCGCGCGGCGCAGCTTGGCCGCCGAGACCATCTTCATGGCGCGGGTGATCTGGCGCGTGTTTTTCACGCTGCGGATGCGGCGTCGGAGATCGAGGACATTCGCCATAAGTCAGTTCACAGTTCACAGTTCGTAGTTCACAGTTACTCAGTTCGCGTTTCAGAGTTCTCAGTTTCCGGTTCCCGGGTGCGGCTGCGAACTGTGAACTAAGATCTGTGAACTCGTCTTTACGCTGTTACGGCCTCGTGCTGCTGCGCCTTGAACGTCTCCTTGTACTCCTTGAGGGCGGCGTGCAGGCGGTTGCGAATGTCGTCGTCGAGCTGCTTCTTCTGCGTGAGGTCGTCGATTAGCGCCGACTGCTGCGTCTCGAAGTACTTGTGCAGGCCGTCTTCAAACGCGCGGATCTGGTCGATCTTGAGGTCGTCGAGGTAGCCCTGCGTGCCGGCGAAGAGCACCGTCACCTGTTGCTGCCATGTGAGTGGATGGAACTGCGGCTGCTTGAGCAGTTCCGTGAGACGCTGGCCGCGGGCAAGCTGCTTTTGCGTGAGCGGGTCGAGGTCCGAACCGAACTGCGCGAATGCCGCGAGCTCGCGGTACTGGGCCAGGTCGAGCTTGAGCGTCGCGCCAACTTGTTTTGTGGCCTTAATTGCCGCCGAGAACCCGACACGCGAAACCGAGAGGCCCACGTTCACGGCCGGGCGCACGCCGGAGTTGAACAGATCGGTCTCGAGGAAGATCTGGCCGTCGGTGATGGAGATGACGTTTGTCGGAATGTAGGCCGAGACGTCGCCCGCCTGCGTTTCGATGACAGGCAGAGCGGTGAGCGAACCGCCGCCGCGCTCCTTTGAAAGCTTGCTGGCGCGCTCGAGCAGGCGCGAGTGCAGGTAGAAGACGTCGCCCGGGTAGGCTTCGCGGCCCGGCGGGCGGCGCAGCAGCAATGAGATCTCGCGGTAGGCCATGGCGTGCTTGGAGAGGTCGTCAAACATGACCAGTGCGTGCTTGCCGTTGTCGCGGAAGTACTCGCCCATGGCGGCCGCGGCGTAAGGCGCGAGGTAGAGCATGGGCGCGGGTTCAGACGCCGACGCGGCCACGATGATCGTGTGGCCCATCGCTCCGGCTTCGGTGAGCGTTTGCACCACGGTTGCAATGGACGACCGCTTCTGGCCGATGGCGCAGTAGATGCAGATCAGGTCGTTCTTTGCGTTGTTGATGATGGTGTCGAGCAGGACGGCGGTCTTGCCGGTCTGGCGGTCGCCGATGATGAGCTCGCGCTGGCCGCGGCCGATCGGGATCATGGCGTCGATTGCCTTGAGGCCGGTGGCCATGGGCTCGCGGACCGGCTGGCGATCGATGATGCCGGGGGCGAGGCGCTCGACGGGAAGCGTCTGCGTGGTGGCGATCGGTCCCTTGTCGTCGATAGGCTGGCCGAGCGCGTTCACCACGCGTCCGACCATGGCCTCGCCCACAGGAACGCTGAGGATCTTGCCGGTTCGCTTGACCTCTTCGCCTTCTTTGAGCTCGGTGTATTCGCCCATGATGACGGCGCCTACGTGGTCCTCTTCAAGCGACAGGGCCAGGCCCGCGATGCCATGCGGAAAGCTGAGCAGCTCGCCGGCCATCACCTTATCGAGCCCGTGAATGCGGGCGATGCCGTCGCCGAGCGATGTAATGGCGCCGACTTCGTCCACCTGCACCTTGGAGTCGTAGTTCGCGATCTGCTCGCGAAGGATTTGCGTAATCTCGTCTGCCTTGATCTGAGCCATTTGCTTCCTCTAAGTGATCAGTGATCACTGACCACTTACTAATGCTTCTCTTAACCGTTCCAGCCGCCCCTTGACCGAGCCGTCGTAGACTGTGGAGCCAATGCGGACGACCGCGCCGCCAAGGATGGATTTGTCCTGCTTGAACGTGGGCTGGATTTTCGATCCGGCAAGTTTGCCGACTCCGGCGAGCAGGGTCTTCTGCTCGTCTTCGCTCAACTCGCGCGCCGTCACGATCTCCGCCTGGCGGATTCCCTGGCGCTCCTGAAGTTCCGCGCGATAGGCCGATGCGATCTCGTTCACGTGCGCAATGCGGTCTTTGTTGATCATCACGGCGATAAAGTTGCGCAACCGCTTCTCCATCCCCAGCCTGCCATTGAGCTTGTCGAGGACGGCGACCTTCTGTGCCGCTGGAACCGCGGGGCTCTCAAACACCTCGCGCAGCTCGCGGCTGCCGTTCCACGCGGCGAGAAAGTCTGTAAGCTCGCGGTCGATTGCGGCCGTGTCGAGCTTTGCCTGAGTTACCACGTCGGCAAAGGCGCGCGCGTAATGGGAAACGAATGCGGGCATCTAGTTCCGCCCTCCCTTCGCGGCTCCGTTGCCGGCGGCCTCGCTCACGAACTCCGCGATCAATGCGCGGTCGGTCTCCGGCGTAAGGACCAGCTGCCGGGCTGCGTTTTCGATGGCCAGGTCCGCGGCAAAATGACGCAGTCCGCGTTGCGCCTGCTCGGCTGCCGCCGCAATCTCCTGCTCGGCCGAGGCGACAATCCGCGCGCTCTCCTCTTGAATGCTGGCCTTGATGCGTACCTCGTCCTGCTTGCTTTCTTCTTCCACCCGTGCGCGAATGCCGGCGATCTCTTCGTCGAGCTTTGCGAGCTTTGCCTCCACGGCGCTCAGCCGCGTGTTGGCATCGGCAGTGGTCTTGCGCGCATCGTCAAGGTTCTGCCTGAGCGTCTGCGAGCGCTTGCGCATGACCTTGGGCAGGATCTTGAACAGCGGGATGAAGATGACCAGAAGGATGATTGTCGAGTTGATCCACTCGAACCCGCGCGCGGTCGCTTCAATGTGCTTGTTTCGGAGTTCAACTTTTTCAGGATCGGTCGCGTTCTTGTCGTCGTGGAAGACGATGTCGGAGACGGCGGCGACCAACTCCGTATGCCGGAAGAGATTGTGTTCCTCTTCCTGTTCCGCCTGAACGTGCCCCGGCTGGGCCGAAAGTCCCGGCTGCCCACCGGATTGCTGGCCCGGGTTGGCGGGATGGGCGGCAGCCTGCTGGGCGCGGCCCGTCGCCGGGACGGCAGCGAATCCGGCGGCGAGGACGACGATCAGCAGAAAGTTAAGAAGCCGCGCGCCATTCGATTTATGCGTAACGTTCAACGCGTACCCCCGGCGGCCACAGGAAGAACCGCGCGAACGATCTGTCTGGCCAGGTCTCCGGCGGAGGCCTCGATAGCCTTCCGCGCGATTGAGGCTTCAGTTTCGAGCTCTGCCTTGGCCTGGCTTACCCGCTGCCCGGCGGCCTTGCGCGCCGCGTCCAGCGCCGAATCCTTTTCAGCGCTCCACTGCCGGATGCGCTGCTCGCGGATCTTGTAAACCTCCGCGCGCGCCTTCCGCAGCTGGTCGGCGTATTCCTGAGCCCGTTCTTCTGCGCGGGCAATGGCCTTGTGGGCTTCTTCGATGGCGCCCTCGGTTCGGGCGCGGCGCTCGGCGAGGGTCCGGTTGAGGGGCTTTTGAACGAGGAAGTAATACGCCAGAACGACCAAAATGAACAGGAAGCTGGTGGGCAGGGCGCCGACGAGCAGCTGGCCTACCTGGTCCGGGATGCCGGGCTCCGGCTGAGCCCCCGGCGCATCGGCCGCGAGCAGAAAAAGCCCGGCTTGGTGAAGGATTGGAATCATGCTGGTGTTGGTAGCTCGTTCAGGTGTTGGTTGGGGCGGTCGAGTTTGCGCAAAAGCGTTGTGAATAGAACACTTTTTTGTATCAGGACCAACCCATTATGGTCAACGCGACGGGGCCGATTCTGGCCGCATTGTGAGCCCTGTCACTTTGGCATCATTTGGCCGTCACTTCGCAGGCTGTTCGCCCCTAAAAAACACTTGATTTTCAAGGCGATCGGAGCCACACTAGACAGTACCACCTAGACCCGGTTCAGGGTCCAGCGGGCTGGCCGGTTTCGGGAACTCCTTCCACTCCCGATTCCGGGAGCCCGCTTCTTAATTTCAGGCGAGAAATTTCAGGAGACAACTGGTGGTTTCACCAGCAGATTGGACGTCAGACTCAGAGATGGGGCGACTCGCTGGTTGGTAACGGGTTTAGATTCGCTTCGTCTTCAGACCTGAATGTCTCGCGGATTAACGGGCTTTTGGGAAGTTGGCAGAAATGTCGGTTGGACCTAATTTCAATTCGCTGTCGGTATAAGCGCCGGACGCGATGATGCAACCTTCCCGGTATGTTGTCTCCAATGTGCGTGCATACCAGAAAGCACTAACCTTCTGTTTTTCGTATAAGCGCTTCCGGCATCCTTTCGAGTCGAAGTCCCTGCAAACGACGTTCTGCTCTATCTCCAGCTCGGCCCATTGCCCATGCGCCAGTTTCAAGTGTTGAACCGAATTGCCCGGCTGAGCATAGAGGGCCACCTGTCGTTGCAGGCTTAGCACCGGGTCTTGCTGGAACGGGGAATCCAAGCTGAAGTCGATGGTGAGCACTTCATATCCGCTGGTTTTTTCTGTGCCATCTTGCTTCATAGCGCCAGGCTCAACGGGATGTGGCACCCACGGGATTGAAATGGGATCGGATCCGAGGTTCCTTATCACAATCTCGAGAAGGATTCGCGGCTGGGTTGGGTCGTCGACAAGTTTTGCCGTTGTGATCGAGACGACCGGAACATCGGGAATGAACTCGAGCCCGTCAGCACCACCGTAGTGCCCATGCGCGTTTACACCGTCGGAATGACCGCGGTAGCCACTGCAAAACTCTGAGGACTTAGGGGTGTGATCGTCCTGTTCACTTGAAGATCTCGCGGGAATTGGAAGTTCGAGATGCCCAACCATTTGAGCAAAGATGGAGTGCGCCGCGATGATGAGTACTGCCAACCAAAGCACTCGAAGCCGTGCCATTTCGATATATGCTGCCTTTCGTGATGTTAGTACGGCAGCTTAACACTGAATCGCCACATAAGGCGAAAGGCAAAGCCCGAGCGGAGGGCACCCCCTAAGTATTTCCCTCCTGCACTATTTCAGCCTTGCACCGAGCGGCACGTCTTCGAGAAATCCGGCCAGCACCGGCGCGCCGTCGGGCGGGAGCGATGCGGCCAGCAGCATGCCGTTCGATTCGAGGCCGCGCATCTTGCGCGGGGCGAGGTTGGCGACGATAACGATCTTGCGGCCGATCAGCTTTTCGGGCTCGTAGTACTGTGCGATGCCGGCGAGGATCTGGCGTTTTTCGTAGCCGAGGTCGATCTCGAGACGGAGCAGTTTGTCGGCCTTGGGCACGCGCTCGGCGACGAGCACCTGCGCCACCCGAAGGTCGATTTTGGCGAAGTCGTCGATGGTGATGTGCGCGGGCTCCGAAGCCCCGTGCGCGGGGCCAGTCGCGTCAGAAACAGAAGCGGGACCGCTTGCCATCGTACCAGTCGCCGCAGAAGTTCCAGGCTGCGGAGCCGGATTAGGGTTTACGTTCTTTTCTCCCACTTCGTGTGCCGAGGGTTCGGTCTTCACGCGCGCCGAGGCGATATCATTCGGCACGTCGTGGACTTTGGCCGTGTCCAGGGGCTGCTTCGGTTCGTGCGGCGCGGTCGTGGTCGGAGTGGTCGAGTGGCTCTTCTGCGCGCCTGATGCCGAATCCGTGGGCGACACGGAGGTCTGTGCCGGCGCGTGCGGCATGGCCTTGCCGGCGTCCTTCGAAGAGGCGGCATCCACTGCGCTTGCGTTGTTTTCGTTTTCGAGGTTTTGCATACGTTCGATCGCGTCCTTTTCCGCGCGGGGGAAGAGCGGCGCCGGCTCGCCGAATTTCGTGCCGGCCTTGAGCCCGCCCCATTTGAGATCCGTCATAAACGCATTCCGGGCTGACTCTTGCAAATCGCCCAGGCCAAGCTGCGTCCATACCTTCGATGCCGACACCGGAAGAATGGGATAAGCGAGCGCCGTGATGATGCGGATGGCCTCGGCTGCGGTCGAGAGCACGCGCGCCTGCAGCGCTGTGTGCTCCTGTTCGGATCGACCCTCGGGGCGCTTCCACGGCGCGTTGGCGGTCAGGTAGCCGTCGGTTTCGGCGACCAGCGTCCAGAGGCCTTTGAGTGCGTCGGCGAAGTTCATCTCGTCGAAGAGCGGACCGAAGTCGGCGACGGCGCGTTCGGCTGCGGCGCGTAGGTTTGATTCCGCGTCCGTAATCGGCCCGGCCTCGGGCACCACGCCGCCGAAGTACTTGTGCATCATGTTCACGACGCGGCTCACGAGGTTGCCGTAGCCGTTGGCGAGGTCGCCGTTGTAGCGCCGCACCAGGGCGTCGAACGTGAAGCTGCCATCCTGACCGAAGGGGATCTCGCGCAGCAGGAAGTAGCGAAGGGCGTCGGCGCCGAGTACCGTGTCCACCGTTTCCGCGCGAACGATGTTGCCGAGTGATTTCGACATCTTGGTGTCGTCAAAGAGCAGCCAGCCGTTGGCGCGCACGCTCTTCGGGACCGGGATGTCCGCCGCCATCAGAAACGCCGGCCAGTAGACGCAGTGGAAGCGGCTGATCTCCTTGCCGATGAGGTGAATGTCGGCGGGCCAGAATTTTTCAAAGCGAGCCTTGTCGGCGGGGTCGTCCGAGCCGTAGCCGAGCGCGGTGATGTAGTTGGCGAGCGCGTCGAACCAGACGTAGATGACCTGCTTCTCGTCTCCCGGCACCGGTATGCCCCACGTGAACCCGGAGCGGCTGATCGATACGTCTTTCAGTCCGGAGCGCACGAAGCTGATGACCTCTTTGCGCGTCGACTCCGGCTGCATGAAACCGGGATTCGCTTCGTAGAACTCGAGCAGCCTGCGCTCGAATGCCGAGAGCTTGAAGAAGTAGTTTTCCTCGCTCACGGTTTCCGTGATGCGGCCGCAGGTTGGGCACGGCTCGCCGGGGCCGACGTCCTCCCATGCTTCATCGCTTACGCAGTATTGGCCTGTGTAGGTGCTCTGGTAGATGAAGCCGCGGTCGCGCAGCGTGGAGAACAATTTCTGCACGCCGCGATGGTGCCGCTCCTCGGTAGTGCGGATGAAGTCGTCGTAGGTGAGGCCGAGGCGGTCCCAGAGCGCGCGGAATTCGCCGGAGATGTGAGTGGCAAACTCCATCGGGGTGCGGCCGGCGAGCTTGGCGCTGCGCTCGATCTTCTGCCCGTGCTCGTCGGTGCCGGTGAGGAACCAGGTGTCGATGCCCAGCGCCCGCTTGCGGCGCGCGATGGCGTCGCAGACGATGGTCGAATAGGCGTGGCCCAGGTGCGGCCGCGCGTTGACGTAGTAGATGGGCGTGGTCAGGTAGAAGTGAGAATGTACCTTGTCGTTCATCGATCTCGGATGGTTCAGTTTTCCGGCACGCGAGGGACCGACATGCTCTTTTCTATCTTACGGCCCGCTTCTGGCCAGCCCCGCGACGTTGAAATCGCTGAATACCGTCACCGCTTCAGAATTACAATGCCTCCAAATTGCTGGAGGCCTCCAAATGCGAATCCGGCTCGCCATGATCGTCTTCGTCAGTTCCTACCTGGGATCACTCGCCGCCCAAGCGCAGACTCCCAGCGCGCAATCCACGAAGCCGGGCGCATGCGTTGTTGACGATGGATCAACAATCTTCCCAATATGCATATTCCAATCGCGAGATGGGGCTCTATTCATTCCGAAAGAGTACTTGAAAAGGTACATGCAGAATCTAGATTTCAACGAATACGGACTAGCGGCCCTCAGTGTGGAGTCGTTCGGCGGTGTTTATATCAATCGCCGGGGCCGTCTTGTTATCCGCGATGTTGCGTTTATTGACAATGGGCCGGATGCGTTTCATCACGGCCTGGTGAGGATCGAGCGTGACCACAAGTACGGCTTCGCTGATCCATCCGGGCACATTGTTGTACCAATGGAATATTCGTGCGCCCTAAACTACGCAGATCAATACCAAGATGTCGGCCCGGTAGTATGCGTTGAGTGTCGCATTGAGCAACAGGGCGAATATCATGCATGCCTGGGCGGGAAATGGTTTCGAACTGATCGGCACGGGCATCTGACTTCCACGCCGGCACCCTCCAAATCGAGCGGCTCTGACGGTCCCGGTTAAATCCCCTGCGGGCTGCCAGATGTTAGAATCACCTTGAAAATCAAGCATTTTTGAGGCTTTTTGCGTGTATCTTGACCTCCAGCAACGGCTCGCCGGGCACCTTCGGGGCGTTCTTAAATCGAAGTACGATCTTGAGGTTGAAAACATTCCGGTCGAGATTCCGCCGGATCTGAAATTCGGTGAGCTGGCTACGCCCATCGCGCTGCAGTTGGCGCGCACACTGCGCAAGGCGCCGAAGATCATTGCGCAGGAGATTGTGGCGGCGATGGGCTTGCTCGAGGGGTTCGCGGGCTTCGAGGTTGCGGGCGCGGGGTACATCAACGCGCGGTTGGATCGCGGTGCGGGAGTGCGATCGATTGTGGAATCCCACCCATTCGCCGATAAGGCCGGCAAATGGATGGGGCACCCAACGCCGTCCGCGAAGGACCACATTCTCGTTGAGCACACCAGCATCAATCCCAACAAGGCCGCGCACATCGGTCACCTGCGCAATGCAATCCTCGGCGACACGTTCGTACGCATGCTGCGCGCCGGGGGTCACAGGGTCGACGTGCAGAACTACATCGACAACACTGGCGTGCAGGTTGCGGACGTGGTGGTCGGGTTTCTGCATGTCGAAGGCCGCTCGCTGGCCGGTGTCCGCGCGCTGCTGGACGAGTTGAAAAGCCGCGGCGAGCGCATCGACTTCTACTGCTGGGATCTTTATGCGCGCACCTCGCAGTGGTATGACGAGGGTACTGACGAAGAGAACGCGCAGCGCAAGAAGCTGCGCTACGACACGCTTCACCAGATCGAGGCGGGCGGCAACGAGACGGCCGACGTGGCAGAGCTCATATCGACCGCCGTGCTGCGCCGGCACCTTGAAACCATGCTGCGCCTCGGCATCGAGTATGACTTTCTGCCGCGCGAGAGCGAGATTCTGCACCTGCACTTCTGGGAGTCGGCGTTCGAGCTGCTCAAGAAGACCGGAGTGCTCTACTTCGAGACCGAAGGCAAGAACAAGGGCTGCTGGGTGATGCGCCGGCCCGGTACGGAGATCGTTGCGGAGGGAGAGGCCGATGAAGATGCGAAGGTTATTGTCCGCTCCAATGGCACGGTCACATACGTAGGCAAGGACATTGCCTACCACCTGTGGAAGTTCGGCCTGCTTGGGCGCGACTTCGGCTACAAGCCGTTCTTCACCTACCCAAAGCATGAATGCTGGATATCGACGGTCCAGGGCGAGAAAGAACATCCGGAATTCGGGGGCGCGACGGCAATTTATAACGTGATCGACGTGAGGCAGTCCGACCCGCAGGCGAACCTGGTGCAGGCTCTCCGCGGCATGGGCTATGAGGACCAGGCGGATCACTGCATTCATTTCGGCTACGAGAAGGTCGCGCTCACGCCGCGCTGTGCGGTAGAGCTGGGCTACGAGGTTTCCGACGAAGATCTCAACAGCCCTTACATTCTGGTGAGCGGGCGCAAGGGCTTCGGCGTGAAGGCCGACGACCTGATCGACAAGCTCATCGCGGCCACAAGCGCCGAAGTGGGCGCGCGGCAGACGGGCCGGGACGATGCCGAGCGGCAGAAGATTGCGGGACAGATCGCCATCGGCGCGCTTCGCTACTTCATGCTCAAGTACACGCGGAATTCTGTCATCGCGTTCGACTTCAAGGACGCGCTCAGCTTCGAGGGCGAAACCGGCCCTTACTGCCAGTACGCCGTCGTTCGCATCCGGAATATCTTCCGCAAAGGCGGCACGAGTGCAGAAGCGGCGTTAGCGGGGTTAGCGGTGCTGACCGAGTTAGGACCTTACCTTTCAGGCGAGGAGAACGAGGACATCTGGGCGCTTTGGCTGCGCGCAGGTCGGCGCACGCAGGTGCTCGAGCAGGCAATCGCCTCATCGGAGCCGGCGTTTCTCGCCAAGCATGCTTTTCAGTTAGCGCAGGAGTTTTCGAACTTCTACCACCACCATCACATCCTCACGGAGGAGGATGCGGCGCGCAAAACCTTTCTGCTCGCTACCGCGGCAGTCGCGCTGCGCGAACTGGTGACGGTGCTCGGATGGCTGGGCATCGAGAGCCCCGAAGCGATGTAAGGTTAAGCCGGCAGCTCCGTGGTCGCCCCTTCGCGCTTTCGCTCGAGGATGGCGTCCACGCAATCCTCAATGCTCATGCGCCGCTCGCACGGATCATTCATGTAGAGCTCGTGGCGCATTTTTTCGGCTGCCGCCGACCGTTCTTCGGGGCTGACCTGCGGCCCGCCCGCTCCTGGCAATGAGGTGCCGGTCGTCTCCCAGGCTATTCTGCGACCGGATGAAATTCCACTCTGAAGGATCATGGTGTAGTCCTCCGCTGGAAGCCTGATGTATGAAAAAATTCCGAATCCGCCGAACGTTATGCGTTGGTCATAACACATTCGGGGGAGAAACTCCATAAGGATGCCGTGAATGAAGCGAAGATCCGGAGAAGGCGGCACCGATCCGCTGGTAAAAACATCAGCAATGCCCTATAACTACCCGCGAGTTATGAGCTGTAACTCCGCACCCACTCGAGAATCGACCGCACGCCGATCCCCGTCGGCCCCTTGGCGATGAACGGCTTGTTGTCGTCGTTCCATGCGAGGCCGGCGATATCGAGGTGGATCCACGGCGTGTCCTCGGCAAACACGTGAAGGAACTCCGCCGCAGTGCTTGCTCCGCCGTAGCGGCCGCCGGTGTTCTTGATGTCGCCGATGTCGCTCTTGATCATGTCGGCGTACTCTTCGCCCAGCGGCATGCGCCAGAACTTTTCGCCCGAGGTCGCGAGCGCCGCGCTGAATTTCGCGTATGTATCTTCGTCGTTGGCAAACGCGCCGGCGTTGATCATTCCGAGCGCCACGCCAATCGCGCCTGTGAGCGTGGCCGCGTCGATCAGGTGTGTCGCGCCGAGCTGCCGCGCATAGGCGAGACCATCGGCCAGCACCAGGCGGCCCTCGGCGTCGGTGTTGATGATCTCGATCGTCTTTCCCGACATGGCTGTCTGCACGTCGCCGGGTTTCTGCGCCTTGCCGTCGGGCATGTTCTCGCTTGCGCAGACGATGGCGATCACGCGCACATTCGGTTTCAGCCGCGCGATAGCGTGCATAGCGCCGATCATGGCCGCGCCGCCCGCCATGTCGTACTTCATCTTCTCCATGTTGTCGGAGGGCTTGATGGAGATGCCGCCGGTATCGAACGTAATTCCCTTGCCGACCAGGCCGAGGACCGGGCCGGCCTTCACGCCGCTGGGCTCATAGCGCATCACGATCAGGGCCGGCGGCTCCTCCGATCCCTGGGCGACGCTCCAGAAGGCGCCCATCTTCAGCTCTTTGATCTTGTCGGTTGAATGGACCTCGCAGGGAAGGCCCACCTCCTTCGCCATCGCCGCCGCGCGCCGCCCGAATTCGGTGGGAGTGAGCTTGTTGCCGGGCTCGTTGACGAGCGAGCGCGCGAAGTTCTGGCTCTTGCCTATGATCACGCCCTCGCGAAACGCATCTTCGACGGCGGTGCGGTCCTTCTCGGCCGCCGCCACGGTGAATGCCTCCACGCTTACGTCCTTGCGGTCGCTGCGGTAGGTGTCCGGGTCGAAGTCGCCCACGAACGCGCCTTCGACGGCGGCACGCGAGCACGGGCCCGGCGGCAGGAACTCGGCTTCGGGAAGCGCAAAGACCAGTTCGCGAATCCCGCGCGGCTTGGTGAAGCGCACCGCCGTTCCGGCAGCGTTGCGAACGCCATGCACTGTCGCCTTCGCCTGCTTGCCCAGGCCAACCAGCAGCAGCCGCTTCGCCTTCAGCCCGGAGGGTGCGTGCAGCAGCAGGGTCTCGTTGGCGCCTGCCTTGAATTCGCCGCTCGCGAGCACAGCGGCAGCGGCGGCCTTTATTGCGGCGTCGCCGGTCAGCAGTTCGGGCTGGGGCTTGGCGTCGGGGCCTTTGGCGGTCTGGGTGTCGATGGCGGTTACGGCCAGCAGTTCCGTTTCAATTTGAGCAAGGGAGGCAAAGGAAAGTTCCGTGCGCATAGGTGCGATTATTTCATCTCAGTCGGGGCGGTCTGCGAACCGGCGATTTGACATATTGATCAAACATGACAATACGCGCTACAATGTCATAGGTGGATGAAGTGAACAAATCTCTTATAAGGTCAAAGGCGCGCATCAGTGGGAATGGGCGCATCGTCATCCCCGCCGCGATCCGCGCCCAGTTGGGGATCAAACCCGGCGATACAGTATTTATGGACGCCGAAGACGGAGTGCTGAAGATCGAGTCTGTCCCCACGCGGATCGCGAGAATCCAAAGCGAAATTGCGAAGTCCATCCCACCTGGAGTTTCGCTGGCCGACGAGTTGATTGCAGACCGGAGGGAGGAAGTGCGACGCGAACGGGAAGAAGCCGCTCGCGACCTGGAGCGGAGCCGTTTGCGCAGAGAGGGAAAGATTGCCTAACGCTCCAGTACTTGATTCCTCGGCGATTCTTGCGCTGCTTAACAATGAAGCCGGAAAATCGACGGTTGCGATGATCATCCATGGCGCACTTCTGAGCGCCGTCAACCTGGCAGAGATCTATTCCAAACTCCTGCTGTGGGGCGTTGACGAGTCTTTTGCAGCTGAGCAGATCGATTCGTTGCAGTGCGACGTTTGTCCGTTCACTGAAGCTCTGGGACGCGCGGCAGGGGCGTTGATCCTCGCCACCAAACCTTACGGACTTTCCCTCGGAGACCGTGCATGCCTCGCGCTCGCCATGGAGCGCAAGGCGAAGGTCTACACCACAGACCGTAATTGGAAAAATCTCAGTCTCGGGATCGACATTGAAGTGATTCGGTAGGCGCCTGCGCTGGCACTTCGGGGATTACCGCCCCATCCGGTGTTTACTCGCATTTACCGCCGAGCGGGCCTCGCGGTCGGCCTCGCGGCGGCGCTCGGTCTCCCGCTTGTCCCAATCCTGCTTGCCCTTGGCCAGGGCCAATTCGCACTTCACGCGCCCGTTTTTGAAATAGAGCCGGGTGGGGATGAGCGTGTGGCCCTTTACCTGCGTCTTTGACAGTAGCTTGCGAACCTCTTCGCGATGCATCAGCAGTTTGCGCGTCCGGGTTTCGTCGTGGTTGGAAATATTTCCGTGTGAATAAGGCCCGATATGAACATTGAGGAGAAAGGCCTCTCCGTCTTTGATCAACCCATAGGCGTCTTTCAGGTTGGCCTTGCCTTCGCGAATCGACTTCACCTCGGTGCCGCGCAGCGAGATCCCGGCCTCGAACCGCTCCAGCAGGAAGTAATCGTGGCTGGCGCGGCGGTTCTGTGCCGCATCGCGCTCGCCGCTGGCCACCGGGTCGCGGGGGCGGGGGTTTTTGGGAGCGGCGGCTGCGCCGGCTTTCGTGATGGTGTGGCTGGTCTGGCGCGGCATGCCCCGGCGTCCTTTCCTTTTAATGCTAGCATCGGCTGCACTTGCGGCCGCGCAGCGCGCGGGCTTTGCTAAAATGAGGCATCGTTGGATGGGTATTTCCCCCAACAATCAGCGCGCCCCGGGCGGCCAAACACTCCCAGCCGGCATGCCCTGCGGCGCGAAGTCGAGGCCGGAGCCGCGGTCGCCACGGAGTTTGATGAACCGCACGGATCGTCCGGCTGCAGTACATTTCCTTCCGCCCTGCGCAGAATTCAGGCAATCGCCGGGCTCATTCAACCCGGGAGAGCCCATGCGCACTTCGCCTTCTTTGTCCCACCTGCCCTCTATGAAGCAAAGACGCCCGGTGTCCGGAGCCACCCTCCGGGTCGCTCTCCTCGCCTTTTTGATCCTCGCGGCACTCGCGCCGTCCCATCTTCAGGCTCAGTACATGCCTTCCGAGGCGGGCACGACCACCGGCGGCCGGCATGGCACCTCGTCCAGCAGGCTCTACAAGATGGGCGAAGCCGCCGAGACGCGCGAAGACTGGGACGCAGCCTACACCGCCTACCAGCAGGCTTATGCCAAAGACCCCAAAAACTTCAAGGCTCGCGAGGCCATGTACCGCGTGAGGGTCAACGCAGCCTCACAGCACGTGACCAAGGGCCACGAGCTTGAGCGGGCCGGAGACATGCAGGATGCGTTGACAGAGTACCTTCGCGCCGCCGAAATCGATCCGGGCGACGAAGCCGCCACGCAGGCCATCAACTCTCTGCGCCAGAAGCAGGTGCAGGGCGTGCCCGCCGCGCCCGCGGAGTCGGCCGAGCAGGCCAGCGTCGAGCACGAGCTTGAGACCATGGGTTCTCCGGTCGAGCTCA
This sequence comes from Occallatibacter sp., assembly GCA_035263625.1. Lineage (GTDB taxonomy): Bacteria > Acidobacteriota > Terriglobia > Terriglobales > Acidobacteriaceae > Telmatobacter. Next base: position 16,817 of record DATFRB010000051.1, read on the forward strand.
AGCCGGTCACCAACGAGCCGCTCACCCTGCACATGGCTGAGGACTCCAAGGTGGTTTACCAGGCGATCGGCCGCGCCGCCGGTATCAACGTCCTCTTCGACCCCGATTACAACTCAAAGCGTATCCAGGTGGATCTGCAGAACTCCACCCTGATGGATGCCCTGCGGATCGTCGGGGTGCTCTCGAACACCTTCTGGCGTCCCGTCACCTCGAACACGATCTTCGTGGCGCAAAACTCGCGCTCCAAGCGCACCGAGCTCGATGAGTCGGCCGTGCAGACGTTTTACCTTAGCAACGCATGGCAACAGAACGACCTCAACGACGTGCAGACGGCGTTGCGCAACGTGCTGACCAGCATCAAGGTCTACGGCCTGGCCAGCCAGAATGCCCTCGTCGTCCGCGGCACGCCCGACGAGCTGCTTCTGGCTCAAAAGCTGATCAACGACCTCGACAAGGCGCGGCCTGAAGTCGTCGTCGACATCGCCGTGATGGAAGTGAGCAAGAACTGGGAGCGCAACATCGGCATCCAGTGGCCCGCGAGCGCGAGCGTCGCATTGAATGCGCCCACGTCGAACAGCAGCACAACCTGCCCCGCCGGCAGCACGACCTGTACGCCCGGTCAACCCACAACGCCCACTACGCCGGCCGGCCTCACGCTCTACAGCCTGGCGCATCTCAATTCGAACGACTTTTCGGTAACCGTGGGTGCGGCTACTGCCAACCTCCTGCTCACTGACTCGAATACCAAGATCCTCCAGAACCCGCGCCTTCGCGCAACCGACATGCAGAAGGCCACGATGAAGATCGGCGAGCGCATCCCCTACGCGACGGGTTCGTACCAGACCGGCGCGGCGACGGCCCTCGTCAGCTCGCTGGTCAATACCCAGTTCCAATACGTCGATATCGGCGTCAACATCGAGATCACGCCCACCGTGCATATCGACGGCGACGTGACCCTGAAGTCGAAGATCGAAGTCACGGCGCAGGCGGGCAACGTCACCATCAGCGGCGTCACTGAGCCGATCATTGCCCAGAAGAACACCGAGGAAACCGTCCGCCTTCGCGAAGGCGAGGCCAACATCATCTCCGGAATCCTCAACGAGCAGGACCAGGTGAGCTGGAGCGGCATTCCCGGTCTCAGCTCCATCCCCATCCTCAAATACCTGTTCGGCGCCAAGGATCACAGCATTCTGAACGATGAAGTCGTGTTCATGATGGTGCCGCACATCGTGCGCGGCGTAGATATCAACAACGAGAACCTGCGCGCCATCGACGTGGGCCAGGGCGCGCAGAACGTCGAACTGCGGCGCATTTCAGCAGAAGGCCCGGGCGCCAATTCCCCGCCGCAGGTGCAGCCGGTGACAAGGTCGTCCATTGCGCCTCACATGCCGGCTGCTCCTGCCCAGTCGCAGGTAGGCACGGTGCCGGGCAGCAGCGCCGCCGGAGGGGCTCCTGCTGCGCTCGAGCAGTTGCGCCAGGCGGCCAACGGGAATACGCCGGCCCCCACGGTCCCGCAGACGAACCTCGGCGCCCAGCCGCCGGCAAGGGTTCCCGCCGGAGCGCCGCCTACGCCCCCGCCCGCGACGACACCGGCTCCGCAGCAGGCCGTTCCGGTTCCGACTGCCGGGCCGCCGGGCGCTACACCCGCCGCGCAGCCTCCGGGAGCAGCCGCGAACAACCCGAACGCTCCAGCCGCCCCGAGCGTCAAGTTGATGTTGAATGCGCCGGCGCCTACAGCCGCTGGTTCGCAGTTCCAGATTCCGGTGGTGATCAGCGGAGCGGCCGATATCGCTTCGGTTCCGCTCCAGATCACCTATGACCCGGCCAAACTGGCACTGGTCAACGTGAGTTCGGGCGACTTCCTCAGCCGTGACGGCCAGGCTGTTGCCCTGGTGCATCGCGACGACGGGCCAGGCACCATCACCATCAACGCCTCGCGGCCTCCGGGAGCAGTCGGCGTCAACGGCGCGGGAGTGGTGTGCATGCTCACCTTTGTAGGCAAGGTGTCCGGCAGCAGCACGGTCGCGATTACCCGTCCCGGCGCCATCAGCAGCGAACAGAAACCTTTGCCTGTGCAGGGCGCGCAGGCCACGGTGAAAGTGAAGTAGGATCGAGCATCAAACGAGGAAGGCGCCCCATGCCCTGCGATGGGCGCCCAAACGAAGAAATGAACTGCAGACTGCCAATCCGGAGACCCGGCGAACGCGGCCTCACCCTGGTGGAGCTGATCGTTGCCTCCGCCATCCTGGCCATTCTCGCCGCGGCGGCTGTGCCGATTGCGCGGTTCCAGATCAAGCGCGAGAAGGAGCGTGAGCTCCACTACGACCTGTGGATGATGCGCGCCGCCATCGACAAGTACAAGGACGCCGCGGACAAGGGAGCTATCCAGACGAAGGTCGACAGCCAGAACTACCCGCCCGATCTCGATACGCTCGTGAAGGGCGTCGATATTCAGGGCAAGAAAGTAAAGTTTCTGCGCCGCATTCCAAGGGATCCCATGACCGGCGACACGGAATGGGGACTTCGCTCGATGCAGGACGATCCCGATTCGGACTCCTTCGGCGGCCAGAGCGTATTCGACGTCTACTCAAAATCCCAGGGCACTGCCCTGGATGGGACGAAGTATTCAACATGGTGATAAGGCAGCCGTCAGCTTTCAGCTCTCAGCTATCAGCTGCGAGGGCCCGGAATGAAGCGAACGCTGATGGGTGAAAGCTGAAAGCCTGGAAAGACTGAATTTGAAGCGCCGCGCCCAATCCGGCTTCACCCTCGTCGAGCTCATGCTGGTCATGGCCATCATCGGCATTCTTGCCGTTGTAGCCATCCCGAGCTACATCGGTGCCGTGCGCCAGGCCCGCGAAGCAGTGCTCAAGGAAGATCTGCACGTGCTGCGAAGCGCAATCGACTCCTATACGGCCGACAAGCAGAAAGCGCCTCAATCGCTCGATGACCTCAAGCAGGAGGGCTACATCCGCGCGATCCCCGAGGACCCATTCACACGCAGCACAGACACCTGGGTCACCGACAGCAGCGATGCGCTGCACTCCCTCGACCAGACCGATCCCGGCATCGACGACGTCCACTCGGGCTCGCAGGAGACCGGTTCCGACGGCCAGCCCTACTCCGCCTGGTGATCGAAGTAATCCCCTGGGCCGCGCGCCGTCACACCCTCCCCGCCCATTTATGATGGACCTTCTCCCACGGAGGTCCGATCACGTCCATGCGAAACCGGATTCCTGTTCTGCTGCTCCTCGCCGCTGCACCGCTCGTCGCCCAGTCCACCGCTGACAAACATGAATCCGCTGCCTGGGTGGGCACGTGGGCTGCGTCTGCCTTCGGCGGCGACCCCTGGCACGCGATTCCGACTGTGGTGGACTCCACGCACCGCGAAGTCGTGAGTACTTCCATCGCTGGAACCGCGCTGCGCGTGCGCCTGAGCAACGAATTCGGCCGCGAGCCGCTCCGCATCGGCGCTGCCTCCGTTGCGCTCAGCACCGGGGCATCCAGCATCGACCCCGCCTCAGTTCACAACCTCGCGTTCGGCGGCTCGCCCACGATGGTCATTCCGCCGGGGGCGGAGGTGCTCTCCGATCCGGTCGCGATGGCCACCCCGGCGTTCACCCGGCTGGCGGTCAGCGTCTACCTGCCGCTCCAGCAGGTCAGCGACGTCTCTGTCCACTCGAGCGCGCAGCAGGACAACTTCATCCAGCCCGGCAATCACGTCGATGAAGCATCGCTCGCCGACGCGAAGGTGGTGCCCTCGTGGTACTTCGTGAAGGGCGTAGATGTCGAGCCGCCCTCAGCCCACAGCGCAGCTGTCGTGGCCTTCGGCGACTCCATTACCGACGGCGCCCTTTCCACTCAGAACGCGAATCATCGCTGGCCCGACCTCCTCGCCCAGCGGCTGCACGACAACCCCGCCACTTCGCACCTCGCCATGCTCAACGAGGGCATCGGCGGCAACTGCATTCTCATCCAATGCGCCGGACCCAGCGCGCTCGCGCGCTTCGACCGCGATGTTCTCGCGCAGGCCGGCGTCAAATATCTCATCATCCTTGAAGGCATCAACGATATCGGCCGCCTCCACGAACCCAACCGCCCCTCCTACAACGTCACAGCGCAGGATCTTGAGCAGGGCCTCTCCCAGCTCGTCGCGCGCGCGCACCAGCATGGGATCAAGGTCTTCGGAGCCACGCTCACGCCCTACAAGGGCGCCGGCTACTTCACCGAGTCGGGCGAAGCCACCCGCGAAGCCGTCAACAAGTGGATCCTCACCAGCGGCGTCTTCGACGGCACCATCGACTTCGACAAGGTCACGCAGGATCCCGCCAACCCCCTTACGTTCGCGCCGCAGTTCGACAGTGGAGATCACCTGCATCCCAAGGACGCGGGCTACGCCGCCATGGCCGCTTCCATCGACCTAGGCCTTTTCCGCTGACCGCTTCCGTGCTTCGGAGCGGCGGGCGCCAGGGACGCCCGCAACAGCCGGTTTGGAAACCGGCGCTACTGGGTCCCACTCATCGGAGTGGCCCACCCAAGCCACATCGCAGTATCCTTCCCCCATGCTTCCCCGCGCCGCATTGATCGCGGTTCTCTTCTCCGGTCTCGCAGCCGTATCTGCCATTTCGCAGCAATCGCAGACCCCGCCCGCAGTCCTCTTCGACGGCGGCACAGCGACGCTCGATGGCCCGTGGCAGTTTCATCTCGGAGACGACCCGCGGTGGTCTTCGCGGGACTTCGACGACGCGGCATGGGAGAAGATGTCGCCCGACCGGCCATGGGGCGCGCAGGGCCATGAAGACGCTGACGGTTTCGCATGGTACCGCCGCCGCATCGAGGTGACCCCGGCCAGCCGTGCGCCCGATTCGCTCGCCGTCCTCATCCCCTACATCGAAGACGCCTACGAGGTGTACTGGAACGGCCGCCTCGTGGGCCAATACGGCAAACTTCCGCCTCACCCTGTCTGGCGGTTCTTTCGAAACCCGAGCATTTTCATGCTTGGCCCCGCGCAGCCCGGCGTGCTGGCCGTGCGCGTGTGGAAGTCGCCATTCATGTCGTTCGACAGCGGGACCGAGGGAGGCATGAACGCACCGCCGATCCTCGGCAGCCCTGAGGCGATTGAGACCCTCTCCGACCAGATGAAGTACGGCGCGCTGCGCAGCCAGCAGCTCGAGTACGGCCTGACAACTTTGTACGCGCTGGTGGCGATCCTCGCCTTTCTCGGATGGCTGCGCGACCGCCGCACTGGCGTGGCGCTCTGGATGGCAGGCTTCGCGGCGGTCCAGCCGCTTGTGCAGCTCCTCATTCTCTGGTATCCGTCCTCCATCGTGATGTCGGGGCTTGGCGGCATCGTCTATTCAGTCGGCGATGTGTCGCTTTTGTTTCTGTTGCTGTGGCTACTCGACCTGCGCAGCGACAGGCGCATTTTTCGCCTCACCACGATTGTGGCCATCTGCATCCTCGCGCTGTATGTTGTGGATCCCTTTATCGCGCTGGGAATCCTCTCCGCCAATCCGAGTCCGTGGCAGGTCATGGATCTCGTCTTGATGGCGCCCCTCGACCTGGTGGAGCTGTTTCCATTCGTTCTCATCGGCATCGCCGTAGCGCGCCGGCAAAAGCTCGACATTGTCCGCTGGAGCGTCGCCATCCTGGCGTTTCTCTCTCACATCCTGACGGTGGGCCCAGCGGATCTCGAACAGGGCAGGCGCTTCACGCATATAACCCTGGGTCCAGTGCTACAGGCGCCCATCGCCGTCGTTTATGGCAATGCGATCACAGTGCAGCAGATTGCCGGGACGCTCCTGCTTCTCGCGCTTGTCTGGGCCGTCTATCGCTACTCGTCGGCGGCACGCCGTGAGCAGGCACGCCTCGAAACCGAAATGCGTAACGCGCGCGCGGTGCAGCAGGTGCTCATCCCTGACGAGCGCCCCGTCGTGCCCGGCTTCCAGATCGAGGCCATCTACAAGCCCGCTACCGAAGTTGGCGGCGACTTCTTCCAGATCCTGCCCCTGGCCGAAGGCGCCGTGCTTGCGGCGATCGGCGACGTCAGCGGCAAGGGATTGCCGGCCGCCATGACCGTCAGCCTGCTTGTCGGTACGCTACGCACTCTCGCGCACTACACGCAGAGCCCAGCCGAGATCCTCTCCGCGATGAATCACCGCATGCTCGGCCGCACCCAGGGCGGATTCACCACCTGCCTCATTCTTCGCATAGAGGCCGACGGCGCCGCCACAATCGCAAACGCCGGCCATATCTCGCCCTACGTTGAGGGCAGGGAACTCGCCGTTGAAGGCGGCCTGCCGCTCGGCCTCGCACCCGGCGCCGAATACGCCGAGACAATCTTCAGCCTCTCCGCGGATGCCAAGCTCACCCTGGTGACCGACGGAGTCGTCGAAGCCCGCGCCAGCGACGGCGAACTCCTCGGCTTCGAGCGCACGGCCGCTCTCAGCTCGCAATCCGCCGAATCCATCGCCGCCACTGCACAACAGTTCGGGCAGGAGGACGACATCACCGTGCTTACGCTGCGTCGAAGTGAAGTTGCGGATCAGATTGAGCGGGTTGCTGCCGGTGCGTCTTCGATCCCTCTCAGTCAAGCTAAGGACTGAAAGCTAAGAGCGCCTTACTCGATCCTGACCCACAGCTCCTTCAGCCCCGCCCCGGTCTTAGCCGACACCGGAAGGATCTCGTCGATCTCCAAACCCCGCCGCAGCGCTGCCAGATTCCGCGTTCGCTCGTTGCCGCTCAGCCGGTCGATCTTCGTCGCAACCACCACGAACTCGCGGTCGACGCTGCGCAGCCAGTCGAGCAGCTGCGCGTCGCGTGTTTGCGCAGGCACATTCGAGTCCACCAGGCATACGCACAGCTTCAGCGGCTCGCGTTCAGCAAGGTAAGGCTCGATAAACTTCGGCCACTCTGCCGAAATCGACTTCGAGATCTTCGCGTAACCGTACCCCGGCAGGTCAGCGAAGCGCAGCTTCTCGCGGCCGCGCTCATCCAGCAGCGCAAAAAAGTTGATCGCCCGCGTCCGCCCCGGCGTCGACGAGACCTTCGCCGCCTTCTCGCCCACAAGCGCGTTCAGCAGGCTCGACTTGCCTACATTCGACCGCCCCAGAAAAGCGATCTCCGGCGCCGACGGGGCAGGGAACTGCGCCGGAGCCATCGCCGACAGGAGAAACTGTGTCGAGTAACGCATCCCACTCTGAGAATACCCGCCAGACCGCCGCCGATGTCCCCGGTCGATCTGCTACCATTACATTCCACCCACGGTTTTCGCGGCAGCTTTTCGCGCACAAGCACATTAAACAAGAATCGCTGACCGTTCCCCGATGTCCCTGCTGTAGTGCTCCTCACACGGCCCCAATCAGCCGAAGCGCCCTGAGCCAGATCAATCAGTCTTTTCGTATCGCAGGAGGACATATGCCCGTGACCGGAACCAACGCCGTCGTCGATATCTCGCACTTCCAGGGCTCTCCCGACTTCGACCGCGTCGCCGCGGCCGGCATCGTCGGCGTGATCCACAAAGCCACCGACGGCATCACCTGGTCCGACCCGAACTTCGCGGCGAATCGCGATGCGATCAATGCGGCCGGCCTGTTCTTCGGCTCATATCACTTCGGCCGCCAGGAAGACGGAGCCGCGCAGGCCGCGAATTTTCTTAAGGTCGCAAGTCCCCAGCCCGGCGATCTGCTCGTCCTTGACTTCGAGCAGCCGCCGCATGCGGAACCGGCCATGACCACGGACCAGGCGCGCGCCTTTGTGCAGGCTGTTCAGGCCGCCACCGGCGTGTTCCCCGGCCTCTATGGTTCTCCCGCATTCCTGACCGCGAGCGTCGGCACCACGCCCGACCCCGTGCTCGGCAACTGCTGGCTGTGGATCGCACAGTACAAGGCATCCATCTCCTCGCCCACCGTACCCACGGCGTGGCCTGCGTGGACGCTCTGGCAATACACCAACGGCGTTGTCGGCTCACAGCCCATGTCCGTTGACGGAATCGCCGCCGGCTGCGACCGCGACACCTTCAACGGGACGTCCGATCAACTGGCTTCCTTTTGGGAGATCAACTCCGTCCCCGAGCCCGCCACCGACTCGAATTGACCCGGGCCGCCGCGCTCAGGCTCTGCCTGGCCCGGCGAAATTTTCATTTCCCGGCGCGATTTAACACGCGATAATGCTCGTGCGGCCTTCAGAGAGTCCAAAGGGCCGATCCAATCCGATGATTCTCTCTGTACGCCGTTGAGAGGAGACTCCCCTGATGACAAGAAAGACCCCTATTACCCTTGTGCTGGCGCTGTGTGCAGTGTGGCCGGCATACGCCGAACCCAATGGCAATCAGGACGCCTGCAAAGGGCTCCCCAGCCACGGCCAGCTTCAGGCCGCGCTTACTGCCGCGCGCAACCAGGCGAACGGCGGCTTCAACCTCGACATGTGGGGCACGGTCGTGAATCGTGACGGCGTTGTGTGCGCCGTGGCATTCACGGGCACCGATCGCGGATCGCAGTGGCCCGGCAGCCGCGTCATCTCCGCGCAGAAGGCAAACACTGCCAATGCATTCAGCCTGCCGCACCTCGCGCTCTCGACAGCCGACCTCTACAGCGCGGTGCAGCCCGGAGGAAGCCTGTATGGACTCCAGGCGAGCAACCCCGTCAACACTGACGTGGCCTATGGGGGCAATCCCATGAATTACGGCCAGTCGAACGATCCGATGGTGGGCGGCCACATCGGCGGCGTCAACGTCTTCGGCGGAGGGCTCGCACTGTACAACGCGCAGGGCGTGCTCATCGGCGGCCTTGGCGTCAGCGGCGACTCGTCGTGCGCGGACCACAACATCGCGTGGCGGACGCGGCACTCGCTGAACCTGGACTTCGTTCCCGGCGGAGTCGGCCCCGACTCGTCGCGCCCGGACAACATTGTCTATGACATCACTCCGGCCAGCGGCGTGATGATCGGCGTGAGCGCGAGCGGCTGGGGACACCCCGTCTGCAGCGACGCGGCGAAGACTATTTCCGGCACGCTTCCCGCCGTGCAGTAGATCGGGTCCAGTAGATCAAATTACAATCGTGCCGATGGTTCCGCATTCCGCGGAATCATCGGCCCACTGCGGTCAATCCTGGTGCGGCCTGCCGTTCACAATTTAGATCGCCCAGATCGAGGAATCCCTTTGTCGAACGTCGATGGTGCCCGCGGCCGCTATTGCATTGTTGGCGCGGGCCTGAGCGGCGCCGTCGTTGGCCGCACGCTGGCCGAGGCCGGGCATAGAGTCCTCGTCATCGACGAGCGCAAGCACGTCGCCGGAAATTGCCACACCGAGCGCGATACAGAGACCGGCGTGATGACCCACGTGTATGGTCCGCACATCTTTCACACGGGCAACGCAGATGTGTGGAACTACGTGCAGCGGTTTGCAACAATGCGCCCTTATCGGCATCGTGTGCGAGCAGTGGCTGGCGGAAATGCCTACGGGCTGCCCATCAATCTCACCACGATCAACCAATTTTTTGGGACGCAGTTTGGTCCTGAAGAGGCGCGCGCATTCGTCGCATCGAAGGCGGTAAGCATTCCTCAGCCGGCGAACTTCGAAGAGCAGGCCCTCTCGATGATCGGCCCGGAGCTTTACCACGCTTTCTTCCGCGGATACACACGCAAGCAGTGGGGCATGGAACCAACCGATCTGCCCGCTTCGATCTTCCGGCGACTGCCGTTGCGTTTCGACACGAACGACACTTATTACAACCATCCCTGGCAGGCGATCCCCGAGCGCGGCTACACAGAGATGGTGGCCGCGATACTCAACGTGCCCAACCTGGAAGTCAGGCTCGATACGCGCTTTGAAGATCTCGCTGAGCCCTTCGCGCATGTGATCTACAGCGGGCCGATCGACCGCTATTTCCGCTTCGAGTTCGGACGGCTCGGCTATCGCACGCTCGACTTCGAAGTCATCCGCGCGCAAGGCGATTATCAGGGCGTTCCGGTGATCAATTACAGCGACCAGGAGATCCCGTACACGCGCATCACCGAGCACAAGCACTTTGCGCCGTGGGAGTCGGAGACGCTGGCCTCGACAATCTGCTATCGCGAGTTCAGCCGCGCTTGCGGCCCGGATGATATTCCTTACTATCCCATCCGACTCGCCGGGGAAGAGTCCATGCTGCGCAGATATGTCGAGCGCGCGCAGGCTGAACGGGGAGTCAGCTTCATCGGGCGCCTCGGTTCCTACCGCTACATCGATATGGACGTCTGCATCGCTGAAGCTCTTTCGGCTGCGGCTTCAATCCTCGATCGCATCGCGGCAAGCGCGCCGATCCCCGTGTTCTTCATCGAGCCTTGACGGTCATCGAGGTTTGGCCTTCGCGTCTTGATTCGGCCTGGGGGGATTCTCCATGCGCCGCAACTGACTCAGATCCGGACGCTGAAGAGTCTGCCGGCGGATGAGCTGCCACACCTTTTCCGTCGCCTGCATGGGACGCATGAATTCGCGTAGAACGCTCAGATATCCCCACGCCATCGCGAATCCGAGCCGCACGCATCCCTCAAGCCTTCGCCCGCTTGAACCGATACCAGCATAGACGACTGGCGGGATGTGTCGCCCCACGTTGTAGCGTGCATTCAACTCACTCTCTTCGTCCTCCGGTGTCTTTCCACGGCTCGCCATTGTGCCGCGGAGGAACTTTCCCACCGGCCGCGTGTGGCGCACGGCGATCGAATCCAGGATTGCAGCTTTGTAGTGCGGATCCGGCGCCAGCCTGCACCAGATCCAATCCATCCCGCGCCCGCTCATCGACGTCCGAAAATCATCGAGCACCTGCCGCAGCAGGCTCGCGCGCACGCACGGCACCATCACTTCGACGAAATTCAGATAGCGCAGCGTGAATCCCGGGCACGACATCACGGGAAAGAGCGAGTAGTAGCTGTCGTGTGTCAGCGACGGCTGCGCGACTTCCAGCTCGTACCGCCGCATCGCGGCGAAGGTCGCATCGATGTCCTTCGCCTTTGCCGCGATATCGTCATCAGGCAGCCAGATGTAGTCATACCGATCCAGCAGATCCGACTCTGTAAAAATGCCGTGGATCCCGTCCCATTTTCCGCCGGGCCGAATTTCCACGCGCACGCCTTCGCCGGCATCGAAATGCGCCGCGGCGTCGTACACGCTGACGATCAGATCCCAGCTTCGTTCCGTCGCGCCCTCAAGCCATTGCGGGTGCAGCGAATTCCTGCCGGCGCGCACCACGACGAGATTCCTGTTGCGGCTGCCGTCACTCATTCTGTTTGCTAAATGCGGGTAGCGCTACTGCCTTGCCACCTGTCCCGTCACCACGTCTCCAGCGGCCGGAGGAGGCACCGAAACAGCCATCACTTCCGCCTCGTCTTCCTTCGGCTTGGGCAGCGGGCCTTCCAGCGCCAATGCCAGCACTTCGTCCATCGAATCCACAAAGTGCAGCTTCATGGCGTTGCGGATATTGTCCGGCAACTCCTGCAGGTCCTTCTCGTTGGAACGCGGCAGTATGGCTTCGAAGATTCCCGCGCGCAGCGCCGCGAGCAGCTTCTCCTTCAGCCCGCCGATGGGCAGAACCTTGCCGCGCAGCGTGATCTCGCCTGTCATGGCGATGTCACGCCGCACCGGAATCTTCGCAAGCGCGCTCGCGAGAGCCGTCGCCATCGTAATGCCGGCGGACGGGCCGTCCTTTGGAATCGCGCCCTCGGGCACGTGCAGGTGAAGATCGACGTTGCGATAGAACTCGCGGCTGAGACCGAGCATCTGTGCCTTGCTGCGAATATAGGCGAGCGCGGCTTGCGCCGACTCCTGCATCACGTCGCCGAGCTGGCCCGTGATCGTCAGCTTGCCCTTGCCGTCCAGAACCTGCACCTCGGTGGTCAGAATGCTGCCGCCCACCTCGGTCCACGCGAGGCCAGTGACTAAGCCTACCTCGCTCTTCTCGTGCACCTCGGATTCGCGGAACTTCGCCACGCCGAGGAACTCCGACACGTTTGCCGCGGAGATCTCCTCCCTGTGCTTCGCGCCGCCCTTCACGACCTTGCGCGCTACCTTGCGGCACAAGTTGCCGATCTCGCGCTCGAGGTTCCGCACGCCGGCCTCGCGTGTATACGAGCGGATGATCTCGAGGATCGCGTCATCCTTGAAGGTGATGTTTGTTTCGCTCAAGCCCGTCTGCTCGCGCTGCTTCTTCACCAGGTACTGCCGCGCAATCTCGAGCTTTTCATTCTCCGTGTAGCCCTGCAGCCGCAGAACCTCCATGCGGTCCTGCAGCGCCGCCGGAACGGTGTGGAGCACATTCGCCGTTGCGACAAAGAGCACCTGCGACAAGTCGTAATCCACGTCGAGGTAGTGATCCTGGAACGTCGTGTTCTGTTCGGGGTCAAGCACCTCAAGCAGCGCGCTGGCCGGATCGCCCCTGAAGTCCGACGCCATCTTGTCCACTTCGTCGAGCAGGAACACCGGGTTCTTCGTGCCCGCGCGCTTCATGTGCTGGATGATCTGCCCGGGCAGCGCTCCGATGTACGTGCGCCGGTGCCCGCGGATCTCCGCTTCGTCGCGCACGCCGCCGAGCGACAGGCGCACGAACTTGCGGCCGGTTGCTTTCGCAATCGACATGCCCAGCGACGTCTTGCCCACGCCCGGAGGCCCGACGAAGCACAGGATCGACCCCTTTGGATTCTTCACCAGCTGCCTCACCGCGAGGAATTCGAGGATGCGCTCCTTGATCTTTTCGAGGCCGTAGTGGTCTTCGTTGAGCACCTTCTCGGCGAAGTCGATCGACCGCGTCTCCTTCGACCGCTTCTTCCACGGCACGGCCAGCAGCCAGTCGATGTAGTTGCGGCTCACCGTGGACTCGGCCGACATGGGCGGCATCGCTTCCAGCTTCTTCAATTCCTGGATCGCCTTGTCGAGCACTTCCTTGGGCATGCCGGCGGCTTCGATCTTTTTCTTGAGCTCATCGAACTCGCTCTTCTCGCCGCGGCCCAGCTCCTTCTGGATCGCCTTGATCTTTTCGTTGAGGTAGTACTCTTTCTGCGCCCGCTCCATCTGCCGCTTCACGCGCGACTGGATGTTGCGGTCGAGGTCGAGCTTCTCGATCTCGATATCGAGCACGTCGGCGATGCGCGCCAGCCGCGCAGCCGGGTCGAAGATGCTCAGAAGTTCCTGCTTCTCCTCGATGCCCAGCTGCAGGTTCGCCGCGATCACGTCGGAGAGCCGCGCCGGCTCGTCCATGCGCACGCTGGCGATGATGGTCTCGTAGTTCAGGCTCTGCTGCAGCTTCACGTACTGCTCGAAGAGCGTTGTCACGCGCTGCATCAACTGCTCGACCGCGGGCGTCATCTCGAAGTTCGACTTGCCGACGCGCACCGTGGCCACGAAGAACCCGTCGCGGTCGTTCACTTCCACCGACTTCGCGCGCTCCACGCCCTCGACCAGCACCTTGATGTTGCCGTCGGGCATCTTCACGCTCTGTACGATGTTGCAGATCGCGCCGACCTGGTAGATCTCCTTCGCTTTCGGCTCGTCCACCGAGGCATCGTGCTGCGTCGCCAGGAAAATCTTGCGGTCGCCGTTCAGCGCTTCCTCGAGCGCGCGTACGCTCGACTCGCGGCCCACGACGAAGGGCGTCATCATGTAGGGGAAAATCACCATGTCCCGGATGGGCATCATGGGCAGTTTGCGTGGCTCGTTCTTATCTCTGGATGAATTCATAAAAACACCTGACCATTCGACGCGCAAAATCTTCTTGGGATTCGCCGGCGGAACGGCTCTCTTGGGATTGTACAGCGGAACGACTCGCAGGGTGGGATTCGAGCGTATTCGACCTCTTACGAAAAGAACTTGAATAGAAGAAATCCACCCCGCCGACGTGGCCCAACGTGAAAAGGCCCACCGGAAAACCAGTGGGCCTTTGAGTGAAAGAGACTGTCCTATCCCGCCTTCTCCAGCAGGCATAGCGACAGATCGCGCCGCTCGACCATCTCGCGCGAGATCTCGAGATCGCGCACGCGCTTGTTGTTCGGCAGGTGGTACATCAGGTCGAGCATCAGTTCTTCGAGGATCATGCGCAGGCCGCGCGCGCCCACTTTGCGGGCCAGCGCCTCGCGCGCCACCGCTGACACTGCGTCCTGCGAGAAGTGCAGCCGCACATTCTCGTACTCGAACAGCCGCTGGTACTGCTTCAGAATCGCATTGCGAGGCTTGGTCAGGATCTCCACCAGGGCGGCTTCGTCCAGTTCGTCGAGGATGCCCACCACGGGCAAGCGTCCCACGAACTCCGGTATCAGGCCGTATTTGATGAGATCCTGCGGCTCGGTCTTGCGCAGCAACTCGGTATCGCGATGAGTGCGCGCCGTCGCCGCATCGGCCTCGGCGTCCGCATTCTTGAATCCCAGCGCCTTCTTGCCGACTCTCCGGCCTACCACGCGCTCGAGGCCGACAAAAGCCCCGCCGCAGATGAACAGAATGTTGGTCGTGTCAACCGCCGTGAACTCCTGGTGCGGATGCTTGCGCCCGCCCTGCGGCGGCACATTGGCCACCGTACCCTCCAGGATCTTCAACAGCGCCTGCTGCACGCCTTCGCCGCTCACGTCGCGCGTAATGGAGGGGTTCTCGTCCTTGCGGCCGATCTTGTCGATTTCGTCAATGTAAATGATGCCCTGCTGCGCCCGCGTCACGTCCCCGTCCGCCGCCTGAAGCAGCTTCAGGATGATGTTCTCCACGTCCTCGCCCACGTATCCGGCTTCGGTCAGCGTCGTTGCGTCCACAATCGCGAACGGCACATCGAGCATCTTTGCCAGCGTATGCGCGAGCAGCGTCTTGCCTGAGCCCGTAGGCCCGATCAGCAGAATGTTCGACTTCGCAAGCTCCACTTCGTTGTTCCGCATCCGGTTCATCTGGATGCGCTTGTAGTGGTTGTAGACGGCCACCGCCAGCTTCTTCTTGGTCTGGTCCTGCCCGATCACGTAATCATCGAGGAAGCTCTTCACTTCCTGCGGCTTCGGCAGGTGCCCGGCCCCAGCGGAAGGATGCGCCTCGCCCCGGTCGTCTTCGAGGATCGAGTTGCAAACTGCCACACATTCATCGCAGATGTAGGCCCGGGGATAATCGCTGGGCGACGAGATCAACTTCGCCACAGCGTCCTGCGATTTGTGACAGAACGAGCAGCGCAATGCTTCTTCGGGTCCCGTGCGCGGTTTCATGGGTTGTGCGACTCCTCTGGACTTTGCTTCCGGGTTTGAATTTCCCCCCGTGGGGATGCGTTGCCTGGCCTAAGTACGCGGCCGATCGATGATTTCGTCGATAATGCCGTACTCTTTCGATTGCTGCGCGTTCATAATGAAGTCCCGCTCTACGTCGCGCTCGATACGTTCGAGCGGCTGCCCGGTGTGACGTGCCATCAGGCTGTTGGTGATCTCCCGGATCCGCAGAATCTCCCGCGCGTGAATATCAATGTCCGTCGCCTGACCGCTGAGGCCCCCCATCGACGGCTGGTGGATCAGGATCCTCGAGTTGGGCAGGGCAAAACGCTTGCCTTTTGTGCCGGCCAGCAATAAGAATGCACCCATGCTGGCCGCCTGTCCAATGCAATACGTCACAACATTATTGCGGATGAACTGCATGGTGTCGTAGATCGCGAGCCCGGCCGTAATCGATCCCCCCGGCGAATTGATGTAAAGCTGCACATCCTTCTCCGGATCTTCTCCGGACAGGAACAACATCTGCGCCACCACAAGATTAGCGATCTGGTCATCGATCGGGGTGCCGAGAAAAATAATATTGTCGCGAAGCAGACGGCTGTAAATGTCGTAGGCCCGCTCGCCCCGGCTCGTCTGCTCTACCACCATGGGAACCAATGCCATGCTTCGTCTCGCTCTTCGTTTTTGTGGGATCTTCCCCTGGTTCGTGACGCCCGTTCCGCGAAACCGGTCCGCAAATCCGGACCCCCGCCGATTCTGCCCGCCTCAGCCGGGCAGCCTTTCATATAACAATTGAGCGGTTTTTTCGCGTTTCAGTTGTTCCCGGATTCTAGCCAGACCGCCGTCTTCCGTCAAACGCGAACGTAACGTCTCCACTGGTTCCCGTTGTTGGATAGCCGCAATCTGAAGTTCCCGGTCCAGTTCCTCGTCGCTCACTTCCACGTTTTCTTCGCCGGCAATCCGGGCCAGCAGCAACGACGACTTTACCTCGGCCACGGCGCTGTCCCGCTGGGCCGCACGCAGCCTGCCAAAATCCAGCTTGCGCATGTGCTCGGTCGTCATGCCCTGGCCGGCCAGCGCCCGCAATCCGCGCTCCAGGCGCGCATCCACCTGCTCCTGCACCAGCGACTCCGGCACCGGGAACGGGAACCGCTCGACCATCGCCTGGAAGAGCCGGTCCTTGGTCTCGGCTTCCACCTGCCGCCGCTTGCGGTTTCCAAGGTGCTCGCGCACCAGGTTCTCCAGATCCGAAAGCGATTCGTACTCGCCCAGCTCCTTCGCAAAGTCGTCGTTCAGCTCCGGAACGGTCCGCTTCTTGATCGCCTTCACTTCGATTTCGTAGTTCACGGTCTTTCCGGCCAACTGCGCCTGCGGATACTCCGCCGGATAGCTCGCCGCGACGTGCAGTTCCTGGCCCGGCTTCGCGCCCCGCAGAGCCGTCGTAAAGGCTTCCACCGTATCCTTGCCGCCAATCTCCACCAGCGCTTCGTCGCTCGAGATCGGCGCCGCGTTCTCGTCGCCCTCAATCGTTCCCGTGTACGAGATCTGCGCCGAGTCGCCGTCCTTCAGCGGCCGGTCTTCCTCCACCGGTTCCACCGTTGCCCGGCTCTCGCGAAGCTGGTCCATCTCCTGACGGAACTCTTCGTCCGTGACATCGGCCGAAGGCTTCGGCACCGTCACATCCTTGTATCCCTCGATTGAAAACGCGGGGATGAACTCGAACACCGCTTTCACGTGCAGCGGCTGGCCATCGTCCACGGTCAGCTCCGTCACGCGCGGCTGCCCCACCGGCGACACGCCGAGCTCCCGCACGGCCTTGTTGAATCGCTCCGGCAGCAGCCGGTCGATCACGTCCTTGCGGATCTCGGCCGCAAACTTCCGCTTGACCACCGTCTCCGGCACCTTTCCGGCGCGGAACCCCGGGATCTTGGCGTATTTCTGGTAGTCGCGGGTAACGTTGCGGTAGGCCTTGGAAACATCCTCCGCCGGCACGTCCAGAACCATCTCCCGCGTGCAATCGGGATTTAAGACGGGCCCGTGGCTGTGTTCGTGCCCTTCGTGTTCGTGGTCGTGGCCATGCTCGTGGTCGTGCTCGTGATGATGGCCTTCATGCCCGGTCTCGCTGCCTGCCGGTTCCTGCTTGTTTTCGAGGGTATCTGTGGAGCTCAACTTCTCTCACCTTCCGGCGCCCCAGCGCCGATCATAAAAACTCCGCGTGGGAGCGGCGTCCAGGCGCGCTGGCCTCCGCTCACCTGGTAAACGCTACTCCTAATGGTAAGAGGGAATTGCGGGCAGGGTCAAACCCGGCCGTCTGTTCAAAAGTTGTAGATGAGATTGGTCGGTTATTTACTGTTCCGACACCTGCGGTTTTCTTACATACGGCAGGAACCGCGGGTGAGCCGCTCCGCAACTCAAAAAGTGCATCCGCGCCTGGCTCAAGCTGAGCTCCCCGTTCACCGTCAGCCTCACTTCTCCTGCGTCCTCGTCGGTCTGGCCGTCATCCTCCCACCAGCACACCGGGCAGAGTTCCATCGTCTCTGGCGTCTTCAATGTCCGGTAACCGCAGCACGGGCAGCGGAACAGCAGGCTCATATCCAGATGGACGTGAGTCCTGGATGCTGGATTACGAAAACCGAGCATGATGCACCTCTCGGCAACCCGGTCATTTTGAGAGGCCGCGTTTTCCCCAGCACGGCCCTTCCCTGACAATATGGATGCGCGGAACGCGGCGGAGGTTCCATCCCGAGTGACGCCTACTCGTTTTCGCTCACATGATGCAGCCGTACCGTCTGCCCCGTTCGTGCTGACTCCCGCGCCGCGTCGAGAATCTGCACTACAGTAATGTTCGTTTCGAGCGAGCTCAAGTCGCCTTTCGGCCTGAGCCTCCCCGAAAGCACCGCGGCGAGATAGCTGAGCGAATCGTGCTGGTCGCTGGGCAGCGATGGCGCCGTCTCGAATCGCTCGTCATGGTCGTGCTCGTGACGTGCGCGCAGGCCGGTCGATTCCACGGTGATCGCATACCCCGTCGCTCCGTAGACCTCCATATCCTTGCGCCCGAACGGCCAGTTCCACGACGGCATCAGCACTGCCTGCGCGCCCGGATATTGCAGGATCACGGTTGCGTCATCGTCGACATGCGGATAGCGATTCGGCTTGTCGTGGTTCACGACCGCTGTAACGCTCACAGGCGTCTCGCCGTGCATCAGCCACGTGGCCAGGTCGGCTCCATAGCAACCGAAATCGTACAGAGCGCCGGCGCCGTTCTGCGCCGGGTCGGTGAGCCACGAAAGAAACTCAGGAGGCACGCCGATCTCCTCCGGCCCCTGGTGCCCATCGTGCACCACGAGCCGCCGCAGCGGCCCAAGCTGCCCCGATTGCAATTGCTCGAACGCCGCACGATTCGATGCGTACCACGTTGTCTCGTAGTTCGTCAGCACCTGGATGTGGTGCTGTCGCGCCACCTGGCGGATGTGCAGCGCATCTTCGAGCGAGATGGTGAGCGGCTTCTCCACCATCACCGACACCCCGTACTGCGCCGCGATGTCTATCGCCGGCCGGTGCTGCGCAATCGACGTGTACACCAGCACCGCGTCGGGCCGCCGCACTTCGATCATGTTCGCTTCGCTCTTGAAGAACAGCGCGCCGTCGAGATGATACTTCTGCTGGTACTTGGCGATTAGTGAAGAGTCGCTGTCCGCGATGCCCACAAGCTGAACATCGTGATGCTGCGGAAATGCCGCGAGGAATCCTTCCACGTGCCCATGCTCGAGGCCGACGATCGCGACGCGAAGAGGCTGGCCATTCGGCGCATACGAGGGCTGAAGCGTGCGCGGCGAGTATCCTGAGTTCTGTGCGACCGCGGGAAGAACTGCGGCTAATGCGACAAAGGCGAAAGCACGGAGGTGCATGGCAAGTCTCCGGAGCGGATTCTACATGCAGGGACGTCCGCTGCGGCCAAAGCGTTCGAAAAGCAGGGACTAACCGGCATCGAGAGCAACGGACCTCAAACTCATCCTTAATGCCGGACTGATCTCTGAGCCACCCGCCGCTGCTCCTGGTCATCCATGAACAGACAGGGGTTCATTAAAATCAAGCGTCAGCGATTGCAGTTCGGAGTCGCCGCTCGAATTTCGGGGTTCTGAAATAGCAAGGTTCTGAAAAATAAGACGTGCAAGTTCGACAATCAGGGGGTAACGGTTCGAGTTCGGGGGCTCGACAACACAAGGGAGAAAAGTGTTGATCGGCAGAATCTGGAACTGGTTTTTCGGGTGCCGTCATCGCGAGTTGAGCCGCGCGTTCACAAGCGAGGGCGAGACGTACAAAGTTTGCCTCAAGTGCGGAGCGCACCTGCCCTATTCATGGGAAACAATGTCGATCGTGGACCGAAAGAAAGACCGCAAGAATGCGCGGGAAAAAGATCAGGGCAACCTGGCCAAGAACCGCTCGCGATGAATCCATTTCTCCGCAGCGCGCCCCAGGCGGGACCGAGGCGCGCACCCGGAGACATGGCCTCATCCGTCCGCTTTACTTGATATCGGCGTACATTTCGTTGATCCAGAACGTTCCGAGGCCGGTCGTGTAGTCCCAGCCAGGCAGCGCGGAGTACAACCCGTTCGCGCCCGCAATAATGTCGTGGAACCCTCCCTTGGGGTAGGCCCCCGGATGCACTGCCCCGTTGTAGAGCCCGTACAGGTGCGGTGCGGCAAAGCCGAGCTTCGTGTTCGATGAGATCATGCGCGCCCACGTGCCCAGCGCCAACGGCGACGACAAACTGGTCCCGCCGACAATCACCACCGCTCCATCGACGTACACGTTCGCGCCTGAGTAGGGGTCGGCATCCATCGACACATCCGGCAGGCCCTTGGAGTTGTTCTCGCAGCTCACGACTCCCGCTGCCGATTGCCAGTAAGGACAGTACTCGAACTGGCTGATGCCGCCGCCGCCCGCGTACCACGCCACTTCCTGGTCGTACGCATCGCCCGATGCGGCAAGCAATGTTGTGCCTCCCACGCCCACTACGTACGCCGAAGCGGCGGGATAGTTCGCCAGCGGCACGCCCGCCGGAACGCCGTTCGTCCCTACGCCCACCGGGCAGAATGAGCCCGTGTCGCCCGTCGATGCGAAGAAGGTCTGTCCCTGTGCGGCGGCCTCGAGGAACGACTCATCATCCACGAGCATTGAGCCGTCGAGGAACGGAAAAATTTCGCACTCCCCGAGCGATGCGCTGCCCGCCTTTGCAACGTCCTGCGTAGCCCAGCGGCTGATCTCGAGCGCCAGGTCAGAGTCTGTCAGCGAAGTCGTGTCGTAAATGTAGAGGTGCTTCACCGATCCGGCCATGCCGGTCGAGTACTGCGTATCGAGGTCCCATTCGTCCGCGCCCGAAGTATCCGCACTCGCGATCCCGACCGGCACAACCGTGTACGCAACCTGCGGCAGCTTGAACGCCGCTTCGGCGGTCCGCAGATCCTTCAGCACCTGCGTGAGGTTCCCTTCGGCCATGATCGCGATCGTCGCATTCGCCGCGGGGGGCAGGCCAGTCGCGCCGTAGATCTTCCAGAAATCCTGCGGGCTGTAGCTCACCGCGTACTGCGGCGTGGCGACCTGCGTGCGCGTCACAAGCGTCGGCCGCATCTGCCCAATCGTGTTCAACCCGAGCACCGCGCTCACGTCGCCGGCCAGCGATTGCGGAACCTCCGCCGCAGTCAGATTTCCATGGACCTCGGCGCCGTACTGGTTGAAGCTCTCAATCGTTGTGTGGAACGCCGCATTCGCCTGCGCCACCGTGCCGTCCGCGCTCACCAGCAGATGATTCGGCTCGGCAACGATATTCGTAAATCCAGCCGACTTCAGATAATTCGTCACCGCCGAAACCTGTGCCGGCGTCGCTCCATAAGTCGCCACAAACTGCGCGGGCGTCAGGCTCTGACCGTACATCGGGTTCGATGGATCGTTGACGCTCTTTACGTACGCTTCGAGAGCTGCCTTGTTCTGCATCGGCAACCCCACGCGGACAGTGATGGCCTGGTCGCCATTGACGGGCCCGAGATCGGTGGCGCGGTCGAGCTGCACGGCAGTTACGCCCTGGGTCGAAGTCTTGACCCACGTGGTCTGCGCGTCAGCGGCCGGAATCAACGCGGCGGCAAGAAGAAGGGCCGCGCCTGAAAGGGGAAAGTGATGCATGGACAAGCTCCTCAATCGAAAATGAGCGCCAGTCGTAAAGCCGGGCGCCGGAGTTGTCGCATTGCACGTTGATTGCGAAATCCGCAAACGATTGAAAATAATGCCTGTTGCCTAGATAAAACGATTAGGCGGTCAAGGTAAATTCGACGCAAAAACCGCCGTGATTACACGTCGCAGCGGGAAAAAATTGCTGCAGGCTCAACAAACCACGCGCCTTGCACTCGCACATAAAAAAATCTTGCCTTCCGCTCCACTTCCCGCCGTCATTACAATGCATCTAAGCGAACGCAAGTCCAAGACAGGCGCATACTCCCTCATGGAGGAAGCTTCAGCCGTGCGCATCCGGTTCCGTTTCGTGATTCTCGTCGCGGTTCTCGACTCATTTCTTCTGGTCCCCAACAGCCGCGCTCAAGACGAGAATCTCCCCTCCGCTCCCGACCCCCAGCAATCCTCCTCGCAGCAACAGCAGCCGCAGCAGCAGCAGCAACAACCCAACGCCCCCAACCTCGGCGACCTCGGTTTCCCGAACCAGCAGACCCAGGCCAACCCCAAACTCCAGGCCCTTCTCGACCGCCGCACTCACATGCTCAAGGTCCACCAGAAGCTCGGCCTCATCACGCTCGCGCCCATGGCAGCCACGCTCATCACCGGCCCCATGGCCAAGGCCAAGGGCCGCAACGGGGAGACCATCAAGGAACCGACCGACGCCAACCTCGACTTCCACATGGCGCTCGGCGGTCTCACCACCGCCATGTACTGGACCACCGCGTCGTACGCGATCTTCGCGCCCAACGTCGCCGGCACGCACCACAAAGGCCCCATCCGCGTTCACGAGGCGCTCGCCTGGATACACGGGCCCGGCATGGTGGCCACGCCCGTCCTCGGCTACATGGCCTATAAGCAGGAGAACTCCGGCGAAAAGACGCACGGCATAGCATCGGCGCATGGCCCCGTGGCCTGGGCTACAGTCGGCGCCTACGCCGCCGCCATGATCGCCGTCAGCTGGCCCCTCAAGCTGCACCGCCATTGAGCTCGAAAGGATCAGAATAAGGAGAGGGAGATTCGCCAATGGAGCACTCCATGACCAGCCGACTTCTTCTCCCGATCCTGCTCTTCGCCGCCGCCCTCGCTCCCGCGCAGACCCAGTGGTCCCTAGTAGCCTCCACCCTCACCTACCACGTGTCGCACCCCATGCATATCGTCGAGGGTGTGAGCACGCAGTCGCGCGGGAAAGGCGTCTGCGCCGAGGGCAAGTGCGACTTCCTCATCGCCGCTCCCGTCAAGAGCTTCACCTCAGGCGACTCCAACCGCGACCTGCACATGATCCAGACAGTCCGGGGCGCGCAGTTTCCCATCGTCTCCGTGCGCACCACAGTTACCGCGCCCACGCCCGACTCCGGGACCATCTACGCCGATCTCGAAGTCGAGTTCGCCGGCCAGACCGTTCACTACCAGCGCGTCCCGTTTTCGAAGACTGCGAACGGCACGGACGTCCGCATCACCGGGACCGTCCCGGCCACCTGCTCTGACTTCAAGATCGAGCGCCCCAGCTTTCTCGCAGTCGCCATCAAAAACGAGATCCCCGTGACGATCGACATGACCTGGCGCTCGCAGTCCGCACTCCCCGGCCCGCCTCAGCAGCCGGTGAAGCGGTAACTCCGATCTTCAGAGCGCGCGCGGATCGGCCTGGAGAAACGCGACAGAAATTACGGCACGAACACCTTCAGCCGCACATCCCACTTCGTGCTCTGTCCCGGCTTCAGCGTAATCATCCCGGTATCCATCCCGTTCCATTCCTTGCCAAACGGGTCGGCGAAGTTGAACTGGTGCTCGATCGCCACGAACTTCTGCGTCGGGGGCGCATACATCTGGATCGTCTTGATGTGCTGCGAGATCCCCTCGATCGCCACCCCGTACTTCGCCGCCGGGTCGATCACCTTCACCGTCGCCGCGCCGTTCGCCCAGTCCAGCTTGCTCCAGTTGTCGTCGTAGAAGTTTTTCTCGAGCGGCTTGCCGTCTGCCGCGCGCAGGTCATACTGCCCCGTCACCGGTACCAGCTTGCCCGTTGGAAAAACGTTGTCGTAGTTGTCCACCGTGGCCAGCATCTCTGCCGGAATGTGGATCCTCACCTGCGTCCGGTCGCCGGAAGGCAGCGTGAAATAAGGGTGCCATCCAATCGCGATCGGCTCGGTCTCGCTGCCCACGTTGCGCGCGACGATCGCCACGTCAATCGATTCCGCGTGCAGCGCGATCGTGAAATGCAGGTCGGTCTTCGAAAGCCAGTGCCCGCCGAAATCTCCGGCGTGAATCGTCCCCGTCACCTGCTCTCCGTCGGCGATCTTGGCCACCTTCACGTCTTCCGTCTTCGCCTTCAGGATCAGGCCGTGCATCGCGTGCCGCTCCGCGCCGGGATTGTGCCCGATGTTGTTCGCGGGCAGCGTAATCGTGTGCCCGTCCCACTCCGTCGTGAGCGTCTTGCCATCGGCGGACAGCTTCCCGCGGATCCGGTTCGGATACGGAACCAGGAACGCCGCGCCCAGCCGGTATCCAAGATCGCCGAACGCCGTGTCGTGCTCTTCCAGCATCGTCTTCGCTCCGGCGGCATCCGGCGACGCCAGCACATTGATATTCCCCTTGCCCGGGAAGTTCGCGGTCACCTGGAGCAGTTCCATACCGCGCCCCGGCATCAGAGTCACGCTTGTAAACTGCGGGACGCTCTGGCTGGTCGCATCGCGCTTGAGGGTTACAAGTTTCTGGCCGCCAATTTCCATATCGTTCTGCGCTCCCGCGTGCGTCAACGCGCATGCCGTCATCATCAATACCCACACAGCAAAACCGAGTCTCTTCATTTGATCCATTCCTGAACGCAAGGTACGGAATCCGCCGCGCTCACGCGAAAATACAGAGCGCCGGAAAGCGTTTTCCAAAAGGCGCTGCCATTGTACGACAGGGCGATACGCGGCCATCGGACCGCTGCCCTATAATGAAGTTGATCAGTTGTCTTGCCCGAGCGGGAGTAGTTCAGTGGTAGAACGTCAGCTTCTGCAGATGTAATTCCCTATAGATTCGTAGAATTCCCGAGAAATCAACCAACCCCGCATAAATACTGGCGATTTGTCGCTTCTGGGGTGCAGTTGCATCTCTAAGCAGATTTGGGCAAATTTGGCACTTTTAGGGTGTTTTCGGGTCTGTGATCAGTGAATTTGGACAGTGAGCTGAGTGCCCAAGAATCGACTGAGGTACAGAGCGCTTCGTGAACACCTCTACACGACGCCAGTTCGTTCGTAGAGTCCGCGCTCGCAGGACTGTACAGACATCACACCGCTACAAGAATGTGGTCAACAGTCAAGAATGGCCGGAGTAGATTCCGGCCATTTTCGTCTGTGTGGATGGTTTACGCAGCATTTTGAAAGTACCGCGCGGCAACAGCCAATTGTGGTTCCTTCTTGATCAGCCAGTGCGCAAGTTCAGATGGATCAAAGCAGCGAGACCCGCCGAACATGAAACTCGGGATCTGACGCTTCTGAGCCATGCGATAGATTGTGTCTCGTGACTTCCCAAACATCTCGGCTACCTCGTCCACGGTCAACAAGCCGGTTAGAGAATAGAGAGCGGTCAGGATATTGAATGGAGCATTGAACGGGGCTTTGCCCCGAACAGAAACGACTTGGGCTTCCAACATTGAGTCTCGTTGCGGCGGCCTGGATTAGGCTGAATACCGCGTGGGGCTCCGGCTCAAACGGTTCTTGCCCCTTCCGGCGCATGTCCGCAAGGTTGCGAATCATGGGGTCCTTCCGGACCGTCCGGCGTTCGTGGGACCACTGCAACGGCAATGGCGGCCATCCCTGGCGCTTACCAATTCAATTGTTCTCATTTTCCGCTATAGATTTAAGACCCGAGCGGGAGGTCTAGCCCAAGAAGGATATCACAAATTGGAGGAAATCCCGCAAATCGAGGAATTTGCATTATGCAGACGCCGCAACTGAGACATATCGAGTCTCGGCACACTTCTCGCGCGTCCGCCAGCGCACGGCGTTATCAAAGTTGCAATCAGACTATTTAGGTTGGCTGACGCCGGATCAGTCTGCCGTTTCGCCTCCGCCTCCGGTTGTGAATTCAACCGGGACCGACCGAAACCCGGTGCCTAGCCCGTTTATCAGTCGTCTTTTCGGAAGTCGCTCCTCCATGCACCTCTTGCATCAATTTCCGCGTCGATTTCGATGAGTTGGGATTCGTCTTTCCACCAGAGCAGGGATAGGACGGAGCCGTCTGAGACGCGGATCGAATCCTCGTGGACCCAATGGCTGGCGGCGTTGCGGTGAGTAAACCACGCATCGGACCGCACTTCACAAGGAGAGACATCGGGTCGGTCGCCGCGGAGCAGCGCCTCGGCAATGCTTCCCTTGCCGGGACTGTTTTCAAGCCAGATCTTGCCTTTGACCTCGCTGCTCGCAACGAACCAATTCCGCTTATGCAAGTCGTTGCAGACTAGGATGGCGGGAAGTTCGCCGTATTCGACGAGTCGAATCGCCGTCGCTGTAAGACTCGTACAGAAAATCCTAGCGAGCTGACGAACACTATCCAATGTGGCCGGCATTCCGTGCTGGCGCGGCCGAAACATCTTTGCGGGCAGAAGGAGATCACTGGCGAATCGGTTTGCTCGCGTCTCAGGGTTCTCAGCCGACCATTCACGCACGAAGTTCTCGCTTTTACACTGAAAGGCCATCTGTCCGCGATCCCTCATCCAATGGCCCAGCTCATGGCCGGCAGAGAATCTCTGCCGCCGGCGATGCGTATAGTCGTCAATGGTGATGATGGCCCGATCTTTAAACCCCATGATCCTGGCCGCGCAGCCCGAAAGTGGCTGGTATCGGATGGTCGCCCCGCAATCTTCGGCAATTGCTTCAATGTCGATATCCTCGGGCTCAGTAATCCCGAGACTGCTCAGGATTTCGAAAGGCGAACGATACCACTCAGGAAGCGCTGTCATCCAACACCTCTAAAGCGCCAAGAATCTCCAATTCATCAAGCGCGCTGTCGATATCCGTGTCTGTGAGCTCATTTAAATCCCGATGCTGCATAGTCAGCGCAGATCTCAATTCAGGTCTCGCGTTGACGACCGAGAAGAACATACTCCGGCGCTCTTCGCGGGAACCAGAAAACCGCTTGATTCGCCTCTCAATTCTTGAGGAACTCTCCTGATAGCGTTGTCGTGCGCGGTGGAGTCGCTGCTGCTGGAATTCCTTGACGCCAGCCAAGGCTGCAGCTTTCATCCGCGAGGCAATATCGCTCAGATCGTGCCCGGAATCCGTCAAGTCCGCCGCAATTTCGGCTGGGTTTCCTGTCTCGATCGAATCGGCGAGATGATCGAGAACGCGCTCCGCCTCCTCACGTGTCCAGCGCTTATTAGATGTCATGGCTGCTTCCCTTCGGCCATCGCACGATGCTCTTTCGCCGAATCCGCCTAACGATGGTCTCGTATCCCTTTCTATCGATTTCCAAGCTCTTAATGATCTCCGATCCAGACAGATCCTCTTTCCAGCCATCCATCACGAGCATCGCCTCGATATCCTCCCCAAAGTGTTCGTAGAGGATTTCGACGAACCTAGTCAAATCGTCTTCATTTTCGGCGGCAATCAGCTGCTGCTCTGGGTTGAGACTGGGGTCGGGATGAAGCTCCGTTAGTGTTCTGGACTTGTCGCCTTCATCGACGTTTGTGATTTGCTTATCGGGTACCGTATAGCCAGATGCGACGGCGTTCGCCTTGTGATTCGAGGCAATGCTCCTCATGGCACCAAATAAGACCCCGACGAAGCTCACGTTCTTGGGATTCCATGCACGTCGTCCTTCAAGCAGCTCGGTAACGGCCCGTTGCACAAGGTCATGCCCATCGACCGCTGCTCCGTAGAGCTTCATGAACCGGGAGCGGTTCTCCGCATGTGCAAAGAGCTTCGCCCAATCTTCCGGGCGAAGCTGCTCGATCGCCTGCGATAACTCCTCGGCGGTGGCAACCCTCTCTGATTTCGACCGAGGTTTATCCGTCAAGGTACTGTCACTCCGTCTGGACCTCTGAGTGCGTATGCTGGGCCGCAAGGCCGATCTGACAATCGGGGCCCCGGGTCCTTGTCCGATCTCTGTCGATCCTCAGCATACCTCCGTGTAAGGCAGCTCTTACTGCCCAATATGGAAACTTGACGGAGGTGGCCATGAGCGGCCAGCTAACAGATAACAACACGAACGGGCTCCAGGGAGTTCCTGGGCAAGATCAATCAGTCCAAATCTATCTTGATGGCGCGCTCGTCACGAGCTCGTCTAGGAGCCTGACCGGACGGCAAATCCGTGAGCTCGGCCCAGCGGGCCGCGTGGACGGATTCGAGACTCAGGAGATCAATGCTCAGGGCAAGAAGATCCGCACGATCGGAGATTCGGAAGAGACCGAACTTCACAAGGATGAGCGGTTTCGCACAGTTCCCAACACCGGAGGGCCCGGTGCACAAACCCTCTGAGCTCCTCGCTCAGGCGGTAAGCGATCTGTCGGCGAGATCCGGTCATCAATTCGAGATCTCACCGGAAACCGTTTCCGGCACGAATCTGTTCGTAGTCCATACGTTGGCTCACGAATATCGTCAGGAGTACACCGTTCCATCTGGTGGCCTCGGCTTTCGTGTGCCCTTCAATTTCGCCGACGCGGCGCCTGAGGACTGTTTCTTCATTACAGCCGCCGGCACGAAGCTGAAAGTGCCTGATACGGTACGGAACAGCTCTGACCTCCACCGTGTCGGGGTGACCGAAGGGTTTGTTGCTGGATCGGCGCTCGGCAACGTGCCCGTCTTGGTCTTCTCTTGGCATCTCTGGAACAGGCTTCCATGGGACAGGAAGAAGCACACGCTTTTCGACCACTACACGCATTGCATTCGCCGCTTTGAACGGCCGGAGCACGACTGATGACCGACCATCGCATATCCTTGCCTGCGGCTGAGCTAAGCCAAGAGGTCCATATTGCGATCGGTGCCAATACTTGGCGCGAGCTGCAGGCGACTCTTTGGGCCAAGGGTCCGCACGAAGCCTGCTGCTTTTTGCTAACACGTCCGAGCAGAGGAATGGTACGAACTACCGTGCTCCTCCGTGAAGTCCTGTGGCCGGAGCCAGGGGAAGTGATCGCGACACCACGACGACTCGAGATTTCTGCCAATTACCTGTCTCGCGCCATGGACGCTGCGATCGACGCTGGCCCCATGGTCGGTCTCTGCCTCGTTCATACTCATCCCAAATCGGAGGAGTTCGGCGAAGGCGCGGGCCTATTCAGCTCGCGCGATGACTGGTATGAACAGCGGCTGTTTCCCACAGTAACGCTCTCACGGGAGGGGGCGATATCCGCGAGTGTGGTCATCGGCAGCCGGGGCGACGTCGATGCCCGCGTCTGGTGGCGTGATAACAACCGTGCGGCCGCTCAGCCCGTTCATGGTATGCGAATCGTCGGGCCGGAGCTCAGAATTCTCGAGACCCCAGCGTCACCTTGGCGGGATCACCCCGACCCAGCCGTCATGGACCGTTCCACTCGTCTATGGGGAGAGGAGGGGCGTAGGCGGCTTCAGAACATTAGGATCGGAGTTGCCGGCGCCGGAGGAACCGGCAGCCTCACAATTCTGGCCTTAGCCACGATGGGAACTGGTCACTTGTTGGTTTGGGACAAAGATGTCGCCAGGAAGGAAAACCGGCATCGGACGGCCGGGATGACGGTCGATTGCGTGGGGCATCCCAAGGTAATCGCGATGAGAGCCATGGCCCAATCGTTCGCGACCGCGGAGCCATTCACAATCGATGTCATCGAAGATTGGGCTACTACGAGCGAGGGACTAACCCGGCTCAAAGACTGTGATCTGGTCTTCTGTTGCGTGGATAAGCTCTCCGCACGAGCTCCTCTCAACGATCTCGCATACGCTCACCTGATTCCAACAATTGACATGGCATCGTGGATGCATCCTGACCGCAATCTCCAAATCGACGCACTGATGACGCATGCTCACGTCTGGTCGCCAGGTATTCCCTGTGCATGGTGCCGTGAGACGCTCACTTCCTACAATCTGACCCGCGAGGCGCAAGGCGTGCAACAGGGCATCGAGAATCGCATTCCGTATGGCCTTACTCTGGACCAAACAGACGGCGTGGAGCCTAGCGTGCTGCCGCTCAACATGCTGGGAGTTAGCTTGGGCTTGATGGAGTTCATGCAGATCGCGCTGCGCATAACTACACGAACACCACGCGACCTGAAGTTCTTTCTTCCGGAGTGGGAACTTGATGAGAGCGATCGGCCAGTCCGCAATGGGTGCGATTGCGTCCTCATGGCCGGTCGCGGAGATACATGGGCGATCAGCCCCGTTTCGATGGATTCGTAATAGTATCGGCGAGTCGGCATGTTGTCAGGTTACCTCGCCCCAAAGGCAGTTTTCCTGCTGCGGCGGTCCGGCACATCGGCCGCACACGGGAGTGAAAACTTCTGAAGACTGGCGCGGCGCGCCGGAGTTGGGCCGGCTGATGGCCAGTCATTCGACCGCATACATGTTGCCCCGCCCACCGAGGTTCTGGCATCTTGGCAGGCCTACACATGTCTTCCAGAATCTGGTCGAAATTCAAAGGGTTTCAACTCCTGAACAGAGTCGATGGCTCTTACCGCCCCCTAAACTCTTCGGGATACGGGGCTGATTCACCGGCAAATCGTGCGAGCTCTACGTAACGGCAGAGCGCGTTCGCAAGCTGCATTTGGCGCGGACTGCGGCACTCGGGCGCCAGCAAGAGTGGACTTCCAACAAGGGTCACCATTGCTTGCGCACGCGAAGTCGCCACATTGAGCCGGTTCAGGCTGTAGAGAAATTCCATTCCACGCGGCGCATCCTCCGGAGACGAGGTCGTCAGCGAATAGATCACAACCGGCGCTTGCTGTCCCTGAAACTTGTCCACTGTGCCAATCCTGGCGTGCGGTATCCGTGCCGCGAGATCCGAGACCTGCGCATTGTAAG
Organism: Occallatibacter sp.; assembly: GCA_035263625.1. Classification (GTDB taxonomy): domain Bacteria; phylum Acidobacteriota; class Terriglobia; order Terriglobales; family Acidobacteriaceae; genus Telmatobacter. Next base: position 47,206 of record DATFRB010000051.1, read on the forward strand.
GAGCGACGATGAGGATGTCCTCCGGGCGCAGCGCGCGGCTCTGCCCTTTATCATCCACCCAGCGAACGCTCGGTCTGAGCAGCGTGTCGTAGAGAGCAGCAATACACTCCACTTCCTCGGGCGCAGAGTTCTGGTTGCCCTCATGCCTGACAGGGAAAAACCAAAGATTCGCGGTGCTCAGCCAGGGATGCCCTATAACACTTTGCTGCTCCAGTCCTTCCCGCGAATTGAGGCGCCCTTCATAGAAGACTTCTGACGTGAACTGGCAGATGGCGGGATGCAGCCGCCATGTTCGGTCCAGGAATAGGCCCGTGTCACGCGGGATCGTTTTGGCTCCATTGAGCAGGTGCTCGAGAGCCGAAACTTCAGCCCCGTCGGGATGGCTGCCTCTCTGGGGTTGGTCGAGCTGTTGGGGATCTCCAAGCAATACCAGGCTTTTTGCGGCCTGCGCTAGTGCCAGAACGTTTGCCAGCGACATCTGGCCGGCCTCATCCACAAAGAGCACGTCCACAGCTTCGAAATAATCCTGGCGCGCCCACAGCCATGCAGTACCGGCCACCACCTGAGCGCCGGAGCGGAGCGCTGCAAGCGGCTCCTTGTTGTCAGTGGCGAAGGTGATGCTGGGCGTATTCTCCTCAGCTATTTCAGCCACTCGTTGAACGCACCGCAGGTCCTCGATGCAGCTCTCCTGGGCTGCCGATACGACCTTATCGAGGAGAGTCCGAATCACCTTGTGGCTCACGGCGGATATGCCAACTTTCTTGCCTTGCCTGATAAGCTCACAAATCATCCGTGCGCCGGCGAATGTCTTCCCGGCACCAGGAGGCCCCTGGATAGCCAGCACCGAATCTTTGAGAAGGCCTGCAATGCGCCGGGCAGCATCCACCGTAGATTCATCCGGTCTCAGGAGTGTCGAAACACCATCCGAAGGTCGCGGCGGCCGGCGCAGAAGAAGGTCTCGCGCCGCTCTGAAGGTCCCACCCGAATCCACACCGTTAAACTCGACCCAGGAACCCAGCCGATAAAGAGCGTCCGCCAGCACGTCGGTATTCGGACCCGTCTTGTCGACGAAGACTGCACTTGGATGCACGCCTGTTGTCTTTTTCGTCTTCTTGATATCGACAGTGCGTGCGCCAACATTGATTGCAACCACTTCGCCAATCTTCTCGCCGTGCTGGCAGACGGTGTCGCCGGCCCGGACGTCCGTCTCCTGCTTTTCGAAAGAATATCGATCCGTCGGAATTTTTCGCATCACACCGAGCGTGGATACGAATCTAAGCCCGGCAATTGCCGATCGCTCGTCGAGAAGGTCTTCATCGGGCAGATCCTTCAGTCGAAAATACTCCCACCAGTCTGCCTTTCCTTCGCGGCGGTGCCAGTCCAGCAGATTGGCAAGCAGCGAGCATGCCGCCTGTTCAGCGGAGCGTAGTTCCGGTTCTGGCGGGATGTTACGGGTCAACGCGGCGGCGAGTGCGGCACTGCGCTGTTGCCGCTCGCTCACAGCCTCGGTTGGCGCGTCGTCTGACCGTGCAGGACGCGTCAGGTTTTGACCTGCATTCTCCAGCTGAAGTCGCTCGCATTCCAGCCATTCCCGCAACGAATGCGTCGAGAAGCAGTCGTCACCGTTGTAAAGAACAATCGCCTGTTTTACAACGTCACTCACCTGCTGCGCTCGCTCCGCTTCAAGGGCGTGCTGCAGGGTCCGCATCGCCTGGCCGGCCTCGTTAAGGGGAATCCTGCGCGTGAAGCCGTGAAACGCTTCCAGTGCCTTGAGGGAATACTGTTCGACACTTGCCCGCACTGATCGCTTGATCACCGTGTGCAGGTCGATAAAAACCTTTCCGCGCAGCATCCGGTCAATTTCGTCTTCACAAACGCCATACCGCCCCATGAGTCGTTTCAACGTAGACGGCTCGTAAGGCGCGAAATGGTAAACATGCATGAACGGATGCTGCGCCCGTCTCGCCATCACCAAATCCACGAACCATATGAACGCATCCTTTTCCTCGGGTGCACTCATTGCCCACCTGCAATCGTATCTCGGCTCGTCCGCGTCCGCTAAGACCACGCCGAAGAGATACTCACGGCCGCTTAGTCCGACAAAAGGATCTCCTTCCAGGTCGAAGAAGACGTCACCGGGAGAAGGTTCCGGCAGAAGATTGAGCCCGTGCTCATCCGTCACCTGCAGAACTTCATGTACGGGGCGTCCTGACTCACGGCCCGCCACCTGGACCCGCGCCTGCTCGCGGACGCGCACATAGCTTTCGCGGGAGCCGTGATCGGGACGGTGCGGAATGGGAATCGGAAATCCAGCAAGGGCTGCGACCGTGTTGGTCCCCCAGATGCCAAGCTGCTTGCGCTGCAACCTGCTGATGCCCGCAACAAGAGACAGATGATCATCACTCCGCCGCTGCCGATCGCATTCCTGTAGCCACCTGCAGACCTCGCAATGCGGTGTCGGTTCGGGATGCGTTTCACTTTCAGCGCCCCTCGCACTGACGGTCGTCTGAAGCCGCGACTTCACATATCGGTAGTAGGCAGCGTAATCGAGAACTCTGTATTTCTCCGGTGTGAATGTCTCGCCGGGCGGCACCACATACATGAATTCGGGATGTATCCCCTGGATGGCTTCCAGCAGGTGAGAGTAGAGCGACAACTGGAGAATTGTGGACGCTTTGGTTTCATGGGCGAGCTTGCAATCATAGACCTCGTAGGACCAGTCGCCAAGCTCGCTCGCACGCGGAACCTTACGCAAGACATCGGCCCTGCCAAACCAATTGCCATCGGAGAATGCGGCCTGGACGATGATGTCGACGCCCGCCCGCATGGTCAGAAGTGTTTCAGCGACGGCATGCTCGTCACTGCCAGAATCCCTGAAACTGGCGACGGTAAGGCCTCTCGTCCTCAGATGTTCGACATAGGCGTTTTCATGAGCGATGCCGCGCTCCCGCAGTATCTGCGCATCCGGGGAATTCCAGGCAGGTGCAGAAAGTTCACCATTCGCCACACGCAGATCAAGGCCGGTGAGGTGACGGCAGGAGAGGTGATTGCTCAAGTCCGTTGCAGACAGCCGAATACTCGCCGCGCTCTTCTTCATGGTGGGGGCTCTCTATTTTGTCCATTGTAAGAGTTGCATCGTCTGTCGCCGTAAAACTCTCACTATCGACCTTGTCTTCCGATGAATCGGGAGATGGAAGGCCAATCTAACACCAAAGCGCAGAGTTTAGCCCAACTGTTCGCCCCGCGGAGCTCGCGAGAGTTGGGCTGGTTGAGCCATGGTGAAACTCCGAGGACGAGCAGACTGCAGGTACCTGCTGGCCATCCCCCAAGGTATGCAAGGGCTCAGCATACCTGCGAAGGCGGATCAGCCGATCACGGACACGGTCCGGGTGGGTCTCCCGACTGTGCGGCAGCGGCCGGAGTTCTCACGTATTGATGCCTTGATCGCCGGGCTGTGGAGACGGTCAAACGAAGGGGTTGGTCGCCGGATTGGCAGGCGCTATGAGTGGAATCCGGGTACGAGCGGCAAGCCTCGTCAGGGAACCTTAAGTAGATAGTTATTCTAGAACATCCATGTTATCGCTGAGGTCTGACTCTCGATGTACTATTGCAGCCAGGACTTAAGCATTTAAGATAAACACCATAGCGTCCCCGAACTGCAAACAATGTCTGATCGCAGGTCTTACCGTCCTTTCCGGGGCACTTTGCATCGGTCCTTATCTGTTCACCCTGGTCGATTCGGTAATGGACGTTGCAGCGGGGGTACTCTTGGCAGCCGAGGAAGAGGCCGTATGGCCCCGGAACCAGGACCATCTCTGTATGGTGTACTTCGCATTTGCGATCAGTTCTAATCTTCGCGCGAGAGCCCGGATCGACTTCCGCATCACTTCCCAATTGATGAAGCTCGATGAGTTCGTCGCACGTCTTGGCAAAAGGCAACCGCCGCATATGCTCCGTAGTGCGGCCGGCGCTTTGCGAAAGGATGTTTAGGCTACCTTCCCAAGCCACTTTCCGGTCGATGAAAGCAAATTTCTGGTGCAGCCCCCTTCGTTCGACCACCTGCGCTTTAATTTGCTTGAGCCCCTCAATCACCATTTCTGCCTGGCGCGACATGTCGCCAGCCCCTTCACGAACTGTTTGCGTGAAGATACGTACAGCGACACCGGCAGAGATTTTAGAGCGAAACAGATCAAAGAATTGCTGAGCTCGGCTGGCAGTGAGGAACGGTGAGACGATGATGATTTCGCGTGTGGCTTTGCGCAGATCGGCGAAGAACGCAGCGTAGAAATTGTGCGCGGTATACAGAGCGCTGTCCTCCGGATCAATCCGGTCATCATGCGGATTAAGCAAAGCGGCCCATCGCTCGTAGTCCGAACAGAAATAGTCCGTCACGATCTGGCGTGAATCTATCACCGTCCCATGTCGCCGGACGTGCTCTAAAACTCGGGTAAGAATGGAATCGCGACGAAGCCTCGAGGCCAGGTAATCGCAGTTTGCGACGACGATAAGCTGAGCCTTCGGCCGGGTAATCGAGACGTTTATGAGCTTGGCTGCCTGGCTAGCCAGGTCCGACCCGTCAACAAGGCCCGATGGCCCGAAACGGGGCATCGGACCCTCGGCCACATCGAAAATGATCGCGTCCTGTTCCAGCCCCTGAAATCGGTGCACCGTGGAGACCCGCAGATGACTCAGACGGGCGTCCCCTGAATCGTCCAGGATCATTTTTATTAGCCGCGCATGGACGCTGTAAGGCGAGATGATCCCGATGCTCTCGCATCCTTTCAGCGCGGCCTGCCTTGCAAGCTCTGCCGATAGCACGGCGCTGTAGAGGTTGTAGCGGCCACCTCGTTCGAGCTTGCTGCTCCAGGGATTGGCCGCGGATACGTCATAGAGCACCAGCGGAGCCGAGGCAAAAGGGGATTTCCTGTGGAAGGCTGTCAGGGATTTCAGTTCTGCTTTGCCGAGGGAGTCGAGCAACTGCCCCCCGTAGATGATGTTGTTCGAAATGGCCGAAATGTCGGGATGCATTCGGTACTGTCGTTTCAGCATGGTGAGTCGAGGCTCAGGCTTTTGCTCATCAACAGCGCGCTGAATGCCCGCCTGTTCGAAAATGTCGCGTGCAAGCCATTTCTGTGCAAGCGGTGTCTCAGATACACAGATGGGCGGCAACTGCCTGAAATCACCAACGACAATGACCTTCTGCGATGCTCGTCCTGTGGCATAAAACAGCGAAGGCATCGGCGCCATGCTAGCCTCATCCACCACGAGTACGTCAAAGAACTGTCCGTCTATTTGTTTAGAGATGGTCGCCTTGGTCAGGCTGGTTGCGATGAGCTTCGCCTCCTTAAGAATCTTTGCGGCAATTGCGTCAAGCTCCGCCTCGATGGCGCGAATCTTCGCTGTCAGATCATCAGACTGACGGATAAGCCGGCTGATGCGCGGAGGTATGGCATCTGCAGTGATATTGAAGTGAGACAGTAGTTTTTCCAATTCCCGCCGGGTCTGGCTTCCCTGACGTTGCGCCTCCTCAATTTGAGAGTGAAATTCTGCGAGCTTCCGGGTACTCGCAGCGATGCCAGCGCGTACGACGTTCAGTTCCGTTTCGGATTTGAGGAGTTGCGCCTGCAATGCGATGGGATCGAGCCCCCGGAAGAAGCGTTTGAACCGGCCCGCGGCTTCTGCCTCTGCAAGCCTACCCTCTGTCACCTGGATTTGGGTTGCGAGATTGTCAGCGCGGGATCTGGCTTTTTCATGTTCTTGGCGGCATTTGCTTTCGCTGGTATTCAGGTGCTCCAGCAGTTGCGCCTGTTGTTTCTGTTGCGCTTGACAGGCTTCCGCCGCACGCAATGACGTTAGTTCCTCTTTGATTGGGCCTAGCTCATTCTGGTGGCTTACCTTCTCCGCAGTGAGATCATGTCCAAGCCGCTCGGCGATTTTCTCCGGTATAACCATATCCGGCACGGGTACGTTGGGGCTTATATTGCCGAAGCGAACGAGCTTCCCGCTCTGATAATCTTCTGTATCCTCAAGCAGTTTGGCAGCGCTGGTGATCGCGTAATCCGTAGCAACGTTTGTGTGCGAAGCGACCAGTACACGTAGATTGCGCCGGAACAGCGCGGCGATCAGAAACCCGATGGTCTTTGTCTTACCCGTACCCGGCGGACCCCAAATAAAGTGGACATCACTACCGCAGGCGGAGCGTATCGAGGCAAGCTGCTCATGGTTGAGAGATGATACGGAAGCAGGAAGGTTGAGTTCCGACGCATCGGAGCCACTATTCGAAGAAACTAACCCGAACAGGCTCTGCCCGAGGCGCGTCGCAAGCGTACTTTGCCCGTTGTTTACTTCCTCGTACCGTTTGCGCAGGGCTTCGAGCAGGTACCAGAGGTTGGTGATGAGCTTAGCTTGGGCAATCGTATTTCCGAAATTATTCTCGATTCCTACCGCCGCTTCGCTGCCTTGGACGGAAATCACCTGCCCCTGGAATCTTTGTCCGCCAACTTCAACCTCAGCAGGAGCGTCATCCATGACGATGAGTGGGCTCTCGGTGGTAAAGACATAGACAAAAAAGGGCCCTTCCTGCCGGATGAAATGCCCATCGAACACTGTAATGATGGAGCCGCCACCGCCCTTCTTCAGCTCCTCGATCTCATCGGCCAGGGCTTGAATAAACTCAGGGATGAGTCCCGTTTCTCCGGGGACGGTCTGGTTCCCACCTGGGGGTTGCGGAGCGGCCTGGCCATTTCGCTGGGCACTTGGCTTTCGGTTCGTACTGGAACTCGGGTAAGTGCGCCGCATTGGATCAATCCTCGCTGCCAGACAGCCTGCTCATTACGGCTCTGGGACTGTTGACGGAGGATTCTAGTCCCGAGAAGACCTGGAGCCCTGCTTCCTCTTCACTCTCCCTGGGCTGCAGGAATTCATCGCGCTGGAGCGCACCTTTCGCCAGCCCCTTCTTGTTCTCCATCAGTTGATCGAGGAGCTGATCGAAGGTCCGGGCAACCTTGCCTGATCCGTCTACGAGGATTGGCAAATAGACTTGAACTTCCTTGGACTGTCCCAGGCGATAGGCGCGATCAGTTGCCTGCGACTCGACCGCAGGATTCCACCAGCGACCGTAATGAATGACGTGATTTGCTTCAACGATTGTCAGGCCAACGCCCGCGACGAACGGCGAGAGGATCAGAACGTCGAACCCTCTGGTCTCTCGAAAGTCCTGAAGGATGGCGCTTCGAGTTTCCATCCCACTCTTTCTCAAGCTCCCTGCGCGCGGCGTATCTCCGTTGATGACCCGGACAGGCTTTCTGAATTCGGCGCTGAATACTCTCGCGAGGATGCGCTGCATGTCCTTGTGCCGGGCAAATACAATCGCCTTTTCTCCGCGCTGCCGGATGCTGCGCAGCACCGACAATACCTCCCGCAGTTTCGAGGACTCGGCCGTCAGCTCTTCCACAGACGCGTCGTCTCCATCACCGTCAAGCAGTAAAGGATGCTGATATAGCCTGGCGAACCTGTGCAGCAGATCGAGCTTGCCCTTGGCTGCCCGTGCAGAACTGAGGCCATCGACGAGGCTGAGATGCTTGGCAACCTCGGCCTCGGACATCACGCAGGTTAGCTTGCGCTCGTGCTTCTGTGGCAACTCCAGGACTTCATCCTTGCTACGACGCAGGAGGAAAGCGTTTGGCCGTTGATAGAGAAGCCGCGATTTGAGCCCGGCGAATGAATCGTTACCTTGGCGCTCATAGGTATTGGAAAACTCCTTCGCTGAGCCCAATAACCCCGGCTGAACCGTATCGAAGATATTCCACATATCGAGGAGTCGGTTCTCAACCGGCGTACCTGTGCATGCGATCCGAAAGTCCGGTTGCAGCGCCTTCATCGCGTGGGAAATCTTTGAGTTCGGGGTCTTGTATTCATGCGCCTCGTCGGTCACGACAATCGACCAGAGCGACTTTCCGTTCTGGCAATAAGCAAAGCTGAACTCATAGTCGCGGACAGCTTCGTAGTTAGTGATGACAACTTGGTTGCGCTGGATGCGCTCCAGGTTCAGGATGGGCCGAGCTACGATTTCCTCACGGCCTCCGGCATCTTTGCGGCGATATGCCAGCAATTCAGGGCCATATAGCGGCAGCACATTGCCAAACACTTCGCCATTGTCGGCGAAGAATTTCTTCATCTCCCTCTCCCATGTCTCAGTTTCAAGGAGGATTAACGGAGCCACGATCAGGATGGGGCGAAAGGGAGGCTTGGGCCGGGAGAGATCAGGGAAAGCGCCCGACTCGATGCACCAGGCGAGGAACGAAAGGATCTGCAGCGTTTTGCCCACGCCCATGTCATCGGCAAGAAGCACACCCCGCCGGTCATGGATACGGGTGCAGGTTTGCAGCCAGCGGACGCCTTCCTGCTGGTGACGCTTCAAATCGAAGTCGCCGCGCAGGGACGCGGGACGCTCGAAAGGCTTCACGGTAGTTGCTTGTCGTGCCAGCTCGGACTGCTCAAGGTAGTTGTGGCGGACGAATTCATCATGGGTTTCGATGAGGAGCGTTTTCTTCGAGGGCCTCTCCTCCTCGGCTTCGTCCGTGATGTCGAGCCCAATCTTCGAGGAGCCGCCTGGGGCATGATCTCCGAGCAGGCCCGACATCGGTCCTTCGTCAAGATTGGTCTTCGGGATCGGAACAAACTCATATGCCCCGATCCCCGTGACCCTTTCACCGTAAGGAAGTTCCACATCCCCGGTCAAACCATCAAATATCGGTCGAGGATCATCTCTGAGTTTTTGCTTGTCTTCGCCCGTGACCTTCCGTACGCGCTTCATCCGCTCCAATACTTTGCGATGCTTCTCGGTGAGCACGATGCGCAGCTTGCCCATGCCAGGCTGATCCAGGGAATAGCAGCCTTCGACACTGTTGTTGCGGTCAAACACAGTTCGAAAGCTTTGGTTATCAAGCTCCGGACAGGTCGGTATGAAGCTGAGGGTGCCGTCCGCATCCTCATAAAGGTCCAAACCAATCGAGGAAGGCACTACCACATCGTTCTTTTGGAGCGTTGCGTCGAGCGCCGCGTTGACTTCGTGTGACCAGCGCTTGATGTTTGCGAAATCCATCCAGCTCCGCTGCGGCCCCTTCTCTTCCGGTGCAAGTGCATTGAAAGCGTCCATGGCTTCGAGAAGGGAATACATGCGCTCGTCGAGCCGGAAGACCTCCCCGGTGGCCGCCCGCTTCACGTAGTAGCCGAATCGTTGCAGCGGTACAGTGAGCGCACCAAGCACGTACTGATATCGATATTTAAAGTCGGGGCGACCAATGTCGCTTGTGCGATCTATCTTGAGCAGAAACGGACTGGGCGTCGCAAAAGCCGTCGTCAGACGGAATTCTTCTGCTTCGATCTCCGGGAAATTGCCATACGGGATTTGAACCGAGCCGTCAGCGACGCTTGCGAGTCCCATTTCAAGTAAGGAAGCCGCTTCAAAGGCAGTTCGCCTGCCGACGCTTTGCTCGCGTGCATCGGTGGGCCATGTTTCCGGCCTGCTCCAGTCGATCGTTTGCAAGCAGATGAGATACAAGGCATCCACCTGAGCGCGGAGCGCAATGACGTTGTCGAACTGTTTCAGAAGGATGCTCATGGGCGAATCCCCAGATCCGCGAGTTTCCTGCGTGCTTTGGTTTCCCAGCGCTCCCGCGTATCAACAAGGTGGAGGATCCGATCTTCAGCATCACTCATGCGTCTAAGATCTTCGCTCATGTCAAACGAGTGTGAACGGATTTTCGCTCCGCTTGCCTCGAAGACATCACGTTCGTAGATGTAGGCCGCGTGACCCGTTTCACTGAACTCAATTACGACATACTCCTTGTGATTCCACCCCTCAAACACCATTAGGAACGCGCTTGCTTTGCCGCCAGTGATCGTGGAATAGCTTGGGATCGTCTTGGCGCGGCTCGCACGGATTTTCGGGCGATCATCCACCGACACTGCCACTTGAAAATCTTTGATCTTCCCTTGCTTTTTCGCATATTCCAGCCAGAATTCCGCCCGTCGTCTGTTCGTGTCGTTGCGAGGAACCAGCGTGTCGAAGAAGAACTGAAGTGTTTCCTTGGCAAGCCAGGCGAGGAATCGCTCCCTGGCTTCGGGGACCTTTCGCCAGTTCGGGGCGCAGTAGGCAAGCCGTGGATCGCCGAGGCGATCATCGGCATGAACCAGCGCGACGAGAGCGGACTGAAAGGGCGGCATATTTTCAGCTATTCGGCTGACGATCAGTTTGCTCAATGCCTCTCGGTATGCGTCGGCGCTTAGCGAGGAAGTCAAAAGATGTTCTGAGATCCATTGCAACTCCTTCAGAGCCAGTTCCTGCCCTACCCGAAAGTCTCGCTGCACGAGTTCTTCCGCGGCGGCGGCGGCGGCGTATTCGTGAGCCGCTGACGCCAGTGGACTGGATGGTTCAATGCAAAACTCTGCACAGGATTGCTTCACCGATTTGCGATCCTTGAGGATGACCTTGCCAAATCTGCGTGATGCCTCGTGCGAAAACAGGAAAGCCGATTGACGCCAGAGATCCAGAATCTTGTTTCTGCGAAGCATCAGACCTTTGCCCAGCATTTCTTGAATCAGCTTCTCGACGGCATCGGGATTCTCCATTGTTCGCCACTGCCCAAAATAGGCCTGAACGAAGCCATTGAGATTGATCCACCGCTTGAGGGCATCAGGGTCGCCGCGAAGTGCGCTCACCAGCCGTGCCTTCATCGCCGTCTTAGGTGACACGCACAAGGAGCGTATTTCACGGGCGTCCAGTTTTGTGAGGTCGAAAGCCAGCATTCTCCATCGCGCCCACACTTCCTCCGCATCGAGCGGCGCCTTGGGGGCGGATACCTTGTCGCTCTTCGCTTGAAGAGCTGCGACAGCCCCATCGAGGTGCCGCAGGTAGGGTGCGGGATCGACCGGACGCCACATCATCGACTCACGAAGCTCATTGAGATCGGCGGTTAGGCGCTCAAGGCCTTGCAGAACCGCGATCATTGTTTAAGCTCCTTGCTGAGATTCTCTTCATCGCGCGCCTTAACGCGGATTCTGAAGATTACCCGGCGGCTTTGATCTTTCGATACCACCCCATTGACGAGGACCAGATCTTGCTCACCGCGACCTGCCGCTGAAAGCTTATCGACGAAGCACTTCCCCTCACGATCATTTCCGTCCAAGTCAGCACGTGCCTCCCTAACGACTGCCATTGAACGCCCTTGGCTCAGCTCAATGTTTCTGTTCTGACTTTCCCTAAGTGATTGTCCGTCCCATTGTGTGTCGTCTGTATGGCCCTCAACTACTATCGACTCCACACTATTGCGAAATCGATCATCACACAGTACTGAAGCAAAATCAGGTATATATGCCTTCAGAAAGTCCTGACCCTCAGGCTTGAGAACTGTTTTCTGATTATCAAAATTCATCAGCTTCCCAGGGACAATTACAAGAATTGCGTTTGGGTCGCTCTTGTCCACGTGGATAGTGTTTTCATTGAAGCCATGGGGCTTCATATCTTTGATCAGCTCTTTCAAGAGAATCTGGGAAAGCGCGGCGTCTTTGCTGGCAGTGTGACTGACAAACACCAGCAATAGAAGGATAAAAATGACCATCAATGAGGTCATCAGATCCGTCAGTGAACTGCTCAGGTGATCGGAATTACCTTGCTGTTCGTCCATTCGACCGCTCCACCGCCTTGGAAATTACATCTCCGAGCTCTTCTAGCTGGCTCCCTAGCTCATCAATCTGGCCACTCAATAGGTTCGCTGCCTTGGGTATTAACTTGTCGGCCACATCTACGATGGCCGTGAAGTTGGCTTCCACCCTCTGGTTGTAATCTCTAAGACCGTTGCTGGTCGCCTGCATGATCTTGGCGACGGGTTCATGCAAAGAATCGACAACGGATTTGTATTCTGTGATAGTTCTGCGGTATTCGCTGAGTAGCTTCTCCTGCTGATCGAGCGACGCTTTGATTCCACTTGCCGTCAGTTGCAATTGATTTGCGACCCTAGCTTGGTCTGCGCTGATGGCCCTTAATGCATCCGACTGCCCAGCAAGTCCGCTGGAGTAGGCCTGTACATTGCGGCTGGCATCTGCCATCTGCGCAAGTGCGTTGGCATTATTCGTGAGTAGATTACTCATGAAGGTCTTGGCTTCCAGGAGTGCATTGCTGGCTTCCTTGAAATCCTGGCTCCTGCTCTCAATATTGGCGAGGAGACTTTCGAGGCGCTTGGCAGTCGCTTCGGACCACGCGTCCGTCTTGTCGATGATGCTGCTTGCCGACTGCTGTGAATGGTCGGCCATGTCCTTCGCGGCTTCCATCATGTCCACGGAGAGGCCCGTGACTTTATCGGTCAAATCGCTGACTACCCGTGTCAGCTGAGTCTGAACGCTGGTCAGGTTTTGCTCCGCCGTCTCCTGCAGCTTGTTCATCAGGCCGTTCATCAAAGCGGCCAGCGCTTCGGTTTGCTCCCGCCCGGTCTTCAATTGATCAGTGGTTGTTTCCTCCACCTTGGCGATAATGGCGCTAAGAGCCGATTGCATTTGAGTGAATTGGTTGTTCATCTCCGAGAGAACCTGTCGCGTAGTCTCAAGGGTCCCCTGGACGTTGCCGAATTCGTCTTTGGCGGAACCGGTCAACGCATCCCGAAATTCTCTGCCCATGCTTGAGAGAGCTTGGGTGATCGACTCTTCCAGAGCTTTGGCCATCCTCTCGAACTCACCGGTTACAGAGTCCCGTTTTTGGGATTCGAGCTGCACAATTGCTGCCTGGAGCTGATCAAGTGAGCCGGCCATGCGCTCCATGGTCGGGCGAAACTCGCTTTGCAGTTTTTCTGCAACACCGGTAGACATACCTGATGCGAGGCCCGGGACCACCCTATCGTTGAATGCGTTCGTTAGACGGTCCACGACCTCGCTGCTGATGTTGCTGACAGACACCGTTTGCTTCGCGGAAAATCGATGAATATCCAAGAGGATGCGCGAGGTCGACAGAAATGGAATTGCGTTCGATATGGCTGCGATCAGGGCATCGTAGCTGCGCCGCAAGCTGCGTACGATGTGCTTTTCCTGCATCGTAAAGACGATGCTGAGAAGCAAGGCAATGATCGAACTCAGGAATTTCCCTGATAGTCCATTGATCAGCCCTTCCATGCCGGTCACGGGCTTAACAGCATTCGATTCGTCGTATTGCACGCCATAGAGCGCCCAGAGGATAGCGAGGAACGTTCCCGTAAGCCCGAGGCCCGTCAAGATGCCCGGAATCGCTCCGTAGATCGCCCCGTGAAAGTTCTGCGATATGACAGTGTCGTATGGAAGGAGATTTCGCGGACGCTCAGTGAGAAACCAGCCCTCCTGATCCTCCTGATTTACGTAGAGCTCGATGCTGTGGTTGGCGCGATTCCACCAATCCCTAGGTAGACCATCGAGCGTGTCCAGCGCGACACGATATTCATCAAGTTTCTCGCTCGTTAGACCGCGCTGGGATTGCTGACCGTCACCTCCTCTCAATTCCTCAAATGTGGCGGCAAATGTTCTCAAATGTTTCCGCAAACGATTGCGGCTCAGCCACATGGCAAGCCACTGCCAGGCAAAGACCACGAAGACGAGGGCGCAGAATACCCAGATTATTTCTGGGATGTGGCTTAAGAAAACCAAGAGCGAATTATTCATCGGAAAAGGGCCTTTCCCGAAAATCCAATCAGTTACTCCGCGCAGGCTGATTCACTTTCAGGGTGTTTTGGGGGTAAGAATATTGTACGGCAGTAACCTGGCTGGAAAGTATCGGTTCGCCCTTTGCGAGAATCAGATGATCTGGCCAGTCTTCCGGACCAAGTTCTCTCCTAATACAGACGATGCGGCACACGGCTGGCACACGTAGCCGTTGCTCAGCATTGGGCTAATGGGCGGACACGGAAATGTGAGACTGATTCAGCGTTCAGTGCCGCCCGTCTCAGGCATTCCAGCTTTCGTGACCCCGATACGACCAGAGCAGTTTTGTGAGGGCGCGAGCGATGAGATAGGAGTGCGCCTGGGCAAGGCGCACACGAATAGTCGAACAACTCTTATTAACCTTGCTGGACATGGGAACAGGATGCAGGGTATCAGACGACCGGCCCA
>DATFRB010000052.1:0-98069 GCA_035263625.1 Occallatibacter sp.
GGGGGGGGGGGGGGGGGGGGGGGGGGGGGGGGTATTTGATGCTGTTTTTGCCTCACTTCTGGTGCCTTTTAGCTCACCGGGGGCTTGACAAGCGGGCGCCCCAACTTTCGGCACTCCCCGGAGTCTCGACATACAGCATCCGACTTCGGATGAGGGGCGATAGGGCCGCTGCCTGAGACTGCGTGGGCCTGAGCTATGCCTAACCGATCTTTGTAGTAAATTTCGCACACATATGTAGTAGATTGTGTACACATATGTAGTAAATGTCGTACACATATGTAGTAAATTGATCCTCTGTTCCGGCCGTTGCGGCGGCGGAGCCCGGGGCCCGGATCCGGAGTTACAGTGCGCTCCTGAAAAGCGAAATGCCCGCGCGGGGCGGGCATTTGGAGCGGAATCTCTTCCTATTCTTAAGACTAGCAGGATTGAAAAGTGGATCGGCCACTTTCCCAGGTAGTTTTTCATGGGATAACCCTATGATACAAAGCCAGTTGATTGTATTTCGCTTTTTCTTCCCTACTTGACAGGTATTTTTGGGCAGAGATTTCCACAGGGGTGGCGGCTTGGGACTTTTGTGAATTAGAGCGGGTTCGAAAATGACATTGCCGGCATCCGAAAACCATCCCGCAGTGGCTAAGGCCACGCTGATTTCGTGCGGCTTACCGGCATGGATAAACAGCTTGGTGAAAAACGCCAGATGAGCTGAGAAAACTGATAAAGAACCTCAGGGCTGAAGCCCAACTTCTTTATTTATGCACCTCGCGGCGGTACTGAAGCACCGCCCTGACGCGATTTGGCAGTCAATCAGGACTTTTTCACCAAGCTGTAAATCCGTGCCCTTTCAAAACACACCGCGCGATGACTTTGTCAGCAAGCTTTAGAGCCGTGTCCTCAAAAAGAATCTAAACTGCAAATCCAACAAAACAAAGAATCGGTCCGAAATGCCCGTTTCATCCATCACGGTCGGAATCGCCGTGGCAGACTGATAAGAAACGCAGCGCGGAATACAGCCCCTCGGAAACCGGGCTAGCTCTCCTGCTCACCGAGCGCGAGTCGAAGCTGGTCCGCGTCGCTCCACGCGAAGCGGAGTCCGCTCGACACCGGCGCGGTGCCCATAAGCAGCACGATGGCGATTCCCCAGCGCATGATCCACGGCGCGGTTCCGTCGGGCCAAAGTTCGCTGAGCGGGCGGCTTACGCCGTTGGCGTCGGGGTGATAGACGCGTTCGTCCCACGAGCGCGAACCGGCGGGGAACTCGGGGTAGTGCCGCACCGCGTCCAGGGTGGACTGAAGAATGCGATGCTTCCACGGCTGCGCGTACTGCGGCATGAAGAGCATGTTGCTGCGCTTCTCGCGCCGGATCTCGTGCACGAATTCCGTAAAGCTCGTAGCGGTGGACAGGTTGATGTTGGCGTTGGGTTCCACTCCATGGCGGTCGCCGCCGGAGATCAGCAGCATGTTCCACTTCTCGGCGAGCCGGCGGACGGACCGGTTTTCGTCCCAGTCGCGCAGGCCGTTCAACTCGAGCGCGTGCAGAAAATTGCCGTTCTTGAGCAGGAACTCGTTGACGAGGAACTGGTGCTTCTCTTTCCCGATCAGGTACAGGTCCCACATGGGGTGATTGAAGACCACCAGCACGTTGGGCTCGTCGTTGAGCGCGGCGAGAATCTCGGTGAGGCGGCCCTCGACGGGATTTCTCGTGTAATCGCCCAGGGTCTGCATCCACTCCGCGGCGCGCGTGCTGGGCAGGTTGTGGACACCGAGGTGGAAGTCCTGGATGCCGCCGTAGGGTGCGCTCCATTCAACCGAAACGGGGATCTGGCGGGCGCTGGGCACTGTGCGCAGCAGCATGGGAGCCGTGATGTTGTCGTGGTCGGTGATGGAAACCATGGACGCGAGGCCAAGATCCCCAATCTGTTTGCTTTCGAGATCGAAGGCCAGCTTTGGCGTCATCGGCGGAGTCCAGTACGCCGCACCGTAATTCACCTTAACGCCGTGCATGCCTTCGGACCGGTTTTCGAGACGCGAAATCAGCGGACGAATCATGGGGTACTGGTTGCCAAAGTTGGCGAGAAAGTCGAGCGTCTCCTGGGACTGATTGGTGTGGCTGTGCAACGACACGCCGGTGGAAAACCCCCGGGCTGCGTCCTTGTCACGCCAGAGATACGAGACGGTTGAGTTGGGCATGTCTGCTCCTCATTCCGGCTTTCTGCTTGGATAAACTACTCTTAAGTATCGGGGGAAGACCGTCAACGGGCCGTTAAGGCAACGCGAACGCGCCTTCAAATAAGGTCCCAGAACCAATCCCGTTAACCATCATGAATTAACCGAATCGTAACATGCGGAAGGCTGGGTGTCTCCCGGCATCTGGAATGGCGAAGGGCTCCCCGGCGCGCCCCGATTCGGCTCGAAGGGGCCCCCCGGCTTTCAGCCAAACATCCCTGTTGCCGCGGCAGCTTGAATCCTCCATAATGGCCAACGGCAAAGCCCATCGCTTCCGTTCAGGCGAGACCAGTTCCCCACTTCAACGGGCTCCCCTTCTGGTCATTGATACTCCCCATCTGCGCACCAATCTCAAAACAAAGGAGATGCCATGCGCGCAATCCAGACGCTATTGTGCCTGTTAGTGTTCACCGGAGCCGCGTCAGCCGAGTTCGCATTCCCGGTGAACTGCGCTCACCAGTCGCTGCAGTCTGCCATCAACTTCGCGTTTCCCGGCACCACCCTGGCCCTGAAAGGTTCCTGCGCCGGGCCTATCAGCATCAAGACAGACGGCCTGACGTTGAACGGCGCCGGAACCGCCTCGATCACCGGCGGCGGCAAGGATGCCGTCACCATCAACGGTGCGCAGCGCGTCACGCTGACAGGGCTGACGGTCACAGGCGGCAACAACGGCGTAGTCGCGGAAAATAACGCGAGCGTAACGCTCACCAACGTAACGATCACCGCGAATGCGCTGACCGGCCTGCTGGTGGAGGCCAACTCGTCGGCAGCCGTCAACGGCGGCGGCTCATCCGGCAACGGCCTCGACGGCGTCGATCTCGAGACCTTGTCCTCGCTCACCGTCAGCGGGGCATATTCGACCTCCTCGAACGGCGTGTTCGGCCTGTTCATCAACAACGGCTCAAGCCTCTCGCTCACGGCGGCCACCCTCACCGCCGGCAACAACGTGGTAGGCGCGCAGGTGGGCACCAATGCGGCCGCATTCGAAGATGGAGCTTCCACGTTCAACGCCTCCAACAACTTCGCCATCGGTCTCACCATGGTTTCGGGCGCGCATATGGCGGACTTTGGCGGCGTGCTGAACGTAAACAGCAACGGCCTGCAGGGGATCGCGATCGACGCCAGGGCCGGCCTCGATCTCGACGCGGGGGCGCTCGTCCAGGCAAATGGTAACGCGGGCGATGGCGTGCACCTGGAGCAGTTTTCTCAGATGACGATCTTCAACACGCCGGCGTTCTCCGGCGTGTCCGCGACAACCACGCTGACGGTGAATGGGAATAGCGCCTATGGAATCGACCTGCTCACCAACTCAGCCATCCTGGTGGACAACGTCGCCGAGATCCTGGTCAGCGCAAATGCGGCCGGGGGTGTCGCGCTCGACGATGGCAGCTCGCTCAGCTTCGGTCAAAATATGCCTGTGCCCGGGACCGTGCATTCGACCGTGGTCGGCAACCACCCCGACATTGCGTTGACGTTCGCGTCGCGTCTGACCACCCTCGGCAGCAACATCCTGGGCACGATTACCTGCGATGCCACCTCCCTCACGCGTGGCCCGCTGGCAGTCGCCTGTCCGCATTGATGATTCGGTTCGCGTTGAAGGATGGGATGCACCTGCGCGCACAGGTCAGCGTGCAGGTGCATTTTTGGTGTTGTAGCCGGAGTATGATCGCGCCATGCGGCTATCGGTTATCGCCATCGGCCTGATTGCAGCAGCAGTTCCGGTGTGGTGCGCAAAGGACGCGCCCGTGGCGCGGGCGTATCAAGGCGACGATAATCTCGTGCACATCGTGACCGTCGATGGGCGGGACCGGGCGATTCAAGCCGAGAAGGGCCAGGCGGGAATCGAAAATGTGCGCGTGGCCGGGGATAGCCGGACTGTGGGGTGGCTGGTGGATGTGCCGTCGTCCTGCTGTATGTCGTATCCCATCCCGGTTGAGCTTGTGCTGTGGCGTTCAGGCAGGGTGATCCGGAAGTTCTGGAAAACTCAGGCAATCTTCGGCTGGGCGTTCCTGAGGGGAGGCGAGGAGGTCGCCTATCACACTGCTCCACTGCATGGGAGCGAGATTTATCAGTGCTATCGCGAGGACGTTGGGACCGAGCGACTGTTGGACCAATGGTCGCTGGCATCGAAGACGCCGCCGCCAGACTGGGTGAAGCCGCTGGATGCGCAGGTCCCGATACCGGACCACGACAATCCGGATAACGGGGGGACTCCCGCGCCGCAATAGGGCACGCCAGAGTTGACTTCCCGGCAATTCCGGCGCTTTATTTCCGAGTCCGCGGCATCTCGGGCGGCAGGAACTCCTCGATGCTGACGCCGGACAGCAGTTCGGGATCGGGGGTGATCTCCGGCCGGCGTCCGGCGGCTTCGGGAATGAGGTAGTTCTCCGTCAGCCCCTTCTTGAGGATCTCGAAGGCCTGCTCCGGCGTGTCGGCGTACTGGAACAGGTCGATGTCCCTGGGAGAGATGGCGCCGGTGTCGACCAGCGCCTGAATGTTGAAGACCTTCTTCCAGTAGTCGGACCCGTAGATGACGACCGTGATCTTCTTGGCCAGCTTGTCGGTCTGCGCCAGGGTAAGGATCTCGAACATCTCGTCAATGGTCCCAAAGCCGCCCGGAAAGACGATCAGCGCCTTTGAAAGATACGCGAACCACAGCTTGCGCATGAAAAAGTAGTGGAACTCGAAGTTCAGCGAAGGCGTGATGTAGGGGTTCGGAACCTGCTCGAAGGGCAGGTGGATATTCAGGCCGACCGTCTTGCCGCCCGCCTCCCATGCGCCACGGTTGGCCGCCTCCATGATGCCCGGGCCGCCGCCAGACATGACCACGAAGCGGTGACGCTTGGATGGAATGGACTTCGTCCATTGCGTGAGCATGAAGGCCAGCCGGCGAGCGTCCTCATAGTAACGCGCCATTTCCACCGCGGCGACCGCGCGCTTTCGCTGGAGGTCGGTAGCGGTGCCTTCGCGGATTTGGGGAATGCTGGCGGGCTGCTCTTCGCTGGGGGCCGGTTGATTTCCGCCGGAGTTATCAAGCAGTTCGAGCGCCTGGTCGGCTTCTTCGCGGCCCCTGAAGCGCGCGGAGCCGAAAAAGACGACGGTGTCCTGGATCTGTTCGCGGCGGAAGCGGGCCAGGGGCTCGGCGTACTCGGCGAGGATGCGGACCGAGCGGCCGTCGGCGCCGTTAAGAAACGAAGAGTTCTCGTAGGCCAGGGGAGCCTTGTCGAGCGGCGGCGGAGCGTGCCCGGCAACCGGCGTGGGCGCAACCGGCTTGCCGCCGGCGTGCTTCGCCGCCTGTTGGCCTGCTTTGGGATTGAGTTTCTTTGCAGGGGTTTCCTGCGCTGCGGGGTCTTTCTGTTGCATACCTATCCGTCCCGATGCCGGATCGCGTCGCGGAATGCGATCCAGAGATTCAAGAGTCCCAGGCCAGTTATGATGCCGCGGACCGCGCCGGTCGTCGCGTAGAGGCCGAGGGTAGGGAAGCGGAGAAAGAGCGGGTTCTGGTCCCAGAACATGCGCCACCAGGGGGCAATGCAGACCGCAAGGCCGATGTAGAGCCGCAGAAGCACCCTGAGAAAGAGTTCGGCACGCTCAAGCCACCGGGGAATGCGCTGGGGATGGTGGTGAAGATGGTCTGCGGGCGCGAGCGGCGGAATAGCCGGGCTCTCGGGCAGAACTGGGGACGTCGATTCCGGCTGTTGAGGCATTCCTTCGTTTCGCCCGAACTCTCTGTCCGGATCGCGTTGCACCATGCGACCTGGACTACAACTGCCGGGGTTCTGTTTGGCCGCGGTAGAAGAGCGAGCAGCCAGGGGAGAACCGGCAAGGAGACGGGCTAATCAAACGGTAACACGACGACCCCGGACACCGCGCGGAAGCCCGCGCAGGACGCGCATAAGGAGCAAATTCGGATGGTGTCCAGCGGTGTCCGGGCAGAAGTTGAATTCCCGTTTGATTTTCTGCTAGTGTCCAAGTATCCCCAAAACACAAGAAAGACGCGGCACCGCGCACGATTCCCCGGTGTCCAGCGGTGTCCGTCGTAAGGACACGCATGTTTGAGAAAAACGGCAAGTACTACGCCGATTGGCGCGACCAAGACGGTCGACGCCTCCGCAAGTCATTCACCAGCGCCAGAGCCGCGCTCCAACACGAAGCACAACAGAGGGAACTCGCCCACCCAAAACCGAAGGCGCGCGGACCACGATTGCCCACGTCCTACGCGCCCAATACTTCGGGCTGGCAACGTCCAATCCTACTCACCAGACAGCCAAGCGCCTCGCAGCCGCAGCGGGTTCGCTCCAGCCGCAGGAGCTCACCGCGGCAATCGTTATCGAAGTAACAGACCAAATCCAGCGAAGCAGTTACGCCGATTACACCCGAACGGGCTACTTCGGAGCGCTGCGCCGCATCCTCCGCTTCCTGTGGGAACACCACGGCACGCCGCGACTCGACTACTACGTCCGCCGCCCACCCGCGCCGCGCCCACGGAACATCACAGTCCCACAGCACGAACGCGACACAATCATTGCCGCCGCCGCGCCCTACCTGCGCCTCTGGCTGCTCCTATGCAGCGACCTCGCCATACGCAGCGGAACAGCCTGCCGCCTCGGCCCCGAGCATTACGACCGCCAGCGCCGAACCCTCACCTTCACAACCAAGATGGGCGAAAAACTCACCCTCCCAACCACCGCAGAAATCGAAACCCTCCTGGACGACTGCGACATGCGAAACCCTGAACCATTCGTCAGGCAGCTATGGCACAGGGAACGGCCCATGCGGAACCGAAAGCACTCCACCCGGCCAGCCTCCACACGCAACACACTCGAAGTACACTTCGCCAAGCTCCGCAAAAGCCTAGGAATCACCCGGCGAATCGTGCCGCACGATTTCCGCCGAACCGCCGCCGTCGCCATCTACAGGCACACAGGCGACCTCCGCGACGCACAAGCCTTGCTCGGGCACCGCAGCCTGCCCGCAACCCTCCATTACCTCGACCACGACCTGCGCCCCGTCAAGCGCTCCACCCTCGAAATCATCAAGCGCCCAACGTGGCGCGAGCAGGAGGACAAATCCGCATGAGGCGCGCAATCCAATTCAGCCACCGCGGCGCCACACTCCGCACCATTGAAGCCAGCGCCCCGCCGCGCGATCGCACCAGCCGCGTCGACAAAGCCCTAGCCGTATGCAAGTCGGCATGGCAAGACGCCTACGACACAGCCAGGTCGAACGGCGAGACCCAAGCCAAGGCCCTGCGCCTCGCCGAAGTGGCCTACAAGCTCGCCATGCCCAAACTCGACACCCTGCCGTCCATCCGCGCCGCCATCGCAGCCATCGCGCAGGGCATTCAACTCGAAGTGTTCAACGGCCGCGACGGCAGCCAACTCCTTTACGCCGCGCAAGTTGCCATCGCACTCAACCGCCAGAGAAAGGACAAATCGAAGTGACCCCCACCCCCCACCCCGGCATCATCGAGGACATGAACGGAGCCATCTCACGCCCACGCACCGGCCCAGGCATGCAGGGCGACGACGAACCCGGCCCGCTGGTGCGCCAGCCCGCGCCGGCCGCACGCCTCGCCCGAGTCCTGCACCGCGCCGCAACCGACCTCTGGGACCTCTGCACCTACACCGACGCCGCCGATATGTGGGAGGAAGCCCGCGCCGTGGCCTCGAGGATCCTCGCCAGCGCGCCCGGAGCCTAAACCATGACCGAAGAAGAGATGCTGTGGGGCGATCCAACGCCAGCCAGGTCACCCGACAGCCCAACCCAAGCCCTCGCAGGGCGCGTTCGCCGCGGCGAACGCGCCCTGCCCCACACGCCAGCGCCCGAAGCCGCAGCCATCAACAGCGGCAAGCCGCTCCCGCCCGCACCGCCCACCGTCCTCGAACTCTGGGAAAAGATCGCTGCCCTCTTCCGGCAGGAATGCGACCGCGAGCAAGCCGAGTGGAAGCGAAACCGCGGCCAATCCGCAGGACCAAGCCCGCCCGAAACCATGCGCGAGCTCGAAGCGCTCTTTGCGCAGTGGCCGAGCGACGACCCCAACCCCTAGCGGTCCCCACGCCGGACCATCACAACCTGTTGTATGACAAATGTGATACACTCCCACCCAAACCATGAGCACCCTCGAAGCCCTCGCCGTCCGCGCCGTCAAACGTTGGCAGCGCGACCGCGAACAACTCAAGTCGGGCAAGCCCATGCCCTACCTCGCCAGAGGTTTTTGCAGCAGCGAGCGCCGCCAGGCAGATGCAAGGCTGGTGCGTGTCGTCGCATTTGAACGCACCTTCGAGCTCATGTCGCCCGAGGATCAAGCCCTAATCCTCGCGGCCCACCGCGACGGGTCGAGCGCTGCCGCTATTGCTGCCAGCGAAGCGCTCCCCGAGCGGTCCACCCGCCACCATCTACGCCTAGCGCGCCTCAAGCTCGCCGATCTACTCGACCGCCGACACCTGCTCTAAGCCGCTGCCCAATCGGAGTTATGTCCGAGTCGGCGGTAATACGGGAGTAATGCTTAGAAACACCGTCTCTAACTGCGACGGTGCAAGGCAACTGCGTATAATCGCGGCCATGAACCGAGCCATTCTTGGATTTATCGGTCTGGTGTGGACCTGCGGAGCAATCGTGGGCCAAGAACGACGGGCGCAATTGACTATCGTGAACTTGCAGGCTCCGATCTACCCGCCTATGGCATTGGCCGCGAGGGTCTGGGGCGAAGTGAATCTAAATATCACACTCACGTCGGATGGAACAGCCAGTGCAGTCGCAGTGCAGAGCGGTCCTCCGATGCTGAGGCAGGCTGCAGTGGACAGTGCAACGCGATCCCAATTTCAGGCGGATGCCGAAACGCCACCACGCACGTATTTGGTGACCTACCGATTTGTCTTGGATTCGCCTACAAGCTGTGAACGGGACAGTTCCTATCCCCGTGTGAAGCAAGAAGGGAGTGTGGTCACCGTAACCGAGCAGGCCGCTCTCTTATGTGATCCAGCCGGTTCGGTTGAAAGGTTGCGCTTCCGATCTGCGAAGTGCCTTTACCTCTGGAAATGTGGCTCGAAGACGCCATAGTTCCCGGTTTGTCGCCCACTCGTCCCTTTGACGTCTCTTCGCCTCTCAACACACCAGCGCGGACACCCGAAGCCCACAGCCGCGCCAACCCGCCGCGCCCGCCGCCAGGGCAAGCCCCGAAAGCCATAAAAGACCATAGATAAACCAAGACCTATACTCGGCGGCGCGCGGGCTCCGTGCACGTTCCGCGCCGGATAAAGCCCCTGCACGGCCCGTGCACCCGCGCCATCCATCGGCCTTCGCAGCAGGGGCACGCCCCGAAAGCCATAAAAGACAAAGGCAAAAGCAAGGACCATAAAGAACAGGGGCGCGCCTCGTCCCCGTAAACGTCCCGATAACGCGCTATTCTGTCCACTCGCCCGCCCAGGCACGCGCCGCCGCCAACACCGGATCAGGCGAGAGGACAGAACCCGCGTTATCGTACGTTCGCAGTAGCGGGGGGTCGGCGCGCCCCAACCGGATGCAGCCGTGGTTTCTATATTCCGCGCGGCCAATCCTGCCAAGGGTCAGCCCCGTGGCCGCGCGGAAAAACCATAAAAGGCCATAGATAAAAAGCGCAGGCGCGCTCCGCGCGCCGAGCAGAGCGCCGACGATCCAACCGGGCGCGCAGCATCGTGCGGAGCCTGCTCCACGGACACGAGGGGAGGGGAGCGTGTCCCTGTTCCGCACTCCACCCGATGCCGCGCGCCCTGCATCCGCGGCCCAAGCAGTGCCCAAAGAACCATAGATAAACCAATCTACGGGCCGCGCGCTGTCCCCCCGCGCCACCAGCCGCAACCCGTCAGGCCTTCGCGTGCGGCACCCCCCTGCGCGCGGCCCGGGACGGCGCGGCGATCCCAGGGGGGACCAGAAGCCCGACGCCCCGCCGCGCCGCAAGACCATAAAGAGCTAAACCACGCAGGGGCGCGCTCCGCGCGCCCCAAAAAAAGAACCGCGCGCACCGGAGCCGCAGCCATGAACGCGCACGCAAATGTGAACAACGCGCCAAGTCGCAGACCGCAAAAGAGCGAAGATTCGTGACGCCGCACACAGCCCCGTGCTAGCCTTTCGTAGTTACATCGTGGACACCACCCGGAGTCCACTGGTGTCCATATCGGGGAACGGACACCAACAAACCCCAACATTCACGCGGGTGCAAGGCACTAACTGGATTATCAAACGGTAACACAGCGGACGGAGGCCGAAGGCGGGGCGCGGTGAACCCCGCAAGGCCGGCAAATCGAGCCGGCGAGGGTTGAATCGTCCAACCGGCGGGCGTATGGTGTTGTTGTCCGGGCTTGCCGTTTGGCCTTGCCCCGCTGCCGATCCTTCTCCGAAAGGAGCCTTGCGATGAAAACTGTTTTTGTGGCGATGTTGGCGATTCTGGCGGGGTCGTTGGTCGCAGGTGCGCAGGCGCCGGCCCCGGCGAAGGGCACTCTGACCAAGGACCGGGACGCCGCGGATATGCAGAAACTTCAGGCAAAGTTGGATCAAGTGGCGGCTTCGATGTCGATCTCCCCTTGTCCCGTCTCGATGCAGGCAAAGCAGCGCGGCATGACTGAGATGGTCAAGACCGGCAGGAATGAAGCTCCGGCCCAGCGGGACTACATGCCCGCGCCCGCACAACATATTCACCTGATCCTGAGAGGCTTCGCGAAAGACAGGCCGGTGACCGCGGGGACGGTTCTGGCGCGCGGCCGGTCAGCCCGGGCGCACGCCGAAGGTGCTCAACTCGTCGGCGAAGCACCTTCGGACCTGCGCCGGACACTCGATGTGACGTTCACCGACAACGGCGACGGTACAGTTTCGGCCGACCTCGATCTTCCGGCGTTCACATCGGTGAACGCGGTCCAGCTCCAATCGATCACCTACTCGGATGGATCGAACTGGAAGCTGGACAACGGCAATGTTTGCATGGTGGCCCCGGATCCCATCATGCTGATCGCGGGACGGTGAGGCTGCCACACCGGGCGGCCTAATCGGCCGCGGCGGCGTGCTGCAGCTCCTGCATGAACAGCGGCGGCTCGTCCGCGCTCGGCCCCCAGCTCGCGGGCACCGGAACATTGAGGATGCGCAGGTAGACGCTGAACTGCCCGCGGTGCTGGTACCAATGGCTCAGCATGACGTCGCGCAGGAAATCCTTGCGCGGCTGGCCCAGCATGGTGCGGCCGTTGGCGACGAGACGCCAGGTTTCGTCCATAGCGGCGTCGTCGAATCCGGGCAGCGCGGTGCGCACCGTCGCGATGCTCTCATCCAGCTTTTCCAGCACCTCGCGCACGCTCTCCGGTTGCGGAAAATCGAACTTCTCCGGCAATGGCGCGGGGTTGTTCTGAACCAGGCGAACTACTCCTCCCGGCACAAAGGCCAGGTGATACGCAAGCTGGCCGGCGGTCATCGACTTCTCGTGGGGTTTCCAGGTGAGCTTGTCCTCAGGCAGCCGCTCGATGAAGCGGCGGGTGATCGGGACCTGCTGTTCAAATTCGGCGAGCAAAGATTCTGCAATCGACACGGGTGATCCTCCTTGGGGAATTGATGTAGGGGGAAGCGGCGGGAACCGTCAGGAAAGTGTCAGGATTTTGTTCGCTCGGCGCGCAGGCGGGCCTGTTCGTGCATGTAATTCCACCCGGTCACGACGCCCTTGCGGTGATCGTCCTGGACGAGGCCGAAGGCAGAATGACGGAAATGGATGATGGTTGCTCCGGCCTCTTCAGTTAGACGGTACTGCACGTTGTTCGCAACCGGGTAGGACATGAACAGCGGTCCGGAAATTTCGAGAAGCGTAGGCCGCTTGATGGCCTGCACCGTTCCCCAGCAGTGGCCGTTGTTGTCGCCGAGGTCGCGGAACCAGCGCCCACCCGGCCACTGCTCCAGCTTCATGTGCATGGGCGAGCCGTCGGGGTGCGAGCTGGCCGTCGTGAGCTGCTCGATGAGCGCGGCGAATGTGGTTTCGAGCGGCGCGTTCACGCGGATGTCGTGTGCGATGCTCAGGGTCAGGTCGTCGACGTTCAATGCTGTGTCGAGCATGGTGTCTCCTTATCTGTTTTCGCGTTGTTGCTCCCGGGCCATCTGCTCCGCGCGCTGCTTGATGCGCTGTAACTGGTCGCTCCAATAGCGCTCGAAGGTCGAGGCCCACTCATACAGCGGCCGGATGGCCTTCGCCTCTGTCTGGTACAGCTTGTGCCGCCCGTTCCTCCGCATCCGAACCAGGCCCACGTCGCGCAGCACGCGAAGGTGCTTTGAAACCGTGGGCTGATCGAGCCGGAGCCCTTCGACGATCTCGTTCACCTGCTTCTCGTCGGCGGCCAGAAAAACAAGGATCTGCCTGCGCTTCTGCTCGGCAATCGCGTTAAAGACGTCGGAAGTTGTGGCAGCCCTCGCCATGGAAAGACAATACATGCTTATATGGGAATATGTCAAGCGACCTTTTTTCTTCGCTGTTGCAGGACGGATTTTCGAGCAGTTGAAATGGCCGGCTATAGCCGAAGGTAGATCCCGATCATCGGCTCGGCGGTATGCGTGAATGCCTTCGAAGACGTGTAGAGCGTGCTGACGTCGGGCGCGCTGAACAGGTTGCCACGATATTGGCCGCGAATGCCGAAATGCGGAAGCAGGCCCCAGTCGAGGCCGCCGCCGTAGACATAGACCATCTTCGTCGACGTCTTCGTGTCGCTCTGGTTGCTGCCGGGGACATTGAAGAGCGCTCCAAGGCCGAGCACGCCAAAGATGCGCGCATTCACGAAGTGCACTGAGGGAACCCAGTCCGCGGTGACCTCGTGGGCATTCGACTTGATCGTTTGAATAGGCGCAGGGCAGGGGTTCGGAGGGGCGGGGCAGGTTACAGCGATGAGTTCGTGGATCGTCTGATCGGCGTGGTTAAACGAGTACGTGCCTTCAAAGCCCAGGATCGGATTCGAAATATGGCGCACTTCGAAGAGCCCTCCGGCCGAGTTTGCCGGGCTTTGGACGACGCCATTGCCGGTCGTCTGCTGCGGGAACGATCCATAGACGCTGAGCCCCAAGTCAGTGCGGCTTATGCTGTCCACGCCGGGGACGGATTGCGCGGCGGCGGCGGCGACGGATGAAATCGAAAGGGCGAGAATCAGTGCAAGCGACGCAGATCTGTTTCGCATACTTTCTCCTTGTCAGGGTGTGAGGAAATGTGGACGAAAAAGGACGACAACGAGTATTGGATTTCATGCCTCAACAGAGGTCAACCCGGAACGGCGCCAACAGTTGCAGAAGGTACCTCGTGAACTACGACCAGTATTCAGGTTGCAAATAAGAAAAGCTCCGGCTCGCGGCGGAAACACGAAACGAGCCGGACGCGGCAAGACGGTGACGCTCACTCGGGTTCCATGATCAACCTGAACATACTGCGCGCATTCAAATTCATTCCGGATGGCGGTGCACCCGAATGCCGCCTTCGGACAGAACGGACCGCAACTCGAAACATTGCGCCGGGTTCAACCGGATGCGCGCTGGCGTGCATCGCTGTGCAGCCTTGCCTCCGCTGTGCTCCGCGCATTGCTGTCCGTTGTGGGACTGCCTCTCTTGCCGTGTTCACATCTACAGGATCCGTGAGGTATACATGCTTCGTAGACTCTTCCCCTGGATGGTGGCGCTTCTTCTTGCCGCCACTCCAATCTGCGTCACAGCCCAATCCGATACAGCCGCCTCGGGAGGCACGCCCAATATCGATCTCTATGGCGGCTATTCCTACGTGTTCAACACCTACAACCCCACTCCCAATCACGTAGATTTGAGCGGCATGAACGGGTGGGATGCATCGCTCAAGCTGCCGCTGATCGGCCCGCTGCTCGGCATCAAGGGTGACGTCTCGGGCTTCTACAAAAACGGCGGTCCGCAGTTCAACCCGAAGACCTACTTCTTTCTCGTCGGCCCGCAGGTCGGCTTTCACATGGGCCGCTCCACGCTTTTCGCGCACGGCATGGTGGGCAGTTCGCACCTCACCAACTCGGCGCTGCCGAATCTCAAATCTGATACCACATTTGCAGTAGCGGTAGGCGGCGGCCTCGATATCGGCATTTCACGCTGGCTCGCATGGCGCGTCACGGGCGACTACTACAACACGCACTACAAATCCACGAATCAGAACTTCAACGAGATCGTAAATTCGAACGGCCGCGTCTCGACCGGGCCGGTGATCCGTTTCTAAAAGGTGAGCCGCTCTCTGCCTTTGCGTCCGCCGTATCCCAACATGCTCGACGGCGTCGCGGGCAAATATCAGTAGTCCATTTTGGGGTGGAGCTTCTCGAACTCCGTTGCCTCCTGATACGCCTTCCCGAATGCGGCCAGCTTCGCATCCTCGTAGAGGCCGGCGAGAAACGTGATCGAAACCGGTGTGCCCGGGCCGCCGATGTTGTCCTCGTCGCCCGAGTCCTCCTTCGGCGGCCGCGGAGCGTCGTCGCCGCGCAGGCCGTTGGGAACAATGAGCGCCGGGTGCCCCGAGAGGTTCGTCGCGACAAGCTGGTTGCCGAAGGTCGGCGAGACGATGATGTCCACCTCGTCGAAGATGGCCGACATCTGCTGGATGAGCATCGTGCGCGCGCGGTTGGCCTGGATGTACTCGACCGCCGGGTAGAATCGCGCGGTGCGGAAGTTGTTGGGCCAGTCCTCAGGCCCCTGCTCGGTGAGCAGCTTGTCGCGTCCGCTCATCGTCAGGTCGTCGAACGCCGCCGCGGCCTCGGCCTCAAGCAGCGGCACCATCGAGCCGAACGGCAGCCCCGGCAACTCCACCGCAATGAGGTTCACGCCCATGGCCTTGAGCTTGTCGATCGCGGCCACGTCGAACTTGTGATCGTATGCGCGCCGCGCCCAGCCCGCCCGCTCCTCTGGTTCGCGCTCTTCGCGCTTCTTCTTCTCTTCGGCAGTCTCATTGGGCTTCGGCTTCTCCGGCTCATACGGCTTGGGCTCATTGAACGCGCTCTTGATGTAGCCCACGCGCAGCTTGCGCCAGTCGAGAGTCGGGTCCCACTGGAAAGTAGCGAACGGGTACACGGACGTGTCTTTACCGTCGGGGCCCCAGATCGCGTTGAGGACAAGGGCGCAGTCTTCGGCCGTGCGGCAGATCGGCCCGAGCTTGTCCATCGTCCAGCTCAGCGCCATCGCTCCGGTGCGCGGGACAAAGCCGAAGGTCGGACGCAGGCCTGAGTCTCCGCAGCGCGTCGAGGGCGAGCTGATCGAGCCCAGCGTCTCCGACCCGATCGCGAACCCCACGCATCCTGCCGCCACCGCGCTCGCCGGGCCTGCCGATGAGCCGCTCGACCCCTGCTTCGGATTCCACGGGTTGCGCGTCTGCCCGCCGAACCACTTGTCTCCCATGGCCAGCGCGCCCAGCGTGAACTTTGCCACCAGCACCGCGCCCGCCTGGTCGAGCCGCTGCACGACTGTGGCATCCTCGTCGATTAGCTGGTGCTCGAACCCGCCCGCGCCCCATGTGGTCGGATAGCCTTTGACGGCCAGCAGGTCCTTCGCGCCCCACGGGATCCCGTGCAGCGGTCCGCGGTACTTGCCCGCTGCGATCTCCTCGTCGGCCTTCTGCGCCTGCGCCAGCGCGCGGTCTTCCGTGAGCGTGATAGTGAAGTGCAGCGTTGGATCATAGCGCTTGAGCCGCGCGAGGTACATCTTCGTCAGAGCAAGGGAGGTGATCTTGCGCGACTGGAGCAGACTGGCGAGGTCGCTTACGGAGGCGAAGGCGAGATCGTCAATCCTGGCCGGTAGTGCGGCAACTTCGGCTCGCACCCAACCGCTACCTAACTCCTGGTGAACGACCCGTGGCTCCGTTTCCTTCTTTGCGGCCGGCTGCGGATGAAACACGAACGCGGGCGCCACCGAGTTCGGAATCTTCAGCGCGCGGATGCGCTGATAGTCGGATCGCATCTGGTTCAACCCGTCCATCATCATCTTCTTCTGCTCGTCGGTGAACGGACCCACCCCGGCCAGTTCCGCAGCGCGGTCGATCATCTCCGGCGTGATGGCGGCGAGCTTCGGCTCCTTCGCGCCATTCGGCGTCTCCTGCCCCTGCGCGGCCAGCGTATACAGAACTCCCGGGAAGAGGGCCGACGCGACCCCGGCGCTGCTGCAGACCGCGAGAAAACTGCGACGATCGAGTGCCATCTTTGAAGTGTCCTTTGCGGGGATAAGATTCGCTATGCGGACCACTATAGCCGATGTGCGCTATGCAGTTTCCCCCATCTCGCGTGGGAATGCCCGAACAAGGAAAATGCCCCAGGCTCAGCGCGGAACCCGGGGCATTCGATCAGCCGCAACTTACTTCGGCTGCGGAGGCGTGGTCGGCGTCGAAGACGGCTGAGTTGAAGGAGCCGTCTGGGGCGCCGCAGGTTTCGCTGTCGGTGGAGGCGTCGTCTGCGACCCCGGAGGAGGCGTGCTTGGCGTGCCTGCCGGTGGCGGAGTGGCCGTTCCCGGATTGGATGAGCCAGGAGCGCCCGCGGGCGGCGGTGTTGCCGGTGCACCCGGTGTGCCCGGAGCGCCGGGCTTCGGCGCAGCGCCCGGTGTTCCCGGTACTCCTGGGGCGGGGTGAGGCGGCATCATGGGGCGTGCCTGAGGCTGCGGCATGTCCGTCACTTCAACCAGTTCCACGTCGAAGATCAGGTCCGACTTCGCCGGAATCCCCGGGTGATCCGGGCGATCGGGAATATTGCGCGTGCCATACGCCATCTGCCACGGAATGAAGATGCGCCGCTTGCCGCCCACCTTCATGCCCATCACGCCATAATCGAAACCGGGAATCAGCCGGCCCATGCCCTCGGGAAACGCCAGCGGCTCTGCCTCGCCCATCTTGGGCTTGCCGTCGGGCCCCATCTCCGGCTTGCCGTCTTTGCCCATGACCGGCCGCTTATGCTCTTCCGACGAGTCGAACACAATGCCGTCCGCGGCGCGCCAGCCCTTGTAGTTTACGTGCCAGAGCTTGCCCGGCTCGCCTTCGGCTCCGGCGCCGATCTTGATGTCCTGGTACTTGAGGGTGAAGGCAGTCTTCGGGACTCCGGGTATGCGCTTCTCATCAGCTGGCAGCTTGTACGCGGCGGTGGTGGATGTCTTCGTCGTCGCCGTGGCGGACGTCTTCGCCGTGGTCGCCGTTGAAGACTTCGCCGTCGCCGTGGCGGCCTTGGGCGCAGTGGATGTCGTGGGCGTACTCTGAGCCGCAAGCATTGTGGCTGCAGCCATGCAGAACAAAGAAGCAATGCGTTTCATCGGTGTTTTAACTCCAAGGGGATTGTTCAACGGGAGTGTATCAGGCCAGAGGTCCAGGGGTCAGGTTTCAGGGATCAGGGTTCAGCATCTTTTAATCTCTACCGGCCGCACGTGGCTGATCCCTGAAACCTGATCTCTGACCCCTATCCCGGCGGCGGATAAAACGGCAGCTTATCGTTCTTCTCGTTGGCCCGCTTTACCGTTGCGTCGTCGAGCAACAGGGCAGGCGCCAGCACCGTCTCCGGAACCTCGCCGGGGTAATTCGCCACCCACAGGTCCTTGCCCGCGGCCTCGATGCTCGTGCGTAGCGCGCGCTGGTCCAGATCGTCGAGCACCGCGCCGCGCACCAGCTCGCGCTTTCCGTCCGGCGCCAAGCGGTAAAGCAGCCGCGGCGTCGAAGGGCCGCCCATCGTCTCGACGAAATACACATCCTTCAGTCCGCGGTCCTTCGCCATGTCCAGCAGCTTCTTGTTCAGGTCCTCGCCGCTCTCGCCGTCGCGCGCCGTGATCTTCAAGACTCCGATCGTGGGCCGCGCCGGGCCTGTCAGCGACGCGCGCGCGTGCCCGTTCGACTGCGCAAAGTCGCGCACCGGCTCGCGCCCGATCACGTAGTTTTCAAGCGTCCCCGCCGTAACCAGGTCGACCTTCTGCGCCGCGACGCCTTCGTCATCCACGGCATAAGCGCCAAGCAGGCTTTGCCCGTCGTACTTCTTCATCGACGGATCGTCGACCACGTTCATGAATTCCGGCAGCACGCGCGTGTGGTAGCTCGATGCGAACGGCCCGTTTGTGCGCGCCTCCGTGCCCAGCCGAGGCCGCGTTGCCGCCACGCTCCGCGCGAGCAGCCCGCGCAGCACGTCGGCGCTTGCGTCCGCGCTCAGCAGCACTGGCCCGTGGTACTCCTCCTCGACAACCGGCGCCTTGCGCAGATCGCTCAACGATGCAATCAACTTCACGGCGTGCTGATCGAACACCTGCGCCGAATCCAGATCGCTCACCGCGGTGCCGCTCGAGCCATAGGAGCGGTCAATCCTCATCCCATCCGCGGCCTGCGTGCCCACGCCGAACGACTCCTGGTAATTCGACGAAGCCTTGCGAACGATTGTGCCTTCGCTGTTCACCAGCCACGTTGTTCTGGCCCGGGCGGTGAACGACGCCACAGAGTACTGCACATCCTGCGCGCCCGCCTTCACGCTCGCATCCGTCCGGTAGAGGCCGCTGTCCTTTGCAACGCGGTCAGCCCACGCGGCCTCATCCACTTCGAGCTTCACCGGCTGCTCCAGCACGATGACCGGTTTTTCTTTGCTGAAGTCGTCGGCCTGCGGCGGCGTCTGCACCTGCTTCAGCTCCGCCTGCTTCTGCGCGTATGCATCGAGCGCCGCCTTGTAAGCCTGGTCGGTCGCCTCCCACAGCGCCGAGCGGATCGCGATCGGATCGTCTCCCAGAGTCGTCATCTCCAGCGCGCCATCGCCGCGCGGGCCCGAGCTGTCCGTCTTGTAATCGCCCACACGCACCGTCACGCGCGCAACGCGCTGGCGCGATCGCCCTGATCCCTCGGTCGCGCCGAACTCCGCCTTGCTCTCGAAACCGTCCACATCCTCGATGCGGTACTGAATGAAAAACGGCTTGGCGAACCCTTTGAGCTGCAAATCGCTCGTGCTTCGGTCGAGTTCCTCGAGCATCGCCTTGAGCACCGGGTCCTTCTCCGCATCCGCGCGGGTAGCCTGGGCCGGGGAGACAGGCGCGAAGACGCCTATGAGCGCAAGCATGGCCGCGGCCGACGGCAGAACGAATATCCGTTTCATTTCGACTCCTTCTGCCCGGCTGCATTTGTTGATCCCTGATCCCTGGTCCCTGATCCCTGCGGTATGGGGAGTATCGGCGGCCGCGCCGTTCCCTGCGGCTGCCGCTGCGTCTCCATCTCGCTCACCAGCATCGCCGGGGCGACCGCGCTCACCGGCACCGTTCCAGACTCCGCTCCGCACTCGCCGTTGAACACCTCGGGTTTATCTCCCGTCGCGATAATGCGCTTGAGCGCAGCAAGCGGGGTGCCCACGATGCTCACCCCGCGCACCAACTCATCCGGGCGGCCGTCCACGTAGACGCGGTACACGACCAATGGGATGACTTGAAACGCCTGCGGCGAATTGCGCGTCGTCACCGCGAAGCCGGACGAGATGTCTTCGAAGTAGAGCCCGTACGGCTTCCCCTGCTTCTTCGCCTCTCCGATCAGTTCCTTGCGCAGTTCCGCCTCGGGCACGCTCTTCGTCGAAGTAACGATCAGGTTTCCCTGGCGCCCCGTCGGCATGCGCCCCACCTGCGCGCGCCCGTGCCCGTTCGACTCGCCGAAGCTCGCGATTGGCAGCCGGGACATCAGGAACGTCTTGAGCACGCCGTCCTGGATCAGATCGACGCGCCGCGCTTTCTGGCCTTCGTCGTCGTAGTCGTAGCTGCCGCTGAGCCAGGTATTCCCGAACTTCGTCTCGGTCGGATCGTCGCTCACCGAAAGAAAGCTGGGCAGAATCTCCTTGCCGATATCCTTCGTGAACGTCTGTCCCTCTTCATCGCCGCGCTGCCGCTGCCCTTCGAGCCGGTGCCCCAGCACTTCGTGGAAGAACACCGCCGCCGCGCGCCCCGACAGGATTGCCGGCCCGTCGAACGGCTGCGTCACGGGGGCCTTGCGCAGCGCCTCGAGGCTTTTGGCCAGATCGCGTATCGCGGACTCGAGTTCGGCCTGATTCGGCAATCCGTCCGCCGTTTCAGCCTCGAAAGTCTGCGCGCGGAACAGGTCCATGCCATCGTCGGCCCGCGTAACCGCCAGGACCACAAGCCGCGCAGCCACATGAGGAGTCACGACCCTCGACCCCTCAGACGAGACAAAGTAGTCAGTCTCGTTCTGCACCGAAAGCGCCACCAGGTTCTGGTACACGTCGGGATACTCGCGAAAGACCTTCGACAGCGCAGCCACGCGCTGCTCCCACGCAGCGCGGTCGATCTTTACCGGGGGTGCGGGCTTCTCGATCGCCGTCTGCGGCTTCTCCTGGCTGAAGTCCGGCGAAGTGTCCTCCTCTTTCGCCCGCACCTCGGCTTCGGTCTTCACGCGCAGATAATTGTCGAGCGCGGTCGAGTAGCCAGTGTTCGTCCCCGCCCACAGGGTGCGGGCCAGGGCCTCGCGGTCGTCTGCCAGCGGCAACTGAACGCTGTTCACCGCCGTGCCGCGATGCGTTCCGTGTGTGTTGTCGAGCGCCGGAGATCCGAGCCGCACCTGGATGTCCGCCACACGCGCGCGGCTTGCCCCGCTGCTCACCAGCGCCCCGTACTGCGCCTGGATTGCGACCCCATCCGCATCGGTGACCGAATAGCTGAGGAAGTACGGCGGAAGCTGATTCGCCTGGTCTGCCTTCGCCGCGCCGCCCGTGTCCCTGCCCAGCGAAGTGAACGCGCGGTGCAGTTCGGCCGTCATGGCGTCCAACAGCACGGGAGAAGGCGCATTCTGCGCCCTCACGCCCGCCGGGAGAAGCGCAGCAAATGCCGATGCTGCGAGTCCCAACGCGAATCCCGGACGCTGGCGAAGAAACCGCCATGCGCCTGCCCAACAAATCTCTGGTCCAGAGGAAGACAAATCGAGTAAAAACATCGGTAGCCCCGATTGTCTCAAATTCAGCGTCCATCAGGGAGAAGCCATGAGAGCATTACGGATTTACGCGTTTGCACTGCCGGCGATATTGCTGTTCATGGGTGTTGCGGTGATTGCCGCGGCCCAGGCTCCCGCATCCCCCGCTCCCCAGCCGGCGCAAGCCCAGCCAGCCGCCCAGCCTCACTCCGACCAGGCCTACACGCTGCCGCCCGACAAGCTGGCCAAGGCCGTCGCGCTGAATAAGATCCAGCTCACTCTCGAAATCGTCGGCACGCTCTGGGGGCTGGCCGTGCTCTGGCTGCTCCTCTCGACCCGTGCCGCCGCCGGCCTCGCCGCGTGGGCCGAGCGAATCTCGGGCCGCCGCTGGATCCAGGGGCTGCTCTTTTTTGCAGTCTTCATCGTCATCACCACCATCGCGGCCCTGCCGCTCGACGCCATCGGCCACGCCGTCAGCCGCCACTTTGGCATCAGCGTGCAGGGCTGGGGCGGCTGGTCAGGCGACCAGGCCAAGAGCCTTGGCGTAAGCCTCGTATTCGGAACCCTCGTCATGTTGTTCTTCAACTGGATCGTCCGCGTATCGCCGCGCCGCTACTTCTTCTGGGTCTGGCTGGTGTCGCTGCCGCTCATCGTGCTCGCTGTCTGGGCCAGTCCGCTGATCATCGACCCGCTGTTCAACAAATTCGAGCCGCTCACCAACCATCACGCCGCGCTGGTCGGCAAGCTCGAGCAGGTGGTCGCCAAGACCGGAACCAACATTTCGCCGGATCACATGTTCCTGATGAAGGCCAGCGAAAAAAGCAACGGGCTTAACGCATATGTCACCGGCATCGGCTCGAGCAAGCGGTTTGTTATGTGGGATACGGCGACCGACCGCCTGCCCGACGACGAGGTGCTCTTCGTCTTCGGCCACGAGAGCGGCCACTACGTACTCAGCCACATTCCCAAAATGCTCACCATCATGGCGGTAATACTGTTCTTCGTCTTCTGGGCCTGCGCGCGCGCAGGGGAAGCCCTGTTGCGAAAATTCGGCGCCAGATGGGGCATTGAGGGCAGCGAAGGCGTCGCGCCGGTTGCCACGCGCGCCGGGTTCGTGGCACTGCTGTTCGCGGTCTCGATTGCAGGATTCATCCTTACGCCCGGATTGAACACAATGAGCCGCCACTTCGAGCACGAAGCGGACGTCTACGGCCAGGAGGCCATTCACGGGCTCGTTGCCGATCCGCAAAAAACTGCCGTGTCAGGTTTCAACCACCTTGGCGAGGCATGGCTGGAAGACCCCAATCCCAACCCGTTCGTCGAGTTCTGGGATTACAACCACCCCTCCGTGAAGAACCGCGCCAACTTCGCCGCGCACTACGACCCGTGGGCCAACGGCGGGCACGGAAAATTCTTCGCGCAATAAGGCGAGAACGTTCGCGCCGCGCCGAAACGACTGAATGGATCAGTTTGAATAGAGATTTGCGTCCACAAACTCGTTCCGGAATTTCCCCTTCGGATCGCGGGTGGCAAGCAGCGCCTTGAACTCCGCAAGCCGCGGATACTGCTTCTGCACCTGCGCCGGAGGCATCGTGAACAGCTTGCCCCAGTGCGGCCGCGGCCCGAACGGCGCAAGCCTGGCCTCTATCTGCGGCAGCAGCTTGCTCACTGCGGCCCAGTCCGGCTTCCACGTAAAGTGGATCGCCATCGACGGACGCCCGTATGCCATGCTCATCCAAAGATCGTCCGCCGCGATCGTGCGCAATTCGGTGACGAACAACAGCGGCGTAATCTGGTCGCGCAGCGTCTCCACCGCGCGAATCGCCTCGTACGCGCGATCCTGCGGCACAAAATATTCGGTCTGCAATTCGCGCCCGCTCGACGGCGTAAAGTTCATCTTGAAGTGCGGCAGCCGCTCGTACCACGGCCCCGGAATACCGCGCTGCTCGGTGCAACTCTCTGCCGGGTGCCCCTCGATCGGATGCACGTCCTCTGTCGCAAGCGCCGCGCCGAAGAACTCCTTCGGCCATTCGTTTTTGTCGCCCACGGCCAGCATCTTCTTGATCCACACCTGCGTGGCGCGATGGTTCTGCCAGTCCGTAAACAGGCTCACGCTGTATCCGGCTCCGAAGACCTCGTCGAAATAATCCCGCAGGACTTCGAAGCTCATGCCGCGATACACCGACTGCGCCACCTGGAACGTCGGCATCAGCTCGAGCGTGACGCGCGTTACCACGCCCACTGAGCCTAACCCAACGACCGCACCCGGAAACAGTTCGAGATCCTTCTTGCGCGAAAGGTGAATCACGTTCCCGTCGGCCGTGACGATCTCGAGCCCGAAAACTACAGTCGCAAGATTTCCATTCCGAAGTCCCGAGCCGTGCGTGGCCGTGGAAATCGCCCCGGCCACCGAAATATGCGGTAGCGACGCCAGGTTGGGCAGCGCGTACCCGCGCTTATCGATCACCGGGGCAAGCTGCCCATAACGGATCCCCGCGCCTGCCGTCACCAAGCGCGCCTTCTCGTCAATCTCAATCTGCGTGAGCTTCTCGAGCGACACCTGGTTCGCGGTCGAGTCGGCAATGCGGTTGAACGAGTGCCTGCTGCCCAGTGCGCGCAGCTTTTCGCAGCGCGTCACCACGTCCCGGACCTCGTCGATCGACGAGGGCGTGTACAGATGATCTGCGCGGTACGTCAGGTTGCCGGCCCAGTTTTCGCGGGGCGCGGCTGCCTGCTCTTCAGTT
This sequence comes from Occallatibacter sp., assembly GCA_035263625.1. Classification (GTDB taxonomy): domain Bacteria; phylum Acidobacteriota; class Terriglobia; order Terriglobales; family Acidobacteriaceae; genus Telmatobacter. The sequence goes on from DATFRB010000052.1 coordinate 23,854, forward strand.
GAACCAAGTCGTCCCAACATGCTGCTTGCGACAAGCGCCCCCGAAGCCTTCAAAAAATCCCGTTTGTCCATCGTTGCTCTGACCTCGATTACAACGCCATCAGAGAGAACCGCCCACCGCCGGTGCACACAATCACGATGTTCATCACCACCAGCATCAGATCGTAGTGCCATCCTGATGCCTTGTCGCCCCAGAATCCCGTCTTCCACTCGAAGACCTTCTTATAAATGGCGCCCGCCATCACAAGAATCATTCCCACCGCAGCCCAGCGCGTCAACACGCCGAACGCGACGCCAAGCGCGCCGGCCATCTCGGCCGCGCCGAGGAACACCGTGAACCCGACGGTCATGCCGATGCTCTCCGCCCGCTGCCGGGGCGACCTGAGATGCGAGTACCCGCTGCTGCCAATCACAACCGCCACCATCAGCCGCAGCAGAAGCAAGCTCAGGTCGGTGAATTGGGCCGCCCCCGGGATCGACATGCAGGACCTCCACACAGAATCGAACTCAGGCTACCGCAAGGTCTGCTCTACACCGCATCTTTTTATGCCCTCTTCATAACCGCCGGACAACCGCGCCGGTTGCGATTCATTTCTAACCGGGCAGGCGCATCGCCCATCTCCCGCCTGGAGCCTTCCCACCGATGTCCGTCAATCGCCGCGATTTTCTTCGCCGTGCCGCCTCGGCCTCTGCGGCCGCGCTGGCGGTGAGCCTGCCCGAAGCCAGACCCGAAGCCCAGCCCGACAGCGCCGATCTGCCCGCGCCCGGAACCTCCGGCATAGAGCACCTGGTCGTAGTGATGATGGAGAACCGCAGCTTCGACCACCTCCTCGGCTGGATGCCCAACGCCAACGGCCGCCAGTCCGGCCTCAGCTATCCCGACCACAACGGCGTTCTGCAGCCGACGCACAGGCTGAACTACTACGTTGGCTGCTCGCATCCCGATCCCGACCACTCGTACGCCGGCGGCCGCAGCGAGGCAAACGACGGCAAGATGAACGGCTGGCTTCGCACGAGCACCAACGACAGCATGTGCATCGGTTACTACGAAGAGGCCGACCTGCCGCTCTTCGGATCGCTCGCCCGCAACTTCACTACCTGCAGCAACTACTTCGCTTCCATCCTCTCGTCCACGTTTCCCAACCGCGTCTTCCAGCACGCCGCGCAGACTGACCGCCTGAGCAACACGCTCCACCTCTGCACGCTGCCGACGATCTGGGACCGCATGGCCGACGCCGGCCTGAGCCATCGCTATTACTACTCGAATGTGCCGTTCCTCGCGCTCTGGGGCGAGAAGTACATCCAGATTTCGGCTTTCTACGAGCAGTTTAAGCTGGACGTCGCGCTCGGAAAACTACCGGCCGTCTCGATGATCGACCCCTGGCTCACCATCCTCGACGACGGCACCGGCAATGACGACCACCCTCACGCCGACCTGCGCAAGGGCGAAATCTTCCTGCGCGAGATCGTCGCCACGCTCACCGCGAGCCCGCTCTGGAAGAACACCGTGCTCGTCATCAACCGCGACGAGTGGGGCGGATTCTTCGATCACGTTGCGCCGCCGCGCGTCATCGCGCCCAACACCGTCGATACCGATATTGTGGACGGCAAGGTGCTGCTGGGCTGTCGCGTGCCGACGCTTATCGTGTCGCCCTTCACGCGCGGCAATCCCGCCAAGCCGCGCATCAATTCCCTGCGCTACGATCACGCCTCAGTGCTCAAGCTCATAGAGTGGCGCTGGCATCTCGATCCGCTCACCGCCCGCGACGCCTCGGGAGAAGTCCGCAACCTGGCCTGGGCGCTCAATCTCGCGCAGCCGAACTTCTCCGTGCCGAGCCTGCCCGTTATCCCCGAGCCGACTCTCGATCCGTGCTTCCTCGATACGTTGGAGACGATCAACCAGACAACTGGGCTCCCGACGGTGATCCCATCTGAAGCGCTCTCGGTATCCCAGGCGGAAAATGCCACCGGAGCCGACGAAGAGATTTACGACTTCTACCTCATGCTGCGATCGGATCTGATGAAGGGCTGGCCGCTGCCGCCCAGCTTGAAGGGCATTCTCTGAGCGCACCGAGAACCAAAAGCACCTGCGGTGACCCCTTGCGCCTGTGTTTGTGCTCAAGCCTTCGCCGCGAATGCGATTCGGCCCTCCGAGATCGTCCACCGCACCCTGCCCTGCATCGGCCACCCGTCGAACGGCGTGTTCTTCGACTTCGACCTGCCCTCTGCCGCGCGATACGTCCACTCGGCCTTCGGGTCGAAGATCACCGCGTCCGCGCAACTGCCCACCGTCAGTGTGCCGCGGCCTTTCAGTCCCAGCACCGCGGCCGGCTGCGCGCTCAGCAGGCTCAGCACGCGGCCCAGCGGCATCTTCCATTCCTTGTGCAGCCATCGCAGGCAAAGCCCAAGCGCAGTCTCGAGGCCGATAATGCCGTTCGGCGCGCGCTCGAACTCCACTTCCTTCTCATGCGTGGCATGCGGCGCGTGGTCCGTGGCGATCGCGTCTACAACGCCGTCGAGGATCGCCTCGATCATCGCATCGCGGTCTGCAGCCGACCGCAGCGGCGGGTTCATCTTTGCGTGCGTGTCGTAATCTCCAACATTCTCGTCGGTAAGCAGGAAATGATGCGGAGCCACTTCGCACGTCACGCGCAGCCCATTGCGCCGCGCCTGCCGCACCGCGGCAATCGCGCCGGCAGTCGACGTGTGCGCTACGTGCAGGTGCGGCTTCGCATCGCGCAGTTCCGTCACCAGCCTGATGTCGCGCTCCACAAGCCCCGTCTCTGCCTCAGCCGGCATGCCGCGCAGCCCCAGCTTGAACGCCACCGGCCCCGCGTTCATCGCGCCTCCGTTGGTCAGGCGCGTATCCTCCGCGTGCTGGATCACGCTCAACCCCACGCGCGCCGCGGCGGCCAGCGTCTCGCGCATCACGCCGTCTTTCAGGATCGGGTGGCCGTCGTCGGTCACCGCCACCGCGCCCGCCGACTTCAGAGCGGCAAAATCGTTGATCGCATCACCTTTGGATCCGCGAGTGGCCGCCGCAATGGGAAATACTCGCACCATCGCGCCGCGCTCGGGCGCCTGCAGCCAGCGCGTGATGTCAACGGAGTCGTTCACCGGCGTCGTGTTCGGCATCGCCGCAACTGCAGTGAATCCTCCCGCCGCCGCGGCGGCTGTCCCCGTCGCAATCGTTTCCTTGTAGCCCTGCCCCGGTTCGCGCAGATGAACGTGGATGTCGATCAACCCCGGCGCCACCACGAGGCCCGAAGCATCCAGCTTCTCCGCGCCATTGGCCTGCTTCAGCTTTCCCGGCCCGGCAATCTCCGCCACCTTGCCGTCTCTCAGCAGAATGTCCTTCGCCGCATCCACGCCGGCCGCTGGGTCGATGAGGTGCCCGTTGAGAATCGCGAGTGCGGTCATTCGCGGCCTCCATTCGTGCCCGCCGTCAGCGCGCGCTCCACCACCGCCATCCGAATCGCCACCCCATTGCTCACCTGTTCGAGAATGGTCGACTGTGCCCCGTCGGCCACGCCGGCCGTGATCTCGAGGCCTCGAATAATCGGTCCCGGATGCAGCACGATCGCCTCCGGCGCCAGAGTCCGCAGCCGGTCTCCCGTGAGCTGATAGGCGGCCTTATATTGCTCCAGGTCAAGCTGCAACCCCGCCAGCCGTTCCCCCTGGATGCGCAGCATCATGATCGCCTGCGACTGCTTGAGCACTGCGTCGAAATCGCGCTCGATGACTATCCCCGGCCCTGCGCCCGCCGCCAGCTCCGGCAGCAGCTCCTTTGGCCCGCACAGCATCACCCGCGCACCAAGCCGCGGCAGCAGCAGCATGTTCGACCGCGCCACGCGGCTGTGCAGAATGTCCCCGGTGATCGACACCGTCACGCCGGCCAGCGTCTCGGGCCCCACTGTCTCGATCCCTGGCCTCAGGTGCGCCAGGATCGTCCGCAGGTCGAGCAGCGCCTGCGTCGGGTGCTCGTGCATGCCGTCGCCCGCGTTCAGCACCGGCAGTTGCGTCGCCGCCTCGAGCAGCCACGGCGCGCCCGACGAGTTGTGCCGCAGGATGATCGCCTCCGCGCCCAGCGCCTTGAGCGTCAGCCCCGTATCCTTCAGCGACTCGCCTTTTTCGATGCTCGACGACAGATTCGAGATCAGGGCCGTATCCGCGCCCAGCGCCTTCGCCGCCAGCTCGAAGCTTGTGCGCGTGCGCGTAGACGACTCGTAGAACAAGAGCGTCACGCGCCGCTTGAACAGAATGCGGTCACGCGTCCGCGGGTCCTGATTCTCGAGCTCCGTGGCGCGGCGCAGCACATGGTTCACCGCTTCCATCGTCAGGTCGCTTACCGAGAGCAGCGACCCCGGGTTGTGAGGAGACGTCGATGCCTGGACAGGCGGGTGGTGCAGCGGGCGTCGTGCAGTAGCTGGGCTCATGGGATTCAGTGGTGCTCTAAGGTCAGTTGATTCAATCCACTCTCTCAACGAGCAGCACCTGCTCGTCGCCGTCGACCTCCTGAAACTTCACTTCAATAATCTCGCGGCCGCTCGTCGGGACGAACTTCCCAACATACGTCGCCTGGATCGGAAGCTCGCGATGCCCGCGATCGATCAGCACGGCAAGCTGCACCCTCCGCGGCCGGCCATGGTCGAACAGCGCATCGAGCGCCGCGCGGATCGTCCGTCCGGTGTACAGCACGTCGTCGCACAGCACCACATCCTTGCCCACAATGTCGCACCCGATTGCGCCTGGGGTCACAATCGGCCTTACGTCCGCCGTCGAAAGGTCGTCGCGATAAAACTGGATGTCGAGCGTCCCGGCGTCCACCGGGCATTTCTCGATGCCGGAGATCAGCTTCCCGAGCCGTGCGGCCAGCGGCACGCCGCGCCGCTTGATGCCCACCAGCACCATCCCGTCGCAGCCGTTGCTCTTTTCCACGATCTCGTGAGCCAGGCGCACCAGGGTGCGCTCGATCTCCGACGCGGACATCAGCCTCCCCTTGACCCGCAGGGAGTGTTGCACTTCAGCTTCGCTCATAAGTTGGGTCTCTCGCCGTGTCTCTCGACGGATGATACGAGCCAGACCCAATCCGCGGCAAGTTGCGCGGAATCGAGGCCATTGCCTTCTGGTCCCTGGTCCCTATTCCCTGGTCCCTGCCTTCTTCACCTGCTCCACAAAGAAGTCCGCCATCATGTGGTTCGCCTCGATCGCCTCCGGGATGTGCGGGTCGTACCAGAACGCGTGCGGCAGCGCATCGAAGACCACCAGCCGCGCGTCCACGCCCGCATGCAGAAACGCGCGGTGCAGGTTCGCCGTGCCGCTCAGTAGCAGGTCGCGCCCGCTGGTGATGAAAAGCGTCGGCGGCAACCCGCGCAGATCCGCGTAAATCGGCGACAGGACAGGGTCCTTCACATCCGTCGAGGCAACGTAGAACGGGTCATGCGCGCCCGGCACCGGCGGATCGAGATGGCCAGCGAGCCCGCGCAGCGCATACATCGACATCGAATCGCCCGCGCGCGCGAAGTCTCCCATGCCGCTGAAGATGCCCAGCGCCGCCGGCATCGGCAGTCCAAGCTGCTTGATCTTCACGGCAACTTCGCCGGTCAGGATCGCTCCCGCCGACGTGCCGTAAATCACGATGTGCTCGGGCTTGTAGGCCTTCAGCAGCTGCTTGTACACCGCGATCGAATCGTCCACCGCCGCAGGAAACGGGTACTCCGGCGCCAGCCTGTACAGCACCGCGACCACCTTGATCTTCGTGTAGCTCGCGATCGGAATCGACTCCGTGTACGACCCCGAATCCGAATTGAACCCGCCGCCGTGCAGGTTCTCGAGCACGTAATCTCTATTGCTCTCGGGCATGCCCTCCGGCGTTACAACGTGCACCGGCACACCCGCCATCGTCTCGTCCGAGATCGTGTTCGGGCAGATCTTCGTCCACTCGACCTTCGCCATCACCGTGTACTGGTCCGTCATTTTGCGCCGCACGGCCAGCGGCTGCGGCGGACCCTGGTCGGGCTCAGCCCGCGACAGCGACTTTTTCGCCTCCGGGCTCAGGTCTTCCGGAACCGGCACCACGCGCGTCACGTGCGCGGTGCCCTGCGCGTCGATGAAGCTCGTGTCGCGCATCGGCGCCTCGGTGGCGGTCGTGGGCTTCGGGCTCTGCGCCGCACCCGTCTGCTGCGCGGGCTGTTGTGCGCTCAATGCCCCTGCGGCAATCAAAAGAAAAGCGGCGGGAAGAAGCTTCATGCGCGATCCTCCGCGGAAGGCGCATCCAGACAGTTCATCCGCCTTCAGGCTTGATCCCGTCCAACATAACAGACGCGTGCCGCGCACCCGCGCACAATGCCGGCCCGGTCTGTCCGTTCACGTCACGCTGCCCTTCGCAGTTCGCTCGACACCTCACGCCGTGATCGCACTCCCTTAAAAATCCCCCACGCAATCCCCGCCAGCGCAATCCCCACCATCGCGAGCGAGGCTCCCGCGTGCTGCTCCACAAACGCCTCCGCGCTCCAACTCTTCGCGCGCTTGTCGAAGCTGCCATGCGCGCCATGATCGCCCGGCAGAGGCTCGTACAGATTATCCGGACGGTTCGGATCCTCGCTTCCGTCGTACTGCTGCGACTCGTAGCCGTTCTTCGCCAGGTATTCATCCGCGTACGACGGCACAATCTTGTTGCCCACAATCGCCTTCACCACGGACCATGCCGCGTAATACTCCCGCTTCTCCGGATGATGCGCAGCGTGCCAGATCATCCTCGCCGCCACCTCCGGCTGGTAGATGGGCGGCACGGGCTGCGCCTTGCGCGGCAGCTTGCTGCGCACCCAGCCAAACTGCGGCGTGTTCAGCGCCGGCATCTGCACCATCGTCGTCTGCACATGGCTGCCGTCGTGCATTAGTTCCGTCCGCAGGGAGGCAAAGAACCCCAGCACCGCGTGCTTCGACGCGCAATAAGCCGCCTGAAGAGGAATGCTCCGGTACGCCAGCGCCGAGCCCACGTGCACAATCACGCCGCGGTCGCGCGGCAGCATGTATTTGAGCGCCGCCAGCGTGCCGTACACGTAGCCCAGGTAGGTCACCTCCGTCACGCGCTTAAACTCCGCCGGCGTCATCTCCTTGATCGAAGAAAACACGCTTGTCATCGCGTCGTTCACCCAGATGTCGATCGGCCCCAGTTCCCGTTCCACTTGCTCTGCCGCGCGCATCACCGCTGCAGCATCGGCCACGTCCACAGGCAGCACCAGCGCCCGCCCGCCGAGCGCTTCCACTTCGCGCGCCGCACCCTCCAGCCCGTCGCGTCCGCGCGCAATTAGTCCCACGTTCGCGCCTCGCCGTGCAAACTCGCGCACAGCCGCCCGTCCCACGCCCGCCGAAGCTCCCGTGATCACAACCACTTCCCGCTGGCCCACTCCGATCCTCCTCGAAGCGATGCAGATCTGCTCGCTTCGACCTGCCCGCCCGTTCGCTTGGATGCCGCCCGGCAGCGCGCAGAGACTTTCGCGTCCAATTTCCGCCGCCGCGCCCCAGTGAGCAGAAGATTCCTGCTGCCTCCCGCGCCCGGTCTGCGCTACTCTTGGACACCTATGGCATCCCTCACTGCCCCCGCCACAACCGAAGTTCGCAACCTCATTGCCGGAGACTGGCGAACGCCCACCAGCGACTACGGCCTCGTGCTCGCCAATCCCGCCACCGGCGAGTCCCTCGGCCGCTCGCCATTAGGTTCGGCCGCCGAAGTCGACGCCGCCGTGCAGGCCGCCCACGCCGCCTTCCCCGCATGGCGCAACACGCCGGTCGGCGACCGCATCCAGTTCCTCTTCAAGCTCAAATCGCTCCTCGAAGAGAACCTCGACTCGCTCGCCGCCACCATCACCACCGAGAACGGCAAAACACTCTCCGAGTCGAAAGGCGAAATCCGCCGCGCCATCGAGAATGTCGAAGTCGCCTGCGGCATGCCCGTGCTCATGCAGGGCTACTCGCTTGAAGACATTTCCCCAGGCATCGACGAGATCATGGTCCGCCAGCCGCTCGGCGTCTGCGCGGTCATCACGCCGTTCAATTTCCCGCTCATGATCCCGTTGTGGTTTATCCCCTACGCCATCGCCGCCGGCAACACCGTCGTGCTCAAGCCGAGCGACCGCGTCCCGTTCTCAGCCGTGCGCCTCATGGAACTGATCCAGCGCACCGGACTTCCCGCCGGCGTCGTCAATCTTGTCAACGGAGGCAAGACTGCCGTCGACGCGCTCCTCGACCACCCGCTCGTCCGCGCCGTCAGCTTCGTCGGCTCCACGCCCGTGGCGCAGCACGTCTACGCGCGCGGATCGGCCAGCGGCAAGCGCGTGCAGTGCCAGGGCGGCGCCAAGAACCACGTCGTCGTCCTGCCCGATGCCGACCGCGAAACCACCACGAAGATCATTGCCGACTCCGCATTCGGCTGCGCCGGCCAGCGCTGCCTCGCCGTCAGCGTTACCGTTGCGGTGGGCGAAGCCAAGGACTGGTTCCGCGACTCCATCGCCGAAGCCGCTTCATCGCTCAAGGTCGGCAACGGCCTCGATCCCGCATCGCAGATGGGCCCCGTCATCACGGAGGCAAGCCGCGACCGCGTCGCCGGCCTCATCGGCGAGGGCGCAGATCAGGGCGCAAAAGCCGTGGTCGACGGCCGCGGCCGCCCCGGTCCGGGCTCCTTCGTCGGCCCGACGGTTCTGGATGGACTGCCCGCATCGAGCCCGCTCATGTCTACCGAGATCTTCGGTCCCGTGCTTTCCGTGGTCCACGCCGACTCGGTCGACGATGCCATCGCCCTCATCGAGCGCTCGTCCTACGGCAACGCCAGCTCCATCTTCACGTCCTCCGGCGCCTCGGCGCGCAAGTTCCGCAATGCAGTTTCGACAGGCAACGTAGGCGTGAACATCGGCGTGCCCGCACCCATGGCGTGGTTCCCGTTCTCAGGCTGGAAAGGAAGTTTCTTCGGCGTGATGCACGCGCAGGGCCGCGACGCCGTCGAGTTCTTCACCGACAAGAAGGTCATCGTCGAGCGCTGGCCGAAAGAGTGGCCGCGCAAATTCTGACTTGAAATAGTGAAGGATCAGTCGACCGTTCTCAAAATTGCTGGGTCGGTGCTGAGATTCGGAAACGGTCACTAAACAGCGATTAAAGGCATCAAGTTTCACCCGAATCATTCCATCTTGTGGGACAAGCCCGGACGCCGTTGAGGTAAGTCATTTATTTACAACATCGGTATTCTACGATTCGGCTGGATTCCCCACAAAAAATATTTATAGGGGGGGAGGGGGGTATTTGCTGCTGTTTTTGCCTCGTTTCAGGTGCTTATTGGCTCACGTGGGGCTTGACAAACGGGTATCCCAACTTGCGGCCCGACGGGGGAGTCGACATATGGCATCCAACTTCTGATCAGCATCACGAGCACCGGGACCTGTGCGATGGACATTGCATTTTCGAGAACCACCCGAGCACGGGCGCGCAGATCCTTGCAAAATTGAAACGGGGCAAGATTGAATCGGGGCAGCCAGCGCCGCCCCGCTCCATGTTTTGTTTTACCCACAAGCCCTTCAGGCCCCGGGCATCACCAGCAGCCCCTCATCCATCAGGACCTGCGTCAGCCGGTCAAGCGCCTCCCCAAACCGCCGCGTGATGCTCCGCGTCGGCACGCGCAGCAGCAGGGCCGTCTCGGCCAACGTGTAGTTCTGCAAAACCACCCGGCCCAGCAGAACCCGGTCGAGCGAGTTCAACCGCTTCAGGCATTTCTCCACGTCCAGAACAAAAATGACGGAATCTTCGAAGCTTTTCACCGGACGGCTCGATGCCCAGCCCCGCGCTACCGGCTCGCGCAGGATATCCGGAGCCCGCCCGACCAGCATCGACGAATACAGGTAGCGCAACAGGATCTTTTCTGTGTGCTTCCGGTAGAAGGCCATGCTCCGCACCGGAGGCGCCTGGTCCCGTCCGGCCTGTATCTGCGGTAGCGGCTCGCAACTCGGGCTATTACCTCTCCCCTCTTCGTACCACTCGGGTAGTTCCCCGGCGGCGGCGGCCAGATGCGGGATAAGGCAGGGAAACTGAAGAGCTGCGCTCATTCCGCACCTCCCGCTTCCGCTACTGCCCAGATCTTCAGAATCGCTCTGCGCTTCCGCCTCGGCCCTGACCTGCTGTTGTTGTGTGTTGCCATCTGGAAATCACTCAGACGGCTCGCACAGCCCCTGCAATACACATCCCTTTGATTCTGGGCGCGGTACCAAAGACAACCGCACCCCTCGCATACCTTCAATTGCACGCGCAACTCCATAACACCATCTCCGTGGTTCAGTTACAAAACCCGGCATGTCGATCCTCTTTTTGTTTTTGGCCGGGGGTTTTGGAGACGAGACGAGGCGACTCAGGTTTCTTTTGTCCTGTCGGGGGAAAGCCGGCCGTCTTCCTGGTTCAACGTTCATATGGAACAAGCGCGCAGTTCTGGAATTTCGCACAAAGACCTGGCCGCGTTGCCGCAGCTTCGCAAGTTGCGTGGGCCAGCCTGCCGTCCACGGAGACAGAATCTCCCTGGCAGGACGCCTTTTCCCCGAAATTGCCGGAAATCAGCTTTCCGTGTAACCATTCGGGAAATAAAACGTTTCCAGCAGGATTCCCACAGGTTTGTGCGATGTAAGTAGAACCAATGTAGGGATGCGTATCTCTTGCGTCAATGGATTCTGCCCATTTTCCTCGCACAACCCTTGCCCGCGCGCCGTCAACCTCAAAAACTGGGGAAAATCACGATTTAGGCTTTGCTATTAGCAATCATGCCTGCCACGGGCCCATCGCTGGTGGCGGATTTTTCACACAATGAATTTTTCTCAGATGCACGAGCGGCTCCGTCTGGAACTCCTCCGTAGAATCCAGCGGGGAACGCTAAGCGTCTCCCTCCTCGCCCGCCAGACCGGATTCGGACAATCCCACATCTCCAACTTTCTTCACAATCACCGCCACCTCTCCCTCGAAGCCATGGACCGCATCCTCGCCTCCCAGCGCATGGCCGTCGCCGACCTGCTTCCCGCATCGGCGGCCTGGCCGCGCGCGGACGACACCGACAACATCCCCGTCGTATCGCACGCCACGGCCATGCACGAGCCCTTCGTCCGGCCAACCGCCATCCAGCGCATTCTGCGCGTGCCCGCCGGCCAGCTCAAATCCGCCCGCTCGCGTCCCTCATCCTCCCGCCGCGCGTGGCTCCGCTTCGTCGCCATCTCTGTCTCAGAAGGCGATGCCGCGGGCATGGAACCGGTCCTCGTCCCCAACGCCATTGCCGTTCTCGATCGCCATTACAACTCGCTCATCGCCTATCGCCCCGGCCGCTCCAACCTCTACGCAGTTCGCTACGAATCGCGCCTCCTTGTCCGCTATCTCGACTTCCAGGCCAACCGCCTTCTCCTGCGCCCGCACGACACCCATGCCCCGGTTCACCTCGTCGAGATCGAGCCAAACCTCTCGCTGTCCGACCTCATCGCCGGCCGCGTCATTCTTGTCCTCAATGAAATGTGAAGCACTCGGCGCAGTGCCGGCGCCCGGCGATCCGGCTCGCGGTCGCCGCACCGGATTCTCGTGGTGACTGAAGTTACCTCATCCCGCGCTCGAAGCCCGTTGCGATTTGCTGCGGCTTCCGGTCGCACTCTCCTCAAAAAGGCCGCGCGTTTCCACCAAGCCGTGCTAGCCTCCCAAGAGGACTTCTTCAAGGAAAAATATCTCGCAATGCGAAACCGGAGCCATGCCGTCATTCGGGCACCTCGGCGGCGTGACTGAACCTCCCTCTGGGCCCTGGTGCTGCATAAAAGTAACTGCATTTATGCCGGCTTTGCATCGCGAGTTGATTCGGGAACCTGGGAAATTTAATGAGACTCGCCGCACCGGCCGTGGCAACCAACACGCTCGGCCGCATGCCTCAGGCGGCGTAGAGTCGGGGCGCACAGGAGCCGGAACAGGAAGAAGACCCGGGCCTAAAACAACAAGGAGGAACGACCTCAGCTCGTAGAGGAGCGGGAGGGCTTTGCGATGTCCTTTGCAATCGAGACACCTGCATTCAAGAACGAAGAAGAAATCCCCAGAAAATTTACATGCAGCGGCGCTGGAGTTTCGCCGCCTCTGCGCTGGGTCAATCCGCCGAACGGAGTCCACACCTTTGCCCTGATCGTGGACGATCCCGATGCTCCCCTGGGAACCTTCACCCATTGGCTCATCTGGAACATTCCCGCCGGCTCCACCGATCTGCCCGAAGGTCTCCCAAGAAAGACTGCCCTCGAAAATAACGTCAACCAGGGGACCAACGACTTCAACCGCATCGGCTATGGTGGCCCCTGCCCGCCCGCGGGCAAGCCCCACCGCTACTTTTTCCGGCTCTATGCGCTCGATACGCAAATCGAAGCAAGGACCGGCGCCACCCGCAGCGAACTCGACCGCGCCATCGCGGGCCACATCGTTGCGCAGGCCGAGTACATGGGTACCTTCCGCCGCTGAAGCTGAATGGCGCTCCGGCAAGCTGCCCCGCCGCTATGCCTCATGCCCCTGGTCGGGATTGTCAAACCGCGTGAACCTCGAAATGAAGTTCAGGTTGATGGTCCCGGTCGGGCCGTTGCGCTGCTTGGCGATAATGATCTCCGACTTCGCGCGGTCCGAGTCCGACATCTCCTCGTCGCGGTTGTAGTACGCCTCGCGGTGGATGAACATCACCACGTCCGCGTCCTGCTCGATCGATCCCGACTCGCGCAGGTCGCTCAGCAGCGGCCTCTTATCGTCGCCGCGGCGCTCGCTAGCGCGGGAAAGCTGCGAGAGCGCCACCACCGGCACGTGCAGCTCCTTGGCCAGCGCCTTCAGGCCGCGCGAAATCGCCGACACCTCCTGCGTCCGGTTCTCATACCGTTTTCCGCCCGCGCTCGGCAGCGTAGCCGACATCAGCTGCAGATAATCCACCACGATCAGGTCCAGCCCGTTCGCGTTCTGCTTCAGCCGGCGCGCCTTGGCCCGCATCTCCGCCAGCGATATTCCCGCCGTGTCGTCGATAAAAAGCTGCGCCTCCACCAGGTCGTTCAGCGCCTTCTGCAATTTGTCGTGGTCTTCCTTGCGGATGAACCCCGTCTGCAGATTGCGCTGGTCCACCCACGCCTGCGAGGCCAACATGCGGCTCAGCAGAGACTCCTTGCTCATTTCCAGGCTGAACACCGCCACCTTCGAGCCGTGGTTGACCGCCGCGTTCTGCGCCATATTGATGGCGAACGCCGTCTTGCCCATCGAGGGCCGCGCGGCCACAATGATGAGCTCGCCCTTCTGCAGCCCGCTCGTATTGCGGTCAAGTTCGTAGAAATCCGTCGCCAGCCCTGTGATCTCCCGGCTGTGCTCGTACAGGTTGTCGATGGTGCCGAACGAGCTGGCGACGATCTGCTCCAGGCTCTGGAACCCGCTCGACACGCTCTTCTCGCTGACATCGAGAAGGGCGGTTTCCGCCCTGTTCAGCACCTCGAGCGCCGTATCGCTCTGGTCCGCGGCCTGCGCGATCGCGTTCGAGCAGATCATCATCAGGCGCCGAAGCAGGCTGCGGTCCTTGACGATCTTGACGTACTCCTCGATCACCGGCCGCCGGGGCAGCCCCTCCGTAAGCGACGCAAGGTAGGCCACACCGCCCACCGCCTCGATCTCCTTGTACCGCGCCAGCTCGTTCGACAAGGTCACGATGTCGACCGCGCGCTGGTCGTTCACCAGCTCGCTCATCCGCTGGTAGATCCGCCGGTGCGAGTCCAGCGAAAAATCATCCGGTTCCAGTCTCTCGGCCGCTTCCGAGTGCGCCGCATTATCCAGCAGGATCGCCCCGAGGATCGTCTTCTCCGCATCCACGTTCGCGGGCAGTCCCGCGTCGTAACCGGTCATGTTGGGGATCGTGGCCATCAAACAAGCTCTCCCATATCCATTTCGATTCCATGAGTGTAGGCCGATCCCCTCCGCGCGCCTATGTGGACAAGAGGTACATATCTAGGAAATCCCGGAACCGCCCCGAATCCTTCGACTTGGGAACGAGCATCCTCTGGATAACCCCCGCGCGCCACGCGCCATTCGCGGTTCGGATCCGTCCCGCTGAAACGCCGCAATAACAATCGCACCCTATAATCCAATGTCGGCTCCTGTTCCAAACCGAATTGTCCGCTGATGTCAGCGGTACACGAGGTTCTTGCTTTTGCCCTTGCTTTATTTTCGTCATTTCCGGAGGGAATCCGCTGTTCCAGGACACAGCCTCTCCAATCGCCGAAGTGAACAAGGGCGCGCATGACGCAATTCGGACCCAACTCCGAGGATCGATAGTGGACCAATCAGCTCCGGCAGTACCGGCTCTCCCCGCTAACTCCGCTGCCTTTCCCCGCGTAGCCTACTTTCCCGACTCATTCCACGAGATCAACGGCGTTGCCCACACCAGCCGCCACTTTGAGGCCTTTGCCCGCCGCCGCAACCTCCCCTTCCTCTGCGTGCGCGCCGGCGACCGCGAGCCGAAACTGGTAGAAGACGGCAACCTCTGGACCCTCGAACTTCCTCGCGGCTTTCTCTCCTTCGCCGTCGAAAAAGACCTCCGCTTTGATCCCGCCTTTCCGCGCCACATCCCCGTCATCGAAGAGACACTCGCTCGCTTCAAGCCTGACCTGATCCACATCACCGGCCCCAGCGAAAACGGCTTCATGGGCGCGGGCCTCGCCCACGCGCTCGGCCTTCCACTTGCCGCAAGCTGGCACACCAACCTGCACGAGTACGCCGCACGCCGCTCCGAGTGGTTCCTCAAGCACCTGCCAAAACCCAGTGCTGACGCTACCGGCCACAAGATCGAAGACGTCTCCATGGCCCTCGCGGCAAAGTTCTACTCGGTCGCCAACATCCTCTACGCTCCGAATCCCGGCCTCTGCGATCTGCTCGAACGCGCCGCCGGCCGCCCGTGTCTCCTCATGCCCCGCGGAGTCGAAGCCGATCTGTTCCACCCCTCGAAGCGCACCCGCTCCGCGACCGATACGACGCGTGTGCTGGGCTTCGTCGGCCGCCTCTCGGTCGAGAAAAACGTCGCCCTCCTCGCTGCAATTCAGAAAGAACTCGAGCGCATGGGCGTCGAGAACTTCCGCTTCATGATCGTCGGCCACGGAGCAGAGGAGCGCTGGCTGCGCGAGCGCCTAAGCGGCGCCGATTTCACAGGAGTCCTCCGCGGTGAGCCCTTATCGGCCGCATACGCCAACATGGACCTGTTCGTCTTTCCCTCGCACACCGACACGTTCGGGAACGTGGTGCTCGAAGCCATGGCAAGCGGCGTTCCCGCCGTCGTCACGCCCGAGGGCGGCCCGAAATCGATCGTCACCGAAGGGGAGACCGGCCGCATCGTTCCCGATGAAGGCTTCGCCCAGGCCGTCGCCGCAATCCTCGCCGATCCTGCAAAGCACGCCGCCATGCGCAAGGCCGCGCGCGCTCACGCCGAAAAAGCAAGCTGGGACTCCGTCTTCGAAGGCGTCTACGCCGGATACCAGACCGTCGTCCTCCCCGGCCGATCTGGTCCCAGGTGATCAGCCGGCGCTTACATCGAAATCAAGAGAGAATCCGGAGGAGACGTCGCCTAAAGGAAAGTCCGGGAACTTCCCGGCGATCGCGTCGCGTATCTCGACAGCCTGCTGCTTGCTGATCCCCGGCAGTACGCAGGTATTCGAAAGCAGGCCGTGGCGCACGTACAATCCACTCGGTTGATTCTCACCGCCGTTGAACCAGCCGATTCGCTTGATCTCCGAGACCGGAACGCGAACTGAATCCGAGAGGAGCTTCGGCAGGTTTCCCGAAGCGTGCACTTCCCGCTGGTTGACCGTCAGACTAGTCTCCGGTCCCACGGCGATATTCTTCACCAACCCGAATCCGCCTGCGATCACAATCCACACCGCAAAGATCTGGTGGCCACCGATCCAGCACGCAGCCGCAATTCCAAGAAACACGATAAAAATCGCGATGTAGAGCGTCGGCCCGGACTCCTGGACCGCGACGAACGAAAGTCCATCGGGAAACTCGACCTTGGTGAGCTTAACGCCGAACAGGGAATTCATGAGGGTCTGGCGACCATCTTAGCGCACGGATTCCTATTCGGCGATGGCCCAACCTGCCGCTCGAACTCATCAACTCTTATTGGGACCAGTTTGTCCTGGCGCTTTCGTCTTTGCCGGATCGTTCGCACCGATGAAGGTGTTGAATCGTCCGATCAGCGCGTCAAACGTGCTGTCCATAAAGTAGCCGGCAGTGAAGAACGTCACAGGTTGAACGGCCGAGGTGATTTTGTACACCTGTAACCCGATTCCCAGCGCAATCAGCAGCCAGACGGTCAGGATGCGCACGGTGATCGGGACTTCGTTGACGTGAATCCACATCAGCCACTCGGAAAATGGCGTGACATCCGACCCGGCCCGATTCTGCTTCACGCGGTCGAGAACCCAATGCCCGAGCACCCCGAGAAGCACCAGAAGGTAGGCGCCATTCAGATAGAACCAATCATCCGGTTTGAGGAGCCAGTGGTCGCCCAACCCGAATAACTTCCACTTGCCCAGGTAGACTGCGATGCCCGCGACGCCGAATCCAAGAGCCGCGACGATCAGGACAATCACCACACTCAACACCTGCCGCCACGTCCGCCGGTCCGCCTTGATCACCTTTGCATTGCGCACATCGATGAGCCCGGAGACCAAAACGCTTTGCGGTGCAAGATGTTCGAGCAGCCGCCGCGTTGAATCGTCGTCTGGCAGCTGGTCCTTGAACGTGTCCACGAAATCGAGGCAGGTTCCGATGCGGTAATTGGCGAGGTAATTGTCCAATTCGTCAGGGATCGTCTGTGTCGCGCACACGAAAACAAGCTGGTCCAGGATCCCGATGCTCCGCTGCGCCCGCAGCGCGAGAGCTGCGAGTTGCTCCTGGCCGGTCAGGTCCTGCGACCACACCTGCTTGAGATCGTCCCACGCATTTTGCACCTGCACGATTTCGCGCGCGTACCAGGCTTCATTCTTCGGCGACATCTTGCCGATTTGCTCGATGAACTGAGCGCGCGCCAGTGCCTGGTCCAGTTCGTTTCGGATCACTTCCTGGGCTTCCTTCATCGACGCGGCGCAACCGGGCAGATCGGCGGATTTCGCCTGAACGAGCGCGCTCGCGAGCCTCTCGCGGATGCGCAACCCTTCGGCGTTCGTCTGTCGGAAATAGGTCAGCAGAAGGTAGAAGGCGGTGTTTTCAGGATCACCGCCGGAAGACATTGCGCTCGCGGCCGCGGAAATAGTCTGCCGATTTACGATGGGAGGCGCTGCTGCCATGATTCACTCCCGGGCTGGATTTTGCTGGGAAGTGTAACAGAACAGGATGCGAATTCAACCTCAAATCGGCTAAGTGCGATGTAACTCGGTATTCGAAACTGAGTTAGGCCCGTGGTTGCGGTTTCGTTTGCCCGTTTCATTCGCCGGGCATTCGATCCGATTCATTGTCCTCGAGTTTCCGTCCGGTCTTCAGATCGAGCGTGAACGGCGTCTCCCTGTCCGTCATCATGTTCCAGCCGCGCCCATGCAGAAGCTCGCCCTCGATGCCAGTCACGGTGATGCCCTCATCCGAAAGCTTCTCCGACTGCCACGCCTCTCCCGCCGCGCCCCATGCGACGATCGTCCGGTGCCCCACGAGCAGAAGCAATCCGGCATCCACGGCCGGCCAGGCCAGCAGCACCGGCCGCAGCGAAACAAACGTGAACCGCTCCGGCGCGCCCGTATCGATCACGTACGCATAGCCCCCCGAGACCGCGCATAATTCCGCCGGATTGGGTGCGGCCCAGACACCCGTTGGAGCAACCGGGTCGCGAAACCCCACAGCGCAAGTGGCGAGAAAGGCCTCCGCGCACGCCGGACGCACCATCACTTCAAGCGCGCCGCGCTCTACTTCTTCCACTTCGTGCGGATAGACGAAGTGACGCGGCGGCAGGATCATCGGCCGGACGGGGAGAATCTCCGCCTGCCATGCGTGCGCAAAACTTAGGTCAAGCCTCGGTCCGCTCATGGCTGTCTTCGGCTGACTCATGGCTGACTCCGGCGCGCTCACGGCTCCGCCTCGTAATCCAGGATCCACGCTTCCTGTTCCGGCGTGTCGGGTACTCGCGTTCCCCGCGCTCGCTCAATCGCTTCCAGGGCTCGCTTCGGTTCCCATCCAAGGTGGATCAGAGCACACGCTGCCGTGACCGTAGCGCGACCGATGCATCCGCGGCAATGAACCCCGACAGCCTCACCGTGCGCCAGCCTCTCCCAGAGCCCCGTAATAAACTGTCGGAACTTACCGACGTTCACAGGCACTTGCGTGTCCTTGATTGGATAAGAGAGAAACTCAAGGCCGGCTCTCTGTGCTGCGCGCTCTTCTTCGCCCAGACCGAGCCATAGCGATTCGAGCGGCTCCAGCAGCGAAACGACCGTGTCAATCCCGTTCTCCTTCATCCGCCGCATTTCATCTTCGAGCCAGTCGTCGCCACGCGGCCGCGCCACGATCGCCAGCCGAGCCTCGCCGTCATTCTTGATCCAATAAATATCGTTCACAGTCCTGATCATAGTTCGCGATCGGAGGGAGCTTTGAGCCACCGGTTCTGCGATGATGAAAGCCATCCGGATCAGACGCCGCTCAATGCAAGGAGCAGGAACATGAATCGTCCCGTCGCCATCCTCTTCGCCGCCCTCATCGCTGTTATCGCCGTTCCCGCCATCGCCCAGGATCAAAGCAGCGACGCCGCCGCCCGCGCTGAAATCCGCCGCGGCCTCGACACCTACATGCGCTCCATCGACACGGCCGACCCGAAGCTCGCCGCCACCATCTGGCTCACCACGCCCGACGCGTCGTTCATCAACCCCGTCGGCCACGAGCGCGGCTGGGACCAGATCGCCGATGAGGTGATCGTCAAGCTCATGGGCCAGACCTTCTCACAGCGCCACCTGACGGCGGCCACCGAGCCCGTGATCCACGTTTTCGGCGACGCCGCGGTGCTCGAATTCGACTGGGACTTCGTCGCCACGCTGCGCTCGAATAATTCGCCCGTCCACACGACAGGCCGCGAGAGCCAGTTCTACGTCCGCTTCCCGGACAAAGGCTGGCGCCTTGTGCACGTCCACTACTCCGGCCCCGCGGTCCCGCCGCCATCGAACGGCCGCTTCTGATCGGAGTTCAAAGTTCGCAGTTCATAGTTCACAGTTTTCAAATTCGCGGACCGTTGAAGATGCCAACTCAGGAGAGGCTATTCGCCCTGTGCGAAAGTTGAGTTGCAAAAACGAACTGTGAACTATGAACTCAGTCGAAATGCTGCCATCCACGGGGCTCGAGCGGCTGCTTCGAGTCGTTTGCCGTAATTAGCGCGACCCGGGGCCGCTTCGCCGTATGTCTCACCATCCGCCCGATCCGGGTCACCTTCACCCCGGTAATCGAGCCCGGAATCCGTAAACCCTCGCGCGCCGTGAACAGAAGTTCGTAATCCTCTCCACCGTGGAGCGCCTGCTCGAGCGTTGCCAGCGGCGCAACCGGCAGCATCGCCGCATTTACCTCCGCGGCCATGCCCGACTCCTCGCAGACGTGAGCCAGGTCGGTCGAAAGCCCGTCGCTCAAATCGATGGCCGCGGTCGCTGCTCCGCGTTGCGCCAGCCAACGGCCCTGCGCAACCCGTGGCTGCGGATGCGAGTGCGCACCAACCAACAGGGCATCTTTCTTGGACCTGCCAACTGCGATCGTTGAACTGCGGACTTTGAGCTGCGAACTCATTAGCCTTTCCAGACCCGCCGCCGCTCCGCCGAGCTGCCCGGTCACGTAGATCGCGTCGCCTGCCCGCGCACCCGACCGCAGCAGCGCGCGCCCGCGCTTTACCGCCCCAACCAGCACGATGTCCGCCACCGCAACGGGCGACTCCGCGAGATCTCCGCCCGCAAGCGCCGTCTCGTACTCCGCGGCCAGTGCCAGCAGCCCGTCGTAAAACCGCGACACCCACGATTCGCCGCTCCGGCCTGGCGTCGTCAGCCTCTTCGGCACTCCAAGGGAAACAAATGCCGCCAGCGGCCGGGCCCCCATGGCCGCCAGGTCGCTCAGCCCGCGCGCCAGAGTCCGGTGTCCCACGACTTCCGGCGGATGGCGGTTCAGCAGAAAATGCCGCCCGTCGATGCTCATGTCCGTCGTGACCGCAATTTCTTCATCGCGGCCGGGCCGCAGCAGGGCGCAGTCGTCGCCAATGCCCAGCGTCACGCCGCGCCTCGCGCCACCCGAGGCCGAACGATCACGTATTTGCCGAATCAGGTCAAGTTCGCCCGTTCGGCTGCCGGTACTGTTCTTTTTTCCCCGCACGCCAATGATTGAATGGTCGCACGGCTGCACAATCCGCGCGGCTAAATACGCGCGGTCTTTCGGAGGTAGCTCCTTGCTGACAAAGAGCTACCTCAGAGAGCCGGGGAATTATGACCATGGAACCGATCTCGGACCGATTCAGGACTTGGGGCAGTCCGAGCTCGGTAGCGTGCAATTGCTGTTGAGGAACTGCACGCAGTAGGCGTAGTTGTGTTGCAGGCTTACTTCCCAGAACCACTGATGTTCCTGCAGCTTTTCCCGGCTCAGGCCGCAGGTGGAGAAGGACGGCGCCGGCAGAATGGTACCGGTAAATGTGCTCGGCTCATTCGTCTGTATGTAATTAAAGCCCTTTGGGATTGTCCCCACCTTCTTCTTGAGCTTTTTCTGCAGCGATTCCGGCATCGGGGGCCCTGGGCTGGCGAACGATGTGTAGACGCTGCTCACCTGGTAGCTTCCGGTAGTCGCCCAGACATAGGGCACAATGTCATTCACATTGATGTTGGGCTGGTACTGAGTCGAACCGTTGAGGTAAGTGGCAAATGCCTGATTGCCGGCAGCAAATGCTGCAAAGGTAACTGCCTGAATGGCAGGAGGCAGCGGCACCGTCAAAGGAGTCTGTTTCAGCATCACCGACGCCAGCCACGGCGCGAACAGCGACGCGGTCGTTCCGCCAAGACTATGGCCTGCCACCAGCACATTCAAACCCTTCGACTTGGCCTTATGTTCCAGATACTCCTTGAGGGTCTCCAAATGGGGGAGTTGTCTCAACTTGAGAACCTTGGTGAAAGCAGCGCTGGCCCCGTTCGCGACTTCGGCTCCCGCGATGATCGTGCCACCTGAAGAATTTACAAAGGGCCCGGGGTCTGAAATGTGAGTATCCTGAAGCATCTGACTCACATCGTGAGTGCCCATGATCACAACCGCAAGTTGGTCGGAATCGCTGGTGCTCTCGAGGACGACTGCGTAGTCTCGATCGAAGAAAGTCGGCACGAAAGCAGGCTTCCAGCCGGTTGGAGCACTTGTGGGTGGATACTTTGGCTGAGTATCCAGCCAATCGCAGAGTTCATACGCCTGGTTGGCGGTGAAATTCATTGCATCTTCTCCTTCAACATGAATCGCAGCCGGGGAGAAGGCAAGCAGCGGGTGCACAGCACACGAAAAGCGTCTTGATTTTGGGGTGACGCAGATTTACGGCTCGATGTCTGTGCCGTCTTTCCGGCACTACATCGTCCGGCGTGCGGCGCGCATGTTGCGCAGGGTTCCGGCCGTTCGCGGAGACTCAAGCCTACCACGCGGCCGATTTCACTTTGTGAAGATTTGTGGCTGGGCACGCCGATGAATGAATAGCCGCACGGTTGCACCATCCGTGCAGCATTTTGAACGTGTTTCCCCGAATGTTCGCCTGGACCCAACAAAATAAATAGTTTAGCCCGTTTTTGTTTGACCGGCCACTGCTTCGGTTGATAACCTCATCTAACGACCAGTAATCATGTGCCCATTCACGTTGGGCGCCAGTTTTAAGTTCGGGGGCAAGTTCCCGGCAATTGGGAGCATCCCGGCGAAACCTGTTTGTTGTCGCACGTAACGGCGAGTTGCAATCCCGTCTGCGGTGTTCGACTGTACGCAGCGAGATCACGAGAAAAAGATGTTACGCAAACGCTATTACATTTTGTTTGTTGCCCGTGACGAAGACGGGCGGGTTCGCAAGATACCGCTACCCCTGCACTATGCCTACGGCTTCGTGGCGGCAGCGCTGATCGGCGCGTTTACCATCGTGGGGCTGGCCGGCTCGTACACGCGCATGCTGCTGAAAACAGAGAGCTTCAACCGCGTCCGCGAGGAGCGCGAAACCCTCCGCAAAGACTACAGGCAGATGGCGCAGATCGCGCACGACCGCGATGTGCAGGTGGCATCGCTGGGCGCGATCGCCAATGAGGTCACGGCTCTCTACGGTCTCCGCGAAAGCCGCCTCACCGCGGCTCATTCGGCCGCAAAAGTTTCGGCACCTTCTTCCGCCGCCCTCGCCCTGAACGACGATCCGGACCAGCAGAACGTCAAGGAGACCCTCGACACGTTTTACTCCCTGCGCAACCAGGCCATGTCGGGCCGGATCTCGCGGGCACTTGAGGGTGGCCTTTCGAGCTCGTTTTCGGGGGGAGACTGGACTGTGTTCGCCGATGCGCCGTCTCTTTGGCCTGTCGAGGGCCGCGTCGGCTCAAGCTTCGGTTCGCGCCAAGATCCGATCAACGGGGAAGGCGCATTTCACGCCGGCATCGATATCGATGCCCCCACCGGCACTCCGGTTCGCGCCACGGCCGATGGAGACGTGTTTGCGCTCAACCAGGGCGCAGGCTACGGCCGCGAAATCACTCTCAGCCATGGCCACGACGTGACGACCATCTACGGTCACCTTTCGGCCATTGCCGTAGTACCCGGAGAGCACGTCCTGCGCGGGCAGGTTATCGGCTACGTCGGCCAGACGGGCCGCGCCACTGGCCCCCACCTCCACTACGAGGTGCGCGTTCACCAGGTCCCGGTCAATCCGCATAAATACCTGCGCGAAAGCTACCAGCAGATCGCCCAGGCGGATACCGGATACGGCGCTTCGTCCGGCAACTGATTCGTTTCCAATCGAGACGGCCTTCGGCTCCCATCGCGGGAGCCGTTTCCATTTGGGGAGCGCAAAGAGCCAGAATCACCGGTGTCTAGAACTGCCCCGCCTTTCTAGTCCCTGGTCCCTGATGCCTCGTCCCTGCTTCACTGCATCCTGTACCGCTCGCGCATCAACCGCTGCAGCCGGGGCCAGTAGATGAGGTTGAACGCCAGTTCCTTGTCCGGAAACATGCCCAACGCCACGCGCCGCGTGTCGGCTACCATCTCCGACGCCTCTTCAACCGTGAGCGAGGAATCCTGCGCGATCACCTGGGTGACCATGTTGACCACCATCTGAAGCCGCCGAATCTTGCGCGACTCCTCCTCAAGTTCCTGCGGTGACTGGGTTTCCGTTTCAGGCTGGAGTTCCCGAGGAGATTGTCGGGAGGGCTCGCCGGGAGAGGATTCCCCCGGGCCTGAAGTGCGTCGAGAATCGTGGTTGTAATTTAATGAGCCCATTACCGCGGCCTCCTGGGGCGGGAGATGTTGCCCGCATAGTAACGTTCAGACGCTCAGAAAGCCAGAGTGTTTCCAATGTCAGCCTGCACGGAGGAACCTGATCATTCATCTTCGCCGTACGGAAGACTCCCCGCGCAGCATGCCGGGATCACTCATTGCGGATGGCCGACATCGGCTCAATGCGGGACGCCCGCAGGGCCGGGAGCAGAGATGCCGCGCACGCCGTTAACGCCAGCGCCACAATTGAAGCCGCTATCACCCACGGATCGTGCGCCGAAGTGAGAAAGAGAAAGCTCGCCAGTGCGCGCGTTGCCAGCAGGGCGGCTGCAACTCCCACGACCGTGCCGCCCATTACTACCCAGAGATTCTGGCGGAAGACCAGCGTCGCTACCTGCGATCTCCGCGCGCCGAGAGCCATGCGTATGCCGATCTCCGTGGTGCGCCGTGCCGTGGCGTAGGCAAGCGTGCCGTAGAGGCCTATAGCGGTGACAATGAGTGCGCAGATGGCGAAGAAGACCGCAAGCATGGTCATCATCCGCTCGGGCCCGAGAGAGTCATCAATGATCTTTTCCATCGAGGTCATCTCGGGCGCGGGAACCGAGGGCGCCATCTGCGCGGAGATCGCGCGGGCGGCGCTGGCGAGCGGTCCTGGAGCAGCGGAAGTGCGCACGACCGCCGTGTAGGAAGGCGCCTGTCCGTTATCGTTCTGCGGCATTGGAACATAGGCGGTCGCCGGCGGTTCTGAGTGAATGTCGCTGTACTTGGCGTCTCCCACGACGCCGACAACCTCGTACACAATCACCTTCTTGCCGTCCACATTGCGAATGGAGCGCCCCAGGGGATTGCCGTCCGGGAACTGCTGCCGGGCGGCCGTCTGGTTCAGGATGATTTTCATTCCGGCTGACGGGGTGTCATTCCAGGTGAAGTCGCGTCCCGACAGCAGCGGGATGCGCAGGGTGTTGAAATATCCGGGGGCCACAGCGTTCATGTATGTGTCGTGGCTGGTTCCGCCGGCATCGGGCAAATTCTCGTCCCATTGAAAACCGGCGATGGGAGTGATGAATGCAAAACTGACGCCGGTGACGCCGGGCTGCTGGCTGAGCCGTTGGCCCATCTCGCGATAGAAGCCGATGAGGGCGTCGCCTTGGAGTCCGGACTTATCCATGCTGAAGCTGATGTTCTCGAGCCCTCGCGGATCGAAGCCGACACCGGACTTATAAAGGCGCACCAGGCTGGTGGCGACGAGGCCCGCGCCGACCACGAGGATGAGCGCAAGCCCGACTTCAGCTCCCAGCAGGATGCGCGGGAGAACGGCCCTCCGCTCCTGCGTCAGTGTTGCATGCTGGCCGTCCTTCATGCGTTCCATCAGGCCCGGCGACGTTGCCTTGATGGCCGGTACGAGTGCGAACAGGAGGGTTGCGAGGATGGCGGCGACGGCGGCAAAGGCGAACACGCGCAGGTCGAGCGAGGTGTCGAGATAGGCGCCCCGCCGCCCGCCGAGGAGTACGGCGACCAGCAGCCGGCTGACGGCAGGCGCGAGCGCGAGTCCAGCGGCTGTTCCGGCGATGCCGAGCAGCAGGCCTTCCACCATCAGCTGCTGAATAAGGCGCCGGCGCGACGCGCCCAGCGCCATGCGGGTCGCGAGTTCGCGCTGCCGCGCCGTGCCGCGGGCCATGAGCAAACTTGCCAGATTCAGGCACGCCAGCAGCAGAATGCCTCCGCACATGGCAAACACGGCGACGAGAGGCTTGCGGAAGTTGAGGCGGATATAAGTGAATCCGGTCGAGCCGGGCTCTGCGAGGAACCGGACGTGCCGTTGCTCTTCCATACGCTTGATCCAAGCCGCTTCGGGTACTTTTTCGCGAAGAATGGTCCCAGTGGCCGCGGCAACCTGCGAGTTGGCCTGGGCGATCGTCGCGCCGGGCGCCAGGCGGCCCATTACACTCAGCCACCATGCGTGATGGGCAAACTTGATGAGGCTCCGTTCGCCGGCGAGCACCTCTTCATCGGCCAGCGGCACAAAGATCTGCGGGCGCTGGAGTGGATCGGCGCCGAAAAAGCCGCGCGGCATCACGCCAACAATCGTGAAGGCGACGTTATCGAGAACGAGGCGACGGCCAATGATCGCGGGATCGCGATGAAAGCGGTTTTCCCAGAGGCTCTCACTGATCACCGTGGCAAATCCAGAGGGATCGCCGCCTTTGCGGTCATCCTGCTGGTTGAGGGTGCGTCCAAGCAGCGGGGGCGTCCGGAGCGCGTCAAAGTACGAGCCGCTTACGTATTGGCCGAAGACGATTTCGTTCGCGGCGCCGCTCTTGACCTGGAACGGCGAACGGTCGAATGCGAATACCGCGCTGAACGCTCCATGCCTGCTCTCAAGCCCGCGAAACAAGGACTCAGGAAAACTGTAGTTGGGCCCCGGACCGCCGGCGTTCATGCCAAGAACCGCAAGCCTGCCGCTCTCGGGAACCGACAGCGGACGCAGAAGCAGGCCATTGATCATCGAGAACACTGTCGTGTTGGCGCCCACTCCCAGGGCCAGCGTCAGGATGGCGGTCAGCGCGAATCCCGGCGAGTTCCACAACTGCAGGATCCCGAACCGCACGTCGCGGCGGATCTGCTCGACGACCGGCAGACCGCGCCGCTCCCTGTAGGTCTCGCGAGCCTGGGTAACGCCGCCGAAATCGCGCAGGGCCGCGCGCCGCGCTTCGGCTTCAGGCATGCCGTTGCGGACATGGTCCCGGACAGCCATGTCGATGTGCGCGCGAAGCTCCTCGTCGAGCCTGGTATCGAGGTGCCGCCCGCGAAACATGGCGGCAATGCGGCTGATTAAGGTGCGCACGAAGTTCATCGGAGGCTCCTATTCCGGCTGGGTAAGAAAGAGCGCCATCGTCGCGGCGATGCGCTCCCAGTTGCGGGTTTCCTCGGCGATTCGCCGCTTGCCAATGCGCGTGAGCTTGTAAAAACAGGCGCGACGGTTCGCCTCCGACATGCCCCATTCGGCCTTGATCCAGCCGCGCTGCTCGAGGCGCAGCAGGGCAGGGTAGATCGTTCCCTGGTTGACGATCAGGGTCTGTCCGCTTACCTGCTCGATGCGCCTTGCAATGCCATAGCCGTGCAGCGGTCCCATCGACTCGAGTGTCTTCAGCACCATCAGGTCGAGCGTGCCCTGCAGGATGTCCGGTTTGTTCTCGCCCATAGTTTCGTTCCTGTTGAATTTCTACATGAGCATAGTCAGAGTGTCAACAGGAGGATGCGGCCTGCAATGAGGCCGTTGGTATCACTGACATCTCGATCTTCGTACAATGAGAATGGATGGCTTTTACCGAACAATACGACGTTGTCGTGGTGGGCGCCGGGCACGCCGGGTGCGAGGCCGCCATGGCCGCCGCGCGCATGGGCCTCAAGACCGCGATCATCACCATGAACCTCGACCTCATCGCGCAGATGAGCTGCAACCCGGCGGTCGGCGGGGTGGCCAAGGGGCACCTCGTGCGCGAGGTGGACGCTCTCGGCGGCATCATGGGGGAGGTCGCCGACGCCGTCGGCATCCAGTTCCGCCTGCTGAACACCTCGCGCGGCCCTGCAGTCTGGTCACCCCGCGCCCAGTGCGACAAGGCTCTCTACCGCGTCAAGATGCGCGAAGTCCTCGAAGCACAGCCCGGACTCCATATCCGGCAGGCCGAGGTCGTCGACCTGGTGATCGACGACAGGGATCAGGGACCTGAAGGCAGGGATCAGGGATCAGGGACCAGGGATCAGGAAAACGAGGAACTAGGGACAAGGGACAGAGGGACAGAGAATCCGACGGACGTACCCCGTTCCGGACGTCCCCGTCGCCGCGTGCTCGGGCTCAAGCTCCGCGATGGACGCAATCTTCTCGCCGGAGCCACCATTATCACCACCGGCACGTTTCTCAACGGGCTGATCCACTGCGGTGAAGAGCGTTACCCTGCGGGCCGCAGCGGCGAGCCCGCGTCCGTTCTTCTTGGCGAAGCGCTTCGCCGCCTCGGCCTGCGCACCTGCCGCCTCAAGACAGGCACGCCACCGCGCCTTGACGGCCGCACCATCAAGTGGCGCATGTTCGAGGAGCAGCCGGGCGACGCCGACCCCACTCCGTTCAGCTTCCGCACCAAGAAAATCGTGCAGCCGCAGGTGAGCTGCCACATCGCCTTCACTACGCCGGAGACCTTGCGCCTCATCCGCGAAAATGTACACCGCTCAGCGATGTACTCGGGGCGCATTGAGGGCATCGGCCCGCGCTACTGCCCGTCGATCGAAGACAAGATCGTCAAGTTCCCCGACAAGACGCAGCACCAGTTCTTTCTCGAGCCCGAAGGCCTCAACACACACGAGGTCTACATCAACGGCATGTCGACCTCGCTCCCCATGGAAGTTCAGTTCCAGATGGTCCGCTCTATCCCAGGCCTCGATGAAGCCGAGATGCTGCGCCCTGGCTATGCCATCGAATACGACTCCGTTGACGCCACCGAACTCGACCGCTCGCTCCGGGTTAAATCGATGGAGGGGCTCTATCTCGCCGGCCAGATCAACGGCACGTCAGGATATGAGGAAGCCGCCTGCCAGGGCATTATGGCCGGCATCAACGCCGCTCTCTGGCTCAAGGGCGAGGCGCCCTTCACCATGGACAGGACTGAAGGTTATACGGGCATCCTGATCGACGATCTGATCTCGAAGGGCACCAACGAACCCTATCGCATGTTCACCTCGAGAGCCGAGTTCCGCCTGCATCTTCGGATCGATAACGCCGACCGCCGACTCACGCCTCACGGCCGACGACTCGGACTGATCAATGACGAATCCTGGGCCGAATACGAGCGGAAGCAGGCCCGCATGGCCGCGCTCGATCGACTCCTCAATACCCGCAAGGTCGATGCTGAAAAACTGGAGCGCGCGAATTTCGGCGAACTCACAGCAGTTTCCGGTGTCACCTGGGCACAACTCCTCAAGCGCCCTGAAGTCACCATTGAGCCCGTTCTGCGCGTCCTGCAGGACGATCTTGTCGCCGACCCGCTGCTCGCCAGACTCGCCTTCAGCAGTTCCGACGGCCCCATTTCTCGCTCAGAGATGCGCAACGAGGCCCGCGCCGTCGAAACCGAAATCAAGTTCGCTGGCTATCTCGATCAGCAGAAGAAGTCGATTGAGAAGCTCAAGGCGGCAGAAGCCGTCGCCATTCCAGGCTGGCTCGAGTACCGCGCCATCAGCGGCCTCTCGCGCGAAATGCAGGAGAAACTCGAGCGCATCCGCCCCAGCACCATTGGCCAGGCCAGCCGCATTCCGGGCGTCACTCCGGCCGCGCTTTCGCTTGTCCATGTCTCGATCCGCCTGCAGGGTGTCAAGAGATCGCGCGTCGCAACCTGATCGTTAGTTGCAGGGGCTTAAACGCAGGAGTATCCTCATCAGAAAAGGAGCACCCGATGGCCGATCCCAACACGCAGCAGCCGAATTCGGACGATTCTTCGAGCAATGCAGTGGACTGGGATAGCCTTTCAGGCGCGCTCGGCACAAAGAACGGTGCAGAGGCCCAGAAACGGGCATTCGACATTGCCAAATTTGTTGCCGAAGTCGAAAACGATGCCGACAGTCAATTGATCCTGCAAACTGGAAATAAGAAGGTGGAGTTGAAGTTAAATCGATAAGAGCGCGCCGGAGGTGTGTTCGAAATGGCAGTAACCCCGCCGTCTGCCTTTACCGCTACGCCTGTTCCACCAGAAGATTGGTTGCGCTTTATCGTCACGCTTCTCTTTTCTGTCGCACTCGTTATTTTCCTCGCGGTTTTCCTTTACGCAGCGTTCAAAATCACGGGAGACCACACCTGGACGCAGGCCAAGGAAGCGTTTGGCCTGATTCTGCCGGCTTTGACCGGCACTCTCGGAACAGTTCTCGGCTTTTACTTCGGAAACAGGAAACAAGGCTGAGGGCCTACTGGTTCGTCTTGTCGCTTTTCGAAAACAGCGGGATGTGGAAGGGAAGTTCGGCGTCGGATTTCTTCTTCACCTTTGCGCCCTGCGGCCCGTCTTCGCGCAGCACCGTGCGCTGCGAGTTCACGCACACCCAACCGTTGCGCTGCCGCTCGAATACGTGAGTGAATACGCCCTTTTCATCGACCGGGCTGTTGCCCGCCTTGTGGTGCAGCAGGTAAGTTCCGTTCGCGACTACGATGTCGCCGAGCATCCTCACCGTAATCACACGCTGGTCGATATGCATTGTCTTGTCGGGCTCGCTGATCACATCGGCCAGTTGCTGGTTGCGCGTGGTGACGTCGCCCGATGCGGAGATGCCCACGAACATGGGCGAGAGCACAAGTTCGAGCGCATACTGGTCGCGATTATTCACCGCGTCCGACCACTTGTCCTCGATCTTCTGGAACTGCTGCACCTCGGTGCTCGCAGTGGTCGTGGCTGTTGCCGCGGCGCTTGTCCCGGTCGCGGCCGGGGCCTGGGCAAACATCGCAAAACCAGAGAAGAAAACCGCAGCGAAACAGGCAATTTTACGAGTCATCAAGCGGGACTCCCTACCTCCAGATCATAAATCTTGGACGCAGGGCAGAAGAAAATAGAGAGTGCGCTTTACTCCGCGGCTCTGTACATCCCACACTCTGAAAACCGGGGGAACGATTGAAGTCCTCAAACTTCAAGGGCAGGTCTTGAGCAGAATTGACCACCGGCGACCGGCGCGTGTCCTATGGGAGCCCCGCCAGCAATTGCGGCTGATGCAGCGTAACCAGAGAGTCTTCAACTGCGATCCAGCCATCTTTGCGAAACTGCCCCAGGGTGCGCGTGACCGTCTCTCGCGTGGTGCAGGTCATCGAGGCCATCTCTTCGTGTGTCAGCAAAAGCGGAAAGCGATACTCTCCGGTTGGCATTTTCTCTCCGATCTGGTGGCCCAGGTCGACGAGCAAATGTCCCAGCCGCCCCGCCACGGTCTCCGCCAGCGCGATTCGGCAAATGTCCTGCAGGGCAAATCTGTACTCCTGGCAGATGCACTGGACGGCACGCATCTGCGCTTCGCGGTGGGCGCGCAGAAAGCTCAGGAAGCGGTCGCGTTCCACCGGCCGCAATTGCGCGGCCGTAAGCGACTCGGCAGAGACCTCATAAATTCCGTGGGTGAGAACTGCATAGAGGCCGAGCATCGATCCGGGACCCGCCACCCTCACAATCACCCGCCGGTCGTTGACCCGGCTCGAGGTCAGCTTCATGTAGCCGCCGCAGACCAGGTAGAGGCAGCGCGCGTCCTCGCCTTCAGAGAACAGCGGCGCCTGCGCGGGAAGGGCTATGGTGCTGGTTGCCAATTCCAGGTCGGCCAGGACCGCGCTCCCCAGCGAGCAGAACCAGCCCGGCCGCCGGTTTGAGCAGGCTGCGCACCCGACCGGCGAGTGCAGCACCGCGGACTTGTGCCGGGAATGATGAATCGTGACGTGTCCTGGATCCGCCATCTCGCGTTCTTTCCTGCCGGCGAAATACCCGATTTCCCGTCCCGGCTTGAGAGGAGGTATTTCAAAGCCGAGCTCGTGGGGCCCGGAGGGGTTTCTCGCTAGTTGCCATCGTCCACGAATCCCTGTTCGGTGGATGTGACCGGGCTCACGCTCATCGCGTAACTTATAGCGACTTATAGAACAGATAGTTCCGTCCCTTTATGCCAATCGCTAGGATTATGCCAATTCACTCCCCGGCGGCACCGTCTCAGCAGGGGATTGACGCGCGGGAAACCAGCCCCGGATGTGACCGGCATTCCCCGATCGGATGCAGCAAGCGCGTGCTGTGTGACAAACATCACCGTGCGATTGGCCCTGAAACTCTTACGCTCTGCGCATGAAGTGATGCCACGCACAGCGTCGCTTCAATCGGAATCATTGTTTTGACCGGGCGTTCCGCCCAACTCGGGCCCACGCCTCAGGCCATACATAAGTGCGAGGGAATCAATCCAGGTTACGAGCAAGGCGGTTTTCATGCATACACGTTCGCATATGAGATTCACGCCGACGAAAGCAGTTCTAAGGATCAGGCCGGGACTGCAACTTACCATTGCCTTCGCAATTCTTCTCTTGACTTCTTCGGCGTTTGCCGCGCCCGGCGCCAAGCCGGCCGGCAAGCAGGCCTCGCAGGCCGCCGCTTCCGACTTCGTCGGATCCGACACCTGCGCCACCTGCCATGAGGATGTTGCCAAGGGCTTCGCCAACAACCCGCACACAAAGATGGCGCAGATGCACGGCAAGAACGGCGTGACCTGCGAGAACTGCCACGGTCCGGGCAAAGCCCACGTGGACGGCGGCGGCGACGTCGCCAAGATCTTCAATCCCGCCAAGGCTCCGGCAAAAGAAGTCGCGAAGACCTGCCTTGGCTGCCACGGCGGCCAGCACGCCAACTTCGAGATGTCCGGCCACGGCGAAGGCAATGTAGGCTGCCTGGGCTGCCACAGTGTCCACGCCAGCAAGGAGCCGGAACACCTGCTGAAGGCGGCCGCGCCCACTCTCTGCTTCCAATGCCACGCCGACGTCAAACCGCAATTCTCGATGCCTTTCCACCACCGCGTTGAGGAAGGCGCAGTGAATTGCACGGACTGCCACGATCCTCACGGCACTTTCAAGCAAAAGAACCTGCGCTCCTCCGCTCAGCAGGACGCGGTTTGCACCAAGTGCCACAGCGAGACTGGCGGCCCCTTCGTCTATGAGCACGCCGTAGTGAAGACCGAAGGCTGCACGGCCTGTCACTTCCCGCACGGCGGCCCCAATCCTCGCCTGCTGAACCGCGCAAATGTGAACACGATCTGCCTGCAATGCCATACGGCCTCGCCAAACTTCACCACGGCCGAGCCGATGGGGCCATCGCACAACCAGGCCGCGCAGTATCAGTCGTGCACCATCTGCCACAACGAGATTCACGGATCCAACGTGAGTCGCGTCTTCTTCAACACGCACTAGGTAAGGGGCGAGCCATGACGAACCAGATGAGATTCTTCGCAGATCTTAGCGGGTGGCAAGCCGGGTCAGGTGTTTCCCGGTTGCGCGCCCTTGCCGTTGCAGTCATCCTGGCCGGCAGTCCGGCCATTACCCTCGTCGCGCAGGACCAGCCGGCAGCGCAACCCGCCGCCCAGCAGCCTGCGGCGACTAAACCCGCCCCCGCGGCCGAAACCAAGGCTCCCGAGTCGACTGATGGGAAAACCATCGGGGGCTACCAGGTTCACTCCATGGTTGACATCGGCGGGCGGTTTGCAGATAGGAGCGGCAGCGCGGCTATGTGGTCTACGCTGGTGAATCAGACCACCGGCGCGCGCGTCCTGGGCCAGGAGCTTCAAATGCACTCCGTGGACCCGCACAAGACGCCGTTCTTCGACACGTTGACGAGCTCCAGCTTCGGATACGGCGGCGATCCGTACGACGCCACCTACCTCAATTTGTCGAAGGGAAAGTGGTACGACTTCGCCGGAAGCTTCCGGCGCGACCGCCAGTACTTCGACTACAACCTGCTCGTCAATTCGCTCCTCGGGCCGAACCAGCTTATTCCACAGCCGAGTTCTCTGCACCTGTTCAACACGGTGCGGCGCAACACGGACACGCTGCTGACCATCCTCCCGGTTTCAATTGTCGATTTCCGGGCGGGCTACAACCACAACACGCACGAGGGGCCCTCCTATTCGACCATCCACCAGGGCGGCGACGTACACGAGTACCAGTGGTTCCGCAATGCGGTCGACACCTACGTCGCAGGCGTGGACTTCAAGCCCATCAAGCGCACGTCGTTCAGCTACGACCAGTTCCTGGTCTACTACCGCGGCGATACCAGTTTGGTGCTTGCGCCCACGGGGCTCGTGCTGCCCGACTCCACACCGGCATCGGTGGGAGTGAACCTGCTCACCACTTCGACGTGCGGCACCTCGGGCACCGCAAACTTCAGCAAGGCCATTGTCAACGGGGTCATCAACCCGTTCTGCAGCGGAACGACGACGCAGAACGTGAGCCCCCCCACGCGCACCAGCTTCCCGACGGAGCAGTTCCGCTTCGCTTCGAGTTACTGGGAAAAGGTGGCGATGAACGGGCGGTTCGTCTACAGCGGCGCGACCAGCAACGTGAAGAGCTTCAACGAAACGTTCATCGGATTGAACTCCCGCACGCTGATTCGCGAGATGGTCGATACGGGCGGGCTTCCCGGCGGCCGCCTTGCCAGCAACAAGCGGATCAACGTGAACGGCGACTACAGTATTCGCGCTGAGATCTCTCCGGTCGTCGAACTCTCCGACGTGGTGAATTACTGGGACGTGCGCATCCCCGGCAATACCGCCTGGAACGAGCTCACCCTGAAGGGAGTCGCGACAACCGGCAAGCCGCCGAATGTGAAGTATGGCACGTCGATGCTGACTCCTCTCACCGATCCGAGCCTGACGCCCGCGACCACCTTCAATACCGACAGCGGTTACCTCGCTCAGAAGAACACGGGGAACACCGTCCTCGCTACGTTCACGGCCACACCGCAGGTCAAGCTCACCGGCGGCTGGCGTTTCAACGACCGCGAGATCAAGTTCGGCACAGACCCCAACCTGACCTGGCATCAGAACTGGTTGCTGGTTGGAACCGTCGTTCAGCCATCGTCAATGATTCGCGTGAACGTGAATTACGATTTCATGCATTCGTCATCCTCCAACTCCACTACGACGCCCGCAAATACCTACACGCGCGAGGCGCCGGACAGGATCGCCAATCTTCGTGGCCGCGTCATGGTGAAGCCGGCGAGCTGGATCAACTTCGCGATCTCCGGCAACAGCTACTACGCGGACAATACCGATCCCCTGGTGAACCATAAGGAACACAACAACGCGATCGGCTTCACCTCGCAGATTATTCCGAACGAGAAGTTCAACATGGAGCTCGACTACTCCTACGACGAGGTCTACTCGGTAACGAACCTTTGCTACACCGCGTCGATTCTGCCTCCGGGAGCGACTACGGGCAGCAACACATGTTCGTATTCCGCCGACGGGAATTCTTACCTCGGCAACGGCCTCTACGACGCTCCGATGAACTACTTCTACGGAATGTTCCACTACACGCCGAACAAGCACGTCTCCGGCGGAGCAGGCGTGAGAGTGAATTCCACCAACGGGTCGGCGGAGTTTCTCAGCCCTTATATGGTGCCGGGAGCCTTGCAGTCGAAGTACTGGTCACCCTACGCGGACCTTGTGATCAACATCGCGCCGAACTGGTCGTGGCATGGCGACTGGAACCGTCCCGAATACACCGAATCGGGACCAGCCGGCCCCGCGCCCCGCGATGTCAACGGGAACATCTTTACGCTCGGCGTGAAGTACGCATTCTGACCAGTGAGGGCCGGCGACCGAAATCGCCGGCCCGTACATGAACCCCGCCAGTGGCGCTTTGCGACCAGTGGCTCAACCACCCGGCGATTGCCGGGAAATCACGAGACAGGACGATCCCCTGGACGTCCGGGAGCTGGACGATGAGAATACAAACTCGATCCGTGGCGCTGGTGGCAATCCTCTCAATTTCCGCCGCCGCTTCGGCACTGGCGGAGAATGGCGCGGACACCTATAAGGCAAAATGCCAGATGTGCCATGGCGCAACAGGAATGGCGGATACCGGTGCGGGAAAGGCCATGAAGGTCAAGCCCGTTACCGACCCGGATGTGAAAAGCATGACGGCCGCGCAAATGATCGCCATCACCAAGAGTGGCAAAGGCAAGATGCCGGCCTTTCAGGGCAAGTTGACAGACGACCAGATCAAGGCCGCGGTTGATCACTACCTGAGCCTTGTGAAGTAGGGGCCGCGATTCTCGCCAGCCTTCAGCTTCCCCTGCAACCTCGTCCGCAACATCAGGACGCAGCGGAATGCCATTCCCTGTTCTCTTAAGTAGTTCTCACTGGTAGTTTTGGCAGGGCCCGCAGGGGTCGATTCGCCCAGGTTCCGTTTTACACTAGGCGCATCAAATCGCGGGCCAGCGGGCCATTTCTTTGCCTGAGAGAGCCGAAACCAGCTACCAGGCTTGGGTTTTTGAAAGGGGGTCACTTGCCGACACTTCAAAGATTCCGCGAGCACTGGGTGCGGCCGGCTCTGTTCTTCGGCAACAACCCCTTGAGCCTGGCGGGTGGCGCCATCACCACCGCCGCGGGCGTCACAATGATCGCCTATTGGCTCTACGAGCTGATTGGCCGCCACAATGAGACGCCCTACCTTGGCATCATCTTCTTTCTCATCCTGCCGGCGCTGTTCATTCTTGGCCTGGTGCTCATCCCGATCGGCATCTACCTGCGCCGCCGCAAGCTCAAAAAAGCCGGAGCCATCCCCGACGAGTTCCCGAAGGTAGACTTCAACGATCGCATCTTCCGGCACGGCATCGATCTCGTCCTCATCGCCACAGTGGCCAACCTGCTCATCGTCGCCATTGCCTGTTACCGCGGCGCGTCATACATGGACTCGCCCCGGTTCTGCGGCACATCCTGCCACGTGATGCAGCCCGAGTGGGCCGCGTACCAGGTATCGGCGCATTCCCACGTTGCATGCGCCGAATGCCATATCGGCAGCGGCGCAGGTTCCTTTGTCTATGCGAAGGTCAACGGCACCAAGCAGCTTATTGAGGTCACGCTGCGTCCCGTCCACGGCATCGCGCCAAAGCTCATCCCGACTTATCCGCAGCCCATTCCCTCGCCCGTGCACAACCTCCGCCCCGCGCGGTACATCTGCGAAGAGTGCCACACGCCGACCCGGTTCTACGGCGAGAAGCTGTTGGTGAAATCCACGTTCGCCGACGACGAAACCAACTCCGAGACGCAGACCGTTCTTGTTCTCCACCTCGGCGGGCGCGACTCCCTCTCCAACCTCGCGGGCATACACGGCGTGCACCTCGGCCACATCGAGTACATCGATACCGACACTACGCGCACCGAGATCCCCTGGGTCGAGCGGACGAACCCGGACGGCAGCAAGACCGTCTACGCCGCATCGAGTCTCAAGGGTCAGATGCCCAACGGCGAGCGGCGCGTGATGGACTGCGTTGACTGCCACAACCGCGCAGCCCACACGATGCGGCCCGCTGAAGTCGCTCTCAACAGCGCCATGGAAGACCGCCTCATCAGCGCCGACCTTCCCTGGGTCCATAAGGAGGGCCTCGAGCTCCTCAAGGCCGACTACGCCTCAACGCCCGACGCAACAGAGAAAATCCCCGCGGGCCTTGACGCCTTCTACAAAACCCAGCACCCCGATGTCTACGCAGCCAAAGGCCAGGAGATCAAGGCGGCCGGTGACGCTCTCGTGAACATCTATACGCACAACGTATTTCCTGAGATGAAGGTCACGTGGGGAACGCACCCCAACCACATCGGCCACACAAGCTACCCAGGCTGCTTCCGCTGCCACGACGGCGACCACTCCACGCAGGACGGCGCGAAGTCGATCTCAAACGATTGTTCCGCCTGCCACAATTTGCTGGTCGTCGACGAGAAGAAGCCCAAAGTCCTCCAGGACCTCGGCATCAGCCAGTAGCCCGCGCTGGTTTCGCCGCGATTGGGGGAGCCCGGGTTTCGCTTCCGAGACCCGGGAGAATTACGAGCTCTCGCTTAGCCTCTAATTTTCCAAGGCAGTCCCCGACCTGCCGACGCGCCCTATTGCGGCTGCTCCGCGCCCTCTTTCGCTCCGTTCTTCGCGCCTTTCACCGTGCTCTTCGTTTTTCCCCACGCCTTTTTCGTCCCGCGCTTGGTCGAGTGGTATGCGTGCTCCGTTCCATGCTTCACGCTCCGACCCGCATCCTTGGCAGCGTCTTTGCTCTCATGCCCCGCGTCGCGCGCTTCCTGCTTTGCGCGAGCACCGTTGTCCTGCCGGGGCGGATTCTGATCCTGCTGACTCCATCCCGGAGCCGGAACGCACATGAGCGCCGCCCCAAGAAACAATTCCGGTATGTGCGATTTCATCTTCATACATGCAATGGATTCGCGTTTCCCTGCTCAAGTTGCTGGCGCGCGCGATTCGTGAAATTCCGTGTCGCATACCGCTCATATAAAAAAGGTTGACAGGCATCTGATGTGACACGTAAACTTCGCGCCAATTAGTTCAATCCCCGAACAAAAGCGGATCGTCAGGCAGGCGACGTGAAAGGGAGGCCAGGCATGCAAAGGTCTACGGCAAATGCCACGCAGCTCAATTGGATTCTTCGAATCGTGGTTCTTCTCGGACTACTAACATTCTTGCCCGGGGCATTCGCGCAGGGCGGGGGCAACGTTGCGATCTCCGGAACTGTCACCGACGCTTCGGGCGCGGTGGTAACAGGGGCGCAGGTGAAGGTGACCCAGAAGAACACCTCCATCACGCGTGTCGACACCACAAACAGCAGCGGTCAATTCAACTTCCCGTCGCTTCCTCCGACGACGTACACCGTGACGGTGCAACAGCAGGGATTCAAGCAATACGTACAGGACGTTGTGTTGCTTGCCGACCAGATACGCGATTTGGACATTCGCCTGGAGGTTGGCGCCGCGAATCAGCAGGTGACCGTAGAAGCGTCGAGCGTGGCGGTCAACACCGTGAGCCAGGAACTCAGCCAGGTAATTGAGAGTTCGCGCCTGAGCGATCTTCCGCTGAACGGCAGAAACGCCGCCGATCTCACACTGCTTGTGCCAGGCGCCATCACGGCCATTGCGAACAACTCCGGCACACTGCAGGGAGACACGAAACAGGTTCCCGGCGCCGAGGCGATCGCGGTGAACGGCGCGCGTCCTGATCAGATCGGCTACAACATGGACGGCGCCAACAACCAGGACCTGATGAGCAACACCAACAACCCGTTTCCGTTTCCAGACGCACTGCAGGAGTTCAGCGTCCAGACCAACAGCTTCGACGCGCAGTATGGCAACAACGCCGGCGCAGTGGTGAACGTCGTTACCAAGTCGGGCACCAACCAGTGGCATGGCGACTTGTTCGAATTCGTGCGCAACAGCGTATTCAACGCCCGCAACTACTTTGCCGACCTGAAGGACCCGCTCAAGCGCAACCAGT
Source organism: Occallatibacter sp. (assembly GCA_035263625.1). Lineage (GTDB taxonomy): Bacteria > Acidobacteriota > Terriglobia > Terriglobales > Acidobacteriaceae > Telmatobacter. Next base: position 62,353 of record DATFRB010000052.1, read on the forward strand.
TCGGCGCCACCGTTGGCGGGCCGATCCACAAGAACACAAGTTTCATCTTCTTCGGATGGCAGAAGACGATTATCCGCAGCGTCAACAATGCCACCAACGCGATCGTCCCCACGGCGGACAACCTGAACGGGAACTTTTCGCTTACGAATCCCACCACCAAAATCAACAATCCGTTCACGCACCAACCCTACGCAAGCAACTCCAACATTGGTCCGCTTGACCCCGTGGCTCTCAATATGGCCAAGCTGCTGCCCGTGCGTCCGGCAGGATCGACGAATGGATCCGTGACATTCGGCACACCGCTACAGCAGAACTTCGACGAGTACATCGTAAAGTTCGATCAGACCTTCCGCGGCCAGGACCGGCTGTTCGGGCGCTTCTACCTGAATCGCTACAAGCACGCCCCGACCTACGATGGAAAGAACCTGCTGACGGCCGGTCCGGGCTCGACCGTGCAGACGCAGAACTGGGCCATGGGATACACGTGGCTCATTTCTCCGCGGCTGGTCAACAGCACCATCCTCGACTTCGTGCGTTCGTCTTCCGATCGTGGCCAGCAGGGAGGCCCGGGGGGCACGGTCCCGGACATGAAGAGCTTCGGCTCGAACATATGGCAACTGCCTACGGCGCAGAGCGGCATCCGGAGCTTCGCCGTGGCGGGCGACTTCACCCTGGGCAGTTTCACCGATGCCAAGTTCATCAGGAACACCTACGACCTTCGCGACATGCTGAGCTGGAACAAGGGCAAGCACGATCTCAGCTTCGGCGTGGACGTCGAGATGGACCAGTCGAACATCCGGAACACCGACCTGGAGAATGGCAGCTTCAACTTTACGAACGACGTGACGGGCCTGGCGATGGCGAGCTTCCTGCTGGGATATCAGCACACGTTCAGCCAGACATCGGGCGACTTTTCCGACTCCCGCGAGAATCCGATTGGCGTCTTCGGCGAGGACAAGTGGAAGGTTTCTCCGCGGCTCACGCTGGACTACGGACTGCGCTGGGAGCCACAGCAGGTGATGAAGGAAATCTGGGGACGCATCGAGCAGTTCCGCCCCGATGCCTGGTCTGCCGGTGTTCACTCGTCGATCGTTCCCACCGCGCCCGCGGGCCTGTTCTTCGTCGGCGACAAGTACAACGGGGTCAGCGTACCCGATCGCGGGGAAACGGGAGACTTCAACAACTTCGCACCCCGCGTCGGCATCGTGTGGGACCCAACCGGCACCGGCAAGATGTCGCTTCGGGCCGGCGGCGGCCTGTTTTATTATTCGCGGCTGCCCGGCCTCTTCCTGAACGACGCGGCGATTTCGGCGCCCTTCAGCCTTCGCATCGACCTCAACGACTCAACCACCGGGGCCTCGCAGATCGGTACGCTTACGGACCCGCTGGCGGCCTACCCGACTTTCACAAGCGGGTTCCCGCAGCGCTATACTCTCAAGAACGTTCCCCCCAACGCAACCTTCGTGAAGAACCCCACCGTCTACGGCCTGCAGCCAGGAGTCAAGTGGGTGACGCCTGAAGTCTACGATTGGAACGTCACGTTCGAACGTCAACTGCGCGCGGACACCGTGATTCACCTCTCCTACGTGGGGACGCGCGGGACCCACCTTCGGCAGGATGTGAATCTGAACCCCGGCGTGTTCACTGCCGGCAGCACCGCGTCACTGCAGGCTCGGCGTCCGTACCAGCCGTTCGGCGTCATCTACCAGAACCGGAATACCGGCGCGAATGCCTATAACGGTCTCCAGGTCGATTTGGAGAAGCGCGCAGGCGTGGGCGGAGGGGGCATTCTGAACCGGATCACGCTCCTTGGCAATTACACGTACTCCCACGCAAACGACTACGGGCTGGCCGAAAACGGAGGCATTACCGATATCGGATCGAGCATCGGTTCGGGCATGTCCTTCTACGATCCGAGGCAGCATGCCTTCGAGACCGGGCCGGCGACCTTCGACCGCAGGCACCACGTTGTAGCCTCGTACGTATGGAATCTGCCTAGCCTTAACGGCTCGAACGGATTTGTCCGCAATGTTGTGGGCGGCTGGCAATGGACAGGAATCTACAGCTTTACGTCCGGCGATCCTTTGACCATCCTGGCGGGAACAGACCAGTCGCAGACCGGCAACAACATCGATCGCGCCGACTATATCGGCTCCGCCGGCCAGTTCGGCAAGTCGCCTTCGGCGAGCCGCGGCGGATGTACCGGAGTCAAGCACTGCTATGCGTGGCTCGACCCAACCCAGTTTGCAAAACCGTCAGCTGGAAACTACGGTAACGCCGGCAAAGGTACGTGGCGCGGGCCGGATCTCTGGAACGTTGACACGGGACTGATCAAGAACATCTACCCGTTCCCCTCGCGGGAGAGCATCAACTTCCAGTTCCGTGGCGAGTTCTTCAACCTGTTTAACCACCCGCAATGGTCCGATCCCAACGTAACGTTCGCCAACGGCGCCTTCGGCAGCACTCGCTCCACGATCGGCACGGCAACGGGCAACGTGGGCACGACCGCCGATTACCGGGTGATTCAGCTCGCACTCAAGATGAACTTCTGAGCAAGCGAATCGCCCGATTCAGCTTTGTCCGATACAAATAGGTTGCCTCTGCGGGAGAGACCAAGGGAACTGGTCACTCCCGCGTTTTTTGAGGCCAATTACGGCGATTCGAAGGGGCCTAGTCCTTGATCTGGAATCGGTCCAGCACCGGGAAGAGGACCAGCGCGATCACAGAATTCCCTACCGCCTGGAGCAGTGCGGTCAGCCAGCTCCACTCAAGATCCATCCCCAGCAGCCCGCGATAAATGAACAGGTACATCGCGCTGCACAGCAGAGACAGGGCAAAGTTCAGCATCACGCGCACCAGGTGGTTCTGCACGTCAATCCGGATGCCTACTGATGCGGCCAGGTATCCGGCGACGGTCTTGGCGATTCCATTGATTCCAATTGCGTGGTGCGTCAGCGCATCCTCGAAGACGCCGACAAAGCCTCCGATCAGCATCCCCTGAATCGGGCTCCGCCGCCCCAGCGCGAAGTAGATCGTGATCACCAGGGGAAAGTCGAACCAGATGTGGTTCTGCCCCACCGCGCGCGGCAGCATCGCCTGGAGCACGAGGGCCAGCACTATCACGACGAAGTAGACCGGCGCCGGGTACTTGTGGATTTCGAGATCGCGGCGGGAGCCCGCCATCATTACGGGCATCTAGGGCTTCCTCTGCGGCTGCGGATTTGTCGGCGGCTCTTGCGGCTGGGCCGGCTTCGGTTCCGGCGGGTTCGCGTCCGGCGCAGCCTCTTTCTTCTCGGTCTCAGGCGTCGCCGGCTTGGGAGTCACAGGCTTCTTCTGCGGCCGCGGCGTTGCCTGTCCCGAGCCTTGCCCCGGCTCGCCCTGGTTCGTTGGCCCTGGAGCGTAACCCGGCGTAAATCGATCGGGGTGCGCCGGCGGCAATACCTTCGGCACGACAGCCGCGGCCGGCGGCTGCGGCAGCCCATTTGCGCCCGCTTGCGTTTGCGCGTTCGTGGCGGGTGTCGCCGGAGCGTTCGGGTCCGTCAACCCTGGCAGCCGTTCCGCCATGATCGCGGCAGCCTTCCGCTGCTGGTCCAGCGCTTCGGCCTCGGGCGCCATGAGCTGCTGGCTTGTCGCCATATCCTTCAGTTGCTGCTCGCTGAAGCGCGGCTCGGTCGACGTGATCACCAGAACCTCGTCGAGGCGGTCAAGATGCGCCGCAGGCTTTACGATCACGTGGATAAACCCATCCCGGTCCGGATCCCGCTCGACCTTTTGCACGACTCCGACGGGCAGTCCGCGCGGAAAGATCTGATCCCCGCCAGCCGTCAGCACCTTCTCGCCCGCCTGAATACGGTTGTCCGCCAGGATTCCCACGATCTGCGGCTGCCCCTGCGCATTTCCCCGCAGGATGCCGCGAATCCGCGTGGTCTCAAGAATCACTCCGGCCCCGCTCGACTGATCGTTGATCGCGAGCACCTGGGCCGCCCGCGGAAACACGTCGCGCACTTTTCCGACGATTCCATCGGATGAGATCACGGCCATGTCTCGCTTGAGGTCGGAATCATTCCCCTTGTTGATGTAGAAAACGTGCGACTGGTCAGACCCGCTCGAGCCAATCACCTGGGCTGCCAGCGTCTTGAAGATGTATTTCTGCTGAAAATCGAGCATCGCCTGGAGCCGCTGTCCCTGGCGCGCGTCCTCGAGCAGCGCGGCCTGCTCCAGCCGCAACCGGTCGATCGTGGCTTGCAGATCCTGGTTTTCCTGACGCACGTGGCGCAGGTCGAAGTAGTCCTCCCAGACGCTCCCGATGCCGGTCTTTGAAGACTCCACGGCGCGCTCTGGTGGCGAGACCATCGCATTCGCCCATAGCCGGATGAGCCGCACGCCGGAGCTGTCCGCCGGATCGTATGCGTTCCGCCCGGATGCGGTACGCCGCACCTGCATGGCGAGCCCGATAATCTGGACCACCAGCAGCAGGAGCAGAACGAGAAGATTCCGGTAGCGGACGAAAAACGATTCCATGGTGACAACGGCGGAGATAGAACCACTTAGAAAGTGAAACTAATATCAACAGTATACTGAGGGCCGCGTTCGCAGCGATGCTCTGCCCTGTGCCCAGAAAGGTTCAGTTCCAATTCTGCTATCCTTGCGGAGTCATCAACCCAAACGAGGAATGTCATTGATTTCGCGCAAGGCCAGACTCTGGCTGTTGCTCCTCCTCACGGCGGCCGTCGCAGCGGCCTGTTTCTTCTTGCCGCGGATTCCCCAGCCCCTCTCCTATCACCTCTTTGCGGATCGGAGAAGCTTTCTCGGAATCCCGAATTTTGGCGACGTCGTCTCCAATCTGCCTTTTGCCGCAATTGGAATCTGGGGGCTTGTCTTCCTTCGGCAGTGCAAATCCAATCCTGCAACCGGCCATTTTCTCGAGGAGCGCGAACAGTGGCCGTATATCGCTGTATTTGCAGGATTACTGCTCACCGCCTTCGGTTCCTCCTGGTATCACCTCAATCCCAACAATGGAACTCTCGTATGGGACCGACTACCCATGACCATCACATTCATGGGGCTAGTGGCCGCCGTCATCATGGAGCGCATCAGTCTCGCGCTCGGCCTCCGGCTGCTTCCAATCCTGGTGTTGTTGGGCATTGCCAGCGTGTTGCAGTGGAACTGGAGCGAGATGCATGGAATGGGCGATCTGCGCTTCTATGCAGCCGTTCAGGCATATTCGACGCTCGTGGTCTTGCTTGCGCTTCTGTTCCCCCCGCGGTACACGCAGGGCCGATATCTCGGCTTCGTGGTCTGTTTTTACGCTTTGGCCAAGGTGCTCGAGCTCTTTGACAAGCCGATCTTCGCAACGCTGCGAGTGGTCAGCGGTCACACGCTCAAGCACCTTGCTGCAGCGGCAGCCGGCTACTCGATTCTGCGCATGCTGCAGTTACGGCAACCCGTCCAGGAGCCGCGGCTCGTTCCCCAGCCGAAATGAATCCCCGGAAAAAGCAAACTGCCGGGCCTGAATCCCAGGTCCGGCAGCGCAATAGCCCATGTCGTTAATCGATCTTGATCTTCCGCAGCAGCCGGAAATCCGACAGCATCTTGCCCGTGCCCAGCACCACCGAAGCCAGAGGATCGTCGGCGACCGAGACCGGCAATCCGGTCTCTTCGCGGATGCGCTTGTCCAGGTTCTTAATGAGCGCTCCGCCGCCGGTGAGCACGATGCCGCGGTCCGAAATATCTGCCGAAAGCTCGGGCGGTGTGCGCTCGAGCGCCACGCGGATCGCGTTCATGATGACGGCGATGCACTCGCCCAGAGCTTCGCGAATCTCAGAGTCGTCGATAGCGATGGTCTTCGGGACGCCTTCAATTAAGTTGCGGCCTTTGATCTCCATGGTCAGCGGCTTGTCCAGAGGGAACGCGGAGCCGATCTCCATCTTGATGTGTTCCGCGGTGCGCTCGCCGATGAGCAGGTTGTATTTGCGCTTCAGGTAGTTGGTGATGGCCTCGTCCATCTGGTTGCCGGCCATGCGCACCGAGCGCGAGTAGACGATACCCGAAAGCGAAATCACCGCGATGTCGGTGGTGCCGCCGCCGATGTCGACCACCATGTTTCCGCTTGGCTCGGTAATGGGAAGGCCGGCGCCGATGGCCGCCACCATCGCCTGTTCCACGAGGTACACTTCGCTCGCCTTGGCGCGATATGCCGAGTCCTCGACCGCGCGCTTTTCCACCTGCGTGATCTCAGACGGCACGCCGATCACGATCCGCGGATGGACCAGCATCTTGCGGTTGTGCGCCTTCTGGATGAAGTAGTTGAGCATCTTTTCCGTGACTTTGAAGTCGGCGATCACTCCATCTTTCATCGGCTTGATTGCGACGATGTTGCCGGGCGTGCGTCCCAGCATCTCCTTCGCTTCCTTGCCCACGGCTTCCACTTCGCCGGTGTTTTTGTTGATGGCGACAATGGAGGGCTCGTTGACTACGATGCCCTTGCCGGCCGCGTAGACCAGCGTGTTTGCCGTGCCAAGGTCAATTGCCAGGTCGCTTGAGAACATGCTGAAAAGCGAACGCAGGCCGTGCGAGCGCGAAGTGCGCGAGGGATAGCCATTCAAAGACATGGAACTTGAGTTCTACCTCAACGGTTATTGTACGGCCAGCAAATCAGAGCAGAACGGCACGTCCGGCAATGCGTCGACCGCGGTTCCGAAATGGTGCAGGGAAGTCCCATTCTCGCCCGGTGGCACAAGCCCAACGCGCGGGCTTGGCGGCTTCACGTGCCCATCGCTTAGCCTTAACTTCGCGATCGGCCTGGGGGAGCTGTGAATCTCTACAATGTTTCCGAAACTGCCCGAGGCATGCCGGTGCGGTAAACTCTACTGTTTGCCGTGTCTTCAGGATATCGCAAATTGGGCCATTTCGCGCGTTCCGACCAGCGCACAGTTTGATTCCTGCGTCCCATTCAGCGATCCGATGACGCCGCTCCATTCCCCGACGGCTATCGACGGAGGTTCCCATGTCCCACAAGACGTACCTGAACCTGATTGGCGGTGAGTGGGTTCCCGCCCGCTCCGGCAAGACATTTCTCAACATCAATCCGGCTGACCACTCCGACGTGGTAGGAGAGTTCCCCGCCTCGGGAGCCGAAGATGTAGATGCCGCAGTCGCCGCGGCGAAAAAGGCCTACGCCTCGTGGCGGCTGGTTCCCGCTCCCAAGCGGGCCGAGATCCTGGTGTGCGCCGGTCAGTTACTCCGCGAGCGAAAAGAGCAGTTTGCGAAGGATATGACCCGCGAGATGGGCAAGGTCCTCGCCGAAACCCGCGGCGACGTCCAGGAGGCCATCGACGAAGCCTTTTATGTCGCCGGCGAAGGCCGCCGCCTCTTCGGCGTCACCGCGCCCTCGGAACTCCAGAACAAATTCGCCATGTCCGTCCGCATGCCGATCGGCGTGGTCGGCCTCATTACGCCGTGGAACTTCCCCATGGCGATCCCGAGCTGGAAGCTCTTTCCGGCGCTCGTCGCCGGCAACACCTGCGTCATCAAGCCGGCCACCGACACTCCGCTTTCGGTTCACAACCTCGTGCAGACGCTCGTGGATGCGGGCGTGCCGGCGGGAGTGCTCAACATCGTGTGCGGTGGCGGCGGGTCCGTCGGCAACGCCCTCGTCGAACACAAGGATGTCCGCGCCATCAGCTTCACCGGCTCCAGCGAGGTTGGCTCGCGCGTAGGCCAAGGCGCCTCGGCCCACTTCAAGCCGGTCTCGCTCGAGATGGGCGGCAAGAATGCGCAGATCGTATTGGATGACGCGAATTTGGATTTGGCACTGGACGGCGCGCTGTGGGGAGCCTTCGGAACCACCGGCCAGCGATGCACCGCCACGAGCCGGCTCCTCTTGCAGAAGGGCATCGCAAAACAATTCACCGAAAAGCTTGTGGAACGAGCCCGGGCCCTCAAGGTCGGCAACGGCCTCGATGAATCCGTGCAGGTTGGCCCACAGGTGAACGCGAGCCAGATTGAGACTTCGACGAAGTACGTCGCGATCGCGAAGGGCGAAGGCGCAAAGCTCCTCTGCGGCGGGCGGGCACTCACCGACGGCGCCTATGCAAACGGCACGTTCTTCGAGCCGACTGTCTTTGGCGGAGTCACAGCCTGCATGCGCATCGCCCGCGAAGAGGTCTTTGGTCCCGTCCTTAGCGTCCTCGAATTCGACACCTTCGAGCAGGCCATCGAGATTGCCAACTCGATCGACTACGGCCTCTCCACCGCGCTCTATACAAAGGATGTGAACCGCGCCTTCACCGCCATGCGCGACCTCGAAGCAGGCATTACCTACATCAATGCGCCCACCATCGGCGCTGAAGTCCACCTGCCCTTCGGCGGCGTCAAGCAGACCGGCAACGGTCACCGCGAAGGCCTCGGCGCCATCGACTTCTTCACTACGTGGAAAGCCGTCTACGTGGACTACAGCGACAAGCTGCAGCGGGCCCAGATCGATAACGCGGAGTAACAATAGATTTCTCAGCCTTGTCAGGCGTTAGTCGAAGTCGCCGCGGCTCTTCTCCGTGAGCGCCGCTGGAAGTAGATCAATAACGGGTAGATCACACAAGCCAGCAGGAGGAATTCGATAAACACAACTCCGCCGGGGTTGACATCGCCAAAGTCATATGCGGAGTTTTCAGATGGATCGAAGGGATCGTAGTAAACGGTAATCTGCTGGCCGAGGACAATGTCATGGTCACCTGGGATGACCCAGCCTGTGAACTGACGCCCTTTGACCGCGAAGGCGAAGCGATATCGGTTATGGTTCGGAGGATCGTGCCAGTCGATCGTCCCGACGGTCGTCTGTTGCCGCTTTGCTATCTGCGCATCGCTCCACCAGGAGTGGATCGACAGAGTTAGGAGCAACAGTACCGGAGCCAGACCGGCAAGATTCCACCAAGACAGAGGACGGCTCCATCTTCGCACGTGATCTTCCTTCAGAAGCTCGAACATTCCGCCATTCACACTCAATTGGCAATCCTATGTTTAGGAATGAGCGATTATAGTTCCAATCGCGCTACAATTCTGCTATGGCGACCTCTCTCAAGGAATTGAAAGAACTCGTGCTCGCGCTTCCGCCGAATCAGCGCCTTCTGTTCGCCGATTGGATTTACGAGAGTGTCGAAGAGGAAGACGCTGAAGATGAAGCGGGAGTTTCGGCTGCCTGGGACAAAGAGATCAAACGCCGCCTTGATGAAATCGACTCCGGCAAGGTTGAAATGATTCCGGGTGAGGTAGTTCTTGCTGAAATGAACGCTCGCCGCAAAGAACTGCTCAAATTGATCGCTCCACAGGGATGAAGCCATATCGGTTCCATCCGGAAGCCAGGGCTGAGGCCAACGCGGCATTTGAATACTACGCAGCTAAAAGTCCTATGGCTGCGCTTAAGCTTGACGACGAATTGCGCGCTGCCTACCGCTCCCTCCAGAAGTATCCCAGGATGTATGCCGAATATCTACACGGTACTCGGCGCGCACTTCTCGGCCGATTCCCCTACTTTGTGGTTTATCGTGAACTTCCCGGCAAGATCGAGATCATTGCAGTGGCTCATGCCAAGCGACGTCCAGGATACTGGAAAAAGCGCGTAAAGAACTGACAGGAAAGCCATGGAAACTGCCTTCGTACCAGACCCTTCCCGCTACGACCGCGCAACGTTCCGACGCTGCGGCCGCTCCGGCCTTGTCCTGCCGCCCATTTCGCTCGGTCTGTGGCAGAACTTCGGCGGGGCCGACGTCTTCGAGACCGGCCGCGCCATGATCCGCCGCGCCTTCGACCGCGGTGTCACCCACTTCGACCTTGCCAACAACTACGGGCCGCCCTACGGCTCCGCCGAGGAAAACTTCGGCGTCATACTTCGCAAAGACTTCGGCAGCCTGCGCAACGAGCTCATCATCTCGACCAAGGCTGGATGGGACATGTGGCCCGGCCCCTATGGCATCGGCGCGTCACGCAAGTATCTGCTCGCCTCGCTCGACGACAGCCTCAGCCGCATGGGCCTCGACTACGTCGACATCTTCTACGCGCACCGGCCCTGGGCCGACTGCCCGCTCGAGGAGACGATGGGCGCGCTTGCCACGGCCATCCATCAGGGCAAGGCGCTCTACGTTGGCATCTCCTCCTACAGCCCCGAGCGCACGCGCCAGGCCGCTGAAATTCTCAAACAGTTGGGCGTGCCGCTGCTCATCCATCAGCCTAGCTACTCGATGCTGAACCGCTGGATCGAGCAGGGCCTGCTCGATACGCTTGACGAGCTTGGCGCCGGCTGCATCGCCTTCTCGCCGCTTGCCCAAGGCATGCTCACGACCAAATACCTCAGCGGCGTCCCCACCGACTCGCGCGCCGCTCTTGGAAATTCGTCGCTGCTCAAGGAATTCCTGAACGAGAAGAACATCGGACATGTGCGCAAGCTGAACGAGATCGCCGGCCGGCGCGGCCAATCTCTTGCGCAGATGGCCATCGCCTGGGTTCTGCGCGACAAGCGCGTCACATCGGCGCTCATCGGAGCGCGCAACGTCGAGCAGCTCGATAACTCACTCGATGCGCTCAACAAGCTTGAGTTTTCCGCTGCCGAGTTCGAGGAGATCGAGAAGCACGCCATCGATGTAGGAATCGACCTGTGGCGCGCCGCCCGCATGAAGATGATTTAGGGATTTTCTCACGCAAGCAGGCCGCGGCGATTGCCCGCGGCCTTCCTGTTTGCGCGCGATCTACTCTGACGGAAAATCGTCATCATCGTCGTCCTGCACTTTGGCCATCTTCACTGCCGGCGGAGCTTCCTTCTCCTTCGCCGGCGCAGCCGCCGGCTCCGTTGGCAAGTCAGGATGCTGGAACACGTACAGCTCATTGAACAGGTACTTATACGTCGCGTGCGACTGCCCGCGGAACTGCGGCTTGAATCCGTACAGCACCACGCGGCCCTGCCCATATGCCAATTCCATTGCCGCGGCCTTGCCTTGGATCGCTTCCGGATGGAGCAGCAACCCACTCTCCAGAGGATTCGTCTCCTTCGCATAGCGCGCCAGCACTGCGCCGTGGAACCCCGGCAGCGCCTCGAACGCCGGACCGCTCTGGAACATCACCACCGGCGAATCGCCCACCCCGAAATTCACCGGCAGGTCCGCATGTTCCGTCTCCACCCGCAGCAGCGCACCTGAGCAGAAGAACTTGTCGCTCTTTACGCCGTCGATCACATTCTTCACCGGCAGGCTCATCAGCGGGATCAGTGCGTTTGCGGTTCTGTTCAGGGCAACGAGGGTTCCGCCCTGGCGAACAAACTCTCTCAGGTGATCGAGGCCGTCCTGCCCAATGCCGCCTGCATATTGTCCGGGCACCACGCCGACGCCAAACCCATCCATCAACTGCCGCGTTCCCATGTCCGGCAGCACGATCACGTCGTACCTGCCGCGCAATCCTGACGAGCGGATATCCGCGTTGTACAGGCTTTTCGGCTCGAATCCGTAGTTCTCCAGGATCCATCGCGTCCAACCCTCGTCGATCGACGGCGCCCACGGCCTGTACAAGCCGATGCGTGCCTTCTTGAGCGGCAGCGTCTGCGCCGGCGCGCTCACCGCATCTGCCGCCACGGCATATTTTTGCGCCAGCCCCTGCACCTTCTCGCGGGCCAGCCCGCTCACGAGGAACGCGCCCCGCTCCATTCCGTTCGCCGTCTTCACGGGCTCTTCGGCGAGCGAAACTGTCGCGCCTTCGCGCAGTGCCTCGTTCACCGCTTCAAACGAGGCGTTCGTCCTATGGCTCAGAGCAAACACCGTGCCAGCGCCTTCCACGCCTGCCGCCGGCGCCTCCGCTTTGTCAACCTTCGTCAACAAGCTGCGCTGGTCCGGTCCCAAAGGATCCGACACCGCATCCACGTTCACGCCCATCTGCATTGGCAGCGTCCATCCTGTCACGTCATAGGGGAGGTCCACCGCCTTTGACGTCCCCGCCTCGATCTCGTCCGGATACCGCTGCCGCTCGAACAACTCTTTGGCCATCGCGGAGAAAGCCTGATCCATCGGAATCACCCACGAACCCGCGGGGTACTTCACGCCGTTCGCTGTGAACCCGTCCTTCGTCGAATACACATCGAGGCCGTTCTCGATCATCAGGTTCGCCAGCCTTGCAGCCTCCGGCGTGTCGGTCTGCCGGTCGCTGATCACGTACGCAAACGGCGGCTCCTTTTTGTAGTGATCGATGTTGTCCCGCGCGGCCTGGTAGCGGTTGTAGAGCAGCGTTTCGCGGTTCTTGGCTGCGAGATCGAGCACCGACATCGACCCACCCACCATGTAGTCGACTGCGTCGCGCAGATGCCACCACCCGCCTTCCCACGGCGTGGTGTACATGCTCAGCGCACGAAGGTCCTGGTACTGCTTGGGAAAATCGCTCACCGCGTAGAAGTGCGGCGTGGCGTATTCGTAGAGCGCAGTCTCGGTGAAGAACGAGATCTCGTTGCGGAAGACGTGCGCCCAGTCCATGAAACCTGCATACCAGTTGTCGAACCGCGACTCCGAGATCGCGCCAGGCATCTTGTGCGCGTTGAGGTAGGCGGCCATGTTGGTGCCGATCACGTTCAGCCAGCTCCGCACGTACGGGCTGATGTTGGAAGAAATCGGATCGGAAAACGGCGGGATCCAAATGCGCGCAGGGAATGGCGCGGTCTGGTGCTGGCAATAGAAGATCTCCGGGCTGTACTCGAGCTGCGCCTTCGTCACGACCTGCTCTTCCTTCATGTTGAGCATGTAGCCGTCGCGGTTGTTGTCGTGACCCACGTACTCCTGGTAGAGCTTCGGCAGCGGGCTCACCTCGTATTGCGTGCCGAGGTTCTGCCGGTACCAGTGCACCACCATGTCCTGGCCGTCGGGATTGAGCGTCGGCCACAGCACCAGGATCACGTTGTTCAGGATCGCGTCGATCTGCGGTTCGTTCTTCGCACTGAGGAGGTTGTATGCGAGGATCATTGTGTGCTGCGGTCCGGCTACCTCGCTCGCATGCAAGCCGCCATCAATGTGCACGATCACAGGCGACGTCCGCGACAACTCGCGCGCCGTGTCGTCGTTCAGGTCCGTCGCATGCGCCAGTCGCCCCGCAATCTGCTTAGCCTCGTCCAACTTCGCGATGTTCGCCGCCGACGAGATCACCGCGATCTCGATGTCCTTTCCCTCCGAGGTCTTGCCCACGGTGAACATCTTCATGCGGTCCGGCGCAGCGGCGGCAAGCGCATGGAAGTACCGAATCGTGTCCTCGTAATCGGCGAGATAGAAGTCGTCGCCCGGCGTGTGCCCCAGCACTGATACGGGGGACGGCATCTGCCCGGCGGAGTGAGGAATCAGGAAGCAAAGACAGGCGGCTAGACAGCAGACGCGAACAGCAAGCTTCAACGGCATGGAATCTCCTGGCTCAATGCGGGGAGTACATTCGAGCGTTTCCAAGGGTAGCGCACGCGGGCTGAGATTTGTATCAGGAATTGAGATTCCGGAGCCCAGGTTACTCAATCACGCTTTATGGCGTGGTGATGAAACACGTAGCGGCCGATCATCCATCCCACGGCAGAGGCGACATATACATCGGATGGAAAGTGATCGCGGCCGATGACACGTGTCGCGCTCACTCCGGTCGCCATTCCATAGGCGGCAAGCTTAACGAGAAAGCTGTCGCTCTCGGACGCGATGACGGTGGCGGACGACCAGGCAACGACGCTGTGATTGGACGCGAACGAGGAATCAAAGCCGACGTTCGGTTGGAAGAAAAGCCCCTTGGCGTTGTTCACAGCGGGCCGTTCGCGCCGGGAAGCGATCTTGAATACCTCATTGACCGCAAGGCTATCGACGATAGCCTCGCCGGCTAATATGCCCGTTTCCTCGGCCGCAGGGCTGTGCTTGTAGCGGCCTATGCCGAAGTAGGCGACTGGAGCGGCGACCAGGAAGCCTGTGAGCCCCGTGGAAGCAGTATTGGCATGGCCGGCCGTGGTCTGGTCGAGGAAGTGGTGCTGCATGATATTGGTGTCCTCGGACCCCAAGGCACCGGCGGAGGCAACGAAGAGCAACCCCATGACCGCGTCGCCTTCGTCCGCCCGCAGCGGAGCGGTCCAGATGCCGGCCTGATCGTGAAGGAAGTTGCGCGGGAAATTGCGGACGGTCGTAGCGACCGGGGCGGGTTCCGGATCGCTTGGCAGTTGAGCCGCCGATTGGGCGCCGGCGATGACGTTGAAGGAGAATGCCATCGCGGCCAGAGAACAAACTCTTCGAAGCATAATGTGATTTTCACCGAACCGGCAGGTTTTGCGCCAACCGATGGGATTTTGCGAGCGAACAAGGCCACGCCAGGAATTGCGGGCAGCACATTGGCATCAAGGAGATCACGCTGGACCCTGTCAGGCCGGCAGCAGAAATAACGGCTGGCAGCCTGCGAAAGGTCTGCCAGCCGGTTTGTTCAAATGCGGTACGGGAGCGGCGTGGCCTAGCTGCCGGTGCCCGTCAATTCAATCGTCTGCGGCTGACCGGTACCGTCATCGCTCACAACGACGGCGCCGGTCCGCTCGAGGGTGCCGGCCGGAGCGAATTGCACCGTGACGGTGCACGAGCCCCCCGCCGCCAGCGAACCGGGACAATTGTTGGTCTCAAGGAACTCGCCATAAATGGCAATGGTCAAGCCCGTAATCGCCGAGGCTTCATTGTTGGTGATCGTGATCGTCTTGTTGGCGCTCGTGGTGCCGACAGTTTGTGACGGAAACGTCAGGCTGGCCGGGCTGTACGTCAGCACATTCAGCGACTTTCCGTTGCAAGATGCCATTCCGGCCTGGATCTGTTCGCGCATGAGTTCACTCTTGGCCGCGGTAAAGATGTTATCCGCGGTTGTAGTGCTCGAGTCGCAGGTGGCTTTCGGCACGTTCGCCAGGAAGATGCCCCACTCGTATTCCGCATAGGTGGCGCCGCTCGATGTGCAGACGGGGACCTGGAACCATCCGGCGATGTCGATGTCTTCCACATTCCCGGTTGTCGGGCACAGCACGTAACCGCCGGCCTTGTACGCCACATTCATCGCGTTCATGTAGGCCGTCTTCTGCGCGGCAGTGGTACCCGCTGGAGCCACCTGGTTGATGATGTTGGGAATGTCAGTGCTCCAAACGGCAGTCCAGTCGGAGCCCTCCGACTCGTACTGCGCGCGTCCGGCCATGCTGCTGTAGAATTCGCCGCGGTGGGTTGCATCCAGTATGGTCTGGTTGGCTACGTCTTCGTAGAGCCGTCCGGCGTCATCGAGGGTGAAGGTGTTGCGCGGCTCATTACCGCACCCCACATACCCGTTGAACTTCGTGTTCTTCATCCCGATGATCCCGGCCAGGGCGTTCACGTTCGCGAAGCCGAAGTAATCGTCGATCTCTGCCGTTCGCGCATTGTCCGAGTGCCACATCATCTCGCGAAGGGCGAGATCGAGAGGCTCGGTTCCGCTGACGGTCGGCGGGACGGGGCAGCTGTCCGGCCCATTTGTGTAATGCGGGATTGCGGTGTTCTCCTCCGCGTTGCCAAGTTGCACCTGGAACATGCCGTAGAGATTATTCACCACTTTGATGGCGCTCGCCGGTTCATATACAAAACCGTCCTCGAGGTTGGCCAACACGGGCCCGTCCACCTTCTTCAGGTAAAGGCCCTGCGTGCCACCTTCTCCGCCGCGAAGGATATTGCCCACCCGCGTCGTGATGGCGTTCGAGTTGTTGATCATCGGCCCCGCATAGCACGTCCCGCCGCAACCGGGATAAGTGGTCGTGGCCACCATTCGGGCGCCGTTCTGCCCCGCACGGGTAACCAGACCGCTCGCTAAAGCCCCGTAGTACCACCACCACTCGGCGCAGCCGCCCGAACAGCCCTCCAGGATCGCGTTGAAGTTTCCGCCTCCGGCCGCACTCAAATAGAACAGCCGGCTCTTGTTCGCGGTGATGGAGTTGTTGATGGTAGTGGGCGACACGTTGTAATACCACCACCAGGCCTCGTTATTGGAGTTCGAGACCATGATCGCGGTGTAGTACGTGGTGCTCAAACTGACATAGGAATCGACAGTTTGCAGGCGCGCCTTGTTCGCCGTCGCCAGGCTCCCGATATTTGATCCCGACTCTCCGTAATACCACCAATACGCCTCGGCGTCGCCGCCTGTGTTGGCAATCATGACGACTGCAAACCGGATCTGCCCGCTCCCGATGTCGTAAGCCTTAAGCGAGATCGGTCGCGCGTTGTTCGCAGTCAACTCAGAACTTACCTGCGCCGCCGTCAACCCGTAGTACCACCACCACCCCTTCGCGTAGGCGCCCGTGTTTGAGACCAGCGTGACCGTAAAGGTGGGCGCGATGGAGTCAACCGAAATATCCACGATACGCGCATCGAGCGTGCTCAGCAGGCTCGTTACCTGGGCGGGCGTCTGCCCCGTGTACATCCACCATCCCGTGGGCGTGGTGTCGTTGAAGTCGTCCAGCACCCCGGTGACATTCGGGATGAGCGCGTCATGGTCAAGGTTCTTCCTGGGCGCTCGGGGGGTATCCGTAAATCGCGGCATCGGACCCGGAGGTGTGTGCTCCACCTGGCTTGAGGCTTGCGAGTCGTCCTGCGCGATTACTGGCGGAGTCGCCAGAGCGATCAGCACCGTGGCTAAAGCAAATGTGATTGTTAGAGGGTGAATAGCAACCGGCAAAGGCTTCGACATCGAACGCCGGCACGGGCTCAGAGAGAGCATTGTACTGGGAACCATCGTGACCTCCGGGGAAATTCCACTCTGGGATTCAAAAGACCTGAATGGGAGAGCCGCGAGAGAGGAAGAGCAGAGCGGCGTCAAACCGAGGGGCCGGGGAAAATAAGTGACTCATGCTACCGGGGCCAGAGCGGGCCTGTCGAGTTAAAAACTCTCAGAAATCGTTGGCAGCTTTCCTTCGTGCGTTTCAAATGATTCCGAAATGTCGGCATCAACGAGACTGCACCAGCCTCGGGCAGCCCTATCCCGACGTAGCTTGTCAGGCCTTCGCAGTGTCCATCACATCCCTGAGCGCAAAGCTCGTCTCGAGCCGCGTCACGCCAGGCAGGTGCGACAGCTCATTCTGATGCAGCCGGCCGTAGTCGTCGATATCCGCCACGTGCGCCACGAGCATGTAGTCGTACTGGCCGGCCATCAGGTGGCAGCTCACGATTCCACGCGTATGCCGCACCGCCGCTTCAAAGCCGGCCAGTACCGGCGCCGACTGCCGCTCGAGCGTCACCCGGACGAACACGGTCATGTGCTTGCCCAGCAGGCGGTCGTCGATCAGCGCCCGGTAGCCGCGGATGGCGCCCATCGACTCGAGCGCCTGGATGCGCCGGGATGCCGCGGAGGCAGAAAGCCCCACCGCCTCGCCGACCTCGTAGTTCGTCGCGCGCCCATTTTTCTCGAGCATGCGCAAAATCGCCAGGTCCAGGTCATCCATGCCATTTTCAGCCGGGACTGCGGCCGTTTCGTGCGCCTCTTCGGGGCGGCTCTCACGTTTCGTTCTCATGTTCCCGTTTTACTACCAACTTTGCACACATTGGAAGCACTTTGCGACGTAGGATGTTTGAGGCCGGAGTGCGTTTCGATGCACCCTGAGGAGGACAGCAATGATCATCGGGGTCCCCAAGGAGATCAAGGACAACGAAGCGCGCGTCGCCGTCACCCCCGCGGGCGTCAAGGCCCTCACCGACGCCGGCCACAGGTTGCTGGTCGAAACCCAAGCCGGCGCGCTCTCGAGCTTTCCCGATGCCGAATACCAGGACGCCGGGGCCGAGATCGTCGGCGACCGAGGCCACGTCTGGGGCAAGTCCGAAATGGTCGTCAAGGTCAAGGAGCCCATTGAGACTGAGTACCCCTACTTTCGCAGCGGCCTGGTGCTCTTCACTTACCTCCACCTCGCGCCGATTCCCAATCTCACCAACAAGCTCCTCGACGCCAAAGTCATCGGCATTGCATACGAAACTGTCCGCGACCGCCAGGGGACGCTGCCTCTGCTGACGCCCATGAGCGAAGTCGCCGGCAGGATGAGCGTGCAGGTCGGGGCATCTTATCTGGAGAAGGAAAAAGGCGGCCGCGGCATCCTGCTCGGCGGCGTGCCGGGAGTGCCTCCAGCGCACGTAACCGTTATCGGCGGCGGCGTCGTGGGTACCAACGCGGCGCGCATCGCCCTCGGGTTCGGCGCCAAGGTTACGCTCATCGACCTCAACCTCAACCGGCTGCGCGAAATCGACGACATCTTCAATGGCCGCGTCTACACGCTTGCCTCGAACAGCTATAACGTCGCCCACGCTACCCGCGAGGCCGACCTGGTGATCGGGGGTGTGCTTATTCCCGGCGCAACGGCGCCCAAAATCGTCACGCGGCAGATGGTTTCGCGCATGAAGAAAGGCGCGGTCATCGTCGATGTCGCGATCGACCAGGGAGGCTGCGTTGAAACGGCGCGCCCGACGTCGCATTCCGATCCCAGCTATACGGTGGACGGCGTGGTGCATTACTGCGTGACCAACATGCCGGGAGCCGTGCCGCACACCTCCACGCTTGCCCTGACCAACGCGACGTTCCCCTATGTGCTCCGCATCGCCAACCACGGCGCGCGCGAGGCGCTCAGGCAGGATCCGGGCTTCGCCGAGGGGCTCAACACCTGGATGGGGCAACTTACCCACCGGGGAGTGGCCGAAAGCCAGAAGCGCGACTTCACCCCGCCCGCCGCGCTCCTCGCGTGAACACTGATGACTGTTCGCTGACCACTGCTTCTATAATCCCCCCATGCCTTTCAAGGCGAATCCCCGGCTACGCTGGATCATTCTGCTTGCGGGCGGAGTCATCTTTGTTTTCGCGCTGCTGGGGGCTCTTAACGCATTCAATACCACACACGTGAGCTTCCTCACCCCGGATACTTCCGGGGAAACTCTGGCGTTCTTCGGCCTGACCGTCCTGCTGTTCCTCATGCTCATCGCGTTGCTGATGCTGCTGTTGAGGAACCTGCTCAAGCTCTACGCCGACCAGGGCTCGAGCGCGCTCGGCGCCCGACTTCGGACGCGCATGGTGCTGGGCGCGGCGATCATCGCGCTCACGCCCGCCACGTTCATGTTCCTGTTCAGCTTCTTTCTCATGAACCGGACCATCGACCGCTGGTTCTCTCCCAACATGTCCGAGCTGCGCGACGACTCGATCCGCGTCGTGCTCGAACTGGCGCAGTACGTCGCCAGCAATGCGCGCAGCGAGGCCGCCTCCATCGCCGCCTCGGGTGCTCCGGACAAGGACTTCGCGGCACTCCAGGGGGTCCTCAGTGCCCACCGCCTCAGTCTGCAGGGTGGCTTCGTCATTGTTTACTCAAGTGACAAGCGCGTCCTGAGCGTCTTCGATGCCCCGGCAGACACGGCTCCTGCGAGCCTGATCCCATGGCTGCCCGACCGAACGGAGGAGGGAGAGACCGCGCCGCCCATTCCGCTTCATGGCCCGCTCTATGCGAATCTCCTTTTTGCCGCGAAACGAACGGACGAGCCGATTCTTCGTATCGGCGAACAGGAGTACGCGCTGGGCACCTCAGTCACCTCGTCGGGCAAAGTGGTGCTCGCCGCGCTGCCCATGCCGCAGGGCCTGAGCCAGACCACGGCGCGCATCCGCATCGGCACCACGGAATACTGGAAGCTCTACCGCATGCGCCGGCAGATCCGCTCCAATTTCTTTCTCCTGCTCCTCCTGCTTACGGTCTTCATCTTCTTCTCCGGCGTCTGGCTCGCCCTGTTCCTCTCGAAACAGATCACGCGCCCGGTCGCGGCTCTTGCCGATGCCATGAACGAGATTGCCACCGGCAAGTACGGGCAGCGCGTGGAACTCTTAACCACAGGCGAGATGGCCGAGCTGGTGCGGTCGTTCAATCACATGGCCGCTGATCTCGAGACGAGCCGGCAGATAGCCGATAGCTCGTCCGCACAGTTGACCGCCGCCAACCAGGCAATCGAAGAGCGCCGGCGCGAGCTGGAGACGATTCTCGAAACCATCCCCAGCGGAGTCGTCACGCTCGACGCGGGCGGCGTGGTGCTTCAGGCAAATCGGGCGTTCGCGTCCCTGATGGGGCGGTCAATCGACGCCGATTTCCGCGGAGAGGCCCTCGCATCGCTGCTTCCCCAGGAGCACGCCGATGACTTCGCCGCCGTCATCCGCCGCGGGCAGCGCATGGGCGCCGCTTCGGTCGAGTTGGAACTGCATCAGCGTGGTCGCACCATGCACCTTGCCGTCACCAGCGCGCGACTTGACCTGGCGCACCGCAAAACCGGAACCGTGCTCGTGATTGAAGACACCTCAGAGCTGCTCCGCGCCCAGCGACAGCTCGCCTGGAAGGAAGTCGCCCAGCGCGTAGCCCACGAAATCAAAAACCCGCTTACACCCATAGCTCTCTCTGCCGAGCGCATCACCAAGCACCTCGAACGGGCTCAGCCCGACTCGCCGGGCATCATACGCAAGTGCGCCGAAATCATCCTCGGCAGCGTCGGCACGCTGCGCACCCTGGTTGATCAATTTTCAGCCCTTGCCCAGTTCCCCGCGCCGCAGCCGCGCCCATGCGACATGAATCGCGTGGCCGACGAAGCCCTTGCACTCTTCGCCGGCCGCCTCGAGGACATCAACGTCAAGCGCGATCTTGCCGCAAATGTCCCGCCCGTGCTCGCCGATCCCGAAGCGATCCGCCGGGCGCTCGCCAACCTCATCGACAACGCCGCGGAGGCCATGCAGGGCAGCCTGCTCCGAGAGCTCTGCGTCGGCAGCGCTTTGAGCGAAGATGGCTCGGCGGTCGAGGTCACGGTCTCCGACACCGGCCACGGCCTCACCGACGAGATCCGCGAACGGCTGTTTTTGCCCTTCTACTCCACCAAGCATCGCGGCACCGGCCTGGGCTTATCCATCGCTGCCAAAATTGTGCAGGAGCACGGCGGCTCACTCCGCGCCGAGAGCAACGAGCCGAAAGGCGCCCGCTTTGTCGTGCGCATTCCGCTCATGGAGCCGGCAGGGAACCATGTCGAGGCCGAGCCCGAGAGAATAAAGGAAATGCACGGATGAACCATGTGCTCGTGGTGGACGACGAAGCCGATATCCGGCAGTCACTCGAGGAGATCCTGCGCGAAGAAGGCTACGGCGTGGCCAGCGCCGCCACCGCCGCAGAGACCCGCGTGCTGCTCGATGACGCGGCGTACGACGTGGTTCTGCTGGATATCTGGCTGCCCGATCGCGACGGTCTGGACGTTCTCACCGATCTTCACCAGCTTTCGCCGGAAACGCGCCCTGAAGTCATCATCATCAGCGGCCACGGCACCATCGAGACCGCCGTCAAAGCCACCAAGCTCGGCGCATACGACTTCCTTGAGAAGCCGCTTTCGCTCGAGCGGACTCTTATTGTCGTCAAAAATGCCGTCGAGGCTCGGCGGTTGCAGAAAGAGAACCTGGAATTCAAGCGGCAGTTCAGCGCCAACGCGGTCCTCACCGGCAACAGCGTTCCGCTCAAGGCGCTGCGCCAGCAGATCCGTCTTATGGCTCCCACCAATGGCCGCGTTCTGATTTACGGCGAATCCGGTACCGGCAAGGAGCTTATCGCGCGTTCGATTCATGCCGAAAGCCTGCGCCGCGACCGCGTCTTCGTCGAACTGAACTGTGCCGCCATTCCCGAGGCGCACATCGAGGCGGAACTCTTCGGCTATCGCCACGGCGCGCAGTCCGACGCGCGGCCCGACCAGCGCGGCACCCTCGAGCGCGCCGACGGCGGATCGCTCTTCCTCGACGAAGTGGGCGACATGAGCCTCAAGACGCAGGCCAAGGTGCTCAGCGCGCTCGACGACCAGATGTTCACGCCGGTCGGCGGCACGCAGCCCCTCCGCGTCGACGTGCGACTCATCGCCTCCACCAACAAGGACCTCGAAGAGGAGATCGCCAAGGGCAACTTCCGCGAAGACCTCTTCTACCGCCTCAATGTTGTTCCGTTCTTCGTGCCCCCGCTGCGCGAGCGCAAGGAAGACATTCCGCCCCTGGTGGGCGAATTTCTCGCGAGCTTCGGCCGCCAGTACGGCCGCCCGCGCATGGAGATCACCCCGGAAGCCCTCGACGCGCTAGCCGCATATCACTGGCCCGGAAACGTGCGCGAACTTAAGAACGTGATCGAGCGCGTGCTCATCCTCAACCCGCGCGCGCTGCGCATCGAGCGCAGGCATCTTCCTCCGCTTGCCCAGAAGACCGGCTCCCGCTCCGGCGAAAGCTTCTCCTCGCTCCAGCAGGCGCGCGACGCCTACGAGCGCGACTACATTCTCAAGAAGATCGAGGAAGCCCGAAACAACGTAAGCCGCGCCGCCGAACTCCTTGGCCTCGAGCGCAGCCATCTTTACCGCAAGATGAAGGCGCTCGGCATCAGCGTGCGCGAGTAATCGCCAATCGGCATCTAACCATCAGTCTGCCGCGTTGGCGGGAAAATGCTGAACATCATTGCGTGAATTGGAATTTCCCGAATGAGGGCGCGTACTCGGCATTTCGACTCTCTCGCCGCGATCTCCCATAAACTGAAGGTGCCGACGATTTGCAAGGCTATGCCGTTAAAGCGCTGTCTCCTCCTCTTGGTTTTCCTTGGCGCCGTGCCCGCTTTCAGCCAGAGCGCGAGCGGAGAATTGCGGCTCCGCGTCGCCGACCCCTCCGGCCGCGGCCTGCAGGCTACGATTCACCTCCTCAGCCAAGCCAATCAATACGTCGCCAATCTCGAGACCGACAAGCAGGGAAATCTTGATGTTGCCAGAATTCCCTTTGGGATCTACCGCCTGAGCATCGATCAACTGGGATTCGCGCCAGTTGAGGAGACCATCTCTGTCCGCTCATCGATCCCGGTCACACATTCGATCGCGCTCAAACTCGCCGCGATACAGCAGACCGTCGCGGTTCAGGCTGCGAATACTCTGCTCGATCCCGAACAACCCGGCAACGTCGAACAGGTCGGCTCAGCGTTCATTCAGCATCGCCTCAGCTCGATTCCCGGCCGCTCCATTCAGGACGTGGTCAATTCGCAGCCCGGCTGGGTGTACGAAGGGAACGCCGTCCTTCATCCGCGCGGCTCCGAGTACCAGACGCAGTTCGTCGTCGACGGCATTCCTCTCACCGACAACCGCTCTCCCAGTTTTGGTCCCGAGATCGAAGCCGACGACGTTGAGTCGATGAGCATCTACACCGCGGGAATTCCCGCCGAGTACGGCCGCAAGATGGGGGGCGTCGTCGAGGTGAATACGGTGCAGAACCAGCAGCCGGGGTCGCACGGCGATGTCGTGCTGGCGGGCGGCAGCTTCAACAGTGCAAGCGCGTTTGCCGAGGAGCAATACACTGCGGGCAGAAACACGATCGGCGGCAGCGCCAGCGGAAGCATGACCGATCACTACCTCAATCCGGTGGTCCCGCAAAACTATTCGAACACCGGAACCCTCGGCGATTTCGCGCTTCGATACGAACGCGAGCTCTCAACAAACGACCGCCTCAGCCTCAATGTCCGCCACGAATTATCGCGCTACGACATTCCCAACGAGCAGGTGCAGCAGGCCGCGAGCCAGCGGCAGACGGCCGACAATATCGAGACCATGGGCATCGCCTCCTACGAGCACGCATTCTCGCCTCAGACACTGGCGAGGTTTGGAGGCATGGTGCGCGACACCGCCAACGGCTTCACCTCAAACCCGGAATCGACTCCGGTGCAGGTCTTCGAGAACAACCGGTTCCGCGAGGGTTACTTAAAGGCCATGGTTGTCGCCGATCGCGGCCGGAGCGAATGGAAGGCCGGAGTCGAGTCCGACAACACGTTCCTTCACGAAGATACGAGCTACAACATCACCGACCCGACCCAGTTCGACGACGGGACGCCGCTCACATTCTCCTTCACTGGCGAGCGGCCCGATCTCGAGCAGTCGGTCTTTGTTCAGGATCTTGTTCACCTGGGGAAATGGTCAGTGAACGCCGGCCTCCGGTGGGACCACTACCAGCTTCTGGTCAACAGGCAGGAGGTTCAGCCGCGGTTCGCGATCTCACGCTGTCTTTCGTCTTCGGGCACGATCCTGCACTTCGCGTACGACCGCGTCTTCCAGACGCCTTCTTCTGAAAACATCCTGCTCTCGAGTTCGGCCGAGATCGAGTCACTCGATCCGTCGACATTTCTCCGGCTGCCTGTTCAGCCTTCTGTCGGTGACTACTTCGAGGGCGGCCTCACGCAGTCGGTCTTCGGCAAGGCAAAGCTCGACGTCAACTATTTCCGGCGCGTTATCCACGACTACGCCGACGACGACCAGATCAACAACACAACGGTCAGCTTCCCTATAGCCTTTCGCAAGGCCATCATCTACGGCGCCGAAGGCAAGCTCGACCTGCCGACGTGGGGAAAATTCTCCGGGTTTCTCAGTTACTCGTGGGAGGTAGGCAACGCGTGGAATCCGGTGACAGGCGGGCTTTTCCTCGGCGACAACGCGACGGCCGCGGAGACGCAACTGACCGGACACTTCCCGAATTCTCAGGATCAGCGCAACACGGTGCGCGGCCGCGTCCGTTACCAGGTCCATCCCCGGTTCTGGCTGGCTGGCGGAATCCAGTTTGACTCCGGACTTCCCTTCGAATTTGATGGGGACCCGTCCACCGTGCTCGAACAGTACGGGCAGCAGGTTCTCGACCGCATCAACTTCGATCGCGGGCGCATCTATCCTGCATTTCAGGTGAACGCTTCAGCCGGAGCCGACCTTTACCGTTCTGAACGGGTTAACGTGCAACTCCAGGCCGACGGGCAAAACCTCAACAACATTCTCAATGTGATCGACTTCGGGGGACTGTTCTCAGGCAATGCAATCGGGCCACCGCGCAGCGCCCAGGTCCGGCTTACAACCACGTTTTGACAGCTGCACCGCGCGGCGATCATTTTGTGCGAAACCGGACACCACATTGCGAAACTGGACAACCGAAAGGCGCTTCCGTTCGGCACCATCGCACGTTACTGTCCTGAAATGAATAGGTTATCGCTGCCATTTCGTGGGACATTTGTGGTCCGTGAATTGCTCGCGACCCTTGAAGGCAGTTTCATTGGAGGACCGGCTATGGCGTACTTCGAGCGTATGCGCGACGTAATCTCGGGTCCCTTCAGCCCCGACATCATCCAGCAGCGCACCGCCGCAGGCTGGCAGATGGTATCGATCGAATGGCGGCGCGAACTTCCCGATGCTGAAGCACCCCCGGACAGCGCCTTCGCCGAAGTAATACCGTACGGGCTCCGCATCTCAGACGACTGCAAGCGGCTGGAAGTTCACCCTGCGGAAAATCAGGCGCTGCTGATCATGATGGACCTGCTGGCGCAGGATTTTTCCTACTCGGCGATCGTCAGCGACCTGAACGAAAAGGGTTTCCGCCAGCGGGACGGGCGCCCGTGGAGCCGGATCTCGGTCTTCAACATGATGCCGCGCCTCATCGAGGTCGGACCGCGCCTGTTCTCTTCCGAGGAATGGGAGAAGCGCCGCATCCGCCTTGTGAAGGCCCGCGCAGATGCGGCCACGCAGTAGGGGCTATGCCTGGGCCCATTCGCCGGTCTTGATCAGTAGCTCGATGGTTCGCTTGCGCAGCGCGAAGATCGCTTGATTCTGGCGCTGCTGGCCGCCTTCCTCGTGCGTGTTGATGGAGAATGCGTCCGCCCACGCGTTATGCAGCAGCCGAACCTCCTCGCGCAGGAGCGGATCGACTTTGCTGGCCTTGTCATGTCCGACTTCCTGGCACCGCTGGGCCAGGTCGGCATAGGAAAGCTTCCACAGGCTTTCGCCGGCGTAACGCATAGGGATTCGCCTCCGGGGGAGTGTGATGGATTCAGAACCATCCTAAATCCCTGCGGGCCCCGGGCGGACCGGAAGCGCCCATGAATTTGTATGCGGCCTGCTGCAGCCGTCCTCAGCGGTCGGAGATCTGCTTGAGGATCGGGCCAATCGAGCCGGGGTTATCGCCCAGCGTCGGATTCACGTTGAAGTCCCAGACGGTCTCGCTGATCTCCGACGGCGAGATGATCTCGACCAGCGCGTACTCGCCGATGACGAGCTTTTCAGCCGGCATGACCTTAAGCCAGTGTTTGCCCGGCATGACCTCGACGGTAGTGGGCACCACGTCTTCGCTCTGCGTGACCTTGCCCGTGGGGCTCAGCCGGAGCCCACCCACGATCCGCACGGCCTGCCGCTGGTCAACGCGCACTATGGCGAATCCGGATTGCGGCGAGTGCGCTCCGTGTTTTGAATTTGCAATTTCCTTCGCGCCGCCGGTTTCAACTGTATGCGCGTGGGATAAGACGGTTTCGGCGTCGTCGGTGACATTCAGCGAGAGGTAGATGACCGGGTCGTTCACGTGCAGGTGGATCCTGGAGTGGGCGCCGGGCAGCTCGATTGAAGCGCGCGAGCCGGCCATGGGGTTTAACACGGCGAGCCCGTGATGGGTCTTCGCATCCACGGCCAGGTCGTTTGGCTTCAACTCGACCAGCTCCGGAGTGCCTTCATAGGTGTCGAGCGCGAACACGGAATCTTCGTCGGGAAGCTCGAGCCCCTTGGCCACCTCGGGCATGCGGGCTTTTTCCTCGGTGCGTTCGTCGGCCTCCTCCTTGTCGATCGATTCGGCCTCTTTAATGGCCGGCGATGAATCGTCGGGGTAGGCCGGCTCAACGTGGTCCTTCTCCCACTTACGGGTGGCGTCCCAGTCTACGAGTTCGCTGGGCAGTTCCTCCCAGTCGCCGCCGCGCTCTACCGAGATGTAGCGGACGCGATCCCCGACGATCTCGTATTTCCGGACGATCTGGTAGGAGCCGTCCTTCAGAATGAGCCGGTGATTGGTACCTGTTCCGGGAGCGGCCGGTTTGACCGGGAGCTTGTTTTGCGCCCCTGCCGCAACCGCCACAAGACCAACAAGAACAACGCCAAATACGGCCCGCAGAAGCGCATTTGGACGAAACAGAGCTCCCATGATTCTCCCTCTCAGCCCTCACATTTTAGACGCGTAAGAGTCCAACCGGTAGGCTCCTTTCGGCTCCCAAAGGCCGGCATGTAAACGCCGGGTCGATCTCCGCATCCAATTCTGTGTATCCTTGAAGTAAGGGGTTAGAGGCTTTTGCACCGTTTTCAGCCAGACTGGACCAGATCGCGCACCTTCGCGGTGGCGACCGCGGTGCTGTGCCTGCTGCTGCTGGCCCTGCTTGCGTTTGTTCAGGTAGCCCACGTACACCAGACGGCAAGCGACGCCGATCACTGCCAGCTTTGCGTCGTGCTGCATACCGTGGTCCCGGCGGCGATCGCCGCCGCGGTCATCATCCTGGTTCAGATTGGCACCTCCGATGCGGTACCTGAAGTGCGTCCGGCGATCCGGCCCTGGCATCCGACGTTATTTACCCGTCCTCCTCCCATCGGCTGCTGACGCATCTCCCGGTCTCCCAAGTGCAGCAAATCAGTCGATCCGCCGCACCGTTCTCTGAGCGGAGCCGTTGGCGGGCCGTTCGAAGCTGATCCGGAGATTCGAGAGCGCCGGGGCCCGCGCGAGCGAGCCCACAGCCGCCAGGCCAAACGTTTCAACGGCCCATATTCCGGAGGCGCAGTTTATGCCGTTTCTTCGCGGCGCGATTTTTCGAGCTTTTCTACTTTCAGGGCTGATCCTTTGGTCCGGGGCGGTGTTTGCCGCCCAGAACGGCAATGCCGGCGCCATTCATGGCACGGTCACGGACCCCACGGGCGCCGTGATCCCGGGCGCGACCGTGCGCCTGTCCAACAGCGTGACCAGCACGGACAGGACTGCAACCACCGACGGGACCGGGCAGTTTTCATTCGCGAATATCGCCTTCAATCCATATCAGTTATCGGTAAACGCAACGGGTTTTGAGCCGCTGAAGCAGGCGGTAGAAGTGCGGTCCTCCGTTGCCATCAACCTGAACCTGGTTCTGCAGATCGTTGCGGCGGCCACAACCGTGACCGTGGAAGCGACTACCGGGGATCTCGTTGAGAATGATCCAACGTTTCACACCGATGTGGATCGAGACCAGTTCTCGAAGGTGCCGCTCGAGAGCATGTCATCCTCGATGAGCTCGCTCGTGACGGCAACCACTCCGGGAGCGAGCGCCGACTCCAACGGCATGGTGCATGGCCTCGGCGACCATGCCGAAAACTCCTTCTCGGTGGACGGCCAGTCGATCACCGACCAGCAGAGCAAGACATTCTCAAACCAGTTGCCGTCGAATTCGATCCAGTCGATGGAAGTGATCAGCGGAGCTCCGCCCGCCGAATATGGCGGCAAGACGAGCCTCGTGATTGTGGCCACTACGCGATCCGGCCAGGGAGTGACAAAGCCGACGGGCAGCATCAGCGGCTCCTACGGGACATTTGGATCGGCGACTTACGGCCTCGACCTCGCCTATGGCGGGCAGAAGTGGGGAAACTTCGTCGAGCTCGATGGGCTGAACACCGGCCGCTTTCTCGATCCGCCGGAGTTTGCCGTGATGCACGACAAGGGCAACGAAGAAAACTTGTTCGACCGCGTCGACTACACGTTTACTCCGGCCGACTCGATGCATGTGGACATGAACTACAGCCGGTCGTGGTTCCAGAACCCGAATGCGTTCGACAACCTGAACGTCGAGAACGTGGTAGGCGCGGGCGCCGGCCCGAGCCCGGTCTTCGGCAACGTCGGCAATACCGACCAGCGTTCGCAGATCGAGACGCTGAATTTCGCGCCGACCTACACACACGTGGTCAACACAAACTCGGTGTTCAACCTGACGACGTATATCCGGCGCGATGCGTATCACTACTACCCGAGCGGCAATCCGCTCGCCGATCTTGGACCTGCGAACCTGCAGACCTCGTCGATCGCGCAATACCGCACACTGACGAACGCGGGCGCGAGCTCGAGTTTCTCGTATATCCACGGCGCGCATAACTTCAAGGCGGGCGCGGAATACGACACGACGTTTCTGCGCGAGAATGACAGCCTCGGGGTGGTGTACCCGTTTTACGCATTCAGCTCGCCCTGCATGGACGCCGGCGGCAATCCACTCGCGGGGTATTCAAACCCGTCACAGTGCGTTGGCGCTGCGACCCCGAACCCCGAATACCTTCCGGTGCTGGCGCCCTGGGACCTGACCCGCGGAGGCAGCTACTACCACTACAAGGGCACGGCGGACATCAAGATTCTCGGGATGTATGTTCAGGACCAGATCAAGGCCGGCAACTGGACGGCGAACCTGGGCGTCCGGGGCGACCTCTACAAGGGGCTCACGGACGCGAGCCAGGTCGAGCCGCGCATGGGGCTGGCTTACAACATCAAGCCTTCGGGATCAGTTCTGAGCGTCTCTTATGCGCGCTCGCTCGAGACGCCGTTCAACGAAAACCTGGTGCTGGCCAGCGAAGGTTGCGGCGACCCGGTGCTGGCTCCCCTGCTGAGCTGCACGCCAGGCGTCGCGACGACAGAACAGCCGGGCTACCGCAACGAATTCCACGCGAGCTTGCAGCAGGCCATCGGCAAGCACCTGGTGGCGAGCGGCGAATACATCTGGAAATACACGCACAATGCGTTCGACTTCAGCGTACTCGGCAACACGCCCATCACGTTCCCGATCAACTGGCACAACTCGAAGATCCCCGGATATGCGCTGCACGTGGAGATGCCGTCGTTTCACAACTTCACCGCGTACTCGGTGATGTCGTCGGTGGCGGCGCGGTTCTTTCCGCCGCAGGTGGCGGGCGCTGGCGCGACGGTGGGCCACACCGGTCTGCCCTTCCGCATCGATCACGATGAAAGGTTCAATCAGACGGCGCACGTGCAGTACACGATTCCTCACGGGCAGCACATGAGCGGCCTTTGGGGCGGATTCAACTGGCATTACGACTCGGGCCAGGTGGCGGGCGCGACGCCCTGTTACGGGGTGACCAATCCAAACTCGCCCTGCGGCAACTCCAGCACCACGCTTCCGGACGGCACGCCGGCCATCGCAATGGTCGACACGAACATTCCCGCGACGGTCAACCCCGTCACAGGGGCGAGCGTGGCGATTCCGTTGACTGCCGACCAGGAGTTCCAGGCCGGCTTTATGTGCAACGGTCAGCGCGCCACGCCCGGCCACCCACTGCCGTCTGTCTGCCCGGCCAGCGAATTTTCGTCGAGCCTGATCAACATTCCCGCTCCCAACACCGGCGACAACGACAAGAGCCCGCAGCGGATTGTTCCGCGCAGCCTGTTCGATGTCTCGGTCGGCAAGGAGAACATCTTCAACACGGACCACTACAAGGTGGACCTGGACCTGACGGCGGTGAACGTCGCGAACGAATACGCGCTCTACAACTTCCTGTCGACGTTTTCGGGAACGCACTACGTGACGCCGCGGTCGCTGACGGCGAAGATCACGCTGAACTTCTGATCACACGCGGCGTTATGAATTGTGGAGCTTGCCGTCGATCGTCGGCGGTCCCGATGGATTCTCGATCGTCACCGCGGACCGCTTCGACTTGCGGTACACGTTTGCGACAGCGAGCGTCCACAGCGGGACCATATCCACGCCCGGGATCAACTTGCCAAAGAACGAAGGCAGGAACTCCCAGTTCCAGCCGAGAAGCAGTGTGAGTATTCCGGCCATGCCGAGATCGACGACATCGTCGGCGGGCGAGGCTGCGCCCTCGATAAACAACGGGAATACAACCATCTGCACAAGATCGGCGAGGATGGCGAGCCCAAGAGCAGCGCGCAGGCGCAGGCCCGGCGAAAGGGTAATTGCTGAGGAGGATTCGCGCGTTGTGAGTTCCATGGAACTGCTCCGCTACTGCTGCGGTTGAGGTTGCTGCTGTGTTTGATCCTGCCCCGGTTGCTGTGGCTTGGGCAGGTTCACGCTGTACGGGCCAGGAAGCACCGGCGCTTCGGGCCCCGCCGGCCGGGAAGATGCATTGGCCACGGCCGCGGTTCTCTTGGAGAAGATACGGAACTGCACGACGAGGTCAAGCAGCACGGGGACGGGTTTTCCGTCCTTCATGGCGGGCTCGAACCTCGCCTTGCGGATTTCTGCCACGGCATTCTCGTCGAGACCGAAGCCGATGGGGCGGTCGACGGCAATCTCGCCGGGGGTGCCGTCGGGGTTGACCACGACCCGATACAGGGCCATGCCGGCGACACCGTTGGTCTGCGCGTACTCGTTCGAGGGAGGCTCGAAGACGGAGACCAGCTTCGCCTTGTGGTCCACCTGGTTTTCGCGCAGGACACTTGGGTCGTCCGGGCGGAACTCCTGCTTGTTGGCGACGGACTTGTAATAGAGCTTCCAATACTGAGGGAGCGTCGAGATCATCTTGTCGTCGATGCCGGGCGAGAAGACATGATCGATCGCCTGGCGGAGGGCGTGGTTGGCCTGGTCCTGCGAGGTGGTCTCTGTAACGCCGTGACGGCCTATTTCAGGCGGGGGCGCGAGGAGGCGGGGCTGCGCGGATGTGCCGGGCGGGGCCGGGTTGGCACCGGTGGCCGGCGGTTTGGCCGGGACGATCGCCGGTTGCCCTTTCGGCTCCTTTTCCTTCCTGGGCTTTACGACGTCTTCGCGATCGATGGTGATGCGGAGCGGCTTCTTCTTCGAGGTGAGGCGGACCTTGTCGTAGGCCTGGGACTGGTCTTCGGACGGCAGGGCCCCGAGAAAGTGCAGGCCGTATCGTTCGCCCTCGAGCTCGAGATGGCGCTTGTCGAGGCGGACGCGGGTGATTTCGACGAGGCTGAGCGTGTAGGAGGCTTGCGGCGAGGAGCCGTCGAGCGTGCCGTGGTCGTCGAAGTGCAGCGTGTTGTCGAGATAGCCGCCGCGCAGGAAGAAGGTCTTGCCCTGGAGTTGCTGGCGGACCTCGTCTTCGTTGATCTCAGGTATGTCAATCGAGCTGCTGGACGTCGTAAGCGGGGCAGCGGAGGCGGGCTGAGCGGCCGGTTGTGGCGGCGCGGCTTGTTGGGGCTGCTGAGCCGGCTGCGGCTGGCTGGCCGGGTCTTGGGCGGGCGCAACTGGCTGTTGCGCCGCGGGTTGCGGATTTGACGGCGGCGTGGTGGGCGCGGGCTGCTGCGCTACCGAGGTTACCCCGAGGCTGAAAACACTGCACGCGACGACGCGGCGAAGCAGCCGGGGAAGCTGGCGACCAGGTTCGGGCATAGGCAAGACCATGGGCAAGACCGATTGGGCCACTCTATCAGGATATGCCTGCCGATGGATCGGAGTTGGCCGGGGGCGGCAAAGAAATCCGGCCAGGTTCAGGTCAGGATTGAGGCCCGCGGGGCTGGTGACTGTGGCGCAGCCGCCACAGGATGCGGCGGAAGATGCCCAGGATTCTGCGGGTTTCGCGGGCGGAGGGCGACAGCTTCCGGACGAGCAGGCGCAGGTCGTGGCGGTTGGCGGCGCGCATGGCGCGCGGGGAGTAGTCGGCGGCGATCATGGTCTCTTCGACCAGGGCGGCTAGGCGGTCAAGCTCGGCGGAGGAGGCCGGATCGCCGGAATCCCGGTTGGATCCAGCGAAGTTTGGGGCGCCGGACGCCGACGGGCGCGCGACGGCGAGTTCGTACAGGCAGACGGCGACGGCCTGGCCGAGGTTCATCGAGGGCTGGCGCGGGTCGGTCGGGATTTCGACCAGCGCGTGGCAGTAGGACAGGTCATCGCGCGTGAGGCCGTGCTTCTCCGGGCCGAAGACGAGGGCGATGCGGCTTGCGAGGCCGCGGTCGAGCTCGCGGAGCAGCAGCGGGCCGAGAGAGGGCAGCGAGATGACGGGCTGCTCGGGCTTGCGATGGGTCAGTGTGCCGGTGCCCACTACGAAAGTGCAATGTGCGACGGCTTCGGACAGGCTCTCCGTGCTCTTGGCTTGCTCCAGCAGGTCAGGAGCGCCGACGGCGGATTTGGCTTCGCGCCAATGCGGCGCCCAGGGCGCGGCGACGGTGAGGCGGGAGAAGCCGAAGTTAGCCATTGCGCGGGCCGCGGCGCCGATGTTGAGCGGATTGCGCGGCGATACGAGGACGATGTCAACAAGGTCGCGTTGGCCGGCGATGAGCAAGGAAGAGTCCGCGATCTTATTCTTCGTCCTGTTGTTCGGCGAGCCGTTCAAGCTGGTTGCGCCAGTCAAGAGACTCGATAAAGCTTTTGGACTCGCGCCAGTTCGGTTCGACGATCACGTGCAGTTCGAGGTAGACGCGCGTGCCGAGCAGCGACTCGATCTGCTTGCGGGCGCCCGTCCCGATTTCCTTGAGCTTTGAGCCTCCCTTGCCGATCAGGATGGCTTTCTGGCCGGAGCGCTCGCAGTAGATGGCGGCGGCGATACGCGTCAATGGCAGCTTCGCCGGCGCGCCTTTCTTCTTCGCGGGTGGCGGCGAGGCTTCGGGTTCTTCGAAGCGCTCGATCACTACTGCCGAGGCATACGGGACTTCCTCGCCGGTTTCGACGAGGATGCGCTCCCGGATCAGCTCGGCGACCATGAAGCGCATGGGCTGGTCTGTGTACTGGTCCTTCGGGAAGTAGCGTTCGCCGGCGGGCAGCGCGCCGATGATCTTCGTCAGCAGGATGTCGAGGCCGTCCTTTTTGCGCGCGCTGACCGGGATGACTTCGGCGAACTGGTGCTCCTTGACCAGCGCATCGATCATGGGCAGCAACTGGTCCTTGGCGATGAGATCGATCTTGGTGAGGACGAGGAAGACGGGGCAATCGAGCTTGCGCACGAGGCCGAAGAGGAACTCGTCTTCGGTGGCCCATGATCCCTGGCGTTCCGGTGCTTGCTCTTTCAGTCCCACTCTGCGCGTGGCGTCCACAAGCACCAGCACGAGGTCGCGCGTCTCGAGCGCCTCGTGCACTTCCTGGAGCATGCGGCGGTCGAGTTGCGATGCCGGCTTGTGCACGCCGGGCGTATCGACGAAGACGATCTGCGCTGCGGGGTGTTTGCCCTTGTGCGCGGGTGCTTCCACGACGCCGGCGATGCGGTTGCGCGTGGTCTGCGGCTTGGCGGTGACGATGGCCACCTTCTCGCCGGTGAGGGCGTTGAGCAGGGTGCTCTTGCCCACGTTGGGACGGCCGAGGATGGCGACGAATCCGCTCTTCAAGCGTTCGATCCCCCAGGCCTCATTATCGCGTACCGGATATGATGGGCCATGACTTCGCCTTCTTGCGCGATTCCCGAGGGCCGTACCGCGCGGCTGATTCTCAAGCCGCTCGGGCTCGAAGACGCGCCGCAGATCCAGGCGCTGTTTCCGCAGTGGGATGTCGTGCGCTATCTCAACGCGGTGGTGCCGTGGCCTTATCCGCCCGATGGAGCCGAGCGGTTCCTGCGCGAGATGGCGATCCCGAAGATGGAGCGCGGCGAGTCGTGGCACTGGACGCTGAGACCGATCGAAGAGCAGGAGCGGATCATCGGAAGCATCGGGTTGATCGCGGGGGAGGAAGACAACCGCGGCTTCTGGCTGGTGCCGGAGTGGCGCGGCCGCGGGCTGATGAGCGAGGCGTGCGCGTGGGCCTGCGACTTCTGGTTCGATGTGCTGGGGTTCGAGCGGCTGCGCGTGCCCAAGGCGGCGGCGAACGTGGCTTCGCGGCGGATCTCGGAGCGGCAGGGCATGCACCTTGTTCGAGTGGAGGAGCGCGATTATGTGTCCGGGCGGCTCAGGTCCGAGATATGGGAGATCACGGCCGAAGAGTGGCGGGAGTGGAAGACGACGGCTTCAAACCATTAGAGCGTTTAGAGAGGTGGCCCGTTCGAGCAGGCGCTGGTGAGGGGCAGGAGTGCGCCGGGCTTCCAATTCCCCTGAAAAGACCTGCGAAGTGGGTTAAAAAGTGGCAATTTGGGTTAAAAAAGTGGCGTTTTGGGCAAATTTGGAAATTGGGACAAGTTATTTATTATCAATTCGTTAACCATTTTGCCCCCTTTTTGCCCCTCACATTCCAAAGTGGTTACAGGAGAGGGGGGTGGGGGGTATTTATTTTCTGGTTAACAGGCCCGGAGCGCGGTGATCGTTTGGCACCGTCCGCAGGGGACGGGGGAGGAGCACTTTTCCCGGTCAAAAATGTCGAGTTTTCGGATTGATTATGCGGGGTCCGGAGCTGCCCCTGACCGGCTTTTGTAGTAATTTTCGCACACATATGCAGTAATTTTCCTACACATACGTAGTAAGTTTCATACACATTTGTAGTAAGTTCATCCCCTCTTCCGGCCGCTGCGGCGGGGGCGTCCCGGGGGGCCAGAGTTACAGCGCAAAAAATCAGGCGGTGCGTATGCCTTGCCCCTGAAAAGCGAAAATGCCCGCGCTCGGCGGGCATCGGGAGTGGAGTTTTCTCTCTATTCCTAAGTCTAACAGGGTTGAAAAGTGGATCGGCCACTTTCCAGGGTAATTTTTCAAGGGATAACCTTATGATATAAAGACAGTTGCCTGTCTTTCGCTTTTTCTTCCCTACTTGACAGGCTTTCTTCGACAGCGATTTCCACAGGGTATTGAGTCCCGGGGCACCCTCGGCTGTGATGTGCTTGCTTTTCCTGGGACCAGGGCTGCCTGTTCGAGCTTGAGGTTGTGAAATGGGGCGCTGACGCATTGGGTTAGCCGGCCCCAAAACCTGGGGCCGGTTTGGTGAGATTCTGCGGCTGGGCGAGCGAGGAGCAACCACAGATCCCTCGGTCCGCTTACCCCGCCAAAAGCGGGCGGGGCCCCAGGCGTGC
>DATFRB010000053.1:0-55293 GCA_035263625.1 Occallatibacter sp.
CCGGCGGATTTTGAGTCCGCTGCGTCTGCCAGTTCCGCCATCCCGGCTCGGAGGAAATGCACGCTATTCCGAGGGGCTCGCCGGGCTGGCGCCGGGAGCCGGTGCATCATCTGAATTGTACATGGATGGGTGATTTCGCGACAGGAGCGATGCGAGGGTGGACACTGCGCGCGTGCTAGACTTCCCCTGCTTCTTCGAGGCGCGCGCATCTAACGCCGGGCCGGATGGACCGATGCAGGCAACAGCACTTGTATTGCGAAGAGTTTGCATGTTGGCGCTTGCGGTGTGTGCGCAGTTCGCCTTGCCGCAAACGCCTTCAGCGCAGACGGCCGTCGCGCTCACCGTTGTCGATGAGAACGGCGCTGCGGTGGCCGGCGCCGAGGGGATAGTGGAGCAGACGGGAAGCGCCGCTGTTCGGGTTGCGACCGACTACAACGGGCATGCAAACTTTGTCCTTTCGCGGAACGAAGCTTACCATCTGCGCGTTCAAAAGCCGGGATTCTACTTAGACGAGATGAACGAGTCCGACACAACGGCGCGAGACGTGCGCGTTGTGCTGACGCACTTGCAGATGGTGATGCAGCAGGTGAATGTTTCGGCATCGTCCCCGGGTATCGATCCGGAGCAGGTGCCGGACAAGATGACGCTCGCGCTGCCCGAAATCATCAATATTCCGTATCCGACTTCACGCGACATCCGCAATCTGCTGCCGTATTTCCCCGGAGTGATCCAGGACGCGAGCGGGCAGGTGCACGTGGCGGGCTCGGAGACGTGGGCGACGCTCGACACGCTGGACAACTTCGACATTCGCTCGCCGGTGAGCGGGATCCTGGCGATGCGCTTCAGCGCGGATGCGGTGCGCTCGATCGACCAGGAGACGACGCGCTACCCGGTGCAGTATGGACGAAGCACCGGAGGCGTAGTGGCTTTTTATACCGGCATGGGCGACAACAAGTTCCGATTCAACGCAACGGATTTCCTGCCGTCGTTTGAAAACATCAATGGCATCCGGTTCGACAAGGTGGTGCCGCGCATTACGTTTTCGGGGCCGATCAAGCGCGACCGCGCGTGGTTCTTCGACGGGCTCGAGGTGGAGTACGACGACATCTACATCAAGGAACTGCCGGAGAGCGGGAACACCAATCACCTGATCCGCGGCAGCAACCTGGTTCGCGCGCAGGTGAACGTGACGCCGCGGAATATCTTTTCCGCGGGGCTGCTGCTGAATGACTATCACTCGCCGTACGACGGGCTGTCGCCGCTCGTTCCGCAGGAGAGCACGACGAAGCGGAATACCGTTGCGTGGCTGCCGTATGTTCGCGACCAGCAGAGTTTTCACAATGGGGCGCTGCTCGATGTGGGACTTGGCCTGGTGCATTTTCGCGATGGGTACGAGCCGTACTCTGGGAGCCCATTCGAACTCACGCCCGAACTTTCGCAGGGCAGCTACTTTGAAAGCCTGACGAGCCGGTCGCAGCGTGTGGAGGGGAACGCGCTGCTCTACATGCCGCCGTGGCATGGGCTCGGGAAGCACAGCTTTCAGGCGGGAATCGACCTCGACCACATCGGGTATGACGAGGCGTACGAGCGCGCGCCGGTGAACTATCTGCGCGAGGATCGAACACTGCTGCGGCAAAGCACGTTCCCGGACTTGCCGCCGTTTAAGCGCCACAACGTTGAAGTGGGCGCTTACGTGCAGGACCGCTGGACTCCGCATGATGGATTTCTGATTGAGCCGGGATTGCGGTTCGACTGGGACGAGATTGTACGCAGGCCGCTGCTTGCGCCGCGGATTGCTGCTGTGTGGTCGCCGCCGGGATCGGCGGGCGTAACGAAGATTTCGGCGGGCATCGGGCTGTATTACGAGCACACGCAGCTCGAGTACCTGACGCGCGCGCTTGCGGGGATCCGCTACGACACGATGTTCGGCGCGGACGGAATGACGCCGCTGGGGCCAGCTGCGGAGACGAACTTCACGTTCAACCCGGGGGCGCCGAAGGAAGCATATGCGTTGAACTGGAGTGTGGGAGCGGAACAGAAGCTGCCGGGTGCGATCTACTTGAAGGGCAATTACATGTACAAGCGCGTGGCGGACGAGTTCGTGTACGCGAACGTAACAGCGCCGGGGGCGTTGTCAGGCACGTATGCGTTGACGAATGCGCGCGAGGACCACGACACGATGGAGGAGATCGAGGCGAGGCACACGTTCAGCGGGAATTACACGCTGTTCGGCGCGTACACGCACTCTTCGGCGCGCACCAACGCCGCAATCGACTATTTTCCGACGATTACCGAATTTGGGGCCCAGCAGAGCGGGGCGTTGCCGTGGGATGTGCCGAATCGCGTGCTGTCGTGGGGGTGGCTGCCGTTTCTTGTGCCGGGGTTCGCGAAGCATTGGGATTTTGTGTACACGGCCGACAGGCGTTCAGGGTTCCCGTTCACGGCGATCAGTGCGAACCACGAGGTTGTGGGTGCGGCGAATGAGCAGCGATTCCCGCATTACATCGCGCTGAGCCCGGGGCTTGAGTGGAAGTTCCATTTTCATGGAATGTATCTTGGGTTGCGCGGCGTTCTTGAGAACGCTACGAACAGCGGGAACTACACGGTGGTGAACAACGTGGTGGATTCGCCGCAGTACGGCATGTTCAGCGGGGCGGTAGGGCGTGCGGTCACGGCGCGGATCCGGCTGATCCAGTCAAACAGGTAGGTGGCAGAGTTCATGCGGCGTGTTGCAGGCGCTTGGGCCGGAAGATGCGCAGAGTAATGTAGAGCACGAGTTGGAGAACAATTGCGCCGGTGCAGTCCAGCAGCACGTCCCACGGAGACGACGTGCGGTTGGGAAGAAACGACTGGTGATACTCATCAAGGCTTGCGATCGCTCCGGTTCCCAGCATCGCCAGCGCGACATCGGTGAGGAATTTCGAGTGAGGCAGAGTCATCCACCAGGCACGCAGCCATGCCAGGCCCATCATTCCGTAGCCGAGGAAATGGCCGGATTTGCGGATGTAGTTGTGAATGTCTTCCCAACGTGCATCACCCACCTGGCCGAAGATGGCCTGCCAGATCATCCGGAGCGGGCCGCTGGTGTGGTCCGCTCCCATGAACTCTTGCGATTCCACGATAATCACTGCAATCATCAGCGCCACCGGCCACCACACGCGGATCCAGTAACGGGCGCCCTGAGCGCTATTCGACATGATAGTTAGGGGCCTCTCGCGTGATGATGACGTCGTGCACGTGGCTCTCGCGAAGTCCCGCGCCGGAGATGCGGACGAAGCGCGATCTCTCCTGCAGATCCCTGATGGTGCCGCAGCCCAGGTAGCCCATGCCTGACTTGAGCCCGCCGACGAGCTGGTAAACCATCGCTTCAAGCGGCCCGCGGTAGGGTACGCGGCCTTCAATGCCTTCAGGAACGAACTTGGCGAGGCGGTTCTGCCCGTTGCGCTCGCGCTGGACGACTCCTTCGGCGCTCTCTTGCGTGTCGGGCTGGTCGTTGCCGCTCTGGAAATAGCGCTCGCCGGAGCCTAGGCTCATGGCGGTGAGAGAACCCATGCCGCGATACGTCTTGAAGCTTCGGCCCTGGTACAGAACGATTTCGCCGGGGCTCTCGTCCACGCCGGCAAAGAGCGATCCGATCATGACGGAACTTGCGCCGGCCGCGATGGCTTTGGTGACTTCGCCCGAATACTTGATCCCGCCATCGGCGATTACGGGGATTCCGTGCTCCGCAGCGGCTCGCGCCGCTTCGGCGATTGCGGTGACCTGCGGCATGCCGGCGCCTGTGACCACGCGCGTGGTGCAGATGGAGCCCGGCCCGAAGCCCACTTTCACAGCGTCGGCGCCCGCATCGATGAGGGCTTTCGCGCCTTCGTAAGTGGCCACGTTTCCAGCCAGGAGGCCGACGGCGGGAAACCGCCTCTTGACGTCGCGCACAGCCTCGAGGACGCGGGAGGAGTGACCATGAGCCGAATCGATGGCCAGCACGTCAACGCGCGCCTTGACCAGTTCGGCGGCGCGCTCCAGGTAGTCTCCGGTGGCGCCGATCGCTCCGCCGACGCGCAGGCGGCCTTTTTCGTCCTTGCTGGAGTTCGGGTACTTCAACTTCTTCTGAATGTCCTTAACCGTGATGAGGCCCTTGAGCTCGTAGTCGTCATTGACTACAAGAAGCTTTTCAACGCGGTGCTGATGCAGAATGCGCTCCGCTTCCTCGAGCGTGGTGCCGACGGGTACGGTGATGAGGTTTTTCTTCGTCATCACATCGCCGACCGGAATGTCAGAGCGCGTCTCGAAGCGGAGGTCGCGGTTGGTGAGAATACCGACCAGCTTTCCGTCTTGCGTGACGGGCACGCCGGAGATCTTGTAGCGGCGCATGACCTCGAGGGCGTCAGAGATCATCTGGCCGGGGCCGATCGTGACGGGGTCGACGATCATGCCGCTCTCGGAGCGCTTCACCTTGTCGATTTCGCCCGCCTGCTGCTCGATGGTCAGGTTGCGGTGGACGATGCCAATGCCGCCCTGCTGGGCCATGGCGATGGCCATGCGCGATTCGGTTACGGTGTCCATCGCGGACGACAGCAGCGGCGTATTCAGAGTGATGTCCCGGGTAAGTTGGGTCTGCGTGCTCACCTGGGTCGGCACCACGTTGCTGTACGCGGGCACCAGCAACACGTCGTCGAAGGTCAACGCTTCGGGCAAATTATTCAAGAGCATAATACTTTGACGCGCCTGGCAGCGCAGGGATTCGGCTCACTGGGCAGGCGGGCGCTTTCAAGTATTGTAACGGAGGGGGTTGGAGGCTCGTCCCAGAGAACGCGGGGCTGCGGCTGGGCCTACACTCCGACCGGGTACGGCTTCGGGCTCGATTCATCTGTGTTCGCTCCACCCCCGTGCCAGCGTTCGAACCGCCCCTGCAGCAGGCTCATCAGCCCGGTGTACCAATAGCCGACGACAAACAGGATCAGGAAGGGCGAAGTGAAGTAGTTGTGGTTCGAAAAACAATAGACGATCGCAAGGAAGAAGTAGGCCCCGATCACCAACTCGATCCAAGGGGCGAGGGCGAGCCGCTTGCGATATTTTTTTCCGGCGCTCGACTTTTCGCCCTTTTTGGCCACGCGGTACTTGGGTGTGCGCGCAAAGGCGCTCTTGATGCCAAGGAGGGCTTCCATAACTGCCTTGGTGTTCGTCACCGTCAGGCCGATTCCGAGCGCCATCAGGAACGGCAGATACAGGAATGTCTTCATCCACGTCTTCGGGAATAGCACCTTCTGGCTGGCGACGTAGAAGACGGCAATCGAGAATGACGAGGCCGTAAACAGAGGCACGTCGATGAGCAGCATCTGAAACCAGCCCTGATAGAAGCGCACGATCATGGTCGGAATCAGCAGCGCCGTCATGATCACCATAAGCGGATAGCTGAGATTCGCCGTCAGGTGATAGACGCTTTCAATCTTGATCTTCCGCGGAACGTTTGAGCGGAACACCATAGGAAGGACTTTGATACTGGTCTGTATGAGCCCCTTAGCCCAGCGCGCCTGCTGTGTTTTGAACGCAGTCATCTCGATGGGCAACTCGGCCGGGCACTCGATGTCGGGCAGGTACTTGAATTTCCATCCCGCTATCTGCGAGCGATAGCTCAGGTCGGTGTCTTCCGTCAGCGTGTCGTGCTGCCATCCACCTGCATCGGTGATGGCCTGGCGGCGCCACATGCCGGCGGTGCCGTTGAAGTTGAAGAACTCGCCCGAACGGGCCCGCGCCCCGTGCTCAAGCACAAAATGCCCGTCGAGCAGGATGGCCTCGATCTGCGTGAGCATACTGTAGTCGCGGTTGAGGTGCGTCCAGCGTGTCTGCACCATGCCGATCTCAGGCTCGGCAAAGTGGTGGATCACGCGCATCAGCCAGTCTGAAGGCGGCACAAAGTCCGCATCGAAGATGGCGATGAACTCGCCTTTCGCGACCTTGAGCCCCGCGTCCAGCGCGCCGGCTTTGTATCCGTGGCGGTTGGTGCGATGAATGTACTCGATCGGATGGCCCATGGCGGCGTATCGGGCGACGATTCCGGTCGCAACCTCCTGCGTTTCGTCGGTCGAGTCGTCGAGAACCTGGATCTCCAATTTTTCGCGCGGATACTCCATGGCGCAGACTGCTTCGATGAGCCGGTCGATCACGAACTGCTCATTGAAGATGGGCAACTGCACGGTGACGCGCGGCAATTCGGCGAAGTGCCGAGGAGGGTCCGGAATGTAGTTCCTGCGGTTCCTGAAGTACTGGAAGCACATCGTGTAGCGGTGTATTCCGTACAGCGCCAGCACGATCATCACGATGAAGTACGGGGTAAGAAGCGCTGCGTCGAACCAGTTGAAGTAGTGGTGAACCGACAGAAATGGATCGTTAAAGAGCGCTTTCAACTGGTGCTTCAGCCCGTTCTGGGGTGCCAAGGCCAGCGCCGTCGTGAGCCTACCCGGAAGCCCGGACAGGGCAGGACAAACACTGGCGGAAGACGCGGCAAACAGAGTGGAATCCTCCCGATACGGGCTATTGAAATTGTACGCGAAACGCGCGCCCCGGCAGGTTACGAGGCGACTCCACGAGGCGAAGAGCCGACACCGGGCAACCATGCTCGCGGCACGATTCAGACCGGCTTTCGCTATCCAATTTCAGATTCCGCAGGGAGGAATAGTTCTAAATTGATTCGGATAGATGCGGGCACAGCCCCAAGGATGGCGCCAAGCCAGGAGCAAGAGGCTGTGCCCGAACATCCAAACCCACGAGTTCCCGAAAGGAGAGTTACTCCGAGCTAATTCCTACAAGCCGCTGCCGCCGGAAATGCCCTTGTTGACCAGGAGCTTCACGTTGACCCGGCGATTCTCCGCCCTGCCCTCCTTGGTCTCGTTTGGAGCGGCCGCCCCGAACTCTCCCATTGCGCCCGGCGCCGCGATAAGCCTGCGCGGGATATTGCACTGCTGAACCAGGTACGTGATGACTTCATCGGCACGTTTCTGGCTCAGTTCGGTGTTCATGGCGGCGCTGCCGGTCGAGTCGGCAAAGCCCGTAATTTCGACCAGTACCCCCTTCAGGC
Organism: Occallatibacter sp.; assembly: GCA_035263625.1. Lineage (GTDB taxonomy): Bacteria > Acidobacteriota > Terriglobia > Terriglobales > Acidobacteriaceae > Telmatobacter. The sequence continues at coordinate 7,076 of DATFRB010000053.1, forward strand.
CTTGAGCCTGCGCGGCGAGCTGCTTGAGCTGGTCTTCGTCAGCACTGTCGAGCTTCGAACTTCCCACCTTGAACTTCACGTTGGTCTCGCCCTTGACGTCGTAATCGTCAAGCGTCGAGAAGCGGTTGGCGTTCGCCGCAATGTTCTTCATGTTCTCTTCGACGCCGGCCCTATTCGAAGCAATGGCCTGGTCGTGGTCTGCGATCTTTTGCCGGTTGGCGGCAATTTGATCTTTGTTGAGCCCAATTTTTTCCGCGTGCGCCTCGAGGTTCTTCATGTTCTCCTGAACCTGCTCGGCTGTCGGATTCAATCCCGCCTGAATCATCGCCGCGGTCTCAAGGTCGTCGCCGTCGACAGTAATCACACTGGCGACGAAATTCCCGTTGTCGCCCTGACTGCCGTCTACCTTCACTTTCAGCCCGGGGATCAATACGGTGCTGTCCATGTGCTTCTTGCCCAGCCCGAACAGCCCGGTGTCGTCCTTTGTGTCGGTTTGATCCGTAATTTGGACCTTTGTTGCTGTTCCGTCATCGCCTTTGACGACGATGGTGTCGCCGGTCCGCGAAGAGATCATTCCCTTTACCTCTTGCGCCCTGGCTGAGGCTGCTGCAACTGCCAGCAGGCAAAAGGCGATCAAAGTCGCGCGCACTGTCAATCGATCCTGTCTCATAACTTCTCCTCTCGTTGCATATGGTTCCCCGAACTCGTGCAAGGGCATGGTTGTCCTGAGCCGATTGCAATTTGAATCAGTCCGTCTTCCCCCAAGGACAACCAGAGAAAACCGGGAGATCATGCCTTTGCGCTGCTGACAACAAGGTGTGCGATGGGGGGAATTAGCACCACTGCAAAAAGTAGTAGCTAACAACTAAGGACCGCTTTGACTGGTTCGCGTCATACGTGTAGAGCGCCGTGGGCCAATTGCAATGCATCGAAGCCGGCATTCGTGTAAAGCGGAGCCCTGCACCTGCGCCAAAATTCCGGTCGCCTATGTTTTTCAGACAGTTGGAGATCATTCTCCAATATCTTCAGCGGCCGGGTTTGCCCCGAACGCCGCGGATCGAAGTGCATTCAATCTTCAGACCCGCGCACCCGGAGAGATTTACATTCAAAGACCCGAGCACAAGGCTGGGAGATATCGCCGTGCGGCAGCGCAGAATCAACAGGACGAGATTCTGCGCGCAACAGGGCACTCGAGCGCAAAGTGCCCGGCGAGCTCCGCGTGAGACACGCGGAGCAGCCGGGCGTTACATGCAAGGGGGCATTCGAAAGGAGAGCGATATCGGACTGCTTCCTACAAACCGCTGCCGTTGACACCCTTGTTGGCAAGGACCTTCACCTCGACCCGGCGATTTTCGGCCCTGCCCGCGCTTGTTTCATTTGGGGCCGCCGCGCCGTACTCTCCCATCGCGCCGGGAGCCACGATAAACCGGATCGGAACATTGCACTGCTGGACCAGGAAATTGATGACAGACTTGGCGCGCCTCTCGCTCAGTGCCGTATTCATTTCGGCGCCTCCTGTGGCGTCGGCATAGCCCATCACCTCGATCAGGACGCCTTGCATGCCCAGCGCGGACTGCGCGAGCTGCTTGAGCTGGTCCTCGTCCGCGGTCGCGATCCTGGAGCTACCCACTTTGAACTTCACCGTGGCCGAGCCTTTTACGTCGTAGTCGTCCAAGGTTTGAAAGCGGTTGGTGTTCGCTTCGATGTCCTTGATGTTGTCATCGATCGCCGCTTTGTTTGTTGCGATGTTCTGCTCGTTGATCTTGATGTTCTGGTGGGCGGCTTGAATGGCCTGCGAGTGCTCCCCGAGTTTTGCCTCGTGAGCCTCGATATTCTTCACGTTGGCAGCCACCTGCTGGGCGGTCGGATGCAGGCCAGCCTGGACCATCTCGGCCGTTTCCATATCGTCGCCATCCACTGTGATGACACTGGCTACGAATTTTCCCGACGAATCAGGGGCGCCTTCTACCTTCACTTTCAGTCCGGGAATCAGCACCGTGTCGTCCAGGTGCTCCTTGCCGAGACCGAAGAGCCCGGTGTCGTCCTTGGTATCGGTGTGATCGGTCAGAGCAACTTGCGTGGTGCCCTGGTCGCCCTTCACGACGATTGTGTCGCCCGCCCGCGAAATGATCATTCCCTTTACCTGAGCCCTGGCTGAAACCGCCGTGCACGCCAGCAGACCAAAGGCCACCATAACCGCGCGCATCATCCATCCATCCCTTTGCATGACTTCTCCTCTCGTTGCGTGCGCTCTCCAGTAAATGTGCAAGCGCATGGGTGATCTGTCTTGGTTCATTTCTCGAATGAGATATTTACTCCCCGCGAAAACCGGCGGACATCGGGGAGAGCAAGCCTTACACCGCTGACAGATAAGGTCGGGGATGAGAGCGACAAGCACCACTGCAAAAAGTAGTAGTCAAACAACAAGGAGCGATTGGGTCGACCCGCGCGGCGGCCGGCTCAATCCAGAGGAATGTCCGCGGGTTGGTGAAATCGGCATCTAAAGTAAAACAGCGTTTCGCTTGTACGCCACCGTTTCGCGAGCGTATCCTTTTCATGCATTTGGAGATAATTTCCCAATGTCTTCTGTGATCGGCTTGCCCGCAATAGCTGCCCCCGGCGGCAGCTTCCTCCTCCAGTCCCGAACGCCCGACGAGATATTCACCCCGGAAGACCTGAGCGAAGAGCAGCGGTCCATCGCAGCTACGGCCGCGCAATTCGCTCGCGACGAGATCCTGACCGCCGCCGCCGCTATCGAGTCAAAAACGCCGGGCGTGCTCCGCTCGCTGATGCAGAAAGCTGCTGCCCTCGGATTCACCTCCGTCGACATTCCCGAAGAATATGGCGGCGTTGGAATGGATAAGACGACGTCCGCGCTCGTGACCGACCACATCTCTGTACTCGCCAGTTTCTCCACTGCCTTCGGCGGACAGATCGGCATCGGCACTCTGCCGCTGGTGTGGTACGGCACGGAAGAACAGAAGCGCCGCTACCTGCCCAAGCTGGCGAGCGCCGAATGGATCGCCGCCTATTCACTCTCCGAGGCCAGTTCCGGCTCTGACGCCATGAACATCCGCACGCGCGCCACGCTCTCTGCCGACGGCACGCACTACCTGCTCAACGGCGAAAAAATGTGGGTTACGAACTGTGGGATCGCCGACCTCTACACGGTCTTCGCCAAGATCGACGGCGAAAGATTCTCAGCGTTTCTTGTCGAGCGCACCTTCCCCGGACTCACCGTCGGCGCGGAAGAACACAAACTCGGAATCCGCGGATCTTCGACTTGCCCGCTGGTGCTGCAGGACTGCCGCGTTCCAGCCGATAACCTTCTCGGCGAGCCCGGCAAGGGCCACCATATCGCTTTCAACGTGCTCAACGTTGGCCGATTCAAGCTCGCCATCGCCTGCGTGGGCGGCGCGCGCATGGCTCTCGGGCACATGGTCCGCTATGCCAACGAGCGCAAGGCTTTCGGTAAATCGATCTCCGAATTCGGCCTGATCCAGCGCAAGATCTCCACTGCCGCCGCGCGGCTCTTCGCCGCCGAAAGCATGGCTTACCGCACCGTGGGCATGATCGACGCCGCGCTCGCCGACGCTCCCCACGACGACCCGCGCGAAGTGCAGCGCCGCATCGAGGAGTATGCCGTCGAATGCTCGATTCTCAAGGTGTACGGCTCGGAGATGCTCAGCTACGTGGCCGACGAGCTTGTCGCCACGATGGGCGGCTACGGCTACGTCGAAGAGTACCCGGCCGAGCGCTTCTATCGCGATGCCCGCATCAACCGCATCTTCGAGGGCACCAACGAGATCAATCGCATGATCATCACAGGGTGGCTGATGAAGCGCGCAATGACCGGCAAGCTCGCACTGCTGCCCGCCATCAAGTCGCTCATGGATGAGGTGACGCAGCCAACTTCGTTCGACTCAGCTGTGGACTCCGGCGAGGCGCTTGCCCGCGAAGCGGAGATTCTTTCAGCTGCCAAAAAGGTCGCTCTCTTCGCAGCCGGCGTGGCAAGCCAGCGTTACATGACCGCGCTCCAGGATCAGCAGGAGATCATGGCCGACCTGGCAGACATCATCGCCCAGGTGTACGCGCTCGAGTCGTCGCTGCTGCGCGCGCGGAAGCTCGGCGCCGCTCGTAAGGCCAGTGCGGAAGCTGCTGCCGGGATGACGGGCCTGCTTGCCGACGAGACTCTCGCACTCGCCGAGCAGTGCGCCCGACGCGTTCTCGCGGCCTGCACCGAGGGTGACATGCTGCGCACCCAGCTTGCGATCCTGCGCCGCCTCGTCAAGTACATTCCCGCGGATACAGTCGCGCTGAGCCGGACCGTCGCAAACGCCTGCATCAAGGCGGAAAAATACCCAGTCTGAGCGGACAAAAGTTATTTTGGAAAGGCCCTATTTCGCGCGGCCAGCTGCTTCGATCACGGCTTTGGCGGCATTCAGTGTTGCCTGGGTATCGCGCGCGATCTTGCCTTTCGCAAACAAGTCGAGGAGCTTCGCCTTCAAAGTTGCCGTCGAGTAAAAGTGGCTGATTTCTATCCTTGTCGAGCGGTCGCCGAGAGCTTGAAACGTCGTTTCCACTCTGTAATCGCTGAAGATCCTGGTGAAACCGAGCGTGTCCTCCGGCAACACCGTCACGATCTTCTCTAGCGGGATGATCTCGATGTCCTTCTCGATACACGTGTGCTTGCCGCCTGAAAGATGGCATTGATAAGACGCGCCTGGTTCGCGGACGGACTTGCCGGAAAGAAGATCGACCTTGGCCACGCGAGGATGGAACTCGGGAATCTTCGTGAGATCCATGCTGAAAGACCACACTTCTTCCAAAGGCGCGTTGATGATGACTTCCTGCCTGGATCGGAACGGTGTTTGCAACTCTTTCCTCTAGTACTCCGCTTCTCACACTTCTGGTTGGACCAGATTGGGCAAGAGTTGGGAAGCAGGTGGTCGCCCGGGATTGGCTCCCAAATGGTGTGGTGCGCCTTCGTCGTCTCTGCAGCATTTTCGGAGCACGGTGCGATCTACGAAGATTTTCGTTGACAAATACGAAATCCTTCGTATAAAGTGCCGAACATGAGCAGAAATGCCGAAACTCTGCCGAAACCGACTGAATCCGAGCTTGAGATTCTGCGCGCCCTGTGGACCATCGAACCGGCTACGGTTCGTGATATCCACGACGCTCTCAACGAGGAGCGTCCGTCCGGGTATACCACCACGCTGAAGCTGCTGCAGATCATGACCGCGAAAGGCCTGGTGGTCCGCGACGAAGCCAGCCGCGCACACGTGTATCGCTCGGCGCTCAGCCAGGATGCGATGCAGAGCAAGATCCTGAGAGACCTGAGCCTTCGCCTGTTTTCCGGCTCCGCCGCGCAACTGGCCATGCACGCTCTTGCCATGGAACCCGCCAGCGCAATCGAACTCGACGAAATTCGTACCATCATTGAACGCAAAAGCAGCAGCCTGGGTACCACTTCCACCCGAAAGGAGCGGCCATGACTCACGCCCTTCAAGCCGTCGCCTGGATGCTTATTCATTTCTGTTGGCAGGCGGCCGCCATTGCGGTCCTCTATGGTGTCGCCGCTCGCGCCACGGCTCGCCGCTCCAGTCAGGCGCGCTACGCCGTTGCCCTCTTCGCGCTGGTGGTCATGGTGACCGCGGCCGGATTTACATTTGTGTGGGAGATGCTTCCCGCGGCTCAGCCCGGCGCTGCGAGCGTCTCCGTGCCTTCCATTTCGGCGCAGTTTCCGCACATCGCCGAGACCGCAGTGATCCATACGCTCAACACCGAAGTGGACGGCCGCTCCATCGCAAACAGCCTCCCTTCATTCATGCTCTGGGTCGATGCGCTTTGGCTCCTCGGCGTCTGCGGGCTTTCGGCGCGCAATCTCGGAGGATTGTGGCTGATTCGCCGGCTTCGTATGCGCGCTTCGGCATTCCTGCCGCCTGGAGACGTGCAGTCGCAATTCGCGCGCATTGCGGCCGCACTGGGCGTGCACAAAGAAGTCGCTCTCCGCATCTCCGACCGGGTGGCCGGACCTGTCACGATCGGCGCCTTCCGCACTGTTGTCCTGCTGCCGCTATCCGCCTTGAGCGGGCTCGGCCCAGACGAGATTGAAGTCGTTCTTGCGCACGAGCTGGCGCACGTTCGCCGCGCCGACTTTCTCTGCAACCTGCTTCAAACCTTCGTTGAAACCCTCTTTTTCTACCATCCTGCCGTGTGGTGGGTAAGTGCCCGCGTACGCCACGAGCGCGAACTCTGCTGCGACGATCTCGCTCTCGACGTCTACCCCAACCCGATCGTCTATGCCAGCGCGCTGTTTCATCTTGAAGAGCAGCGCTCGCGCCAGTTGCACCTTGCCATGGCGCTCGACGGCCACCAGTCGCGGCAGACACTTAGCATGAGAATCGCGCGCATCCTCGGAGAACCACTCGCGTTTTCTGCCCGAGCGCAGCGGCCCTTCTCGTTCGCAGCGGCCCTTGCGGGAATTGCCGTGCTCCTCGTCTCCGCGCCGCAGGTGATCGCGAGCCTGCGCCCTGCGCATCCGGCTCCGGCGGCAGCCTCCGTGGCGCAGACTGTTGCTGCATCGTCCCGGCTCGCTTCCATAACAGCCGTCGCGCCTGCCCGGCCGCACCCGGCACTCCAGGCAGCGCAGCCCAAGCCAAAGCCGGAGACGCAGTCCACCGATGCCACGCAGCCGCCTCCCGAGACGGGCAATGCCGCGCCGCACGGCACTTACATCGACCGCATGCGCGCCGCCGGTTATGACGTCGACCTCGACAAAATGATTGCGATGAAGATCCAGGACGTGACGCCCGAGTACGCGCGCGCCATGGGCCAGCTCGGGTTCGGGAAGCTTTCCGCCGACGATCTCATTGCGTGCAAGATCCAGGGCGTAACGCCCGAGGCGATCGCCCAGTTCAAGCAGCAGGGCCTTGAAGTGAATTCTATTCAGGATGCTATCTCGTATCGCATCTTCAACGTGACGCCGGAGTTTACTGCCGGCATGAAGCAAGCCGGATTCGGCAATCTCTCTTCGAAGCAATTGCTCTCGCTCAGGGTGCAGGGCGTCACGCCGGAGTATGCTCGCTCCATTGCTCAGCAGTTTCCCGGAGCCTCCGTCGAAGACGTGATCTCGACGCGCATCTTCAATATCAATTCGGACTTCATCGCCTCTGCAAAGAGCCATGGCTTTAAGGACCTCACGCTGAAGAAGCTCATTCAGCTGCGCATATCGGGAATCCTTGATGACGAAGGTTCGAAATAGCTTCCAAGCTTCGCCTATTCGCGAGCCATCCATGGGCTCGCACGCCATGGGGCCATCACTTCACGACCCGCAACTCTCGCCCGCTTATGAAAAGGGAGGCGTCATGAATCCGCGCACCTATATACCGGTTCTCGCTGCGTCGCTTTTTCTGTGCGGCTCGTTGAATGCGGCGGCGCTTGCCACGTTGCACACCTCGTGCTCCATCAGCGCGGGCGACAAACCGGGCATGCTCCGCCTTCGCATTGCGGATGATTCCTGCGGCGGCAGGGATCGCGATTGCGGCAGCAGTTTCAGCGACGACACGATCGGCCGGTTCACCGGCCTCAGCGCGGCCGATCTCTCGCGCGAGGGCGCTCAGCTTACCGCGACGCTCAATGCCGACGCCGGCGTTTTCACATGCGCAGGCACTGTCCACAACGGCGCGCTTGCCGGGTCAGCCACCTTCACGCCGAATGAGGATTTTGTGGCCCGAATGAGCCGTATGGGCTTTACCGGCTACAACTCCGAGAAGCTGCAGACCTACGCCCTGCTCGACGTGGGGAGCGCATGGGTCGAGTCGCTCAAGAATGCGCACGTGGAAGGCATGACCAAGGACAACGTGATTGCGCTGCGCATCTTCCGCATCGATCCGGCGTACGTGTCCGGATTTTCTTCCCTCGGGTATGGCGTTCCCGATGCAGACAAGTTGATTGCTCTCAAGGTGCAGGGCGTCAATGCGCAGGAGGTCCGCGAGATTCGCGATCTCGGCTACAAGCCGACGCTCGATGACCTGATCCAGATCCGCATATTTCACATCACTCCGGAGTTCATTCGCAGCATGCAGGCGCGGGGCTTCCACGACCTGACAATCGCCAAGCTCGTGCAGATCAAGATCTTCAAGCTCGACGAGTGATCCCAATCCCTAAAGCCGGCAGGCAAAAAGCCTCCCATCAAGCCGGTGGTTGGGCCGGCTCAATGGGAGTGGAAGGTACACAAACCCTCTCCCGCGCGGAACTTAACGGGTAACTGGACGCCAGTTCGCGCGACTAAGCAGCTCTAAGTCGAGCTCCTCAATAACTAAGTAGAAAAAGGTTTCGAGTTATCGCTGCACCTCCACATTCAGCGTGAGCTCCGAGGGAACGGTCTTGTTGTTCAGCACGGCCGGGCTCCAGCGAAACTGCCGGACGCCTTCGATCACGCGCGCATCCACAACCTGGCTGATGGAATGCACGACGCGGATCTCCCTGGGGCTGCCCGTCTCGTCCAGATTGACGTCGAGGACGACGTACGACGGGGTGAACATGGTGAGGGGAAGCTCGGTCGCCGGAACGCTGATGTGCGGCGTGTAGACGAGGCGGGGTGCGGTAACTCCACTCGATACGGCACGGGAGGTTGGGGCAGCGTCGTCGGGCTGGGTTGCCGGAGCAGCCGCTGCGGTAAGAGCGATGGATGAAAGCAGAGTTGTGAGAAGTGCACGGCGCATGTTGTACCTCCTTTGCGTTGATAGTTACCGTCACCAGTGTGGCCGGATTCAAAGGCGCGTGTCAACGGCTAAGTATGGCGCTACCTGATATCAGTTAGTTAGGGGGAATTTGTATCTTAATGCGGTAGTTGCATAAAGGCGCGATGAAGAAATTCGCGGGAATGAAACATGGCGTCTACTCGCGCAAATCGCTGCGATTGCACCGAAAGTAACCTGGGTTCGAATTCGACATTCAATGTGCGAACAGTTGCACGATGACCAATCAGCCGGCACGCCCCGAAGATATTGCGGCCCGCCTCTCGCGAGAGAAGCGGGCCGTCAGTGTTGAATTGGAGTAGCGTTTACGCCTTGGCCGATGTCAGCGCCCCGAGGTCGGCCGCCATCTTCTCGGTCGAGAACGCTTCGAGCGTGTCGCCTTCCTTCAGGTCGCCGAAGTTGGCGATGCCGATACCGCATTCCATGCCGTTGGTCACTTCGCGGACGTCGTCCTTGACGCGCTTGAGCGAGGCGATCTTGCCCTTGAAGACCTGTTCGCCGTCGCGCATTACCTTGATCTCCGCGTCGCGGCGGATCACGCCATCCTGCACGCGGCAGCCGGCGATGGTGCCGACCTTCGGGATCTTGAATATCTGCAGAATTGTGGCGCGGCCCATGTAGTTCTCCTTGAACGTGGGTTCGAGGAGACCCATCATGGCCAGGCGCATCTCGTCCTGCAATTCGTAGATGATCGAGTGCAGGCGGATGTCCACGCCTTCCTGCTGCGCGAGTTCGGCCGCCTTGCGCTCCGGCCGCACATTGAAGCCGATGACGATTGCGTTCGAGGCGATCGCGAGGTCCACGTCGCTCTCGGTAATCGATCCGACTCCGGAGCGGATGACCTTGATCCTCACCTTCTCCGTGGACATGTGCGTCAGCGAATCGGCCAGCACTTCGACCGAGCCGGTAACGTCGCCCTTGATGATCAGCGCGAGATCTTTCACGCCGGCCTGGCGAATCTGTTCCGCCAGTCCTTCGAGCGAAACGCGCGAACTCTTTGCCAGCTGTGCTTCGCGCTCCTTCATCTTGCGGTATTGCGCGATGCCCTTGGCCTTGTCGCGGTCGGCGACGACGAGGAACGTATCGCCCGCATCGGGCAGGGCCTCGAGGCCGAGCACTTCGATCGGCGTTGAGGGGCCGGCTTCCTCGAGCGCGCGTCCGCGATCGTCGAACATGGCGCGAACCTTGCCGAACGTATTGCCGACGATGTAGCTGTCGTTGAGCCTCAGGGTTCCGTCCTGCACCAGGACGGTGGCCACCGCACCGCGCCCGCGGTCGAGCTTGGCTTCGAGCACCGAGCCCACGGCCTTGCGTCCCGGCGTCGCCTTGGGTGCGTTCAGGTCGCTCTGCAGGCAGATCAATTCGAGCAGCAGATCGAGATTCAGCCTCTTCTTTGCGGACACTTCGACAAAGACAGTCGAACCTTCGCCGCCGCCGGCCCATTCTTCAGGGACGAGACCGCGGTCGGCAAGCTGCTTCTTCACGCGCTCGGGATTCGCCTCGGGCTTGTCGATCTTGTTCACGGCCACGATGATCGGAACATTCGCAGCCTTGGCGTGGTCGATGGCTTCGAGCGTCTGCGGCATCACTCCGTCATCCGCTGCCACCACGATGACGACAATGTCCGTCACCTTGGCGCCGCGAGCGCGCATGCGCGTGAACGCTTCGTGGCCCGGCGTATCGAGGAACACGATCTCGCGTCCGGAGACCGGCGAGCCTTCCTTGGTAAAGCGCACCTTGTAGGCGCCGATGTGCTGCGTGATTCCGCCAGCTTCGCCGGCCGCTACATCCGTTTCGCGGATCGCGTCGAGCAGGCTTGTCTTGCCATGGTCCACGTGGCCCATAACCGTCACCACGGGTGCGCGCGGCACTTCGAGCTCGTTGGCATTGGGCGCTTCGAGCACTTCCTCGATGGCCTGGTTTGCCAGCTCCTCTTCGTAGCTGATCACGGTGGCGCCGGCGCCGAACTTGGCGGCGACGTCCTTGACCATTTCCGCGTCCAGCGACTGGTTCACGGTCACGAAGATCCCGCGCATGAGCAGCGCAGCGATCAGGTCCTTGGCGCGGATTTCGAGCTTCTCCGCCAGGTCCTTCACGCTGATTCCCTCGGTCACGGTGATCTCGCGCGTGATGGGCAGCGGCTCGGTGGACATTTGCGACGCCCCGCCAAATCGCGGCGGCGGCACAAAGCCCTTCATCGGGCCTTCCTTGGTCTTCGGGTACTGCTGGCCTCTGCCCCGGCCTCTGGCTGCCGTGGCACGCTGCGCGCGCGGCGCTTCGCCTGGAGGCGGTGTGCCTGCTCCGGGACCGCCGAATCCAGGGCGCTGCCCGAATCCGCCAGGACGTGGGCCGCCGAATCCGGGGCGCTGCCCGAATCCGGGCCGCCCGCCGGGGCCGCCAGGACCGCCAGGGCCGCCGGGGGTAAAGCCGCCCGGGGCCGAACGGGTTGGATGCTTGGGCCGCGGTCCACCGGGGAATTGTCCTGGCGCGCCCTGTGGGCGCTGACCATATCCGCCCTGTCCGGGCGCTCCCTGTTGGCGTGGACGCTCGAAGATGGGTCGCCCGCGCTGGACTCCTCCGGGCGTTGCAGGCCCAGTGGCGGCGGCCGCCGCCGGCGCTACCGGCGCCTTGTATACAGGCCGCGGACCGGTCTGCGGCATCACGACCCGGCGAATGGGCGGAGCCGGCGCGGCAGGCGCTGCCGATTCCTCTGCTTCCACCGCGATTGGCTCTGCCGGCTCCGCGGGGGCCTCAGGTGCCGGCGCCGATGTCGGGGCTTCGGGCAATGGCGCAAGCCTGGCGGCATCCGGAGCGGGGGCCGGGGGCTGTCCTACGATCGTTTCCGGCGCAGCCGCTGCAGACTGCGGTTGGGCCGCCGGCTTCGCAGGTTCGTGCACATGCACGGGCGCAGCAACCGCAGCCGGCCTGGCCGGCGGTGTGGCCGGCTCTGGCGCGCGAGGTGCTTCCGCGGGCTTGGCGGGTGCGACTGGCGGCTTGACGACAACTGTTACTGCCGGCGGGGCCGAAGCCACGGCTGGGCGTGAGGGTGGCGCTGCCGGAGGCTTGGCGACTACCGTGCCTGCGGGCGGTTTTGAAGCAATCGCGGGCTGTTTGGGCGGCGCCGAGACGATTGGCGGCGCTTGGCGCGGCGCGGGCACAATTTTGCGCGGTTCCGGCTTCGGAGCCGGCGCCGGTGGCGCCGCAGCTGCCGCGGATGATGCAGGCTTCGCCGTTACAGCAGTTTTGGCCGGCACTGCAGTGGCTGCCGGACGCGGTGGAAGCTGGCTTCTGCGGGCAGCCTCTTCGTCGGCCTTCTTTTTCGCCAGGATTGCCTTGGCTACGTCGCCGACGTTGTGGACATTGGAAAGATCGATCTTGGGCTGTATGCCCTGCGGCGCGCGCGAACCCGCGCCCGAGGCGTGGCCCGACCCGGTCGCCGACTTATTGAAATGCGCGCGGACCTTTTCGGCCTCGTGATCTTCAATTGAGCTGGAGTGAGTCTTTCCCTCACCCAGGCCAAGTTCCACCAGTACATCAAGAACCTCCCGGCTCTTGACTTCCATCTCGCGCGCGAGATCGTTGATTCGAACCTTGCTCATCCGCCTCTTTTCAGTTCCCTGCTACCCAAAGCCGCTAAGCACGCATATCTGCTACCTCATGGCATTGGCTGTTGTCCCTGGAGTTTCCACGCTGGGAATCTCCATTATCCCTTGAATTGCCCGAGTCAGCGCGGCGCATCGTGCGCACCGCGCGACCCGGCCTATTCATTGTCCCTGTCAGCCGAACCTTCCTCGGCTTCCAACTGCGCAATCTCTTCCGCGTCCGCGGGAGGTACGTTGTCTACGGCGAGCTCCGCCGCGGTCATGCTCTGCGTCTCAGCATCGGCTTCCGCCCGGGCGTCACTGGGCTCCTTGCCAGCCGCCAGACCGTCATTTTCAGCCTCGGCGGCACGCTCCATCTCCGCCTCTTCGAGCGCCTCCCGGGCGTTTTCGAGGCCGGCTTCAGCCGTCGCGGCAGCCGCACGCGGAGTCGGAACCTCGGCGCTGCCGGTCGCGGGATTCTCAGTATCGGCAGCGGCCGTTTCCGCCGCTTCGCCTTCCAGCGCCGTTTCCTCGCCCGCAGAAGCTTCTTCGCCTTCTTCAACGTGCCCGAAGTAGTGCCGAACCGCGATGCTGATGCGTTCCACAGTCTTTTCGCCGATGCCCGGGATCTCTTCCAGCTGTTCGGGCGTCATATCCGCCAGCGATTCCACCGTGGTGATGCCCGCAGCCACCAGTTTTTGGATAATGCCTTCGCCGAGTTCCGTCACCTGCTCAATCGGCGTAGTGGGACCACCGGTCAACGCCTGCATCTGCTGCTCGACCTCCTGGCGCTTCTCCTCTTCGCTCTTGATGTCGATCTTCCAGCCCAGCAGCTTGGCGGCCAGGCGGACGTTCTGGCCTTTCTTCCCGATGGCGAGCGAAAGCTGGGTGTCGTCCACGATCACTTCCAGCTGCTTCTCGCCCAGATCGGTAATGGAAACGCGGCTCACCTTCGCCGGCTGCAGCGCCTTTTCGGCAAAGGTCGTAATCTCTTCGCTGAATTCGATGATGTCGATCTTCTCGCCGCGCAGTTCGCGGATGATCGACTGCACGCGCATACCCTTCATGCCGACGCACGCGCCCACCGGATCCACGTCCTTGTCGCGGCTCATCACGGCGATCTTGGTGCGTTCTCCGGCCTCGCGCGCAATCGCGCGGATCACCACCGTGGTGTCGTAGATCTCCGGGACCTCGCTCTGAAAGAGGTTCTGCACCAGCTCAGGCGCCGCTCGGCTCACGATCACCTGCGGTCCCTTTGCCGCGCGATCCACCTTCAACAGAACCACGCGCACGCGTTCGCCCACGCTGAACGATTCAAGCCGCGATTGCTCGCGCTTGGGGCAGCGCGCCTCGGCCTTGCCGAGGTCGAAGATGATGTCCTGCCCCTCGATCCGCTTTACCGTCGCGTTCAGCACTTCCTTCTCGCGGTGCGCGTACTCCTGGAACACCGTGTCGCGCTCCGCTTCGCGCACCTTCTGGAAAATCACCTGCTTGGCAAGCTGCGCGGCGATGCGGCCAAGCGGGCTCGTGTCCTTGTACATGCGGATCTCGCTGCCCACTTCGACGCCCGGGGCCATTTCGTTGGCCTCTTCAAGCGTGATCTGGTTCAGCGGATCCTCGAGCTCGTCGTCGGTGGACACTACCGTCTTGTACACATAAGCCGTGATCTCGCCGGTCTCTTTATTGAGCTCGCCGCGCATGTTTTCCTGGGTCTTGTAGTACTTGCGCGTGGCCAGGGCAATGGCCTCCTCGACCGCCCCAACGACGATCTCAGGCTCGATGCCCTTTTCCCGGCTGAGAAGCTCGATGCTTTGATACAAGGCGCTGGCCATGGTTCTCTTACTCTCTTCAGTCTCAGTTGGTGGCGCGTCTACCGTGTTGCAACTCCGCGCCGGTTATGCGTTCGGGATTGCCCGAAAACTGCGTGTCCCTTTGTCCCCGGTCCCTAGATCTCCGGGATCAACTGCGCCTTCTCGATGTTCGAAAGTGCAATCTCCACCGTGCTCACGCCGGCTTTCCGGCTCTTCGAGTTCTGCCGCACCGCCCCGAGATCGATCGTGATTCCCTCGTGGTTTGCGGCCGCCAGCCGCCCCTGCCAGTGACGGTTGTTGCGAATCGCCTCAAACGTCTGAACCTTGACCAGGCTGCCCGCAAACCTCTCGAACTCCTCTGCTTTCTTCAACTTCCGGTCCAGGCCCGGGGAACTGGCCTCCAGCGTGTACTCGGCGCCTGGAACCAGGTCCTCGACATCGAGCAGAACGCCAAAATCCCGGCTGAACTCTTCACAATCTCCATGTGTGATGCCGGAAAGTTGTGCGGGGCTTAATGTTCCTTCCCGCAGCGCCGCCGGCAGTTCTTCGTTCGCGTGTGCCGCACCGGATTCGACACCGGATTCGATTTGGGCCCTCAACCGCGCCCGTCCCTCGGCATTCTTTTCGAGGTACACCCTGAGAATTCGATCCTTTGCCGAACCCGCGAACTCCACGTCCACCACATCCAGGCCGTGCGAAGCGGCCACCCGCTCCGCAGCGCCGCGAATTGCCTCCAATGCGACTGCCATCTGCCTCATGCGCCGCAACTTGCGGCGGTCGTGCCCCGCTGCTTCGGCCCCTGAAACCGCTCCCATTCGCCGCGGGTTGTCAGGGGGATTTAGAGCCAAATAAAAAGTGGGCCGTAAGCCCACTCATCTCTCCGCCAGCCGGCATTCCGGAATCCCCAGCGAAAACTTGCGATGGCCGGGGTGGTACAGATCCACGACAATCCTGGCGGACAAACGCGTCTGCACTCTTAGGATACGGCGATTCCGCGAGAATTACAACGGGTCAACACCCCGTTCAGGCCCGGTGCTTCCTGGGAGCCCCTTTAAACCACAACCCAAGCGCGATCCCCGCCACCACCAGCGCGATCCAGTCCACCGTGATGATTGCCGCTTCGAACGGGGTGCCCATCTCCGGCCCGTAGCCAATCGCCATCCCGACAAACGCAACGAAGGCGATCAACGCAGCGGTGCTCATCGACCAGCATCCGATGACCGCTGCCAGGCTTTCCCTCGGAACGGCCCGGCTCACGAAGAAGAATGAGGCCGCCAGCATAAGATGGCCCATCTGCTCGAGCGCCGTAAACAGGCCATGCGGGTTGTACATCGTGAACATCGCCTCGAACTCGTGCCGCTCAAGGCCCGGCTGCACAATTACCAGTTGCATGAAGTACGCAACGCTGACGAGCGCCGCCGCAATCGTCGCGAAACACACTCCGAGCAGGCTGAGAGGTCTGGTCCGCTCCGGTGCGCAGAAATGGACGCACACCGCCATGACCATGAATAACGGAGGCAGCAGGATTCCCGGGATCATCCACCAGTAGTCGCGGGGAAAGAATCGCGCCGCGTCGGCGTAGGGATAGCTGATGCAGTCGCCCGTGCACCACGGCCCCGAGTGCGGCGGCGTTAAGACGCCGATCGTGAATCCCACCGCCGTCAGCGCGGCAAGCGCGAACGCCACCGGGGCGCCAATGCGCGCTGCAGTCTGCGATGCGGAACTCGATTCTGGATTGCTCACGGAGGTCTCGGGATTCATGCGCATCGACTCCTCTCGCAAACCCGGCTCTCGCCTATCATCTTAGATATGGCCGCAAGCTCCGCAGGTCAACTGAACTTTGCCGGCGCAGCCGACCGCGCTGAACTTCTTACGCGCGCGTCCGCTGCTGCCATCGACTATCTCAACTCTGTGAACGACCGCCCGGTGGCTCCGCGCCCTGAAGCTGTTGCTGCCCTCGAGGCCCTGCGCGGCCCGTGTCCGGAGCAGCCGACGGAGCCGAGCGCTGTCCTCGCGCTGCTCGAGAAATATGCCTCGTCGGCGACCGTTGCTAATGGAGGCGGCCGCTACTTCGGCTTCGTCAATGGCGGATGCGTTCCGGCTGCGATGGCTGCGGGCTGGATGGTCAGCGCGTGGGATCAGAACGCGGCCATGAACGTTCAGTCGCCAGCAGCCGCTGCCCTCGAGGAAATCGCAATCGAGTGGACGCGAGACATGCTCGGCCTGCCCGCCGGAACTGCCGGTGCGGTGGTAACGGGCGCGACAATGGCCAACTTCTCGTGCCTGGCTGCCGCGCGCCACAAGCTGCTGGAGCGCGCGGGATGGGACATCGAGAATGACGGCCTGTTCGGCGCGCCGGAGATCACCGTGGTCATCGGCGACGAAGGACACTCTTCGCTCATCAAGGCTCTCGGCATGCTTGGGCTTGGCAGGAAGCGCGTCGTTCGCGTTCCGGTGGATGGACAGGGCCGTATGCGCGCCGACGCGCTGCCGCACGTGAACGACCGCACCATCCTGTGCCTGCAGGCGGGCAATGTAAATACGGGCGGATTCGATCCGGCTGGCGCCATCTGCCCCGAGGCGCGCGCAGCCGGTGCGTGGATCCACGTGGATGGCGCCTTCGGCCTGTGGGCCGCAACATCGCCTGAGTACAGACATCTCGTCCATGGCTACGAGCTTGCTGACTCATGGGCGACCGATGCTCACAAGTGGCCGAACGTCGGCTACGACTGCGGCATTGCGCTCGTCCGCGAACCTGACGCTCTGCGCGAGGCGATGGAGATCCAGGCGCCGTATCTGCTCAAGTGCGAAGGACGCGAGCCGCGGCAGTACAATCCCGAGCTCTCGCGGCGGGCGCGCGGAGTGGAGCTGTGGGCCGGGCTCAAGTCGCTGGGCCGCGCGGGGATGGCAGAAATCGTGGAGCGCACCTCGTCTCATGCGCGCCGTTTCGCCGCCGGGCTGCGCGCCGCCGGCTATCGCGTGCTCAACGACGTGGTCATCAACCAGGTCTTGGTTGATTTCGGCTCGCCCGAGAAGACGCTGCGGACCGTTGCGGCGATCCAACAGGAGGGAACGTGCTGGTGCGGGTCGACGGTCTGGCAGGGGCACACGGCGATGCGGATCAGCGTGTCGTCGTGGGCCACGACTGAGGATGATGTGGACCGCAGCCTGACTGCGATGATTGAGGCGGCAGACGGAGAGAGCAGGAAATAGGGAGTAGGAGACTTAAGCGCAGTGTGACGGAAATTCGACATCACACTCGAGGAAGCACATGAGCCATATCGCGTCTGAGAATCCGCTTGCCCTACTCTTCGACGGCACTGTTTCGAAGTACGACTTTGCAGTCATGGAACACGGCTTTGCACCTCACGGCCGGGATTATCGTTTCGTCATTGAAGACACCTTATGCAAAGTTCCCGGAACCTACGAACTTACTTTCACTCATGTGGTCAATCTCAGTTACGAGACGCGTGTAAGCGACACTAGCTGGCCGATCTCATGGGCAGACGAGTTTACGGACTACGCCAAATGGCAAGCCGCTGGCGAACCTGAGGGCTATGTTTTTGGAACAAACTGGTCACTTGCTTATCCCGGAATGACAATCTTGCACGATACCCCTGAGGCAAAGAACTGGTCAACGCGTCTTCAGCGAACTATGCATTCGGTCAGGATTGAGACCGACCGATTCTCAATTTCGCTGATATTCGGCGGCGTGCGCCATCAAAAAGTATCGGATGAAACGGGAACGCTGCGAAAGGTGCTTTTTCCTCTTTCGGGGCCCAAAACTCAATAAGAAAAACGTGCCTTTCACTTCGATGGACCTCGCCACCGCCCAACCCGTGCCGCATGAATCCAGCGAATTGCTGATCGCGTATATCGAGCGCACCATCACTGATCCGCGCGCGGGGCTGTTCGGGCCCGGCTCGATCACTTGGCGCGTTAACCGCGAGTCGGCGCTCTTCCTCGGCGCGGGTCGCGCGGCGCTGATGCAGCTTGCGCATCCGTGGGTTGCGACTGCGCTGGAGCAGCACTCGACGCTGATGGCGCGGCCGATTGCGCGCTTTCACTCGACGTTCCGAATTGTCTTCACGATGGTCTTCGGGTCGCTTGCGCAGGCCACGGCAGCGGCGAGGCATGTCTATTCGCTGCACACCTACGTCCAGGGATCGATGGCGGAGGACGTCGCCCGCTGGCCGCGCGGGTCGCACTACCAGGCCAATGAAATCGCTGCGCTGCGCTGGGTCTACGCGACGCTGATCGAGAGCGCCGTGCTGGCGTACAACTCGGTGCTGCCGCCGCTCACTTCGCGAGAACTCGAAGCCTACTATGCTGAGAACAAGAGACTCGCGGCGCTGTTCGGGCTGCCTGCATCCTCGATGCCTGCGGATTGGGAGAGTTTTCAAATCTATTGCCGCGAAATGGAACAGTCCGGTGATCTGGGGGTCAGCAACGCGGCGCGGGCGATGGCGCATAACCTTCTTGCGGGCGCGGGGTCGTGGATCAAGCCGCCACAGTGGTATCGCGCGCTTACTATGGATTGGCTCGCACGGCGTTTTCGCACGGAGTTCGGGCTGCGGTTTGGTGCGGAGGAGGAACACGCTGCTTTTCACGCCCGGCAGGCGCTGCCGCGCTGGTATGGCCGTCTGCCTGATGCCGTCCGATTCGTCGGACCGTGGCGAGAGGCGCAGGCGCGACTGTTGGGCCGGAAGCCTGGATTGCTGGCCCGCCTTGGCAACAAGTTTTGGATCGGCGAGGCGAGCATGCCTTTCTCTTAACGATGGACTGGTCGCAGAAAATTGCATTATGCTGGTCCCGATGTTCCTGGCGTGGACGTTGTTTCTGTCAGCTGCTCGATTGCTCGTCGCGGTCATCGCCATCAACGGCCTGTTGATGCTCGCCTCTCCGGCAGCGTGGCGCCGCACACCGTGGTGGTTCAGGTCATTCGCGGGTATTCCAGGCGATACACGCACGCCAATTCGTAATGGCACCCGGATTCGTCTGATTGGAGCCGCGCTGCTCGTCGTTACGATTGTCCTTACCTATTACGTTGTTTGCCACTACCCACCTGAGCCGTCGGTTCGCATTGTCCGCATCCCTCCTCCACCATCGCGGACGATATGAACGCGCAAAGCCCTGCAACCCTGGTTGATGCCCGACAATAGCTTCATGAATTCTTTGCGCTCCGGCATTCTCGCTCTGCTCACCGCCTTGCTTGTTGTGCCCTGCCTGCACGCTCTCGAGAAGCAGCCCGCCTCGGCCTATCACGCGCGTCGTGTGGCCCTCGCCAGCCAGCTCCACGGCGGCGTTGCTGTTCTGTTCGCTGCCGAAGAGCCGGTTCTCGACTTCGACGCCTACCGGCAGGACAGCGATTTCTACTACCTGACCGGCTGGAACGAGCCGGGCGCGGCGCTGCTGATCGCCGCGGCGTCGGAGCCGCCGACGGCGACGGCCGGGCCGCTCGATCCGCAGGGGCAGCATCCTTACGAAGAGATTCTGTTCCTGCCAACGCGGAACCTGCGCATGGAGAAGTACACGGGCGTGAAGCTGGATGCTGCTACGCCCAACGCCTCGCAGACTGCCGGCGTCAACCGCGTGATGCAGATGACCGATCTGCCCAAAGTCCTGAGCGACCTGGTCGCCGCAGACCGCCGCATCAGCCGCCACATCTGGACTCAGGCCGGAAACGCGCAGGCTACGGCGTTGATGGCCGTGGTTGCAGCGACACTCGGCGAGAGCGAGGCGCCCGCTGTGCGCTATGTCGCTGCGCTTACTACGCCTTTGCGGCAGGTGAAAGATGAGGGCGAGATCGCCCTGCTGTGCAAGGCGTCTGATGCTTCAATCGCCTCGCAGCGCGTGATGATGCGCGCGGTGAAGCCCGGGATTACGGAGCGCGCCGTCGCGGGCAAAATGTACGCCTCGTGGCTGGAGCAGGGATGCGAACGCGACAGCTATGCGCCGATTGTTGGCTCGGGGCCGAACTCGACCACGTTGCACTACTCCGCCAACGACCGGACCATTCAAGATGGCGACGTTGTCGTCGTTGACGCGGCGTGCGAGTACTCGATGTACGCCTCGGACATCACGCGGACCGTTCCGGCCAACGGCCACTTCACCGCGCGGCAGCGCGAGATTTATGACATTGTGCTCGGCGCGCAGCGGGCGGCGGCCGAGGCGTTCGTTGCTGGCAAATCGAAGATCAACGATCGCGACCGCAAGGACCCCGACTCGCTCGACACGGTCGCGTACAACTACATCAACAACCACGGCAAGAGCCTGGACGGCAAGCCACTCGGGCAGTACTGGCTGCACGGCCTGGGCCACATGGTCGGCATCGATGTGCACGATCCGGCGGACTATCCCGCGGTGCTCAAACCGGGCATGGTATTTACCATCGAGCCAGGCGTGTACATTCCCGAAGAGAAGATCGGCGTGCGGATCGAAGATGTCTTCCTCGTCGGGCAGGACGGAAAGCTGATCGACCTGGTAGCGGATCTGCCGCATACGGCGGACGATGTGGAAGCAACTATGAAGGGCAAGTGAGGCCGCGGAGTTCACGAGGCCTCTCGACCTCCTCGAAACAGGCATTCGGCTCGATCCGAGTCGAAACCGTGGCCCAACAACCAATTGGTAACTTCCCGGTGCCCGGACTTGTACCGTACAATCGCTGCGCATCCTCACATCCGAATACCAGGAAAGGTCGATTCACATGAAGAATCGCAAGGGAATTGCCTGCTTCACCTGCATCGCAGTTCTGGCCTTCTCAGCCCTTGCATGTGGAGCACCAGAGTCCGGCAAGTCGAACGGAGACGATCCCGATACCGCGGAGATCCGTCAATACCGCCTCACGATGGACAAGGTTGAAAAGGCCGCCACGGCGACGCAGGAGTTCTATCAACTCGTCGCCAGCAATCCGGAACTGAAGGCGCAGATCGACGCCGAAGATAGCGACAAGTCCATCAGTGACAAGGTGAAGACGTACGAAGCGAAGTTTCCGCAGGCCGTGGCAATCCTGCACCGTAACGGATTTGCCACGCGGGAATATGTTGTGGTCTGCCTCGCTATGGTGAATGACATCATGATCGTCGGCATGAAGAAGCAGGGCGCCATCAAGGATTACCCTGCGGACTCCATCACCAAGGAAAACGCCTCGTTCGTCGAGGCAAATTACGACAAGCTGAGTGCGCTTGCAGCGAAGATGACGCCTCCAAACAGCTGAATATCAGGCTCGGGGCCCGCTCCCGGCAACGCAGGCCGGATTGGAGCCACCATCCCGCTTGTCTGCTCCGCAGCCCAAACTGCGATAATCGCCTTGCGTAAATGGATTCCGACAACCCTTTCGAATCAAGTCAATTCGAGGGCTTGAAATGCGCTTTCCGCGACCAGCTTCTCGCCTGTCTTGAAGAGTGCGCTCACGGCAGGCGCGGTCTGTTCTCCGCCTACGAGCACCTTGGCGGAGACGAGCCGGGCTGGCCGGAGGCTGAGCAGCTGCGCGAGCTGGCAGCGGCTCTTCAGCCGATTCTTGCACACGGAGAGGCCCATGACCCGCTGGTAGACGAGTTCCTCGATCTGTGCACGATCCATGGCGAATCCAATCCCGGCGAGCCGCGGCTTGCGCGGGAGTTCCTGAAGCGGATCGACCGCGGCGAAGTGGGCACGCCGACGCAGAAGGAAGAGAAGCCATGGAGATGATGCTCGTGTTCTGGGGGCTGCTGGCGGGGTTTGTCACGATCCTGTTGCTGACCGCTGGATTCACGCTGGCGGTCCGGAGGTACGCGGCTGGGTGGATCGGGCCGCCGGGCCGGCCCTCGCGTGGATACGTCCTTTCAAACTTCGGGTTTTCATTCGCGGCGTCGGCAGCGGGCGGCTATGTGAGCGCCTGGATCGCGCAGTCTAATCCACTGGGCGGCACGCTTGCGCTTGCCATCATCGTGTTGGTGATGGCGGCGGTGAGCGCCCTTGAGCAGCGCGGGAAGCAGCCGGTCGCATTCCACGTGGCGATGGTGGCCATCGGTCCGGTGGGGGTACTCCTTGGAGGGCTCATCCGCCTCCAGGTGATGGGCCTGAAGTGGGCCGGCATCCAATTCGGAGGTTCCTAAGCCGCAGAATGCGCGGGCGCCCCGGATAAACCGAGGCGCCCGATGCGCGACACCTCAGCCGGCGCTTAGAACTTGACACCGAAGGTGATCGGAATCAGCTTCGTTCCTGCGGCGATGGTGGCCACTCCGAGGCCGTTGGGCGAGTCGCTGTACGCCGGGGTCATGATGTCGAGGTAGCGCGCGTCGGCGAAGACCTCCATCTTGCCGTCCCCGTACATGCCGGCAAAGCGGTGGCGGAAACCCCCGCCGATGTTCCAGCCGCCCTGGTTGGATGAGAGGTGGCCGACGGTCACGTTCGTGTATCCGATGCCGCAGTAGAAATAAGTGCAGAACTGTTGCGGCTGCGGGTTGGTGAAACTGGTGACTTTACGGTAGAACCCTCCGCCGCCCGCGACGTAGATGCCGTTCGCACTCCTCGGAAAGAGGTCAACGCTCGGCTCAGCGGTGAAGGACCAGATGTGCGCATAGCCGTCGTTCGCGCCCGTCTGCGCAACCAGCTTCTGCGGCAGCCCATCGTGGATGAACTGGTACTTTATGAGCATGGTGATGGCATGCGTGAAGTGCATGCCGCCGCCGAGATCGAGATTGAAGCCGGTGTCGAGGTAGTTGCTGGTGTCGCTTTCGGGGATGTTGAATCCCGCGCCCGCCAGAAAGGCCAGCCTGCTCTTCCATCCGGAGCTGCCTGCGCTGGATTTGTTGTCGTACTGGCCGCCTGCGGCCGGCGCCGGAGCGGGCGCCGATGGTTCTGCCACGTCGCCGCTGTCCGTCACGAGCGTATAAGCGGTCGAACTGGATTCAGCCGGCGATGCGGCTGATTCGTGAGAAGTACTCAAATGCGACGAGGACTGGGCATTCGCCGCGGCGCCGGCCAGCAAAACCGCGGCTCCTGCAAGAGCGAAAAGGCCTGCACGAGACAACCAACGCACAGATGACATGTCTTGAACCTCATGAATGGAATTGTGTTGGTTCCCGATGTTTTCGAGACGCGGGAATAAAAACTCCGGCCAACCCCGATGTTTCGCGGAATGCGGCGGGTTCAACGCGGCTGGGCCGGTCGCGCGGATTCCGCCGTTCAAGGTCCCGCCGCTGCCGCATCCCGATGCGGGCCCGGTCGACAGCCTGAGGTCGAGGGAAAGCCACTTTAGCATGATGAAGAATGCGGTTACACGAACTGCGGAACCGCAGCTAACTCCCTTAGACACAATTTTTGCACAAGGGTTGCGCCCGATGAGGAATTCAGGCTCCTCCAGGCAAAGGGGTTCGACCGTCCGCGAAGTCTGGCTGGTTGCGGTGAAGTGCGAGATTTCGGGACCGAAGGGAACGCTCGCATTTGCCCCCTCCTCCATCTCTCTGGCCGGTTCTCTGCATCACACGAAGTGAATGCCTTTCCCACGGGGGCTCCCGATGTCAAATCAGCACGAATGCCTGCGTGTGCTGGTGGTCGACGACGAAATCCGCGTTGCCGACAGCCTGGCGCAAATCCTCATCGCCAGCGGACACGAGGCCGTTCCCGCCTACAGCGCCGAAGCCGCCATCAGGATGGCGGACAGGTTTTCGCCCCATGCCGTCATCTCGGACATCGTGATGGGCGGGCCGATCAGCGGCATCGAGCTCTCGAACCACATCCGCGAGCATTTTCCCCAGTGCAAGGTGCTGCTCATCTCCGGCCACGCCACGACCAGGGAATTCACTCAGAAGCTGATGGCGCGCGGCTCGGCGCTGCAATTCGCCCCCAAGCCGGTTCCCCCGGACCGCATCCTCGAGTTCGTGGCATCCTGCATGGCGACGCAGGCCCACGCTGAGCGCGGTCCCGACGCATAGGCCGGTTGCCATACAGGTTTGAGCAGAGCCGGTTGCGGCCAGGCTCCGTGGCCGTACACTGGACTTACCCATGAAGAAGTTTGCCATTGCCGTGGGGCTGCTGGTGGTTGCGGGCGCGATCTGGAGCTACAACGTGCTTCGCGCAGACCAGGAGCCGGTTTCTGCAACGCCGAGCCCCGTTGAGGCTGGCCGGCAGAAGCTTCACGACCAACTCGCGCAGTCTGCGCAGCGCGAAGCCGAGATCGAGCAGCAGGACTGGAACTCGGTGACGCTGCTTCGCGCCCTCGTCGCGGCCCACCAGGAGCGGATCCAGAAACTGACCGGCAACTCCGAGGCTGGCGAAATTCTGGCCCACGACCGCGACGCTGTCGCGCGGCTCCAGAAACGGGTCAACGATCTGGTCGCGCAGGAAGCGATGCTGCCGCCGGTAGGGACCGGGAATCAGGCAGACGCCGGATCGGCTGCAAACTCCGGCTCTCCACCGGCAGGCGCAAAACCGCCGGCTTCGACCTCACCGCAGGTGGACCGCTAGTTCCCCACGAACAGGGCTGTCGGGCTGCCCTCGACAACTGTGCTCACCACGCGGACGTGATCCCCTTGCTCAACCGGGAGTTTGAGGCCGCCCACGGCTCCGGCGCTGCCCTCCGCCACCGTACTGTCGCTCACCTTGAAGGTTTGCGTCGCGCCTGATTTGTCCTGCACGCTTAGGGTGTGCGCGTGGCCGTCGTAACGGGTTACGGTTCCCATGGTCGACGTGAACGGACCGGGGCCCAGGCTCTTGAGCGCCACAACGGTCGGGCTATCGGCGCCGCCGTAGTAGAAGACGATGACGTATGCGCCGCTCTTGTCGAAGACGGCCGCGGAGGTCGATTCCGCCGCGATCCGCTTGTCGAAGGCTACGCGGGTCTTGGGGTTCGCCATATCCTGGAAGACACCCCTCGAGCCGTTGTCCTCGTAGACCGTGATGGTCTTTTGCGCGCTGTTGATCGCGCTGACAGTGCCCGTCAGCGCGTGGATCACCTCCTGCGCGGAAGAGGGAAGAGATAATGCAACGCAGAACCCGGCAACGGCACAGGCCGACCCCAATGCCTTCAACATGGGTTTATCCTCCAGCATCATTTTTTGATTTATGACTGGCACACGACGCAGACTCGCGTCCTCAGCGAACGCGGACAGTATAGTTCCGCGATTTGGGCAGGGCAATCCTTTTTACGCCGTCCTGAGGGCCATTCGGTGACCTCGCATAAGGCACAAGGCCGGAGCATTCGCTCCGGCCTTGTGTCTGATCCCTGACCACTGACCCCTGATCCCTGCTTCTACCCCTGGATGTCGAACTGCTCGGGATGCAGCGTGGCGTCGCTCTTCACGAGTATGTTCTTGCCCGTGAGGTCTTCGAAGTCCGTAAGCCAACGGGCGTTGTTGGCCTTGAGCACCTTCACGGTCTCCGGGTTCACGCGCAGCAGCACATCGTCGTTCTCGAAGTGCTTCCGCATCTTGCGCAGCTCAACGTAGATCTCGTTGGCCACCGTGGCCGGGCTCTTGACCATCCCCGTTGCCTGGCAGGTGGGGCACGGCACGCTCAACGTCCGCTCGAGCGACTGCTTCACGCGCTTGCGCGTGATCGCCACAAGACCGAAATCATTGAACTGCAGTACCTTGGTCGGAGCGCGGTCATTCTTGAGCGCCTCTTCGAGCGCAGCCATCACCTTGAAGCGGTTCTTGCGCTCGTCCATGTCGATGAAGTCGATGATGATGATGCCGCCGAGGTCGCGCAGCCGGATCTGGCGGACGATCTCGGGTATCGCGTCCAGATTGGTCTTAACGATGGTGTCTTCAAGCCGCGCCGTCTTGCCCACGTACTTGCCGGTGTTGATGTCGATGGCCACCAGCGCCTCGGTCTGGTTGATCACGATGGATCCGCCGGACTTGAGCCACACCTTGGACCGCAATGCCTTCGAAATCTCGTCCTGGATTCCGAAGTGCTCGAACAGCGGCGTCTCCTTGGTGTAGAGCTTTACGCGGCGCACCATGGTCGGAGCGAACCGGTTGAGGAACCGCACGATGCGCTCGTAGTCGTCCTGCGAGTCCACCCAGATTGACGAGAAGTTCGCGCTCACCTGGTCGCGCAGGATGCGCTCGATGAGCGACAGGTCGTGGTAGATCAGCGCGGGCGACTTTGAGTTCTCCGAACGCTGCTTGATCTCGTCCCAGAGGTGGATAAGGAACCGAAGATCGGCGCGCAGTTCGTCTTCGCTCGCGCCTTCGGCCGCGGTGCGGACAATGAATCCGCCCGAGGCTTCGCCGCGCTCGTTAATCAGGACCCGCTTGAGCCGCTGGCGCTCTTCGTCCGAGGCGATTTTGCGGCTTACGCCCACGTGCGTAACCGTGGGCATGAAGACGAGGAACCGGCCGGGGAGGGCAATGTGCGACGTAATGCGCGCGCCCTTCTTGGCGATGGGCTCCTTCGCAATCTGCACCAGGATCTCCTGCCCCGGCTTGAGCAGGTCCGAGATGATCGGAAGGTCCGAGGTCTGCGCCGTGCGCCGCGACGGTCCGCCGCGCCGGTTGCCGGGCCTTCCTCGGTCTCCGCGATCGCCACGGCGTCCGCGGCCGCCGCGCTCGCGACGTTCGCGTCCGGGAGCAGGCGCGGCACCGGCCAGCGCCGGCTCTTCCGTACCTTCCTCCACATCCTCGTCCTCGACGTCGTCTTCTTCGCCGCCTTCGTCGTCACCGTTCCTGTCGTCGAAGTTGAGCTGGATCTTGTGGTCGAGGTGGGCCTCCTGCAGCATCTCGCCGATTTCGCCCGAGCGGATCTGCGTGCGGATCTTTTCCTCGACTTCAAAATCCTCGGCGTCGTGCTCGTCGTGCCGGTGGTGAGGATGCCCGGGCGCGTCGAACTCCTCTTCCTCGATCACTTCCTCTTCCACCAGGCCGGTACCCGGCGAAAAGCTCGAAGCCCTTGCCGCCGGAGCGCTGGCCGCGGGCGTTGCAGTTGCCGTGGCAGTGCCAGAGGGAGCTTCGTCCTTCTTCTTTTTGCCGCCCAGGCCGAAGATACGAAACTCGCTCGGCGGAAGCGGATCGACATGGTGCGAAGCGGTGCGGTCCGATTCGCTCTCGCGAGCATCCGGCTGCGTTCCGCCATCATCCTGGCCGGGCCGGTCGGGATCGCCCTTCTGCGGGGTGATCCAGTCCGCCACGACCTGGGTCGAGGGCTCCTCGATGGGCGCGTGCGGGCCGTAGTCGTTTCCGCGCGGATTCTCGCTGGGCTCGCCGGTGTGCTCTTCCTGCGAGTATCCGTCGGCCTGGTCGTCGTGGCGACCTTGCGTGAAGAACGGATCGGAGAAGGGGTCCGAATCCACAGCAGGAGGCGCTGGAGGTCCGGGCAGATCCTCCTCCACCTGATCGTCTTCGACAAATTCTTCTTCCACCTGCGCTTCGCTCCCAAGCGGTCGCTCTTCGGGGTTCAGATAGGTGGATTCGATCGTGTCGTCGGTCGTCTCTTCGAGTTCATGGGCCGCTGTCGAATCCGCAAACACGCCCTGCGGCTCGGCATCGACGCCTGCAGGCTCAGGCTCGCGGTTGCGGTGGCGCGAGAGCGATTCGCCGGGCAGAAGACCGCTGCCGTCCCACGACAGGGGCGACTCCACGAGCGTAGACGGCTTCGACGTGCTCAGCCGCTTCGGGGGCGCAGCAGGCGTTGCAGCGGCAGATGAATGCGCCGGCTCGCCGCCGTACTTCGACAGCGACTCGCCCGGCAGAACAAAGGATGGAGCTTCGCGCTCGCCGCGCGGCGGCCTGGCCGGGTGTCCCGTCTCGCGGACGCGCGGTGTGCGATGCTCTGTAGTCGAAACATGCGGTTCGCCGGGAACTTCCGGCTCCGCTTGTGCGCCGGGATCAAGGTAGGTTTCTGCTGAAGCCTCGGTCTCCACCGGGTCGGCGACCGGCTGGGCAGCTCCGCGCCCTCCGCGGCGGCGACGGCGTCCGCGCCAGCGTTTTGCGCCTGGATCCGTGCCTTCCTCGGTGTCGCCTTCGACCGGCGCAGTGTGTTCATGAGCCGCCGGCTCAACCGGCCCAAACTCGAGCGCCGGCTCGGGCTCATGGCTTCGGCCCCGGCTCGAGTCGCGGCCGGCATCACGTCCGGAATCGCGTGCTGCATCGCGGCCGTTGCGATCGGGCCGCCGGTCGCCGCGCTGCTCGCGTCCGCCACGGTCGCCGCCGCGAACCTCGCGCGGAGCCTGAACGCCGCCCGAAACCGCGGCCTTCTCAAGCTCCTCGCTCTCTTCCTGATCCTCGAGTTCGAGGAAGTCCGTGACGTACAGAAACGCGTCCCGCTCCAGGCCGAGGTCGACAAATGCCGACTGCATGCCGGGGAGAACACGCGTTACCCGTCCGTTGTAAATTGATCCGGCTAGCGTGTACTCGTTTTCGCGTTCGTAGTAAATTTCCGCAAGCTGGTCGTCTTCAAGAATTGCAAGCCGCGTCTCATGCGGCGTGCTCGAAATACAAATCTCTTTTGCCATCGTACCTTTCCGCCCGGTCTAAAACTGCCGGGGCATGCGGCAAGGCGAGATGGAGACGCGTGAGCGGATGAGGGAAGGGGACAAGCGGAAGGGACGACCGGGGACGCGCCGGGGTGCCGCGGGACGCAATGCGTCCGGCCGATAAGGGCGGCGGCAAACCTGGAAGCTCAGCCTCGAATGCCGGCTGGGCACACTGTCGAATAGGTTGAACCTTTTGCAGAAGTTTTGTGGCCACCCATGCCCAGGACAACCATAAGGCTGTCCAGAACGAGGCCGTTGAGCCGCCGGCATTTGCCCAGACGTGCCGCGCGTGACGGGAAGAACGAACCTCGCTCCAGTTCCCCGCGCGTTCTGGGCAGCTCAAACGCTGCCGGCAACTTGCCCGCTCCTGCGTGCTCATGAACCCAATCCCGCCGCGCCTCGCGTTCCACCCGGAAACCTGGCCGGCGAAGTAGTGAAAAACTCGTTTATCGCGGCTCGCGACTGCGATCGCCGCACGTAGTTCAAGAATTTTGGATACAACTCAATTTACGAACCGGCGCATGCGGACATTCATCGCCACGCCCAGCGCGAGGAACGTAAACAGAACGGAAGACCCGCCGTAACTCATTAACGGTAAGGGAATTCCGGTGACAGGCATAAAGCCTATGACCATGCCGACGTTGACCATGATCTGGAAGGTCAACACAGCCACGATGCCCATGATAATCAGGGAACCGGCAAGGTCCGCGGCTGTCTGAGCGTTTTGAATCAAACGCATCAATACAAGAAAGTATAACAGCAGCACGAATATCGCGCCGACGAACCCGTGCTCTTCGCTGAATGCCGCGAAGATGAAGTCGGCGTGCGGAATGGGGATGAATGCGCCCTGCGTCTGCGACCCCTTCTCGGTTCCCTGGCCCCATATGCCGCCGGCGCCTACGGCGATCTTGGCTTGGAGGATCTGGTAGCCCGCGCCGCGCGGGTCGTTGTCGGGGTTGATGAAGCTCGTCAGCCGCGCCTTCTGGTAGGGCTTGAGCAGTTTGCCGCTGCTCCAGCCGCCCACAATCAGGACCATCCCTGCCGCCACGAGAACCAGCGCCTGTTTCACGTTGATTCCGCCCAAAAACAGCCCGATGATGAGAACCGGAATGTACATCATCGACGTGCCCATGTCGGGCTGCTTCAGGATCAGCAGCATCGGGACCCCGACCAGCGCGAACGCCTTGAAGATCTCGCGCCAGCTCAGCGACCGCCCGCCCAGGTTGGCGAAGTATCGGGCCACCATCAGGATGATCACCAGCTTCATCCATTCCGACGGCTGAAACTGCACGGGGCCGAGCTTGATCCACCGCCGGGCTCCGAGAGCCTTATGCCCGATCCCCGGCACCAGAACTGCCGCAAGGGCAACCAGGAAAAAGCCGTAAAACCAGGGCGCCAGGTCGATGAGCTTGTGGTAGTCGATCCTGGAGAACAGGAACATCGCCACCAGGCCGGCCGCGACGTAGATCATTTGCTTCTCGTGGAAATGCCCGTCGGCGTATTTAGTGTGGAGCGTCGCCGAGTAGATTTCCATGACGGAGATTGCGCAGACGATCAGCACCATCAGCAGCAATCCCCAGTCAAAATCGCGGAACGACATGAAACGGCGCACTAAGGAAGACCTTCCTTCCAGCGAACCGGGATCCTTACCAACAGGCTCTGAAGATGGCCGAGCGCTCCGAAGGCGGGCTGCTGCATTGCCAGGGTTTTCGCCGCACCTGCCGCAGGGTCGACGACGAAGTGCCCCGCGTGCAAGACCTCTGCTTCGTGCTTTGGATCGTCATTCGCAGGCGTCGACCATACCGCGCCGACTTCCACGGGCTTGGTCGTCTCGCTCGCCTTCTGCAACAGGTTGTGATCCGCGCGGCGCTGCTTGTTCACATAAGTCGTTACGAGAGCCTGCGCGATGTGCGCCGAGTTGGCACCCCAGTCGCCGTGCTCCTGGAGCACTACGATCGCAAGCTCAGGATTGCGCCGCGGCACCATGCCGACGAACCACGAGTTCGGCGTGCGCGCGCCGCCCTTCACGTGCGTGTCGCCTCCGCCTACTACCTGTGCCGTTCCGGTCTTGCCGGCGAAGTCCACGCCCTCGATGTGCGAAGCCGCAGCGGTTCCCGAGGTCGTAGCCGCGGCCATGCCGTCCGTGATGGTCATCCACGTGTCTTCATTCAGCGGCACGTGCACGTCACCGGATCCCGGGAACGAATCCCAGACCGCCTTCTGATACTCGGGCTTTGTCTGGCCCGGCAGCAATACGTGCGGCCGCACGAAGTGCCCGTCCGAGGCGATCCCCGAGAGCGCCCTGAGCAACTGGATCGGCGTCACCTGCGTCTCGCCCTGCCCGATGCCCACCGAGATCGTGTTGCCCGCGTAGTACTTCTGGTGGTAGTTCTTCCACTCCCACTGCGTCGACGGCATCACGCCGGACATCTCGTTGGGCAGATCGATGCCCGTTTTGTGGCTCAGCCCGAACTCCGTCGCATATTTGGCAATCGTGTCGATCCCGAGCTTCTGTGCCAGGGCATAGAAGAACGTGTCGCACGAGAGCGGAATCGCCTGCTGGATCGCGAGCACGCCGTGGTGCTTGTCGCAGTGGAAGAACCGCCCGTAGAAGCTGCCGCCGCCCACGCAGTTGACATGCATGTCCTGGGCCACGCCTTCCTGCAGGCCCGCCGCCGACATGATGATCTTGAATGTCGAGCCGGGCGCAAGCTGGTCCTGGATGGCCTTGTTCATCAGCGGATGGCGCGGGTCGGTGATGAGCGCGTTCCACTCGTCGCGGTGAATCTTCACGGCAAACGCATTGGGATCGAAATTCGGGTGCGAGACCAGCGCCAGGATCTCCCCGTTGCGCGGGTCCATCGCGATGACCGCGCCGTTGGCGTCGCCCAGCGCTACTTCCGCAACGCGCTGCAAGTCGAGGTCGATCGAGAGCTTCAGGTCCTGCCCGGGTGTCGCGTGCTGCGTGCCGAGGATGCCCACCTGCCGCCCGTGGCTGTCGACGATCACGTCCTGCGACCCGTCTTCGCCCCTGAGAAGCTCGTCGTAGGTCTCCTCCACGCCGGCCTTGCCCACTACGTCGCCGGGCTGGTAGGCCGCATAGCGCGCCTGGTTCAGGTCCTCTTCGCTGACCTCGCCGACGTATCCGATCAGGTGCGAGGCGAAGCCGTCGCGGGGATAGAGGCGCCGCTCCTCGTCGATCGTCTCGAGTTCGGGAAGCTCGTTGCGGTGCGCCTCAATGAATGCCTGCTCGTCGGCCGAGATGTCCTGCTTGATCGGGATCGGCTGATAACCCGGTTCCAGCTTGAAGCGCTTCAGAGTCGCCTTGAGCTGCGCGAGGTCGAGGTGCAACCCCTGCGCAATGATGGGCAGGTCGGCATCCACGTTCTTGTTCTGCTCCCGCACGAGGAAGCATGAAACCGACGGATAATTGTCCACGATCAGCCGGTTTTCGCGGTCGAAGAGCTTGCCGCGCGGCGCCATGATGGGCACCTTGCGGATGCGGTTCTGCTCCGCCAATTCACGAAAGTTGGTCGCGCCGAGCACCTGCAGACGCCAAAGCCCCGCCGCCAGCGCCAGCATCATCAACAAGATGCCGTACTGCACCGTGGTGGATTTCAGTCCGGAGAGCTTTTCGCCGCGGTTACTACGGTCCGAATACATGATTCTCTATCTAAGATAGCGCGAATCTCATTTGCGTTCGTCAATTCAAGGGCAATCTTCGAAGCGCGGAATCGGGGAAGTTCACAGGTTGGACGCGGCGGGCCCGAATTGGACTCACCAGCATCCTGAGCGCCGCCGGCGGACGTTCATCCGTGTACGGACTGACTTGCCAACTCTCTTTGCTGCGGCGTCGCCCTTCAGTCCGCGGCGGGACCGCAGCCGGCTTCAACGCCCTCATACTCGAATTTGCGCAGGTTGCGGAGGCAGTCTGTGAGCGCGCCGAAAAGAGTCTCGTGCCAGCCGCACGGGCGGAAGCTCATGGCCTTCTGGTTCAACTCGAGGTCGGCCTGGGCGAAGAACAGCATGTCGCTGGTTTTGGCGGAGGCGAATTCCTTGACCGTGATGCGGGCTTCGATGTCGCCGGCAGGATGCTTCTTTGTATAGGAGAAGAAGTGAAGTTTGGCGAGTTGCTCCGAGGGGTCGCGCTGCGCAAGTTTCCAGTCGTTCACTGGGATCGCCTCCGGGGAATTTTTGGGAATCTGATTGCCCAAGTCTAGAACATGTTCAGAGACGGCGTCTCCGAGCGGCGAAAAAAGGCGATAAGCCCCACTTAAGCGCTTCAAAACGAGCAAAGCTGCGCCTGCCATCTGATGCGTTAACCGCAAGATAATAGAGCAAATGAGCCGTATGCAGAGGAATTGCTGACCGGACCGTTCGGTTGAGCATGGTTTTTTATAAACCATTTCTTTTTAATAACTTAACATTGCTATTTTACTCGCAGGAAATTTTATAGGGGGGTGGGGGGGGGTATTTATTCTCCGGTCAGCTTGTCCGGGGTTTCGCAGTTCCCGCGTACACACTTCCCGTGTCTATCAGGATAGCTATCATCATTCACAAGGTCAACGCCAGTGGCGCCCAATCTGGCGCCGCGCCTCACGTTGGGCTACTTCACGATCACTTCCACGGTCTTGCTCCTCCCGAGGTTCCCATCCGCCTCGGTGGCCTGTACGCAGATCCGGTATGTTCCCGGACTTGTGAAGCGGTAGGCCGCCGCAAATACGCTCGGGGTGCCCGTGTAATTCAAGGTCAATCTCTGCTGCATGCCTTCATGCAGAATGAGCGCCCGCACATCGAAACTTGTCACCGGCCAGAAATGGTCTTCGATCCTGCTTCCGCACATCAGGCGCACCCTGGCGGTAATCTCGAGACTCGAGCCCTCGTTCACCTGGATTCCCGTGGCCGGAGCCAGCAGGTCGGTCAACAGCCCGTGGAGAATCAGTACTACCGCCCGGCTTCCCATCAGGGCCACGCCCGGCGCCGCCAGCCGCGAGCACTGCACCTTGATCCGCGGGTCGGCCATGGACGTGGCAACGAACTCGAGCACCGCCGGTTCTTCGAGCGGGATCTCGGCCGTAAAAGCGGTGGCCTGTTCGGAATTGAAGGGCGTACCCCAGAAATAGCGCTGGCCCATGATCAGCTGCGTCACGCCCGATCCGTCGGTGCCCGGCGCCAGCCCCTGGTTGGTGAGCCCCTGCGCCAGCGGCTCGGAGCAATGCGGCCCGAAGATCTCCACCTTGGCAAACCCGACAGGCTTGCCGATATATCTGCCCCCATACGCCAGCGCGCGCACCGTAATCGCCGTCGTTCCGCTCAAGCGACCCCTCTCCCGCGCGCGCATCGAGAGCGCAGACTTCCGGCTCCGGCGTCGAGCACACGCATCTTCTGTGGACCAGACTTGCGCCGACAGGTGTGTTCCCCGAATCGTCCCGCGACCCGACTCCGGCCGCCGCAAACCGCTACCCGCGCCACATCCTGCGGCGCCTCACCCCGGCAGCACCCTTGATTTGAGACTTAGAATGCAATCGAAGATGCTGCTTGCCACCTGCCAAAACCGCAAGGTGGCGGCCCTAATTTCGCACTTTCGAAGTGTCCGGCACCACGAGCGGGCACGGAAAAAGCCTGCGGCTTGAGGGGCTGCTGATCCCGCGGGTGAGGCTAAGCATTCGAGGCGGCTCAACGCCCGCAATCGATCCCTTGCAACGAAACTGCTTGACGGGTTCCCGGTAACTGGGTAACGTGTTGTCACTTTCCGCACTGTGCATCGGTTCGGCTTCCCCGAAATCTATTGAAGCCGCCCCGGAACGGGTCGGTGCCTTTCCCCAGATCCGCGAATGAACGAAGTTGCCTTGGAGGGCCCTATGTCCCAACGTGTTTCAGTTGTTGCGTACGGTTGTGTTCTGGCAGGCGTCGCTCTGCTCGGCTCCGTTACCGCTTATGCATACCCTCGGGTAAAGCTGACCAATCTGTCAGGAACAATCATCCACGGCGGGGTGAAGTATGCGGCCTGCAAATCCGACACCTTCGAGGGACTTCAGCCGGGAGACACCTGGGTTCCGAGCGCGGAGCGCGGCGGGTGCCTGGTCACCAGAATCTACGCAGCGACGACGATCGGGGTGATCATCACCGACTACACGTCGAGCGGGACTTCGTACAGCGAATTCTTTGTCACGATGGACGGAAACTCCGCCCAGCGGCTTCGTGTGTTCAGCTGGGCTGAAGCTCCCACGCAGAACCGCGCTATGGCGCCGATCCCCACCCAGCCCACCTTCAATGTCGCTCACATGGTGAACACTCCCGGGGCTCTTTTGTGGGGACTCGATCAGGGCGCAAACGCCGTGGAAATGGACCTGCGTTTCCACTCCGACGGCACGCCGTTCTATTTCCTTCATGGAGGAATCTGCGACTGCATCTGCGCACAGTTCGAGGGAGCCAGCCATGTCTGCAGGCACCTGCACGCGGGTTGTGAGTCCAGCACGCCGCTCAATTCCCAGCTGAATCTCATCGCATCAAAGTCATCGCAGGTGGCGATGGTCGTGCTCGACAGCAAGGTGGATACCGATCGCCTCACCGAAGGAGCGCAGAGAGCCGGGGGAGTGAAGATCGTCCAGGCGCTGGAGCAGCAGTTGTTTGCGAGGGGCTACAAAGGCTTCGTTGTCATCGCAGTGCCCAAGTGGACATACGCGGCGTACCTGAAGGCCGCCGCAGCCCAGGCAAATACGTCGCAGTATATGGCGCAGATGTACTTCAGCGTGGACATGGACAACGGCGATGTGGATGGCGCCAGGGCAACTCTCAACCACCTGTGGAAGGACGTGGGGAGCCCCAACGTAATATACGGAAGCGGCACCACAGCGTGCGCCGCAACAACCTATTATGCGGAAACGATGCTGGCGGTCTGGTATCAAAACATGCGGCGCATTCGCATGGTGAACATCTGGACCCTCGACAAGAAAGACAGCATGCAGCGGTACCTGTGGCTCGGGGCGCGCGGAGTTCTCACCAACAAGCCGTCACTCTTCCCAGACACGACGAAGCTGGCAAAGCCGGGCTTTCTGCCCTGAGCCGTTTTACGCCTCGCGCTTCGCGCCTGCGGGCCGTCGGCCTATCGCTGCTCCTCTCGCGGATAGGCGTAGAGCTTGACCCGATAGACCCGCATGGCGTGTGCGTCCATCTGGAACTGGCGCCCCTGGTTGCTCTGGTCGCCGTTCAACCGCCGCTCCGTTGACCACTTGCCGTCGGTCCAGCGGAGCTGCTCGATGCTCGCGATTCCGGCAACGCGGCTGTCCGTATCGGGGTCGCGGGTGATCGTTACGGTGAGCCCGCTGCCCGCTACCAGAAACTCGGCCTGCCCGTCTTTCCCGGGGCCTTTCTGGATCACGATCATCGCGCCGTCGTCCGTCTCGAGCGCGCGCGCCGGCCACGACCGCGACAGGGTGGCATCGAACAGATAGCCTCCCAGCGCGACCGTCTGCATGGGCCTTGCGCTCGCGGCGTGCAGCACCAGCGCGCGAATCTGCTTGCTAGCCTGCGCGTCGAGGATGTCGTCATTCAGGTGCTCGATGGCCGCGTATACGTCGCCCAGGCCCGGCCCCGCCTTGGGATCTTCTGGCGCGCGAGCCGACTCCACGGCGAAGGGCGAGAACCCGAAGCCGAGCGCCTCGCCATAGACATAGAGCGCGTTGTACTGCCCCCCGGCGAGCCGCGCCTCCGGAACGAATACAGGATTGCCGGCGGTGCGGTACCTGTCGACCCAGTACTCGAAGTTCGGCCAGTAGATGTCCGGCGCGTAGAAGTCGATCGCCGGGGCGCCCGCGCGATACACATCCTGGAAATAGAGGTGCGGTCCTCCGCTGGGATAATCGCCGCCGCGCTCAAACGGCGCGGGAAGTTGCGCGTTCATGTACATGGGGAGCGCATATTCCTTTTTGCCCGCTGCCGCCACCGCGTCCGCAAAGCGCCCGTAGTGCCAGGCCATGAAGACCTCGTCGGCCGCGTCGCCGAACACGTCGCGCCACGCATGTCCCGCCGGATTGAAGTGCGACGCCAGCTCCGGCGAGAGCGACGTTCGGCGCGCAGCGAGTGCGCGCATCAACTGATCGGGCACGGCCTGTTCGAAGAGCTGGTTCGCGGTATCGGACCTGTCCCTGCCGCCGCGCCCGAGAAAACCGATCTCGTTCTCGACCTGGATCATGAGCACAGTCTGCTGTTGTGCGTCCCGCTCACGCAGGTGCTTCATCAATGCCGCGAAGGCGCGGCTGTCCGCGGTCTGCGTCTCCGCGCCCAGCGGCGAAAGAATCTCCGTCGGCAGCCCGTCTGCCGAGATTTCCCGCGGAAACCGCTTCGTATCCGCTTTCACCCACGCGGGCGCGTACTCGCTGAAGGCGTTCTTCCAGCTCCCAAACCACAGCAGCACGAGGCGCATGTTCTGCTGCCGCGCGACATCGAGCCAGTGGTCGAGAATCGAAAAATCAAACCGCCCCTCTTCCGGCTCGATCTGCTCCCATGCCACCGGCATGAGCACCGTATTGAGGTGCATCTGTGCCAGCCTGGGCAGAATCTCGTCGGCCTCCGCCGCGGTTCCAGCGGACGAGTTGCCGAGTTCTCCACCGCGGATCAGGAACGGCTTGCCGTGCACCATGAGCCGGCTCACGCCATCCTGCACGGCAGCCCGAGGAAGATCGCTCTGAGCGCCCGCCAGCGCAGAGGCGGCAACCAGCGCAATGCACGCCGGCAATCCACGCAACAATCGGTTCAATCCCGCCTTCAAAGCATCCCCCATTTACGTCGTGTTGCGGTCAACTGCATTCTACGGGCCTGGGGCGGCGTTCACCCGAAGCGTTCGTTCGGCCGACTCCATCAGCCTCGAGTAAACAACCAATTAGTAACCATTTTTTGCGCACCGGAAGAGTGATGCCTCTGGCCGCGCCTGCGCGATACAATCGGGGCCAAACACAACGAATGTGCAGCGCTTATACCGAAAAGTGGTAGGGCATTCAGACGATAGGGTGCAGGAACATAGTGGGGGGCCCTGCGCAACTTGAGCCGGTGAACAAAGTCACTCGGGGATGGGTAAGCAAAAGAGGAAAATGGCAAACTTTCGATCGTTCAGTCTGCCTCTGGCGCTGATTGTGGCATCATGCATTGCGGCATCGGCCCAGGGGGGCGCCGATGGACCATGCGCGGCCAGCCACACTCAGGCTGCACCGGCATCGCGATTGTCCGCCGACTGGGACTCGAGCGCATTGGCAACCGTGCCGGGAAGCAGACCTGCCGCGCCGCAGAACGCCATTGACCTCGGCCTCGCGCCCGCCGGGCAGCGACTCAATCGAATGCTGCTGCTGCTTGCTCCAACGGATGCGCAGAGACAGGCCCTCGACACCGAACTGACAAACCAGCAGACACCGGGTTCCTGCGAATACCATCACTGGCTCACCGCGCAGCAGTTCGCCGACGCGTACTCCAACTCCGCGGCCGATGTGAATGCGATTGCAGCATGGCTGTCCGGCCAGGGATTCGCAGTGGCTCCGCTGCCTGCGGGGCGCGGGTGGATCGAGTTTTCCGGCACCGTTGGCCAGGTCGAACAGACCTTCAACACCTCAGTGCACTCCTTCGCGGAGGCCGGCGCAGCCCGCTACGCGTTGTCCGATGCGATCTCCGTGCCTGCACCTCTTGTCCCTGTGATCCGGGGACTGGTTTCGCTTGACGGAGCGATCTCGAGCCCTGCGCTCACTTCTCCGCGTGCGGTTCAGGCATCGCCCGCCGCTCTTGCCGCCCAAACTTCCATTAGCCAGGCGGAGGCGCTCACACCGCAGCTCGTCTCCCAGTTGCTTCACCTTGATGCGCTGCATGCAGCCGGCGCCACCGGCACGGGCCAGAGCATCGCCATCGCTGCACGAAGCAACATACAGGGCGCAGACATCGACAGCTTCCGCAGCTCCTTCGGGCTCCCCGCAAATCCGGTGAAGATTGTGCCGGGTGGCGCCGATCCGGGGCTCACCGGCGATCAGGCGGAGGCCGAACTCGCGGCCTCGTGGGCCGGGGTTGCCGCTCCCGGCGCACACATCATCGTGGTTCCCGCTGCAAGCACTGCGGCTACCGACGGCGTGGATCTTTCGCTCGCGGCAATGGTCGATCAGCAGCTTGCGAACACCGTGGTGGTTGATTTTTCAGCATGCGAGCCCGCGTTGAGCGGCGCGCACCAGGCCTTTTATGCGGCGATCTACCGCCAGGCCGCTGCCGAAGGCATCTCGGCAATCGCGGCTTCGGGAGACAGCGGCGCGGCAGCCTGCTTCGCCGCCGGCGGCACGTCCTCCGTTAGCACCGGCTACGCAGTGAACGCGCTGGCGTCAACTCCGTGGAACACCGCGGTGGGCGCGGCCGCGTTCGCATCGGCGCAGGGAGATCTCTCCGCATGGTCGCCTGTGAACATTGGCGACCCGGCTTATGCAGGCGGCGGTGGCGCAAGCGCAACGTATTCCGCACCCGCATGGCAAACCGGGCTGCCTGCTGCGCAAACACAGCGTGCACTGCCCGATCTCGTGCTGCCGGCGGGCGTCGATGCCGCATTCAGCCGCGGGCTGGCTTTCTGCTTCAGCGGTTCCTCTCGGACTTCGGGCTGCAATCTCGCGCGAAGCGGAGGCACGTCCGCGGCGGCCGCGATCTTCGGCGGCATCTCGGCGCTCATCGCACAGAAGTACGAACCGCAGGGGAATCTTGCGCCGAACCTATACGCTCTCTCGAGCCACAGCGGGATCTTCAGCGACATTCAGCAGGGCAACACGCGGCTGCCGTGCGCGGCGGGCACTCCGGACTGCAACACGACTGGCCATATCGGGTATGAAGCGAACGCCGGATTCGATCTGGCGACGGGTCTCGGATCGCCTGACGCGCAGAAGCTCGTAAATTCGTGGGCAAGCCTGCAGCCTGCGGGCGTCGGAGCGAACACCGTAACCCTCACCGTTTCGCCTAACCAGTCGTCGTACAATCCCTCCGCGTCCATTACGTTCACGGCCACGGTGACTTCGGGGACCGGCGGAGCCACGCCGACCGGCTCCATCAACTTCAACAACCAGACGACCGGAAACAACCTGAACGGAGCCCCGTACGCGCTCGACGGCAGCGGGACTGCGTCCATCACGGTTGTCGGTGCGCTGCCGAAGAACGGAAACAACATTGTTGCCCAGTACAGCGGTGACGGCACATACGCAGCGCAGAATTCGCAAGTTTTGCCGGTCAACATTCAGCCCAGCTCGACATCGCTCACCGTTACGCCCGCAACAACCACGCCTACTCCGGGCACGGCCTTCAATGTGACGGTCACGCTTGCGGCAGGCACGCCGCCAGCGGGAACAGCTTCGGCCACCGGCAATGTGCAGCTTACGCTCGACGGGGCGAACTACCAGACACAGCCTCTGTCCACGACGGGATCGACAACATCCGCGACGTTCAGCGTGACGGTCGCGAGCGGATCGCACAACCTGCAGGCCATCTACGCGGGCGATACGAACTACGCGACCTCGACCTCAACGTCCGTTCCTGTAAACGCGCAGGCGGGAACCGCCACGGTGACTCTGGCCGTCGCGCCCACCCAGGCGAATGCCACCTATAATCCGTCGGCCTCAGTCACCTTCACGGCAACCGTCGCATCCACCAGCGGCGGCGCAACGCCTACCGGAACGGTGAACTTTTTCGACCAGGCGACGGGCGCAAATTTGCCCAACGGCACCTCGGTGACGCTGGATTCGTCCGGGCACGCGTCGGTCACTGTCGCAGGCGGCCTGCCCAAAAACGGCAACAGCATCATCGCCCAATACGGCGGCGACAAGACATATGCCGCGCAGAACTCGCAGGCGCTGACGGTCAACATCCAGCCGAGTTCAACCACTGTGACGGTTACTCCCTCGACCACCACGCCGACTCCGGGGACCGCGTTCAACGTGACTGTTGCCTTGACCGTCGGCTCGCCTCCGGCCGGCGCGGCGGCGCCGACAGGCAGCGTGCAACTCACGCTCGACGGCGCGAACTACCAGAGCCAGCCGCTGGCCACGAGCGGGCCAACGTATTCGGCCACGTTCAGCGTGACGGTGCAGAGCGGACAGCACAATCTGCAGGCGATCTACGCCGGCGACGCGAACTATTCCACCTCGACATCGCAGTCCGTCTCAGTGGGCGGGCAAACTGGAAACGCTTCAGTGGCCCTGGCCGTTTCGCCGATTGCGGCAAACGCGACCTACAATCCCTCGGCGACAATCACTTTCACAGCGACGGTGGCCTCCACGACCGGCGGAGCCACGCCAACCGGAACGGTGAACTTCTTCGACCAGGCCACGGGATCGAACATCAATCCGGCGCCGGTAGCGCTCGTGAGTGGGACCGCGTCGGTGACGGAGACTGGCCAGCTGCCGGTCAACGGTAACAGCGTTCAGGCGAAGTACAGCGGCGACAGCACCTATGGCACGGCGAATTCGCAGGCGCTGACGGTGAACATCCAGCCCAGCTCAACGACGACGACCGTGGCGCCTTCTACGACCACGCCTGCGGTGGGTGTCGCCTTCCCTGTGACGGTGGCGGTCACGGTGGGCACACCGCCCGCGGGAACAGCGGTCCCGACGGGGAAGGTCACGCTGACACTGGATGGAACGCCGTACGCCAACTCAACCCTCGCAACAACGGGAGGAAACGCCTCGGCCAGCTTCAACGTCACCGTGAACAGCACCGGGCCGCACAACCTGCAGGCGATCTATGCGGGCGATGCGAACTACGCCACTTCCACGTCGGCAGCGGTGTCGGTGAACTCCGCGATGGGCGCCACGGTCACCACGCTCACGGCGACTCCGCCAACGCTCACCCCCGGAACGCCGGAGAGCTTCACGGCTACTATTGCGGCCGCCAGCCCAGTGGCCGGTGCGACCAACACGTTTACCGGGACGGTAACGTTCTTCGACGGCACGGCGCAGTTGGGCACCGTCACCGTCGCGGCGAATGCGGCGACCCTTCCCAACGTGAACTTGTCGAACACGGTAACGCACGTCATCACGGCGATGTACTCGGGCGACGGCAACTGGAGCACGAGCACGTCGAATGCGATCACCCTCAAACCGGTCCTCTTCCCGGTCACGGTGGCGCTCACCGCGACTCCCACAACAGCCGGGCCCGGCCAGGTGATCACGTTCACCGCGACGGTTACGCCGCAGGTAGCGCCCGCGAGCGCCGCGGAACAGAACCCGACGGGCAACATCGTCTTCTACAACGGGACCACGATCATGGGGACAGTTGCGCTCTCTGCCGGGCCGAACAACACATCGATGGCGCAACTGCTGTTTGCAACGCTGCCGGCGGGCCAGGACACGATCACTGCGGCATATGTCGGCGACCTGTTCTATGCTGCCGCCACATCCAACGCCGTGACTGTGACGATCCAGGACTTCTCGCTGGCGCCGGGTCTCAACAACCCGCCTGCTGACCTGGACATCAACAAGGGACAGTCGGGAACATTCTCGTACGTCGTTACCGGACTCGGCGGCTACAACAACATCATCAGCGTGGTCTGCAACACGCCTCCGCAGGACGACATGACGTGCACGGCCAGTCCGCAGCAGGTCACGCCCACGGGAACGGCCACCTTCACCATTACCACGTATCTGACAGGCGGTCCTGCTACCACCGCGCGCAATCGTGCTCCTCTCTGGCCCGGCGCCGCGGGGGGCACGGCTTTTGCCGCGCTCCTGTTCCTGCTCCTTCCATGGGGAAAACGGGTGCGCGTCTTCACCGAGCGCGGCCGAAAGTTACTCATTCTGGTCCTTCTGCTTGCCGGGCTCAGTGCTGCCGGAATCGGCTGCACGAGCGTGAGCGGCGCGGCAGCCAATAATGCAACCGGCACGCCGCTCGGTGAGACTACCGTCACAATCACCGCGGCCGCCTACATCGACAACACAGTCGTCAGCCACTCGGCTTACCTGCTGGTCAACGTGCTGGCTCCCGGAGCAACGGGCACGTCGGTACCGGCCGGTCCGGCCAGGTGATAGGCTGGCCATACATGTCAGGAGCCCCGGGAATGCACTCGACCCAGCCGTTGCACTTTAACCTTGTGGCCGCGGCTCATTCCGCGATGCTCGAGCACGGTTTTCAGCCGGACTTTCCGGAAGGCACGGACGCGGAACTTACCGCAATTCTGAAAGACAATACTCCTCCGTCGGCCTCGCCTTCGTCCTCCAGCGAATTCCAGGACCTGCGCAGCCTCCTGTGGTCGTCGATCGACAACGACACCTCGAAAGATCTCGACCAGATCGAATGGGCCGAGCAACTGCCGGACGGGCGCATCCGCGTCCTCGTGGGAATCGCGGACGTGGACTCGCGGGTTCACGCCGGCACAGTGATCGACACCCATGCGCGCAGCGAAACAACTTCCGTCTACACCGGCGTAAAGGTGTTTCCCATGCTGCCGCCGGAGCTGTCGGAGGGTGCAACCTCACTCAACGAGAACGAAGAGCGGGCTGCTCTGATCATCGAGTTCGCCGTGGACGAGAACGGCGATGTGTCGGACGGCAAGGTCTACCGCGGGCTGGTGCGAAATCGCGCGCAGCTCACGTACAACGCGGTGGGCGCATGGCTCGAAAGCCGCGGGCCCGCTCCCGCGAAGGTGGCTGCGAATCGCGACCTTGCGGCGCAGCTCAAGCTCCAGGACCAGGCCGCGCAGCGCATGGTCGGCAACAGGTTCCAGCATGGGGCGCTCGATCTTGAAACCGTCGAGACTCATCCGGTGATGGAGGGCTCCGAGGTCGTTAACCTTGCGCGCCTTCAAAAGAACCGCGCCACCTCGCTGATTGAGGAGTTCATGGTCGCCGCCAACGGCGTCGGCGCACGGACGCTCCACGATGCAAACGTGGCATCGATCCGGCGCGTGGTGCGCACGCCCAAACGCTGGGACCGCATCGTCGAGCTGGCCGCGGGGCTGGGAACGAAGCTGCCGGCTGAGCCCGATTCAAAGGCGCTCAACGAATTTCTGCTCGAGCAGAAGAAGAAGGATCCCGACCATTTCCCCGACCTCTCGCTGGGAGTGATCAAGCTGATGGGGCCCGGCGAGTATGTGCTGGTGAAACCGGGGGAGGAATCACCCGGACACTTCGGGCTGGCGATACCGGACTACACACATTCGACCGCACCCAACCGCCGCTTTCCCGACATGGTGTCGCAGCGCATCGCGAAAGCGATGCTCGCAAAGCAGCCTCCGCCTTACTCCGACGACGACCTTGCCGCAATCGCCGCGCGCTGCACGCAGATGGAGGATCAGGCACGCAAGGTGGAGCGCGAGATGCAGAAGCGCATTGCCGCGGTGGTGCTGCATCCTCGCATCGGGCAGAACTTCCGCGCCATCGTGACGGGAGTGAACGACTACGGCATCTTCGTACGCGCCATCGATCCGCACGTCGAGGGCAAGCTCGTGCACGGCGGCAAGGGCCTCGACGTGGGCGACAGGCTGACAGCCAAGCTGGTCGGCACCGATCCGGCGCGCGGGTTCATCGACTTCGCGGCGGTGTGACGAAATACTCGGGCGCAATGCTCACAGTTCGCCTGGCGCTTCGAAGCGTCATCCGGCGCGCAGCGTCCCCGCCTGAATCAGGCCGACCGCACGCCCGTCGGGATCGGTGAACATGGCGATGAGCGGCCCGTTCGGCATCTGCTCGGGCCCCGACCCACGCTGACCGCCGCGCCCCTCGACCACCGCGAGCGTCTCTTCGATATTCGCCACTTCCACGTAGAACGTCACGTGCCCCGCGCCGCCATCCATCGCTCGGCCGATGCCGCCGTTGACGCCGCCGCCGGCCTGCACGTGCGAGTAGGTGTCGCCTGCCGGCGTGAGCTGCCAGTCGAAGACGGCGCGGTAGAAGTCCTCAAGCGAAGCCGTGTCTTTGCCGGTGATCT
This sequence comes from Occallatibacter sp., assembly GCA_035263625.1. GTDB lineage: Bacteria > Acidobacteriota > Terriglobia > Terriglobales > Acidobacteriaceae > Telmatobacter. The sequence continues at coordinate 51,615 of DATFRB010000053.1, forward strand.
CGAAGTAGACGATGGGGTTGGGCATAGAGAGCTCCTCGTGGGGTTGGATGCTCGAAACACAGGGACCAGAAAAACAGGGACATAGGGACAGAGGGACAAAGGGGCAGAGGGCGGCAGGGTTCCTATCGCAAAGGATTCAGGACACGGTGCGCGTCAACCGTCCTATTTTCAGAGGCTTAAACCTTGTAATTAGCGAGCGGCCCGCGGCCTCAAAAGATTCCTCTTGACTTCTATTGCAAATCGCAATAGAGTTATTGCAAATTGCGATAGAGGAAAATCCAGAACGATCCTCCATCGCGGGCAGGGCTCCATGAAGCTGGGCGAAAAAATCCGCTACCTGCGCGAAGTGGAAGGCAGCCTGAGAGGCCTGAACCGCGCCCTGAGCCAGCCCGAAGTCGCCCGCGCCATCGAGGCCGAAACCGGGTCGAAGCTCAGCCAGAGCTATCTCTCTCAAATTGAGAGCGGCGCGCGCCCGCACCTTACGAACACAACGCGCCAGATCCTCTCGGCGTTCTTCAAGGTGCACCCGGGCTACCTGGTGGACGACCCGGATGGCTACTCGCCGGAGCTGCAGAGCGCGCTGCGCAATCTCGAAGACAAGCTCGACATGTGGCTCGTTGGAGGCGCGGAGCGTTTTCGCCGCGACCCCGAGCTGAAGCAGGCGCTGCTGACGATTGCACGGCACGATCACACGCGCGATTGCCTGCTGCTGCTCGAGGCGATTCTCGAAACGCCGGGCCTGGCGCCGCGGCTGAACGAGGTATTGAGAAAACAGGGATCAGGCACCAGGGACCAGGGACCAGCGAGCCGGGAAAGCGCAACCGGAGCCGAAAAAACCGGTAAGCGCGGAACGAAAAGGGGAGCGCACAAATGATCACCTTTTATCTTGTCTGTTTCCTTGCCGGATTGATGCTGAGCATCGTATCGCTGCTGGGCGGCATGGGGCACTTTGGCGGGCACGTGCATATTCCTCATGCGCCGCATGTCCATCTTCCTCACGCGCCCCACGCGCACATTCCGCACGGCGCAAGCGGTGTGCGAGGAGCCGGCAGCGGCAGCACTGTCCCGTGGTGGAACGCATTTTCGGTCATGGTTTTTCTCTGCTGGTTCGGCGCGGCGGGATACCTGCTGACGAAGCACGGCGCGTTTGTTACCGGGGTCGTGCTGTTGCTGGCCGCCGTTTGCGGCGTCGCGGGAGGAGCGATCATCTTTCTCTTCCTCACCCGCGTGCTCATGCCGCACGAGCACGAACTCACCGCGGATGAAACGGAGGTCGTGGGCGCCGTCGGGCATGTGACGTCGCCCATCCGCGCCGGCGGAACCGGCGAGATTGTGTACGAGCAACTGGGCGCGCGGATTTCGGCGCCTGCGCGTTCGGAGGACGGCGAGGCGATTCCCAAACAGGAAGAGGTCTTCGTCGTCCGCTACGAAAAGGGAATCGCCTACGTGCGCAAGTGGCAGGAAATCGCCGACGGCGTAGGCCAAACCAAGGCTGCCAGCTCCTAGTTTCAATGCTTCGAGATCGAATCTGACTGCGAAGAGCTGAACTGCGGCAATGAGGTCATCCAACGCAACCCATGGCGGAAATCCGGCTGCAATGCAGGAGCGAGCGCCGGAAATCCGCCGGCCCGGACGAAGGACCGGGATCGAATGCCAAGCGACACGACCGTGCTGATTACGGATATGGCCATCCTGGTAGCGATCTTTCTGCTGGGCCTCGTGGCCAAGCTGTTTCCACGCAAGAGGTCAACCAGCCAACGGGTCGACAAGTAAGGAGTGAAAGGGCGAAGCAGCGCAACACTCAACCATTAACCATACGAAGCTCCCGGGCGAAAGGGCCGGGATTGCAATGACACCTGAAATGATTCTCTTTGTCGGAATTGGCGTACTGGTGCTGATCATCCTGATGGGCATTCTGGCCAGGATGTATCGCAAGGCTGGGCCGAACGAGGCGCTCATTGTGTACGGGTTCCGCGGGCCCAGAGTGATCAAGGGGCACGGCACCGTGATCTTCCCCATGGTGGAGAACTGCCGCGAACTGAGTCTTGAGCTGATGAGCTTCGATGTGGCTCCGCAGCAGGACCTCTACACCAAGCAGGGCGTGGCCGTCACCGTTGAAGCTGTCGCGCAGATCAAGGTCCGCAGCGACCAGGCATCGATCCTCACCGCGGCCGAGCAGTTCCTCACGAAGCAGCCGCAGCAGCGCGAAGCCCTCATTCGGCTCGTCATGGAAGGCCACCTTCGCGGCATCATCGGCCAGCTCACGGTCGAGCAGATCGTGAAAGAGCCCGAGATGGTGGGCGACCGCATGGGCGCCACCTGTGCCGATGACATGAGCAAGATGGGCCTCGAGGTCATCTCGTTCACGATCAAGGAAGTCCGCGACAAGAACGAGTACATCGCGAACATGGGCCGGCCTGACGTGGCCCGCATCAAGCGCGACGCCGATGTGGCAACGGCGGAGGCGGAGCGCGACACAGCGATCCAGCGGGCGAATGCGCAAAGGGAAGCCGCGGTGGCAAAGGCGCAGGCGGACCAGGAGCGCGTGATCGCCGAGACCGCATCGATGGCGCGGCAATCAGAGGCGCAGCGCGACCTCGATATCAAGAAGGCGCAGTTCGCCGAGCAGAGCCGCCGTCAGCAGGCCTCGGCCGACAAGGCCTACGAGTTGCAAACCAACGTGATCCTGCAGCAGGTAACCGCCGAGCAGGTCAAGGTGCAGCAGGTCGAGAAGGAAGGCCAGATCAAAGTTCAGGAAGCCGAGATTCTGCGCCATGAGAAGGAACTGATCGCTACGGTTTTGAAAGGCGCGGAAATCGAGCGTCAGCGCATTGAGAACATGGCCGCGGCAGAGAAGAACCGCCTCACCGCTGAAGCTGAAGGCCGCGCTGCCGCCATCCGCACCCAGGGCGAAGCGGAAGCGTCCATCATCTTCCAGAAGGGCGAGGCCGAAGCCAAGGCCATGAACGTGAAGGCCGAGGCCTACCAGGAGTTCAACCAGGCGGCCATCGTCGACAAGCTGATCACCAATATGCCGGAGGTGGTGCGAGCCCTGGCCGCGCCGCTGGCCAACGTCGACAAGATCACCGTGGTTTCGACCGGTAACGGCGACTCCGCCGGCCTAAACAAGATTACCGGCGATATGACTAAAATGGCCGCGCAGATTCCCGCGCTATTCGAAACGCTCTCGGGCATGCCGCTCCAGGAGCTGTTCGCGAAAGTGCGATTGATTGGCGATAAGACGCCGAAGCCCGACGACAATGGCAAGGGCAAATCGGCCCAATAAGGAGGACAGACCATGGCACTGTTAGAGCGTGTTTCCACATTAATCCGGGCGAATCTCAACGACCTGATCGACAAGGCCGAGGACCCCGAAAAAATGATCAAGCAGCTGATCCTCGACATGGAGAACCAGCTGCTTCAAGTCAAAACCCAGGTGGCGATCTCGATTGCCGACCAGCACGTGCTGGAAGGCAAGCTGAAGGAGAACGCAGAAGCGGAGAAGCAATGGCTGCGCCGCGCCGAGATGGCCGTCGACAAAAAAGACGACACGCTCGCCCGGTCGGCCCTGGAGCGCTCGCTCAGCTACAAGGGCATGGCCGAGAGCTTCCAGCAACAGGTTGAAGACCAGAAGACGCAAGTCGAGAACCTGAAGACCGCGCTGTTGAAGCTGCAGCAG
>DATFRB010000054.1:0-5791 GCA_035263625.1 Occallatibacter sp.
GTGGAAATGCTCACAACTGGTTCGGAAATCTGGGGCGATCCAGGGCGATGTGTGGCGCCACGTCCCGCCGCTCGAATGCCGAGCCGTTAGAGTCCGCCCTATCGTGGACTTTTTCCCTTCTTGCTGGGGACTACTGCCACACGCTTGCACCTGCGGTGCAGGCTCGCATTAAGTTAGGAAGAACGAAGCTTGCCCTCAATTTCGGCATTCGCTCGGTTTCCATCGATTGAATGAGAGTCCTACCAAGGCAAGAAAGACCGGTCCCGGTTTTGGAATCGAAATACAAACTGAAATGCGCGATGGGTCCGCACTCCATCCCGGCCTGATTTTAGGGCCGGAAGCAGCTCGCGAACCAAGAGGTCATTTTCGGTCCGTAGTCACTTCAGTGAACAAGAGCCAAGAGACCAGTGTGGAAACGTGATGGGGCGGGCTTGGAGCTAATCAAGTACAAGCTGCATGATCCGAGGGCCACAAACGAATGGACAAGACCAACCCACAAAGGGGCAGCTCTACTTGGCCGATCCAGCCCGTGAGCCGCTGCTGTCTTTTGGCGCGGTGAAGGGATGACTTTTGCAGACCTCCTTCCACTTCCCGGTGCGACTCAAAGTTGTTAACGCCAACCTCGTGGTCTTCGGTCGCTCGCGGCGTCCAGGGTAGCGCGATGGCTCGGTTCGTGCTGTGTACAATACGTTCAGATTACAAATCATTCGGGACCAATGCGAAACAGCGAGCGACAGAGGCTGCCTCCTGAAAACATTCGTTTAGCGCCATCGTCGCGTATGCGCTACTTCAATTTGATACTTGGACACTGAGGAGCATTCCAATGCCGGCACCGCGAAAACCCAGGAAGAAGTCACCATTAGTGGCTACCACCGTCTCGGCGTGGGAAGACGACCCCGGAGACGGCGTCAGATTGACTCGCCCAGCGCCGGACCTGTCAAAGAGACCCTTGGCATTTTCGTTTCCAAGGCCGGCATCGCCACCGAACATGTACCAACCAGGAACCCCGGAATTCCGTTATTGGACTGCGGCCGAAGCGCTCAGGCGTGGCGCCGACTATTGGGCCACGCGAGTGCCATTGTCGAAATGGGAGGTCGGTGCAGTACTAAAGGTGTTGCTCGATGAAGGAGCTGATCTGAACGCCTACTACGATCGCAAAGCCCTCAACTTCTTCCACGGCCCTTCGCCGACCGGCACAGTCTATTCAGGCGAGAGCCCCGACATCGTCTGCCACGAGATGGGCCACGCAGTACTCGATTCGTTCAAGCCTCGGCTTTGGGGGGCCGCAAGCCACGAAGTTGCGGCGTTCCACGAATCATTCGCGGACATCAGCGCCATCATGTCCGCTTTGCAACTGCCCAGTCTTCGCTCGGCGATACTGGTAGACACGGGAGGGCATTTGTATCGCAGCTCTCGTCTTTCGCGCCTCGCTGAGCAGCTCGGCGCCGCGATTCGAGCACAGTCGCCCGACGCCGTCGATCCGGACTGCCTGCGCAACGCGGTCAACTCGTTTACGTACCAGGACCCGATAAACTTGCCGCAAGGCGCCCCAGCCTCACAGCTCTCCTCTGAGCCTCATTCCTTCTCGCGCGTCTTCACGGGCGCATTCTTCGAAGCGCTGGGAAGTCTGTTGGCAGCGGTTGCAGCTAGTCCCAGCACTCCCACCGAACAGGAGCTGGCTTCGGTGTCCAATGATCTCGCAGGAATTCTGGTGGCTGGCATTAAGGCACCGCTCCGGTCGTTTCAAACTGGTATGCGCAGGTTGCTGCGGCAATGGTGCAAGCCGCTGGGGCGGTAAGCAACCAGTATCCACCGCTTCTTAAGGGTGTTTTCGTTCGACGATCAATTCTTTCTTTACAATCCGCCAGCAGCCTGACAGCCTTCGGGCCATCGATCGCGGCATTCTCTGCACGAACTCCGAAGGAGGAGCAGGGACCTCTGGCGCGTGCAGCGCTTCCCGCCGCACAATACGGACTCGACATGCCGCTTCTTGTCGAAACCCCTTCTCACCCGCGCGCTTTTATGGCTACTGCGTCGGCTGCCGATGCGACCCCCATTGAGCCGGCCAATGCGGTAACCGCAGCGCGTGCATTCGTTGATGATCTCTTCCGCAGAGGACGCTTTGACTACGGAAAGGTCGGAGTAATTGTCAAATGTTGTGGATCGGTCCTGCATGATCAGGCGGCTTCCCTGCGCGAGTTGTCCTTTGATTGATTAGTTTGGTCTTTCGATTTCTGAACTCCGTCGACGAACTTCACGCCGGCGCGGACCAGCGGCAAGAGGTGAGCGCCATCGAGGTGCCGCCAGCGCTGCTGGGCCATGTCGAGCAGCTTGAACGCCATCAGCAGGCCCTTGGTTCGCGATCCCGCTCCCCGGGTCGCACGCTCGCGCAGCCGCACGGTGGCAAACACCGACTCGATCACGTTGGTGGTGCGCAAGTGCTTCCAGTGCTCGGCCGGGAGGTCGAAGAAAGTTACCAGGCGCTCCCAGTTCGAAGTAAGCGACTCCACCGCTTTGGGGTACTTGGCCTTGTACTCGTGCACAAAGCGGGTTTTAGCAGCCTCGCAGTCCGAGCGCGTCTCGGCGTACATCATCTCGTGCAGCGCGCTCTTGGCGCGGGGCTGCAGGCGCCTGGGCAGCTTGTCGAGTACGTTGGTGAGCTTGTGACACCAGCAGGCCTGCTCAAGGGTCTCGGGCCACACGTCACGCGCCGCAGCCCAGAAACCCAGTGCGCCATCGCCTACCGCCATCACCGGCGCGGCCAGGCCGCGACGCTTGAGCTCGCGCAGCACCGCCTTCCAGCTCTCGGCGCTCTCGCGATAGCCATCCTCGACTGCGAGCAAGTCCTTCTCGCCGTTCGGCTTCGCGCCGATCATCACCAAGGTGCAGAGCCGATCATTCTCGAGCCGGATGTTGAAGTGCACCCCGTCTACCCACACGTAGACATACTCGCGCGCGCTGAGATCGCGCTTACGAAAGTCCTGGTACTCTTTCTCCCAGCAGTTGGTGAGCCGCGCGATGTTAGTGGGCGACAGGCCGGCCGCCTCCTGGCCCAAAAGCGATTCCAGGGCGGGGCGGAAATCACCGGTGGCAAGTCCGCGCAGGTACAGAACCGGCAGCACTTCGGCGACCTTGGGCGAACGGCGCATGTAGGGCGGCAGGATGCGGCTGGTGAAACGCCGGCGCCGGCCATCCTCGTCGCGCCGGCGGTCATCGACCCGCGGCGCTCGCAACTCAACCGTTCCGGCCCCCAGGGTAAGCTTGCGCGGTCGCGCCTGGCCGTTGCGCACCACCAGCGCGTGGCCAGCTTCGTCGCGCTCGCCGCGATGGCGCTCGACGTAACCGTCGGACTCCGCCTTGAGCGCCGTCATCAGCATCCGCAGCGCCCCCTGGCGGGCGATCTCGTCCAACAGCAAAAGCTCCTCACCCACTTCCCTCTCATCCTGCTTCTCGATTACCCTCAACATCGGTGGCGTCCTCCTTCCACCCGGCTTCCATCCGGGCGTTGCGTGCTCTACGCGGAAGGGTACGCCGCCTTTTTCATGCCGTCACCTCGATCCACAACTTTCGGTAATAGCTCAACATACATTCAGCGGATAGGCTGATCTGGAGTGCGATCGGCGAGACTGCAGACTCTCACGCGGGAATTGAAGGCAACGATCGTCGTCGATTCAACCTCTAGGAGAGGCGCCGGGCGGGAATGCTGCAGTCGATTTTGAGGCTGTCGACAAGGTGCCGATTCGCGGTCGGCGTCAATGCGCCGACGTTTATGCCCTTCGCCGATGAAGCGCTCCCCTTCGCGTCGGGATGGTTTGATCAAGCACGTTGGTTCTGCCAAAAAACGGCCATCGGTTCTCTAGCAAGGATGCGGAAAAAGGATCGTTTCTCACTCGATTACCCTGTAAAGTAGCAGATGGTCGCGAGCTGAGGAGGAAGTAGGGATGCGAGGGGTGGACCATCAGCAATCCTCGATGTTCAGTTACATCTCGGCGGAGCAGCGGGTGGCGAAGGATCATCCGTTGCGGACGGTCCGCACGATGACCGACGCGGCGCTGCGCGAGTTGAGCCCGCAGTTCGAGGCGATCTACGCGGCCAACGGCCGGCCTTCGATCGCTCCGGAGAAGCTGTTGCGTGCGCTGTTGTTGCAGGTGCTGTACACGGTGCGCAGCGAGCGGCTGTTGATGGAGCAGTTGGACTACAACTTCCTGTTCCGCTGGTTCGTGGGGCTTAGCATCGACGATCCGGTGTGGGACGTGACGGTGTTCACCAAGAACCGTGAGCGGCTGTTGAAGGGCGAGGTCGCGCAGAGCTTCTTGGCCGCGGTGGTCGGCCAGGCCGCCGCCCAGGGGTTGCTCTCGGACTAGCACTTCACCGTCGATGGCACCCTGATCGAGGCGTGGGCGGGACAGAAGAGCTTCAAGCGCAAGGATGGCAAGGAGGTGAAGCCTCCGTCCGATGACGATCCCGGCAACCCGAGCGTCGACTTCCACGGCGAGCAGCGCCGCAACGATACGCAACAGTCCACCACCGATCCCGCCGTCCTGCTGGCCCGCAAGGGGCCGGGCAAGGAAGCCAAGCTCAGTTATGCGGGCCACGTGCTGATGGAAAATCGCAACGGGCTGGCGGTCGACGGCTGCGTAACCCAAGCCACCGGTCGTGCGGAAGTTGAAGCGGCGATCGCGCTGGTGGAAAGAATCGAGGGCTGGAAGCGGGTGACGCTGGGCGCGGACAAGGGCTATGACCGCAAAGAGTTTGTCCTGCAACTGCGCGAGCATCAGGTGACGCCGCACCTCGCGCGCAAGCCGACCAGCATCATCGATGCGCGCACCACCCGCCACTCCGGCTATGCCCTCAGCCAGCAAAAGCGCAAACGCGTCGAAGAGATCTACGGCTGGCTCAAAACCGTGGCCGGGCTGCGCAAAACTCGTCATCGCGGAGTCCCCGGGGTCGGCTGGATGTTCACCCTTGCGTTGGCGGCTTACAATCTGGTGCGCATGCGAAATCTGCTGCCCGCACCGGCATAAAACCATGGCGGCAGTGTGATGGACGAGATCGAATTCGGAACAAAAGCGAACCGCGGGCGGCTTCAGCCCGCACTCTTTGCATCCACCATCAGTTAACAATATGGCTGTTGAAGACAATCGCACTCCCAACCCGGCTTTTGTCGCGGTAGGGACGCTGGTTGCCCTGGCGCCCCCCGCCCAGATCCGTACGTGCAGGATTGCTGCATACGGCTCCTACCTCGGATACCTCGCGTCGAAGCGCAGGTTGGGATGGGGGTGTAAGATCTTGGCACTCGGGATCCATCGATCGACCAACGGCCAGAACCGTTCCTGCGTCATCCGGTCGCGCTGACTGCGGCGCCGCAGCGCCCGGTACCAGCGCCAGATTACCTGGCCCCGAAAGCTGTTCAGACTATCCATGTTGCCGGGCACTGCATGGTAGTTGAAGTAGCTTTGCACTACGGATCTCAACCACGCCCCGACCTCGGCCACGGGCTGATGCCAGCGGCGCCGCAACTCCCCTTTCAGAAGCGGACGGTCTTTTCCTGGTCCAAGGTCGTTTTCTGATCCATTGGCCCACGTTCCGCGCGAGGCAGTTCAAACCTCGCGAAAAACTCCGTGGGCAGGTTCCAGATTTTTCGGAGGAAGCTGAAAATGGCGTGGCTCGGGACGGACAGACACGGCCGTTTGCGCATCGGGTTTAAATACTACGACGGCCGTATTTATCGCGAACCGCTGGGCGTCGAGGCCAACAAGCGGACCCGTGCAGATGGCGAACGATTGAGCGC
>DATFRB010000055.1:0-92025 GCA_035263625.1 Occallatibacter sp.
TCACCGCGTCTTCCGCGGTGAACACGATCTGCCCCACGGCCGCGCCGGGCGAAGCCGGAAGACCCGTGGCCAGCACTTCGATCTTCTCGCCCTTCTCTACCAGCCGCGGAACCAGGAAGTCGTAAAGCTGATTGGGTTCTACGCGGAACACGGCTTCTTCCTTGGTGATGAGGCCTTCATCCACCATGTCGATGGCCAGCTTAACTGCCGCCAGTCCCGTGCGCTTACCGTTGCGGGTCTGCAGCATGTAGAGCTTGCCATCCTGGATGGTGAACTCGAAGTCCTGCATGTCGCGGTAGTGCTTTTCCATCTTCCCAGTGATGGTGCGGAGCTGCTCGTAGACCTTGGGCATGGCCTTTTCGAGCTCGCTGATGGGCATGGGCGTGCGCACGCCGCTCACCACGTCTTCACCCTGAGCGTTCATCAGGTACTCGCCGAAGAACGCGCGGTCGCCCGTGGCAGGATTTCGCGTAAAGCCTACGCCGGTGCCCGAATTCTCGCCCAGGTTGCCGAACACCATGGCTTGCACGTTGACCGCGGTGCCAATCCGGTCGTCAATGTTGTTGATACGGCGGTACGTCTTGGCACGGTCGTTCTGCCACGAGCGGAACACTGCGTCGCGCGCGGCGGCGAGCTGCTCGACCGGGTTCTGCGGGAAATCCTTGCCCGTCTCCTTCTTCACCAGCTTCTTGTACTCGGCAATGATCTCCTTCAGCGCGTCAGGCTGCAGGTCGTAATCGAAGTGGACCTTCTTGCGCGCCTTCACGCCGTCGAAGATGTGCTCGAACTTCTTCTTCGGGACATCGAGAACCACATCGCTGAACATCTGGATGAGGCGGCGGTACGAGTCATACGCAAACCGCGGATTATTGCTGCGCTTCGCGAGCGCCTCAACGGCCTTGTCGTTCAATCCGAGATTCAGAATTGTGTCCATCATGCCGGGCATGGAGAACTTCGCGCCCGAGCGCACGCTCACCAGCAGTGGGTTGTCGCCCGCGCCGAGCTTCTGTCCCTGCAGCCGTTCCAGGCGCGCCAGGGCCTCCAGCATGTCGGACTCCATCTGCTTGCTGGGCGCATTGCGCATGTATTCGCGGCAGGCCTCCGTCTGGATCGTGAACCCCGGAGGAACCGGCAGGCCTGCGCTAGTCATCTCCGCAAGGCCGGCGCCCTTGCCGCCAAGCGTATCCTTCATGCGGCCGTTGCCGTCAGCCGAGCCGCCGCCGAAGAAGTACACATACTTGGTTGGTGCTGCGGTTGCGGTTGAGCCTGCCGTGGCTGGCTGCTGCTCCAAAACGCCCTGCGTCATGGAATGATGCCTCCGTGCATAAAATGCCGTGAAGATGGTACGGCAACGATGGATGAGCACCGCTGGCCCAGGTTGCATCGGGAAAAATCAGGCGTCCGACTGGCCCTGGGCGGGTCATCCCTCGCTTGAGCACACTTCGCGGGTGCTTCACAGCTCGCAGCTACAAATATTCCTGTGACCGTGATCTTGCAGTGTTGAACGTCACAAACGGCGAGCAGGAGATCGGAACTCCATTTTACGTTGCGCCCCATACCCCTCGCAACACGCGGCAAAATGCGGTAGTGTCTCAGTTTGAAGCCCGGGTTCAAACGAAGTTACCTCCAACACCGTTTTCTCCGAAGAGAACGTTGAAAGGCTCGTCGCTCGACATTCATATATTCATCCCCAGTCTCTCCCGAATAGCCCAATCTTGCAGTAGCCGGAGGGGTCTGCCCGAGGCTGCGCGATTGGCCCGTCCGCGGGCTTGGATGATGGCACGCCTCTTCGGATCGATTTCGACGGTCAACACGTGTCGAACTTTCTCACCCTGCCACAAGCGGAGCGACCAAATGCTTGTGTGTCCCCGATAGCAGCGATCTGCATAGCTCGCGACGCAATGGTGTAACGCAGTGCCTTCGTATCGCAGCTGGGCGCTATTGGTAAGTTCCATCATTTGCCAGCGTCTGGGCTTCTCTGAATGATCCTGCCTTTGCTCTTCGAATATCAACGGTTGAAATGGCGAGCGTATCCACGAGAAAGCGGCGCTGCTTCCGCCCAGACTCTTGTGCCAGTCCCGCATCAACCGCAGCATCGACTGCACCGTTCGTCCTTTTATGGAAAACGCCGGTAGAGGCGGATCGAATTCCGTCATTCCGCCCTGCGCCTCTATCCTTATCCGGTCGTGCCGGACCGCCTGGATGTAATCGATCATGGGCCCAATCTGCGCCGACTCCACATCACCATCATTCGCAATTAAAAAGATCCAAAATGTGCGCCAGAAATCGCTATGGCGAATATCCGTGGCCAATCGCGTGGACATAACTGCGTTCACCAATTCGGCACGTGCTCCCAGAGCGAGCAGCTCCGCTCTCCGCATGGCGTGTTCGATTGGCAGATGGTCCTGCGATGCCAGGAAGATATGTTCCATCTTTCGGGTCATCACCATCGGCAGGTCGAGCGATCGAAAGCTGGCTCCCCGTGAATGCGCCACGAACCACCGGCGTTTCCTGTCCCCAGCCACGTCAGACGCATACCAGCAAGACGCAAGAAATGCCGGAACTCTGTAGCTGCAAATAAGGTGATGTGCCAACGACGCAACGGCAGACCGCCAGGATGACGATGTACCTGCCCAGTCGATTGCCGGGCGAATATGGGCGTGTCGAAATCTCGATAAAGTGACGAGCGCGTCTACGCCGGGATGACGCCCTCCGCAAATCGGCGCATCAAACAAGCGTGGCGCCCGCGCCCGAGCGCAGTTCAGCAACTCTTGAAACTTCGTGAATGCGGGTGGATCCGCGGCGAGTCGAATAAACGCGCGGTGGATGGCGCAGTCCGTTCGCAGCTTGTGATCCTGAACGTAACGTTCAGACCAAGACATAAACTTCTCCATTTTTCTAAACCGTTGTATGGGCAACGCTGATACGCGCGCCCGCGACAGATCTAAGACAAGGACGCCCGTGTTGCCGGCGGCGCCCTGCCTGCTTATCTGTCCGGTTTAGCTAATGGAAAAGAAGAACTTCATGAGCAAATGATAGTACATTCGAGGGTGAATTCGTCAAACTGAGGCACTACCCAATATGCATCATCCGCCGTACACCGCAGCACGAAGCGATCGCAGTCCCGTGCAGTGCCAGAGGCATCTTCCGGCACGCGGGAATGCGGCCTCGCCAGTCGGTGAATGAAGGCGCGAAGAATAATTTCAGAATACGTGGTGTTTGGTCCCAGTTGAAGGCTGCTTATCCGCAATCATTCGGGACAAGCATCCCTACCCTTACGCGGCGCGGCCGTCGCAGCAGGGTTCGGGTTCATGCGGAAGCGAAACCTGGGCCGCATCCTGTGTTACCAGGATGTGGTCCAGGCCGACCAGCGCAAGAATCTCCTCAACGCGATGGGAGACATTGCACAGCGTGAATTTGTGGCCCGTCTGCCGGGCGTGATCAAAGAGTGAGATAAGAGCTGCGATACCGGCGGCATCGATCCGTTCCACCTGGGAAAAATCCAGGGCGATGCTCTGCTCGCGCACTACGGGCGTGAACAGTGTCAGCAGGCTCTGTTCGTTGCCGCGTACCAGCTCCGTCATCGGGCTGGGCGCAACGATCGTGAGCTCGCCGGCCGCGTTCACATGCGTGTTCATTTCAACCTCCTGTTCCTTCGAGCGCTCCCCGCGCTTGAATCGTGATTTGCCGGGTCCCGCTGTTGACTACCTTGCATGTAGGCGGCCAAAAATCCGCCCCGGCCAAATATCCTGAAAGTAGGGCAGTTGCGTTCGCCTTGCGCCGCTTACGATCCCGGCTTCAGGTGTCCGTTTACGTTCCCGGTGTTCGAAATCGGACATGCTATTGATGAGTACGTAGAAGGGAGGGGTCCGGTTCCATGTACGACTATCAAACTGACGCACCAGGCCAGCCCTTCATTCAGGAAGACGTCATAAAACGTCTTGCGGTTAACGCCGGATTTGCAGATTCCGGCTTGGTTGCACTTCCGCATTCACTAGAACAGCGCGATGCGGAACGGTTCTCTACGTGGGTTGATGCCGGGCGCGCCGGAACGATGCAGTATCTCAAGCGCGAGAATCAGGAGGGTGAACTTGTGCGAGCGCGCGTCGCCACTCCATTTCCGTGGGCGCGCTCCGCAATTGTTTGCCTCGCGAACTATAACAGCGCGCAGCCCCGGTCGACTTATCCTGCGCTGGCCGACGCTGCATGGATCGCCCGCTATGCATGGTCAAGCCGCATCGACGAGCGCGGCCGCCGCGTGCCCAGCGATTATCACAAGGTTCTCCTCAAGCGTCTCAAGAAGCTCGAGGCGCTTCTCCACGAGCAGTATGGCGAATTCGAATCGCGTGCCTACGTCGACACCGGTCCCGTTGTCGAGCGCTCGCTCGCCACGGCCGCGGGTCTCGGATGGAGCGCGAAGAACACCTGTCTTATTCATCCAACGATCGGCTCGTTCGCGTTTCTATCCGTCCTGCTCACATCATTGCCGGTTCGAAACGAAGAAGCATCCCTCGCAGTTCCGGACCGCTGCGGGAGTTGCACGCGCTGCATTCAGGCGTGCCCCACCGATGCGCTCTTCACGCCGTACCAAATGGACGCGACTCGCTGCATCTCCTACCTCACCATCGAGCATCGCGGCCCGATTGCGACGGAACTGATGGAGCACATGGGCCGCCAGGTATTCGGCTGCGACATCTGCCAGGACGTCTGCCCGTGGAATCGCAAAGCGCCCATAGCAGCCGACCCCGAGATGGAGCCGCGCGCCGAACTCGTCAATCCTGCGCTTGAATCACTCGCATCGCTCGACGAACCCGCGTGGGAGCAGGCATTCAACGGCTCGCCGGTCCGCCGCGCGGGCTTCGCCGGCTTCACGCGCAACCTCGCCATCGCGATAGGGAATGCCATCGCGAGTGGCGCCGGCCAAACCTCCTTCGCCGCGCGATTGCGCGAGTGGGCGCAATCGGCAGACGAAGGCACCCGCGCCGCCGCCGAGTGGACGCTTAAGAAGCTGGAGAATCCGGGAAGTACCGCAGAAGACCGCTGACGTTTATCAGGCGAACTGCGCAAACGGCTGGGGGTGACCGCTCTAGGACTTCCTACGACACGCGAAGAACATTGGCTGCGCTCAGGCCCTTCGGCCCCTGCTGGCATTCGAACTCGACGTTCTCACCTTCATTCAGCGTCTTATAGCCCTTCTCCTGGATCGCGGAAAAATGGACGAAAACATCCTCGCCCGTCGACCGCTGAATGAACCCGTATCCCTTGGCCCCGTTGAACCATTTCACGACACCCTGTTCCTTCATACACCTCTCCTCTATCTCCAGGCACAGCCCAACTGCCGTCCTGCTCATGAACCATTTGCAAATTCTCGCGGAGCGATAGCTTGCTAGGGGAAGGCCCAAGAGGCGCACTCTAGCCGCGCGCCGTGCTCCTTTTATGGCAGGATTTTGCGCCGGATGCAAGGAGAAAATGCTGAGTCGGACGTTCCAAAGGTCGTAGATTGAGAGCAGAAAAGCCGCTCAGGCCTTATCCTGAATGCATTACTTCCCGCTCAGGCGGCGCATTTGCTCCATATGCGCCAAGTTATTCAGCCTGTTGAGGAAAGCGAGTCTCTCCGTGGCCGTCGTCTCAAATCCCGGTACGCAGGCCGAGCCTGAAATCCAGCCCGCCGGCGTCGTAGACGTTACCGACGTCCCCATCGCCCTTGAGGCCTCCGCTCCGCCGCAGCTCTCCAAGTGGTATCGCCTGCGCCAGGACGGCACGGCTATGGTCAAGTACCTGCTCGAAAGCGAAGTGCACACCTTCGCGTTCAGCGTCGCCGCCAACGCCATCCTGTCCTTCATTCCACTCGTCATTTTGCTCTACACCCTGGCCCTCTCGGTCTTCCACTCGCAGGCCATGGCGGGTGTCGTCAGCGACATGGTCAATTACTTTCTGCCTTCGGTCACCCGTCAGCCCAACTGGCTCGCCGGCCAACTCGAGTTCGCCGCGGCCATGTCGTCGCGCCATGGCGTGCAGGCCATCTCGCTTGTCATGATCCTCGTCGCCTGCACCGGAATCTTCCTCCCTCTCGAAGTCGCGCTCAATCAGGCATGGGGCGTCGCCAAAAGCCGCAATTACCTGCTCAACCAGGCGGTGGCCTTCGGACTCGCAATCCTGATGGTTGTCCTCGGGATGGCCGCCATCTTCCTAAGCGCTGCCCAGCGCTCCATCCTCGACTTCCTCTTCTTCCATCACGCCGACGGCGGCTTCTCGGGCTGGCTCTTCAACGCCATCAGCTATGCATGGATGGCCATCTGCAGCGGCGTGGCCTGCATCCTGTTTTTCTTTTCGATCTACTGGCTGCTGCCCAACTGCACGGTCCCCGCGCGTCAGGTCATGCGCGCCTCGGTCGTTGTAGGACTCATCTGGCTCGGCGCCCGCTACGTCTTCGTAGCCGTGTTGCCGCACCTCGATCTCAAATCGCTGTACGGCCCCTTCTTCGTCTCCGTAGGCTTGCTGTTCTGGGCATACATTTCCGGACTCATCCTCTTTGCCGGAGCTCAATACAGCGTCTCCCGCATCGGTCCGCGCAAGAAGTAAAGCTCTCGCAGTGCCTTACCATACAAGCAGGCAGTCCAATTGTCTGAACAAGCACTAGAGGCTCTCCAATGATCTTCCTCACGCGGCGTGCCACTTTTTCCGCATCGCATTTTTATTGGAACGACTCCTGGTCCGCCGAACAGAACCAGCAGGTATTCGGGCGCTGCGCCAACCGCAATGGACACGGGCATAACTACACTCTCGAGGTCACGCTCGCCGGCGAGCCCGATCCCGTCACTGGCTTCGTCGTCGATCTCAAATGGCTCAAGGACGTGATGGAAAGGGAAGTCCTCTCCGCCTGGGACCATCGCCACCTCAACATCGAAGTCCCGGAGTTCGCCACAGCCGTCCCGACCACCGAAAACATCGCCATGGCCGCGTGGCGCCGTCTGGAGCCCGCAATCTCCGCGGCCGGCGGCGCCCGCCTCAGCCGCGTCCGAGTCTACGAAACACCGGAGATATTCGCCGAATATAGAGGCGAAATATGACCGCCTTCTTCGGCCGCCGTTACACGCTGAGCGCCAGCCATCGCCTGCACACCGACGCGCTCACCGCGGACCGCAATCGCGCCGCCTACGGCAAGTGCAATAACCCGCACGGCCACGGACACAACTACGTCATTGAAGTCCTGGTCTGCGGCCCGGTCGACCCCGAAACCGGCATGGTCGTCAATCTCGTCGATCTCGATCAAACGGTGCAATCCCGCATCCTCAATCGATTCGACCACGCCAACCTCAACCTCGACCCGCTGTTTGCCTCCGAAGTGCCGACGACGGAAAACCTCTGCAGGGAAGTCTTTCGTCTCCTCAAAGACGGCCTTCCGGCGGGCAAACTGGAGCACGTCCGCATCGAAGAGACGGAGAACAACTTCTTCGAGTGCAATAATGTGTAACCCGGCGCGTGTCGCCGGATCGAATAGTTAGGGAAGGGAATTCGGAATTCAGTTTATGCCGGAGCTTTCCTCGCAGCTTCCGGCACGCATCGCAGGATGAAGGACATTCCATGGCAAAGACCGTTTCCATGACCAGGCCCATGTATAACGCGCTCACTGAAAAGGGACCTCTCAGGGACTTCAGCACCCAGGACCTCTATCGCGAGATCCTCACCCGCATCGGGGAAGACCCCGATCGCGACGGTCTCGTCTCCACTCCCGCGCGCGTCGAGAAGGCCCTTGCCTACCTCACCAAGGGCTATCAGGAAAACCCCAACGAGATCCTGCGCGGCGCTCTCTTCGACGTCGATTACGACGAGATGGTCATCGTCAAGGACGTCGAAATGTACTCCCTCTGCGAGCACCACATGCTGCCCTTCTTCGGCAAGGTGCACGTGGCCTACATCCCCAAGGGCAAGGTCATCGGTCTCAGCAAAATCGCGCGGCTCGTGGAGGTCTTCGCCCGCCGCCTTCAGGTGCAGGAGCGCATGACCCGCCAGATCGCCGACGCCATCCAGGAAGCAATCGCTCCGCAAGGCGTAGGCGTAGTCATCGAAGCCCGCCACCTCTGCATGATGATGCGAGGCATCGAAAAGCAGAACTCGTCCACAGTCACGTCCGCGATGGTCGGCGTCTTCCAGAAGAAAGAAACCCGCGCCGAGTTCCTCTCCCTCGTCCGCTCCTCACCCCCCGCCAGCATGTAGCCGATGCTGTCGGAACGGCAAGAGGCCTCCATTTGCCGACTTGCTGAGTCGCTGACTTGCTGACTCGCTGCTAAAGTAATTCAGTGAACGGGCTGTTCGTCATCGACAAACCCTCCGGCATCACGAGCCACGATGTCGTCGCCCGTCTCCGCCGCATCACCGGCGAAAAATCCATTGGCCACCTCGGCACGCTCGACCCCATGGCCACCGGCGTCCTGCCGCTTCTCGTCGGCAGATACACCCGCCTCGCGCAGTACTTCAACGCCGCCGAGAAATCCTACTCCGGTACCATCCGCTTCGGCTTCGCCACCGACACCTACGACGCCGAAGGCGAACTCGTCGGCCAACAGACCACCCCGCATCTCACGATCGACGAAATCCGCACCGCTGCCTTCCGCTTCAACGGCGAGCTCCAGCAGATGCCCCCGCGCTACTCCGCAAAAAAGATCGCCGGAACGCCGGCCTACAAGTTCGCGCGCGAGGGCAAGCCGGTCGAGCTTAAGCCTGCCACAGTCCGTATCGACACCTTCGAAATCACCACCCTCAAGGGCGACACAGCCGCCTTCACCATGAGGATCAGCGCAGGCGGCTACGTCCGTTCCGTCGCGCACGAGCTCGGAACCGCGCTAGGCTGCGGCGCGCACTTGACCAGCCTGCGCCGGACGCACGCGGGCCCGTTCACGCTCGCTGACGCCCACACCCTCGATGAACTCCAGCCGCTGGCCGGCGACCTCAAGGCCCTCACGCAAATCAGCGTGCATCCCCGCACGCTTCTCCCCGACATGCCCAGCGTCACCGCAAGCCTCGAAACTCAGGGCCGCATGCGCAATGGCATGCAGACCAACCTCCCCGAATTTTCCACTGCGTCACGGGTCAAGGTCTTCGCCACCCAGCGCGAACTCTTCGCCATCGCCCAGCGCGTCGCGGGAACCCTCTTTCAGCCCATCACGGTAATGGGCTGAGCGCATCTACTCCCGCCTCTTCCACTGCGCCGCAAGGTCTTCAGCCGCCGCGCCCCACTCCGGAAACTCAAACTCGAATCCCGCATCCATCAACCGCGCCGGCACCACGCGTCGGCTCTTCAGCACGAGCTCCGACTCCGTCCGCAGAAAAAACGCCGCCACTTCAAGCAGCGGTCGCGGCGCAGGAATCCCGTTCGGCATCCCATAGGCCTCGCGCAGAGCCTCCATGAACTCCCTGTTCGGCAGTGGATTGGGCGCGGCAAGGTTCACCGTCCCGTCCACATCTTCGCGCTCAATCAGGAACTCCACCGCCCGCGCAAAATCCAGCTCGTGGATCCACGAAACATACTGCCGCCCGCTCCCCTGCGCGCCTCCCAGGCTCATCCTCACCAGCCGCAGCAGCAGCGCAAAAGCCCCGCCCGGCGACGGGCTCATCACGACCGCGCTCCTCAGCGCCACCTTGCGCGTATGCGGCGTGAAGGCCGCGAAGAACGCAGCCTCCCAGTCCATCGCCACACGAATCGAAAAGTTCCACGTATCCGGCGCACGCCTTCGACGCGAGATTAACTCGTTGCCGCCGATCTCCCCCGTGTACTCGTCCATCGGCCGGTCCGTCGCGTGCCGGTAGATCGTCGCCGTCGACGCGTTCAGCCAAACCTTGGGCGGATGCTCGAGCCCCGCAATCACGCGCCCCAGCAATCGCGTCGACCTGATCCGCGAGTCGTAAATCGCCTTGCGGTTTTTTTCCGTGTACCGGCAGTTCACGCTGCGCCCGGCAAGATTGATGCACACATCCGCGCCGTCGAGGTGTTCTGTCCAGTCGCCCGCCTGCTCGCCGTCCCAGTGCACCGTTTGCCACGGAGCCGCGAACGGGCTGCGCGTCAGCACCGTCACATGGTGGCCGCGTTCCTGGAAATACCGCGCCAGCACTTGCCCAACCTGCCCGCTGCCGCCCGGCAACACGATCCGCAATCGCGCGCGCCCGGCGTCGGAGAAAAGATGCATGGATTCAGGCTACAGCGGCTCGCTCAGTAGGATCACTGCCGCGGCGGATAAGGATAACCGCGAAGGTACTGCCTCCTGCGGTAGCTTCGGAACTCGTGGATCACCACGTAGATGATCAGGCAGATCACCAGCAGCGGAATCCAGAATGGCCACCCAGGCTGTACAACGCGGTTCCCGCCAATCGAGGCCGTCTCCGCCGCGCGGAAACTCCCGAACATCGACACCATGTCCTTGCCCACTGAAGCGTTCTCACCGAGGTGCGCGTTCCCGAAGAAATTCACCACGTCCTGGCCGACACTCGAGTTGTCATCCACCGTTACGTTGCCGAAGAACGTCACCACGTCGTGGTTCGCCTGCCCGCTGATGTGCACATTGCCGAAGAACACCACGATGTCGCCCTGGATGGTCCCCTGGTCCTCGACACCGCAGAAAAAGCACACCGTGTCGTGCGCCATTTGGCCCGGCGCAATGTGGATCTTGCTGCCGAACTGCACGTAATCCTGATTTGCATGGGCCGGCGTGGCGGCGAATCCAAACAAGCCCGCCAGCAGGCAAATGCAGAACAACCGCAGACGCATGAACGCCTCCTGCCTCCTGATACGCGCGCCCGGTCGCCCCGGTTCCCGAATTCTGCGCGTCCCGTTCCTCGGTTTCTGCGCGTCAGGACCGGCGGAATCAGTGTACCCCTGCGCCGGTCCCTCCAATGCCCTTTGTGGTGTGCCTCGTATCCGATCCTTTCTCTCCGCGCAGACAGAGAAAGATATACTGGGGCGCATGATTCCGCTCGGCTCGCACCCTGTCTGGCACCCGGTCTTCGAGTCGCTGGGGTACGCGGCCGGATACGCGGTCTTTCGCCGCATTCGCGCGCGCCGCGGCGACATTATCGGCGAGCCGCAGCGCTGGACCGTCATTGCCGCGGCGGCCGTGGGCGCGCTTGCGGGCAGCCGGCTGTTGGGATTAGCCGAGCAGTGGCCGACTGTGATCGCCGCAATGAGAGCAGGGCACATGATGTCGCTGCTCTTCTCGCCCGGAGGCAAGACCATAGTTGGCGGGCTGCTCGGCGGCTGGCTGGGAGTCGAGCTGGCAAAGCGAATCACCGGCATCCGTTCCCGCACGGGCGACCTGTTTGTGCTCCCGCTCTGCGTCGGCATCGCGGTCGGACGCATCGGCTGCTTTCTTGCTGGCCTTGCAGACGACACCTACGGCAAGGCCACTTCGCTCCCGTGGGCGGTGGACTTCGGCGATCACGTTCCGCGCCATCCCGTGCAGTTGTACGAGATTCTTGTTCTCGCCCTGCTTGCGTGGATCGCAACCCGCCCCGCCGCGTTGCCCGAAGGCGCGCGCTTCCGCATCTTCATGGCCGGCTACCTGGCGTGGCGGCTCGCCATCGATTTCCTCAAGCCGCAGCCGCTCATAGGCGGCATGAATCTCATTCAGTGGGCGTGCGTCGCAGGTCTGTGCGCTCTGGGCATTGAACGGCTGAGAAGCCCGGAGCCGTCGCGCGAAGTTGCCCGCGCGTGATCGGAACGCCTGAGCTGACTATGTCCTGGAAAGATGCCAGCGTTACCTCAAAAGTCCTGATTGTCTTCACGGTTGTATTTTTCGTGTCGCTTGGCTTGTGCGGCATCAGCATGGCCACGAAATTCGAAAATCTGCCCTCCGCCGTGCTGGGCCTTCTTGGCATGATCGTCTCCGTGATTGGGATCGTCATCACGCTGATCGTGGCGTTGATTCACAGAGTTGTCACCGGCCGCGGCGGGCGGCCGCAGACGCTGTTCAAAAACCGCGACGACAAGGAGTAGGAGCCGCGCGATGAAGCAAGAGGAGGGACGCGAATGAGCATGCCCTGGTCGAAACTTCAAGGCCCGGCAAAGGTCGCGGCGATCTGCGCGGCCGTTCTGCTCGTATCTGCCGGCCTGTGCGGAGCGCAGCTTCTGGTGCTGAATTTCGCGGCCGGTCGGTCTAATAGCCTGGGCACCGCCTTCATAGTGACCGGCGCGCTGGAACTGATCGCCATCATCCTCTCAGCAGCGGTCGGCGTTATCGCGCTCTTGATCTGGGGAATCGGAAAAATAGTCGGTCGCGGCAACCCTTCCTGAACCGTCCGGATGAAATGTGCAGTTTGGGATGTGACACAAAGCGCGCGCCGGCGAATTCGAGCTGGGCCTAAGATCACGATCATGCACAGGAAGCAACTGGTTACTCTCGGCTCTGCAGTGGGGATACTGGCCTGCGGTGCATGCTTTCTGCCGCCTCCTCGTCCTGCGCCTCCGCGGCCGAGGCCTCACCTGAATCTGCACGGAAGCAACCGGATCCGTGTCACGGTCACGAACAGCGGCACACAAGCGATCGACACCGCCATGCTCGAACGCTGCCTGGTCGGCTCCATCAACCACCGCAGGCCAGCGGGCGTTCCTGCCGCCGTTGGCGGCGGCAACGCGCAAAACAACGATGCGGTCCTCCAGGTCACGGTCGAAAACGAAACCGCCACGCCAGAACCGCAGCGTTCCTCACGCGACGTTTCCACCTGGGACGTCAAGGTAACCCTCTCGGCCACGCTCGCGCAGGCCGGTGGCACGTGGTATGGCAGGCGCCCAACCTCGTCTCTCACGGATTCATTTTCTCGCCCGCCGGAACTTCACCCTGGGCCTCGGAACGGTTTGGTGCGGGGGCGCACGATTACATCTGCGACCCGCTCGCAGAGCGCATGCTGTCCGGCGGAGGATAATCTTGTTTGATCTCACCGCGACTCACTTGGAGCAGCGCCCGAAAAGGAATCAACATGACTGAGAAAGTTCGCCCCTACCTCTTCTACGACGTCGCCATCTCCATCTGCTCCACCTGCTTTCAGCGCATCGACGCCAAGATTGTCTTCGAAGACAACAAAGTCTGGATGCTCAAGCGCTGTCCGCAGCACGGCCATCAGCGCGTCCTCGTCGCTGACGACGTCGATTACTACCGCCGCTCGCGCGAAGTCTTTCTCAAGCGCCCTGAGCAGCCGATGGTCTACAACACGCCCGTCAAGTACGGCTGTCCCTACGACTGCGGCCTATGCCCCGATCACGAGCAGCACAGCTGCCTCACGCTCGTCGAAATCTGCGACGCCTGCAACCTCACATGCCCCATCTGTTACGCGGGCTCGGGCCAGCACCGCACGGAGTTCCGCAGCCTCGAGCAAATCGAGGCCATGCTCGACTGCGTCGTCCGCAACGAGAAGCAGCCCGACGTGGTCCAGATTTCCGGCGGCGAGCCGACGCTGCATCCGGACTTCTTCCGCGTGCTGGAAATGTGCAAAGAGCGTCCCATCCGCCACCTCATGGTCAACACCAACGGCATCCGCATCGCGCAGGACGAGGAGTTCGCAAAGCGCCTCGCCGGCTTCATTCCCGAGTTCGAAATCTACCTGCAGTTCGACTCGCTCGAGCGCGACCCGCTCATGCAATTGCGCGGCGCCGATCTGCGCTCGATCCGGCAAAAGGCGCTGGAGCGGCTCAACAAGCTCGGCATCTCGACGACGCTCGTTGTCACCGTTGAACGCGGCGTGAACGACAACGAGCTCGGGTCCATCATCGATTTCGCGCTCCAGCAGCCGGCCGTGCGCGGCGTAACCATCCAGCCCGTGCAGCAGGCCGGCCGAGTGCAGGGATTCTCAAGCTCCGAACACCGGCTCACTCTGACGGAGGTTCGTCGCCGCATACTCGAGCAAACCAGCGTCTTCCGCCCCGAGGACTTGATCCCGGTCCCGTGCCATCCCGATGCGCTGGCCATGGCGTATGCGCTCAAGCTCGGAAACAAAGTTGTTCCGCTTACCGGCTTGGTAGCGCCCGAGGTGCTCATCGATGGCGCGCAACACCATCGTCTACGAGCAGGAGGCGGGCCTGCGCGATCACCTCTTCAAGCTGTTCGCGACCAATCATTCGCCGTCTTCGCAGGCATCCACCCTGCGCGAGTTGCTTTGCTGCCTGCCGAAAATCCTCATCCCGAAAGACCTTGGCTACAGGAACCTGTTTCGCGTGCTGATTGTCCAATTCATTGACGCGGAGGCATTCGACGTGCGCAGCGTCAAGAAGAGCTGCATCCATATCGCACATCCCGACGGCAAGCGGCTGATCCCATTCGACACGTTCAACATGTTCTACCGCGGCGAACTCGAAACCACGCGATTGGCCGCGCTGAGAAAGTTGGATGAACCGGTTGGGATCGCCGCAAGTTCGAATTAGCACCGTTTCTGGGATGCTATATCCCTCCTTGGCGATTTGTATCAGGACACGACTTCACAGCCTGGGAGGGCACTTGACAAGAAACTGCGTGGGGACGGATTTGGAGCGGGTCACTTCGAGTCGAGAGCCTTTGGAGCCGGTTATGGGCCTGTCGAGGTCCAGCAGGTTATCGCCACCGAATTGCTGGGAGGGCCGCCGGCTTCCGTTGCCACTACATTAAGTGTGAATGAGCCGATTGTGCCGTCACCCCCGCTCCCACAACTCGGGACGTTGACTGGGGTGCTTACTAGCAGACCATCGCCGTCGGCGAAAGCCGTGACCGACACCAGGGGGGTCTTTTCGCCTTCTTTCGTGACGGTAATTGTAATCGCTGCGCCCTTTGTAAAGCGGCTGCCACTCACCTTGATGGTCGAATAATTCGGATCTCGACCCGCAATAATGTAGGGCGTGTTTTTGCCTGATTCCGACGCGGGAATGCCTGTCGCGACGATGGTTGCTCCGCCAAAACTCATGCCGGCTGAGTTAGTAACTTCGAGAACCATGTTATAGCTGCCGGGGTCATTGTACTTATGCGTCGCCCCCTCCTGTCCGCTGGTGGTGGCGAGATTCCGACTGCCGGAATTGGGATCGCCAAAATTCCACTTAGCGGTGATGCAGTAGCCTGCCGACCGGTCCACCCCGAAATTCACGGTAAGCGGCGCAGGGCCGCTGGTGTGGTCCGCCGAGAACTTGGCCACAGGACGAGCGGGGTAAACAGTGACAGTCGTAGTTGCCGTGTCGCTGCCGGCCTTGTTGCTTACAGTAAGTGTTGGTTCCCAGGGCAGGCATCCGGCGAGCGCGAAATCACCGCTCTGGTAACTCTCAACCGGGTGGGGATAGACAAAAGGAGGATTGGGATCGCTGCTCGTAGCTCCTCCTCCAAATGCCCACTCGCGTTTTGTGACGTAACCCAGGGATTGGTCGGTGAAGATGACATGCAATGGCATCACGCCTTCGGTGGGAGCCACGCTGAAGCGAGCTTTGGGAGGAATCTGCTCATATTTCCGGATCAATTTCAGCGTGGAGATAGGCAAGTTGAGGCCGAGCTGGGCGGCCATCTTGCGCTCGCTCTGCAGGCCCAGAAGCTTTGCGACGTCCCGAAGCGTCGGCATAGGGGTCTCCTCCCGTGTGTGATGGGGGCCTGCGGATTGTTTACTGCAATGCAACCAGAATCGGAATCAGTGCTTTTCCCGACTTGAGCGGCGCGAGTGCCTTGCCAATGACGGCGCCGAATGCGCGCCGGTGGTCCCTGGCTGCCATGGCGTGGCCGGGGGTGGACGAAGTCGTGAGCAGGTCGCCGACTTTGACCGGCGACCGATCCGCATCGACCTTGCAGAACGCCTTTCCGGATAGAGCTATCGGCCACCGGTTGCGGGCGTCCGCTGAGCGTCCCAGCACGATACCGGGCCTCAATCCGCCGGCACCGGAGACTACGCCTGCGACTTTGCCATCGTAAGGTTGATGGGCGAGCGCGAGCATGCCCTCATCACCGAGCGCGAGCACCGCGCCGGGCTCAATGCCTTCTCCATCGCAGACCTCGAATTCTTCGGCGCAGTCCGCGTTCTGAAGAATGATGTCGCCTGATGTGCCATTGATCCAGATCGCGGCATCGGAGGTACTTGTAAAGCTCTTTGCGTCTTTCGCGAAGATCAAAATATCACCGGCCTGACCTGGCCCTCCGAACCACCCGGCTGCTCCCGTTCCCGTGAGCCTGATGGAAGTCGAGCCGGTGTTGTCGGTGATCTGCAAGAGGCCGGCAACGCCGTTGTACCCGGCGTGGATCAGGCCCTGAGACCCGTCAAGGGTAATGGGCATCGGGAGCAGTTCAGAGGGGCCTCCCCCTGCGCGGATACTCACCGTGACCTTGTTGTTGTTGCTGTCTACTCCATGGAGTGTACCGACGAACTTGGATTCGACCAGAGTTGTCGGGCCGCCGCCGGCGGGCGTAAGTCCGGTATTACTCATGGGGGGAGGACCTTTCCAGGCCGGAATCATCAACTTCCGACTCCAGCGTGCTCGCAGCATACCCCTAGTTTCCCGTCCACGCAACGCGAACTTTGGCGAGTCTGGTGAGAGATGGCGGAAGGGATTCCCGATCTTTCCAGTGTGGGTTGAACGATGGCGGATTGCGGAGTCTAGAAGCGGTAGCCGGGTTTTAGTTCGCAGCGGAAGACGGTGGAGCTTGCGTTGTCCAGGCTGGCGCGAGCGGTGCAAGTGGCCCAGCTCAGATAGAGCTCGGGGCCGAGGGGAAAAACCATGGGGGTTCCGTCGAGCTCGGCTTCGATGCTGGCGCCCTCCTGGCTGCCGGGGAGGACGAAGTTGAGGGTGCGTCCGAAGATGACGGGGTAGGACTCGCGGACGCTCGATGTGATGGACTTGCGGAAGACTTCGGCTTCGAGCAGAAAGGTCGCGGTGCCGGACCAGTCGAGCGCATTGGCGGTGATGATACGGCCGCCGTGCTGGAAGCCGCTCGAGTCGATGCGCGTGAAGGGGCAGGGGCCGGCGATGCACGAGGCGCGCACGTTGCGGAATTCGTTGCCGGGGCCGGCATCGAGGGTGGCCGAGCCCACGGCCGCTTTCCAATTGCCGTCGGGCGAGCAGGGGCCCTGGCGGTTGCAGGGGACGTTCGGGGTGTTCTCGATCGTGAAGGTCTTCGTTGCGCTGGCGATGTTTTCATCGCCTTGCGAGTTGACGGTGTACCGGATGCGGACGTCGGCGAGGACGGACTGCTTCTTTTCCGCGGCGGGGGTGGTGTTTGGCTGAATGGGCGTGAGCGCCGCGACGTAGAGCTTCCTGGTGGTGACGTTGCGGTTGAGGGGGAGAGAGAGTTCGAGGGGCTTGTAGTCGTCCTTTTGGAAGCTGAGCATGAGGGTCTGGCCAGGCCACATGTTTTCGTTGAACTTGATGTGGAAATAGCCTGAGGCGTCGGATTCGGTGATGTTGGTCATCACACCGTCAGTAGCGGTGATGCGGACGTTGGAGATGGGCAGCTGGTTGCGCGGGTCGCCGTCATCGCGGACGACGGCGCCCTGGACTGAGACGGCGCGGGGACGCCAGCGCTGGCTGCGGAATACGAATACAAGGATGACGGCCACGATGGTGACGGCAACCGCGGACCAGATTGCGATCAGTTTCCAACTCATTGGAGGCGATGCACCTACAAGATGCTTGGACGCTGTTCAGGGGCGAATTGGTGTCCGTGAAAGGGCCTAACCCTGCGAGGCGGATTGCATCTAAACGAGTTGGCAGCGCATAGTTTTGGGTCCGGCGGCGGGGATTGGGTGAATTGGGCCGGAAATCAACATGAATGGGGACATTCCTTGAGAAAGGCGGAATGAAAGAGCGGAATCCACGAAAAGTTGCGGCGGGACCTGGACGGGGCGTTCTGTCTAGGCGGGAAGTGCTCGGCCAGATTGCGGGCATTTCGCTTGGCGTGTCGTTGAGCCCGGCGCTGGGGACCGGAGAGGAATTTGCGGAGGAACAGGTGACGCAGGCGCAGTCGGGGACGCCGAAGGCGCTTGGCGAGCCGGCGCCGCAACCTGCGCCCCAACCGCTTTCGCTGGATGATGACAAGTTCCTGAACGACCTGGAGCACGCGAACTTTCTTTTTTTCTGGGAGCAGGGGGATCCCAACACGGGGCTGATCAAGGACCGCTGCAACGTGCGCACAAACGACTCGAGCCTGGCGGCGAGCATTGCGTCGGTGGGGTTCGGGCTGACGGCGATCTGCATCGGGGAGATGCGGGGGTTCGTGAGCCGCGAAGAGGCGCGCCACCGCGTGATTGCGACGCTGAACTTTATCTGGCACAAGCTGCCGACGCACCGGGGATTCTTTTACCACTTTGCGAATATTCACACGGGCGAGCGGATTTGGGAGTCGGAGGTGTCGTCGGTGGATACGGCGATGATGCTGTGCGGCGCGCTGATGTGCCGGCAGCATTTCCACGACAAGGACATCGATGCGATGGCGCATGCAATCTTCGACCGCGTGGACTGGACGTGGGTTGCGGAGGACACATCGCTTTTGTCGCAGGGATGGACGCCGGAGATGGGGTTCATCCATTCGCGGTGGGATTACTACAGCGAGCTGATGATGATGTACCTGCTGGGGATGGGTTCGCAGTCGCACCCGCTGCCGGCGGACGCGTGGTTTGCGTGGAAACGCCTGCTGTTCGAGTACGACGGACTGCGGTATATCGGTTCGTATGCGCCGCTGTTTGTGCACCAGTACTCGCAGGCCTGGTTCGATTTTCGAAACAAGAAGGATAAATACGCGGACTACTTTCAGAACTCGACGATCGCAACGGATGTGCACCGGCGGTTCTGTATCGAGCTGAACCCGCAGTTCTCCGATTACAGCAATGCACTGTGGGGGATTACGGCGTCGGACTCACCGCGCGGGTACGTGGCGTGGGGAGGGCCACCGGCGATGGGGCCTATTGATGGAACCATAGTGCCCGCGGCAGCGGGAGGGTCGATTCCCTTTCTTCCCGAAGCGACGCTGCGAGTGCTGCACACGATCCACGATCACTATCCGAAGGCCTGGTGCCGGTACGGGTTTGTGGATGCATTCAATCCGCTGACGAATTGGTACGACACGGACGTGGTGGGGATCGATACCGGCATCACGATGCTGATGGCTGAGAACGCGCGCAGCGGCTTCGTGTGGGAGACGTTCATGAAGAATCCCGAGGCAAAGAAAGGCATGGATGCGGCGGGATTCAAGGCTTATACGCCGGGTCTGGGGCAGCAAGCGGGATGAGTCCCAAAAACCATCCCGCGGTGTTTGTGGCACGAGCAAACTCGTATCCTTTCAAAACAGGTAACAGAATCGAGTTTTTTCCGCGGCCTGGAAAGCGCCATCCTATAATTAGGCATCTGGCGGCGGGACTCAAGTCTCGCCCGGACTCGGTTCGGGGCCCTGCCTGGACTTATATAGCAAGCTATGAATTCTTGCCCTGGTTACAAATCCAATCAGAGATGAGCTAATCCGCAGCCGGCAGTGCTTGAGGACTGTGTGCCTGGATCCGGACGGCGGAACAACAATGCGATGCCGATTCGCATCGAATTGAACCAGATACGGCTCCGGCTGAAGATCAATCAGGCCCAGAAGATTTGCCCGTTCGCCGGGGCTATGCATACATCGACTTAGTTGCCAGCGTCAGAAATCCCAAGCCCAGGAATCCCGACTTCAGGAACCCCATGTCGTATCCGGAAGATGAACAAAAGGCGGGCGAATCCTCCCGCGAAGAGACTTCCTCCGCACCGCCGCAGCAGGAAGGCAGCGCGTGGGGCGACCGGGTTCGCGCGCTGAAGAATGTTCCGCCGGTCCTGAAGTTCGTATGGGAGTCGGGGCCGTCGGTTGTTTTCTGGAACATCGCGATCCGGATCGTGGTGGCGTTTCTGCCGGTGGGGATCGGGATCATCGGCCGGTTCATTATCGACGGCGTGAACCGGATCAGGATGCACCAGCCGCTGCCGCAGCACTTCTGGTGGCTGGTGGGCGGCGAGATGGCGCTGGCGGTGATCACGGGGATACTGGCGCGGAGCGTGGATTACTTCGACAACCTGCTCGCCGACCGCTACACGCACCACGTGAGCGTGGAGGTAATGCGCAAGGCGGCGGCGCTGGACGTAACGGTGTACGAGGACCCGGTGTTTTACGACCGGCTCGAGCGCGCACGGGTACAGGCGACGGACCGGCTGGCAATGATTCAGCAGATGGGCAGGCTGATTCAGCAGACGGTGACGGCGCTGGCGTTTTCGGCAGTGCTGATCAAGTATTCGCCGTTTCTGCTGCTGCTGCTGGTGGCGGGCATCATTCCGGCGTTCCTGGGCGAGAGCCATTTTGCGTTTCTTACGTATGCGAAAAATTTCCGGCAGACTCCGCTGCGACGCCAGATGGACTACCTGCGGCAGGTTGGCGGCAGCAAAGAGGCCGCGAAGGAGCTGAAGCTCTTCAACCTGAGCAGGTACCTGACGGACCGGTTCACGGGGCTGTCGCAGACGATCTACGAACAGAACGTTGCGCTGAACAAGAGGCGGCTGTTCTGGGGCGGAGTGCTGGCGATCATTGGGCAGCTGGGGTACTACGCGGCGTATGCGCTCAGCATCTGGCGGACTGTGAAGGGACAATACACAATCGGCGACCTGACGCTGATTACGACGGCGATCATGCAGGCGATGTCGAATATTCAGCAGATGTTCTCGACGGCGTCGGGAGTGGCGGACCAGGCGCTGTTCCTTACGGACCTGCTGGCGTTCTTCGAGATGAAGCCGCGGGTGGAGTCGAAGGCGAATGGATTGCGGACGCCGAGACCGATCCGACATGGATTCGAGTTCCGCAACGTTTCGTTCGCGTATCCGGGGACGACGCGGAGGGTGCTGAAGAATTTCAATTTCTCTCTTGAGCCGGGCGAGCGGATTGCGCTGATCGGTGAAAACGGCCAGGGCAAGACGACGATCGTGAAGCTGATTACGCGGCTGTATGACCCGACGGAGGGGGAGATTCTGCTGGATGGAATCGACCTTCGCGAATACGACCTGGACGATCTGCACGCGGAGATCGGCGTGATCTTTCAGGACTTCATGCGGTACGAGATGACGGCGCGGGAGAACATCGCTGTGGGACGGATCGAGGCGCCGCATCCGCCCGGAGAGATTGAATTCGCAGCGCAGAAGAGCCTGGCGGCGGGAGTGATCAACAAGCTGGCTGGCGGCTACGACCAGATGCTTGGGCGGCGGTTTGAAGGGGGAGTGGATCTTTCGGGCGGGGAGTGGCAGAAGTTGGCGCTGGCGCGGGCGTACCTGCGCGATGCGCAGTTGCTGATCCTGGACGAGCCGACGGCGGCGCTCGACGCGCGAAGCGAGATGGAGGTGTTCCAGCGCTTTGCGGAGCTGACGGAGGGAAAGATGGCGCTTTTGATTTCGCACCGGTTCTCGACCGTGCGGATGGCCGACCGGATCGTGGTGCTTGAAGGCGGAAGGCTGGTGGAGGAGGGCGACCACTCGCAGTTGATCGCGCTGGGCGGCCGCTACGCCGCGATGTTCGAGATGCAGGCTGCAAGTTATCGCTGAGGAACAGATGACGGAGAAGGTGACCATTCTCGATCCGCAGTACGGAGTGTCGCATGAGTTGCGCGAGGAGTTGATGCGCGCTGCGGGGAGCGCGGCGTCGTGGGAGGTGGCGTCGGGGACGGTGAAGCCGGGCGCATTTCCGAAGCGCGTTCTGGCGGCGCGCGCGGCGGTGAAGAGACTCGAGGAGCAACTGGCCGCGTTGCCGGAAACGAATGAGGAGAACGATCCGCGGCTGGCGGCGCTGATCGAGTTGCGGACGAACCCGCGGACGCTGCGGGCGGCAGTGACCGGAGTGGAGTTGAGGCCTCGCCGCGGAGATGAGCTGCCGCGAGTTGCGCTTGGCGCCAATCGCGACGAACCGCGCGTGGCGACTTTGTGCTCAACATACTTGCGCGCTGTGAAGGGCGAGCTTTCGACCGGGACTCTCGTTCTGTATTTGCGCGCGCTGCAAGGCAACGAGCCTCTCCTGCTGCGCGAGGTATGGCAGATTCCGGGCTATCTGCGGTTCGCGATTCTGGAAGGGCTTCTGGAAGCGGCGAAAGATGCGATCGAGGATCGCATTCAGGATCGCAATACAGAAGCCGAGGACAGCGACACGGAAGCCGGCAGCGCGATCCTGACGCTGTTTGCGAGCTTGCGCGTGTCGGCAAACATGGATTGGATGAGCATCCTGGAGCCGCTGATCGCGTTCGACGGAACACTGCGGCTGGATCCCGCGGGGACCTACGCCGGGATGGACTTCGAGACGCGCGAGGCGTACCGGCGGCGCGTGGCGCTGATTGCGAGCCACTCGGACTGCACGGAGGCGCAGGTGGCCCAGCAGTCGCTGGAGCTGGCGCGCGAGGCGTCGTGGCAATCATATAAGGACCCGCGCATCATGCGGCGGTGCAGCCACGTCGGCTACTTCCTGGTGAGCAAGGGGTTTGGGCGGCTGGCGGAGCGCGTGGGATTTCATCCGCCGATGTCATTCCGCGCGAGGGCCGCGATACGCGCGAACGCTGACGATTTTTACATCACCGGCATCGAGGTGATCACCATTTTCTTTATTGCGGCTGCGCTGTTTCCGCTGCTGCCGAACTACCCTGTGTTCGGCAAGATGGCGATCGCGTTCATGCTGATGATCATGCCGGCGATGCAATGCGTGGTGGAGCTGATGAATAATTCGGTGACGGCGATCTTCGATCCTGAGCCGTTGCCGAAACTCGACTTCAGCGAGCGCATACGGGACGATTGCGCAACGCTGGTGGTGGTTCCAACGCTGCTGCTGAACGAGAAGCAGGTGCACGGGCTGGTAGACGAGCTCGAGGTGCGATTCCTGGCGAACCGCGATCCGAACCTGCACTTCGCGTTGTTGAGCGACCTGCCGGATTCTGTGAACAAGCCGCACAACAACGACTCGAGCCCGCTGGTGGACCTTGCGATTCGATTGATCAGCGGGCTGAATGAGCGGTATCAGGCTCAAGGGCACGGCGGATTCATCTTTTTGCACCGGCACCGCATTTTCAACGTGCGCCAGGGCGTGTGGATGGGATGGGAACGCAAGCGCGGGAAATTGCTCGACCTGAACAAGCTGCTTATGGGCGAGTACGACGCGTTCCCGATGAAGGCAGGGCGGCTGGACGCGCTGCGCAGCATTCGCTACATTCTCACGCTGGACTCGGATACGCAGTTGCCGCGCGGATCGGCGGCACAGATGGTGGGCGCAATTGCCCATCCCCTGAACCAGGCGATCATCGATCCTCAGCAGCGCATCGTGGTTGAGGGGTACGGGATCCTGCAGCCGCGCGTGGGCGTAAGCGTGAGTTCGGCGTCACGGTCGCGGCTGGCGGCTTTGTATTCGGGGCAGAGCGGGTTCGATATTTATGCGCGAGCGATTTCGGATGCGTACCAGGATCTCTACGGCGAGGGGATCTTTACGGGCAAGGGGATTTACGAAGTGGCGGCGCTGCACGCGGTGCTCAATCGGCGGTTCCCGCGCAACTCCCTGCTGAGCCACGACCTGATCGAAGGCGCGTATGCGCGCGCGGGACTGGTGACGGATATCGAGCTGATTGACGATTATCCGACGCACTACAGCGCCTACACGCGGCGGAAACACCGCTGGGTGCGCGGCGACTGGCAGATTACGCAGTGGATCCTGGGACGCGTGCCGGACGAGTCAAACCGGATGGCGCCGAACCCGATCTCGACGGTTTCGCGGTGGAAGATCTTCGATAACCTGCGGCGATCGCTGGTGGAGCCTTTCACGTTCATCCTTTTTGTCGCGGGATGGCTGTGGATGCCGGGCGGCCCGGTGTACTGGACGATTGTTTCGCTGCTGTTGTTCTTCTTTCCGACCATTGTGCAGTTTGCATTCGGAATCGGGCGCGCGCTGATGAGCAAGCGCGAGGGCGCGGTGGCGCAGTCGCTGGAAGGTACGGGACACGCATTTCTGCTTGCGCTCCTGAACCTGAGCTTCCTTCCGCACCAGGCGATGCTTGTGCTGGACGCAGTTTTCCGCTCGCTGATCAGAAGGTTCATTACGGGCGAGCGATTGCTGGAGTGGGAGACGGCGGCACAGGCCGAGTCGCAGACGCGCAAGGTGACGCCGGTGGATCGCTATCTCGCGCTGGTTCCGTTTATCGCAGCGGGCGTGGGGTTGCTGGTGTTCTTCTTCGGCCACGGAAGGAAGGCGATACTGGTAGCGGCGCCGGTTCTGATTCTGTGGTGCATGGCGACCGTGCTGACTGCATGGCTGAACCGGCCGCCGCGCGAGACGGCGCACGTGAACGCGAACGACGAATCACTGCTGATTTGCCACGCGCTGCGCATCTGGCGGTACTTCAACGAATTTGGAACCGCGCGGCATAACTACATGATCCCCGACAATGTGGCGGAAGACGGACTCAACGAGGCAGCGCGCGTTTCGCCGACCAACGTGGGGCTGCTCTTGAATGCGCGGCAGGCGGCGGTGGAGCTGGGGTTCCTCACGGTTCCGGAATTTGTGCTGCTGACACAGGCGAGCCTGGCGACCATCTGGCGGCTCGAGAAGTTCAAAGGGCACCTCTACAACTGGTACGACACGCACACTTGCGCGCCGCTCGAAGCGAACCCGTTTGTTTCGTCGGTGGACAGCGGCAACTTTGTCGCGTCGCTCTACACGTTGCATGTCGGAGCGCGGGAACTGCAGCGAAAGCCGCTGCTTTCGAGGACACTGTTAGGCGGGTTGCGGCCACACTGGGAACTGATGGAGCGCTCAGGAAGGATGCCGGCGCCGCTGGCGAAACTCGCTCTTCCGGAAGAATCGGATGCGTTCGCGGACTGGGTGTCGTGGCTGCATGCGGCGGTTCTGGCGTTCGAGTCCGTGCAGATGCCGGATACAAGCGACAGATGGTGGTACGAGGAGACAAATCGGCGCATTGACGCGATCCTGGCGCTGATTCGCGATTACACGCCGTGGGTCGACCCGCAGTTCGCGCTGCTGCGGCAGGTTCCGGAGCTGGGCATTACGGGGCATGCCGATGTGCTTTCGGTTGACGAGGCCGTGGAGTTTGCGGACAAGCTCGAGAAGAAGCTTGCGCATGCGGCGAGCGCGGCGAGCGGGCGGCAATCGCTGGCGACTCAGCTGTATGAATTGCTTTCGGCGGCGACGCGGAACCTGCACGATCTTTCAAATGCACTGCGCGGGATTGCGCAGGATTCAGAACGGCTGGCGGAGGCCACCGAGTTTGGTTTCCTGGTACATCCGGCGCGGCGACTGCTGTCGATTGGGTACGACGTGCGGAAACAGAGAACGCACGATGCGTGTTACGACATGCTGGCGTCGGAGGCGCGCATTGCGACGTTTCTTGCGGTGGCGCGCGGCGACCTTCCGCAACAGAGCTGGTTCAGGCTGGCACGCGAGTATACGCACGTATTCGACACACACGTGCTGATGTCGTGGACCGGGACGATGTTTGAGTACTTGATGCCGGCGTTGTGGATGCGCAGCTATCCGCACACGCTGATTGCGGATACGCTGGCGGGAGCGGTGCGGGTGCAGCAGGAATATGCGCGGATGCAGGGGATTCCGTGGGGGATTTCGGAGTCAGGTTCGGCGCGGAGGGACGACTCCGGCAATTACGGCTACAAGGCGTACGGGATTCCGGAGATCGCGATGTTCTGGGACGCGGCGGCGGGGCCGGTGGTGTCGCCGTATTCGACGTTCTTGGCGGTGAGCATCGATCCGGATGAGGCGATCCAGAATCTGCGGCGCATGGCTGGAACGGGATGGGTGGGCGCGTACGGGTTCTACGAGGCGGTAGATTACACGACCGGGGTTTATAACGGGGAGATCGTGCGCGAGTGGATGGCGCACCACCAGGGGATGTCGCTGCTGGCGATTGCGAATTGCCTGTGCAACGACGTGGTGCAGGAGTGGTTCCACGCGAATGCGCTGGTGCAGTCGGCGGAGCTGCTGCTGCACGAGATTCCGAGAAGCAAGGCCGCGCTGAGGGCGATGATGAAGGGATTTGCGTTTGTTCCGGCGCGAGCGCAAGCAGCGTAATCACTGCCGGCCCCGATCACGGCTGAATCTTGATCAATGCCAGGGTGTTCGGCGACAGGCTCAATTGCAATTTGCCGCTTACGAGCGACCCCTGTTCCGGCGCGGGCAATGCAGTTTCGCGATTCAACTGTTCTACCTGCGCGGCGGTTGGGTCGAGAGGCTTGCCGATGGCTTCGTAGCGGAAGAGGACGTTTCCATGCTGCTCGTCTACGCGCTCGATGGTAACGTGTGCGCCGGCTGGAAGGTGCGCAAACGCGAGCGTGATGGTGCGCGCGGAGCCTTGCGCGTCGGGATCGACGAGGTTCCAGGCGGCGATGGCGACAGAGCCGTCTGTGGTCTTGGTGACGATGACGTCGTTTGAGCCGTTCGCGATGCGGCGATCGCCGAGCTGATGGAGCAGGCCGTAGGCATAGTAGCTGGGCTTGTTGATGCCACCCTTGGCGCGCAGTCCGAACATTCCGACGAAGGGCTTGGGAATCACGCCGCCTTCTTCAAAGACGTCGGAGAATGTCCAGAACGACATCATGTTGACCAATCCGTCGCACTGGAGGATGGTGTTGGCGAGCGCGGGGCCGACGAAGATGGTGTCGCGCGATTCCTTCATGCCCTGGACGTTCCACTCGGTGAGGAAGAACGGCAGGTCGGGCGTGGGGGATTGCCGGATCTCGTCATGGACTTTGGCGACGGCGCGGCAGACGCGCTCATCCATTGGAATGTCTTCGTTCTTGCCGAAGAGGTCGAGGGTGGTGTCGTCGGCGTAGGCGTGGGTGGAAACGAAGTCGACGGGAACGTGGTTCTCGGACGTGAAGCGGAGGAAGTCGCTGATCCATGCGCTGGCGGCGGTTGCGGGGCCTCCGACGCGAACGCGCGGGCTGACGGATTTGAGATCGCGCGCGGTGTGGGCGTAGAGGTCGAAGTAGGAGCGCTGGCGCGGGATGCCGCCCCAGAAGTCGATGTTGGGTTCGTTCCAGACTTCGAAGTACCACTGCGAAACTTCATCGATGCCGTAGCGGTCGACGAGGTGCTGCGCGAAGTGCTTCATCAGGTCGTCCCACAGCTCCATGCTTTTGGGCGGGGAGACGTTCTGCTTGTACCAGAACGGATGGAGCGCGTCGGGATTGAAGGCGAGCTTTTTGGGCATAAAGCTGATTTCGACGAAGGGCTTGACGCCGTTTTTGAGCAGGCCGTCGTAGATCTGATCGACGTAGGCGAAGTTGTAGACGGGGTTGCCGTGGTTATCCTCGTTGTAGACGCCGACTTCGTCGTGGAGGATCGCGTGGAACCGGACGTAGCGGAAGTCGGCGACCTGCTTTACGGCGCTCATGTCGTTACGGTAGCTCTCGCGCAGCGTAAGAATCGCGCGGCCGGAACCGAACATCTGCTCCCAGAAGTGCGGAAAGGGCGTGGTAGCGGCCTGGACGTCGATGGAGACTGTCTCCTGCGGATGTGCGAAGATCACGGCAGAGAGCAAAACGGCGAGGATGAAGGCACAGGCGCGCATCGATCGCGATCGCGGCATGAGCAGGCTCCTTGGGGAATTCGAAAATGAGAAATTGACGGCAGAGAGCGCGAGCAGGCGGCAGTGAAGCCGCGCTGCCCGCGATCAAACAGGATTCGAAGAGGTCAGAACTGGAAGCGCGCCTCCATCGTGACCGTGCGCGAGCCGAGGGCAGAAGTGGCCTGCCCGAAGTTCGGCGTGGTGATGTTATTCGACACGCTGTTTGGATTGAAATTCAGGTTGTTGAAGAGATTGAACGTTTCGGCGCGCACTTCAATGCCCGCGCCTTCGCGGTGCCAGTACGGAACGCCGAAGTTCTTGGCGATCGTCGCATCCACGTCGCGATAGCCGGGGCCGGTCCAGGAATTGCGCCGGATTCCGGGGATCTGCGGCAGCACGGCTCCGGTGGCCGGAATCGCCGGGCCTGGCGTCCATGTCGGCGGCGTGAAGTAGGCGAGGCCGCCGTTGGGGAAGTTCTTGTTGACGCCGTTGCCTACGCCGGGACCGGACTTGAACGCGTCGTTGCTGGTGTCGTGTCCCGCGCCTCCGAGGTAGGCGCCCGGGAGCAGGTTGAAGTAGCCACACGAACTGCAGTACAGACTGGCAGACGTGGGATATGTCGGCGTCCATGGGAAGCCAGAGTGCAGGTTGAAGACTCCGCTGAGCGACCATCCGCCAACGATCTTCTCGATCCAGTTGTGCTCGCCGCGGAAGATCACGGGCTGCCACAGTCCGTAAATCTTGAGTTGCCTGCTGAGGTCGTAGTCGGAACGGCCCCAGTTAAGCGACGGATCGTAGGGGTAGTACTGCTCGGAATACGGCGCCGAACTGTTATCCATGCTCCTGCCCCATGTGAACTGGGAATCGACGAGGAAGGTGTGCGACATCTGGTGGCGCAGACCGACGAGCATAGCATTGTAGCTTCCGTGGCCGTTGTTGTCGAAGTAGTTGACGCTGTTGACCTGCGGATTGAGCGGCACTCCGTTGGCCGCGGCCACGGCATCGGCGTCATAGTGGAAGTAAGTGTGCTGCGCGATAGTGCCGATGTATCCGAGGGTAAACACCCACTGCGCACCGATGCTGGTCTCGGTGTCAAGCGAGAAATGCTGCGTGTACATGGTGGGCATGTGGTTTTCGAACGCAGTGACGCCGACGGTGCCCGTGGTGGGCAGGCCGTTCGAACCGAAACTGACAATCGTATTCGGATTCGGAGGATATCCGAAGAGCGAATGAATGTCGCTCGGGACGGCGTAGACAATTCCCGGGTTTGGGGCAGTCGGCGATCCCATGCTGTAGCTCGGCGAAACCGTGAGGCCCGGATTGCCGAACACGTTTGCGGAGATGGCGATCTCGAGCTCGTTGTAGTTGAGCCCATAGCCGCCGCGAACCACGAAGCGCTGGTTCCAGAAAGCCGGGTTGTATGCGAACCCGATCTGCGGGCCGAAGTTCGCGTGCTGCGACTTCCATAGGTCTCCCCCCTGGCGGATCGTCATTCCGGTGAGCATGGAAGATCCGGAGCCAAACTGCACGGAGTACATGTCGTTCTGTTTCGCATAGAGCGGTCCGAAGTAGCTGTAGCGCACGCCCAGATTGAGCGTCAGCGTGGGATGGATTTTCCAGTCGTCCTGCACGAAGAATCCATAAATGTTTTCGCGATCATCCTGCCGCCCGAGCGTAGGAATGCCGGTATGCGGATCAAATGTTCCGGATTCAGACTGCGGAGCGTCGTTGAGGAAGTCCCAGATGTTGAAGAAGTTGAAATTTGGCCGCGCCGCATAGGCCACTTCATTGAGGTAGAAGAGGCGCGTCATCTCTCCGCCGAAGCGGATGGAGTGGGTGCGATGCGACCACATCGCGGTGTCTTTGTAGTCGTACGTCCACTGGTTGAGCACGCTCGGGCCGGGCGCGCCAAAGAGAGACCCGTTGTTCGCCAGCATGATGCTGCCGATGTTTCCAACGGAATCGAGCGGCAGGCCGAACGGCGCCTGCGGATTGCTCGTGATCTCGTTCCAGCGCCAGCCCGCAGCGTTGACGCGGGCCTCGTTCAGCAAGTTCGGCGTGAACGTGTGATTCCAGATTCCCGCAAATGCATTGTTGATCTGCGAATGGTGCCAGAGGTCATAGGGACGCACGGGCCCGTTGTAGAACGTAGAGTCGTATGGCACCCAGTAGATGGTGAAGGTGAGATGATCGCGGTTCGTTGCGTTTGCATCCGCGCGGCCGTAGAACTGCTGTGCGCTTGTGTTGGTGGGGTTCGACGTGGTGAATTCGGCGATGTCGGCAGCGCCGCTCGGCTGCAACCCACCGCCCGTGCCCGGATTGGACGCACCAGACCAGGAAGTGTCCTGCGTACCAAGCGGAGACGTCAACGGCGATCCGAGGTTCAATCCCTGCCCTGGAACGGTGATGCAGTTTACGCCTTCCGTGAGGCCCGCGTCCGCGCAGGTGACCTGAACCTGGCCGATGGTTGCCGGGGCCGCGCCGGCGAATCCCAGGTAACCTGCGGCGATGCTGCCAGTCGGCGCCATTCCACGAAACGCGGGCGTCTCATACCAGGCTTGAGTTACCGAGGGCGAGTGGTTGGGCTGTGTTTCGTAGGTGAAGAACGCGAACGCACGGTTCTTCCATAGCGGGCCGCCCACGCTGCCGCCCATCTGATTGAATCGTCCAGTGTCCCTGTTGAGGCCGCGAGCCGCTGGCGTACCCGGCTGAAGCGATGCCGGGCCGTTGTAGCGCTGGTAGGCATTCAATCCGGGGCGCCAGGCCTGGAAGAACGCGCTGCCGTGAATGGTGTTGCTGCCGCTCTTCGACGTGACCTGGACCTGGCCGCCGCTGAATCTGCCGTTCTCGGCGTCGTAGCCGGTGGTAACGACTTTTACGTTGTCGATCGACTCCTCTGAGGGCGTGATGATGGAAGTGCCGCCCCACACGGCGCTGGTGGTGCTGATGCCGTCAATCGAGATGCCATTTGTTTCGTACTGCCCTCCCGCGGCCAGCGACTGCGGCCCGTTCTCGGTGGCAAAGATGCCCGTAGAACTTCCCGGCCCGCCGGGACCCTGCGTCCCGGGAAGAGCGAAAGTTCCGCCGCCCGAGGACTGCGAGTTGTCGCCCGTCGTTCCGGGGGCGAGGTTGGTCATCTGGAACACGTCGCGGCCAAAGGACGGCATGTGCTGGATCTGGTTGGAACTGATCGTTCCGCCGACCGTGGCTGTCTCGGTGTCCAACACAGGGTTCTCCGCGGCATTCACGGTTACCGTCTGCTGCTGCGCGGCCACGGCCATCGTCACGTTGATCGCATTTGCCTGTTCGGGAATGACCTGGACGTTTTCGAGGGTTTTGGTCTCGAAGCCGGAGGCCTCAACCACGATTTTGAAGTGAGCCGGCGGCAGGGCGTTGAAGTTGTAAATACCTTCGCCGTTCGTTGTTGTGGTCTTGGTGTCGTTGGTGTCGGTGTTGGTGAGGGTGACGTTGGCGTTGGGGATTACGCCGCCTTGAGCGTCGGCGACGACGCCCTGGATGGAGGCTCGATACTGTGCGTGGGCTGAAGGGGCGAAATTGGCCGCAACGGCGATGGCGAGCATCGCCGAGATTGCGACGCTTATCGAGACCCTGTTTGGAAAAGTCCAGAATGGAAGTGTCCTGGCCTGAAAAAGGGGGGAGTGCATGTCTTTCCTCCTGTCGTATATGCGTGTTCTAAATTGCTCGAATAGGCGAGATGAGAGTTGTGCCAGGCGGAGAAGGCGCGGGGCGTTCGGGCATCGCGGTTCCGGCGGCAAACGGCACACGCGTCCGTTTTACTGACGGCCCTCAACCTTCCGGCCTGTGCATGAAGGCGCATTGTTATGGGCGCTTAGATGGCGACAGCGAGCGGGAGGTAATCCGCGGACCGGGCCGGAAACCCCGAATTCGATGTGACGTCATCAAAAAAAGCAGGAATTTTTGCCCGTACCGGGCTATCTGATAGCGTGTTGAAGTCTCCAAGGATCTGCATGCCCGATTTCGAAGATCGTTCACAACAAGAAGCACCTTCGGCAGTTACCGGCTCGCCGTCTGAAGGCCACCCGCCCGCCGTATTCGCGGGCTTCTCGGGCTGGCTGCTGGATGCATTCGACTTCTTCCTGATCACGTTCTGCCTCACCGCCATCGCCCGCGAGTTCCACAAATCCGTTCCCGAGGCGTTTCTGCTGATCACTGCCACAATGCTCTTTCGCCCGATCGGCGGATTCTTGTTCGGGCTGCTCGCCGACCGCTTTGGGCGCCGCATCCCGCTCATGATCAACATGGGCTTCTTCGCCATCGCAGGCGTTCTAACAGGCCTGGTTCCCAACTTCACCACTCTGCTCGTGGTCCGAGCTCTGTTTGGCATCGTCATGGGGGGCACTTGGGGTGTCGGAGCCTCGCTCGCCATGGAAGCCGCGCCCGCCCGGCACCGCGGGCTGCTATCCGGCATTCTTCAGCAGGGGTACGCCGCCGGCAACGTCCTTGCCGCCGCTTTTTACTTCTTCTGCTTCGACCGCCTCGGCTGGCGCTGGCTTTTTATCCTCTCAAGCGCCCCCGCTCTGCCGCTCGTTTTGTACATCGCCTTCCGGGTTCGCGAATCCGAGGTCTGGCGTCGGAACGAAGTCCACAAGCTCTCGTGGTCGGGGCAGCATCGCGAGATCCTTTCCCACTGGAAGCTCTTCCTCTACCTGTTGCTCTTCATGACTGCCATGATGTTTGCCTCGCACGGCACCCAGGACATCTACCCGACTTTCCTCGAAAGGCAATGGCACTTCTCCCCGGAGCACCGCGCCGTCGTCACCGGCATCTCGGCCATCGGAGCCATCTTCGGCGGATTCGTCTTCGGATGGTTTTCAGACCGTGCCGGCCGCCGCCGCGCCATCATTACTGCATTCGTCCTCGGCGCACTGCTCATTCCGATATGGGCCTACGCCCCCAATCAGGCCCTGCTGATCACCGGAGCGTTCTTCATGCAGTTCATGGTGCAGGGAGCGTGGGGTGTGATCCCTGCGCACCTGGCGGAGCTGTCGCCCGACTCGGTGCGTGCACTTCTGCCCGGCTTCGCCTATCAGAGCGCCGGACTCGCCACCAGCTTCTTCGGTCCCATTGAAGCCCTCTACGCGCAGCACTCCAGCTACTCCGCGTCCCTCGCGCTTACCGCGATCGTCGTCTTCACCGTGTCTTCCTTCATGGCGTGGATCGGGCGCGAGCGCCGCGGGCAGCGCTTCGGCGTGGCATGAGGTTATGAGCTGCGGCGCTTTTTGGAGGCGCTTTTGGCCTGGCGAGAAAGCGCCGAATGGCTGGCGGATGATTTGCTCTCGCGTTTGAGAGCCTTTTCGCGCGCCTTGCCGCGGGTGTTGTTCTTGTCGCTGGTTTGCGGATTCTTCTGGCCTTTTTCAAAATCGCGCTCGGCCTTCTGGCGAGTGTCTTCGCTGGCCTTGCCGCGCTTCGGCGGTTCGAGCGGGATGCCGGCGCGGCGCGCTTTGCTGAGGCCGATGGCGATGGCCTGTTTCGGCGAGCGCGCCCCATGCTTGCCTTCGCGGACGTGCTCGATTTCTTCATGAACAAACTCGCCCGCCGCAGTGGTCGACGACTTCCCCTCCCGCAGGTCTTCTTTGGCTTTCCTGACCGTGCTTTCCTCCGGCATGAGCCCTCCCTCTCGAGTTAAGTCGGGATCGACTGCTTCAGCTTTTTTCCTTCTCCCGGTCTGATTTGATCCTGCGGGA
The DNA here is from genome assembly GCA_035263625.1 of Occallatibacter sp. GTDB lineage: Bacteria > Acidobacteriota > Terriglobia > Terriglobales > Acidobacteriaceae > Telmatobacter. The sequence goes on from DATFRB010000055.1 coordinate 33,270, forward strand.
GAGCAATTCCTTCGCCTTTTCAAGCTCTTTTTTGCGCGATGAACTGAGGTTCTTGCCGCCGCGATTGATGTAGTACGTGAGCATGCGCATGCCAGAGCCAGGTCCCTTGGGCGATACCTCCTTTGAAGCAAGCTCGCGGGCAATCGTTGGAGCGCTCTTCGTGAACAGGCCCGCCCGCGGGTGGGTGGAATCGGTGTTTACGTCTTTAACCCACCGCCTGGAAGAATGCGATTCCTTCGAACCATGAGTTCCCTTCGAAGCGCGAGATGTTTTGGAGGAATCCGAATTCTCCTTCTGCGGCATCTTGCTGCTCCACTCGGTTGGGCTAGTGATGCTTGAAGTACTGGACAGCGCGCTCGTGCTGCCGCGCTCTCTCGAGTGTCGAAAAGGTGCCGAGGTTGCGCCGCTTGCCGGTGGATGGATTCTTCTTGCGGCTGTAGAGGCGGTACTCGCCGGATTTGAGTTTCCTGATCATGGGTGAGTAGATGCCGCGGCGTACATCGGCGTGGCCTGACGGTTGCGCCTGATTGCACGCAGGCTGCGCCGGCTTGTAGAGTGAGTGCGTCGCAGCGACGCACTTCGATTCGTTTTGCGGCGTTCAGGATTTCGGGGAGACTCCATGAAGCTTCGTCCTTGTGTTCTGTTTTGCAGTATCGCGGTTGCCGGCGTGTCTTCCGCGATCGCCCAGACTTCGATCAGTCTCGCGCCGCAGAAGATGCCGGCGGTTGGACATGTGGACGAGCGGTTTCAGTCCTACAACATTGAGATGGTGGAGGTGACGGGCGGGCGATTCTGGGCGCCTTACAGGACGAACGCGGAGGCCCCTGCGAATACGCAGCAGCAGGCCGCACCCGCCGGGTTGCCGCCTTCGCTGTTTCGTTATCGCACGCCGGTAGACCTGGGCAATGAGCGGCTGCGCAATCTCGCCGCTGCGCTCGGGCCGGCCTATATGCGGGTCAGCGGTACGTGGGCGAATTCGACGTACTTCCACGACTCGGATGAACCTGCGCCTGCGAACCCGCCGGCGGGGTTCAACGCTGTGCTGACACGGCAGCAATGGAAGGGCGTGATCGACTTTGGGCATGCGGCCGACGCGGAGTTGGTGACATCGTTCGCCATCAGCCCGGGCGTTCGCGATTCGAATGGTGTGTGGACTCCGGTGGAGGGAAAGAAGGTTGTGGAGTTTACTCGCAGCATCGGCGGGCGCATCGCGGCAGCGGAACTCTTCAACGAGCCAACGTACGCCGGGATCGGCGGCGCTCCCAAAGGCTACGACGCGGCGGCTTACGGACGCGATTTTCGCGCGTTCCGCGCTTTCATCGAGAAGGATGCGCCGAAGATCGAGGTGCTGGGACCGGGCTCGGTGGGAGAAGGCGGCTCACTCGGAGCGGCGCCGGGAATGAAGCTGATCCGGAGCGAGGACATGCTCCGCGAAGGGGGCCCGGGGCTCGATGCGTTCTCGTATCACTTCTACGGAGGCGTTTCGAAGCGATGCGCGCCGATGGGTCCGCCGATGGGAACCACTCCGGATGCTGCGCTGACGGAAAAGTGGCTGATGCTGACGGCGCGTGACGAGGCTTTCTATGCGGCGCTGCGGGACCGCTTTGCGCCTGGCAAGCCGATCTGGGTGACCGAGACGGGCGAAACCGCGTGCGGCGGCGATCCGTGGGCCGCGGACTTCATTGACAGCTTCAGATACCTGAATCAGCTTGGCCTTCTCGCGCAAAAGGGCGTGCAGGTGGTGATGCACAACACGCTCGATGCGAGCGATTACGGGCTGCTCGATGAGACAAACTTCGACCCGCGTCCGAATTACTGGGCGGCGGTCTTGTGGCGGCGGCTGATGGGGACCGCGGTGCTTGACGCAGGCCATGGTCAGGCGCCGAATCTGTATCTGTATGCTCACTGTCTTCGCGGGGTTAAAGGCGGCGTAGCGGTTCTGGCCATTAACGCGGACAAGGACAACGCGCGGGAGATCGCGCTGCCGAAGGCGTCGTCGCGGTATACCCTGACCGCGCCGGATCTGATGAGGACGGCCGTGATGCTGAACGGCGTTGAGTTGAAGGCGGGATCCGATGGCAGCCTGCCGGCAATGGAAGGCCGGAGTGAGGCCGCCGGAAAGATCGAACTGGCGCCAGTGAGTATCTCGTTCTTTACGATCCCGAAGGCGAACAATAACGCTTGCCGATGAGCGCCTGCAGCCGCTCCCAGTATTCTCCTGATCGAGTACACTAGGCACTCTGCATTCTGGCAATTTTTGTAAGCAACTCTCGATATTGGGGGTCGCACCGTGTTCGAACGCTACACCGAGAAGGCGCGGCGGGTCATTTTCTTCGCGCGTTATGAGGCCAGCCAGTTCGGCTCGCCTTACATCGAATCGGAACACTTGCTGATGGGCCTGCTCCGTGAGGATAAGGCGCTCTCCAACAGGTTTCTCCGCTCGCATGCAGGCGTTGAGTCGATCCGCAAACAGATCGACGCACACACCACGATTCGCGAGAAGATCTCCACGAGTGTCGATCTTCCCCTGTCTAACGAGAGCAAGCGCGTGCTGGCCTATGCGGCAGAGGAAGCCGAGCGCCTGGGCCACAAGCACATCGGCACGGAGCACCTGCTGCTGGGCTTGCTTCGCGAAGAAGCATGCTTCGCGGCGGAGATGCTGAAAGAGCGAGGAATCAAGCTGGAGGCGGTCCGCGAAGATCTGGCCAAGATGGCCCATGAATCGGCGCCATCGCAGCCCGCTGAAACTCATGGCTCCCCCGCTCGACATTTTCGTGACCTGACGCAGGACGCGATTGACGGAACGCTTGCACCAGTGGTTGGGCGGGAGGTGGAACTCGATGCGGTCATCGAAGTTCTCGCCGGCGGCCGGACCCGTAATCCCTTGCTCGTGGGAGAACGCGGCTGCGGAAAGCGGGCGATCGTCGAAGCTCTTGCGCAGTGCATCGCTGACGGGTCCGCCGCGCCCTTGCTCGCCGAAAAGCGGGTCATGGCGTTGGAACTTTTCGGGACGGGGAATTCGTCCCGCGAGCGTCTCCAGATTATCGGCGAGCTGAACAAGACTCTCACTTCGCTCGCTGAAACATCGCAGGTTGTTCTCTTTGTTGGTGACCTGCAGATGCAGCCTGCCGGCGACCCGGTTTTGGCTCAGATTGCACCCGCGCTTCTCAAGCCTGACGCCGTGCAAAGCGGGGTACAGTGCATCGCCGCGTGCACGCCGGCGGAGTACCGCGAATTGGCCCAGTCCGCGAGTTGGCTCGCCGATGCGTTTCGCGCGGTTCACGTTCGACCTCTTGGGGAAGACGAGACGCTCGCTGTGCTCAAGGCACGTAGGCTCCAGTTGGTGGAAGCTCATGCGGTCAAGTTCGAAGATGAGGCCCTGGAGACTGCCGCGAAGTCGTCTGGACGCTATCTTGCGGAACGCGTGCTGCCGGGGAAGGCATTCGAATTGCTGGATGCGGCGGCGGCGCGCGTGAAACTTCGACAGTCCGCTGCTCTGCCGGAAGAGTTCCTCGAAGTGCAGAAGAGGATTCGCTTCGTCTGGCACCGGCTGGAGGCGGCGATTGCGAATCACGAATTTGAAAAGGCGCGATTCTATTCGGACGAGGAAAAGAAAGAGCGCGAGAAGCTACGGGAGCTTCGCGAAAAACACCATGTTGACAATTCGGAAGCCGGCACGGTGCTAAGCGAAGACGTGGAGGCGGTGATCGCGAGGTGGTCCAAGTATCCATTTCAGCCGTGAGGCGATGGCCGCGTGGTGTCCGGAGCGGGGCCGATGGGTTCCGCAACCCTCGCCCTCTGGACCGTTAAACTGAACTCATGCTCCGCATTCTTAACCCCATCCCGGCTTTGTCCATTCGGCTTATCGTTTTCGACCTGGATGGAACGCTCATTGATTCGGAGCGCGACCTGTGCAACAGCGTGAATGCGGCGCTGGAGCACATGGGCCGTCCCCGCCTGGACGACCATGTCATCGCGAGTTTTGTCGGCAATGGCGCGCCGATGCTGATGCGGCGATCGCTTGCAGTCGAGAACGGGGTGAGCCCAGACGAAGTCCACGACGAGGAGTTGGCCACCGCCTACAGTTACCTGCTCGCTCACTATCGCGAGCACAAGCTTGACAACACTTACGCCTACGACGGCGTGCTCGAGTCGCTGGCCGCCCTGGGCCAGCATTCGGACGGCGCGCCGCGCAAGCTGGCGGTACTGACCAACAAGCCGGTGCGGCCAGCGCGTGCGATCTGCGAAGGGCTGGGGATGGGCGCGTTCTTTTTTCGCGTGTACGGTGGCGACAGCTTTCCGATTAAGAAGCCGGACCCGATGGGACTGCTCACGATTATCAAAGAGGCCGGGGTGGCGGCTGCCGAGACGCTGATGATCGGCGACAGCAAGGTGGATGTGCTGACGGCCAGGAATGCGGGGGCGTGGAGTCTTGGCTGCCAGTTCGGGTTCGGACCGCAGAACCTGATGGACGAGCCGCCAGATGTGGTTGTGGATTCAGCGGCTGACTGGTGCGGGGCACTGGCTGTTGCGGACCCTGTTTAGAAACGGGACAGAATCATGAGCCTTTGCAAAACTTAATGTTCAGTCTTCGAGAGTAATTGATAACCTTTACATCAGAGCAGTTTTCAGAGCAGGTGTGTGCGAGCAGGGGTTAAAAGCCCAATGCCTTCAGGGGTCGCTCGTGTGGCACGACTGAAGTCGCGCCCTGTTACAAGGCTCCGCCTCGGCTACATCGACTCGAAATTCGACTTAGTGATTCCTTGATGGATCCGCTCGCCCCCAGTGGAGATTTGCATGTTTCGCTCTGTTGCCCTGGCACTTGTTTTGACTTCTGCCGCTTTCGCCGCTCACGGCACTTCCACTGCCCCGCCGCCACAGCCGTCGCTGGCTGAAATTACAGGCGTAGTTGCAGATGCGACAGGGGCCATCGTTCCCAACGCAGAGATCGACCTGCTCGATACGAACGGCACCGTTGCCGGAACTTATCATTCCGGTGGCGATGGAAGCTTCCAGGTAAAGGCGCCACACGCCGGCAGCTACACCCTTGTCGTCTCCGAGCCGGGATTCGACACGATCAAGACTCCGGTGGTGATTGCCGCACCGGTGGCAGCAACCTCCGCTGCGGCCCCGAGCGGTCTCCGCGCTGCGCCTCTTCGCATCACTCTGCCGATCGCGGCAATTTCGACCAATGTGCGGGTGAACGCAGACACCGACGAGGATCTTACGTCGGGAGACGAAAATCACGATTCGTCGGTGATGACATCGCAGGATTTGAAGGCCCTGCCCATCTTCGACAACGACTACCAGGGTGCGATGAGCGCGTTCCTCGATGACAGCGCTACGGCGACAGGAGGGTCGGGGCTGATCGTCGACGGCATGGAAGCGAACCGGGCGACTGTCTCGGCGTCGGCCGTGCAGGAGGTCCGGATCAATCAGGACCCCTACTCGGCGCAGTATTACTGGCCGGGGCGCGGACAAATGGAGATCGTGACCAAGTCCGCTGCGGACCATTATCACGGGCAAGCCAACTTCTACTTTCGCGACTCGGCCATGAACGCGCAGAACGCGTTGGCGCCGACCAAGCCTTTTGAGCAGCGGCGAATCTATGAGGGCAGCGTGACCGGCCCCATCTTCTTTGCGCCGAAGAGCAGCTTCCTAGGGTCGTTCAACCGTGCGGAGGAAGATCTCAACGGGGTCGTTCACGCATATGTGGCGCCGACTCCCGAAAATCCGGCGGGGATATACTCTGCCAACGTTCCCGCGCCGACGCGCGATACGGAATTCAGCATTCGCGCCGCGCACCAGTTCAACGACCGGCACTCCGCGTACGGGCAGTACAGCTACCAGGATTGGACCGGCAAGAACCAGGGCGTGGGCGGGCAGTCACTTGCCGAGGCCGGCTACAACAACGAGTACCACGAGGACGACCTCGTGACACACGTAGACTCGACGCTTTCATCGGTTCTTCTGAATCAGTTTTCGGTGGTGGGCGAGCACGACTTCAGCCATAACACGAATTCGCATGAGGCTTCGCGAGTATACGTGACCGGAGCGTTCACGGGCGGGTCGGCGCAGAACGATGCGCTCTCCACGGAGTACAACTTCCGACTGTTCGACGTGATGCAATGGATGCACGGCAAGCACTTCGTGAAGTACGGCTTGGGGATTCCGCACTTAAGCCGCCGCGCGTTTGACGACCACACGAACGAACTGGGCAGTTATGTGTTCAGCCCCACGCTGACGGCCGACGGCGTGACTGTGCTCCAGAGTGCACTCCAGAATTACGAGGCCAATTTGCCGTCGGCGTACTCGCAGAATTCCGGGGATACGCACTTCGTCTACCACCAGCAGGAGATGGGTGCGTTCATCCAGGACCAGTACAAAGTGACGGCGCGCTTCTCCATCACGCCGGGCCTGCGCTACGACTGGCAAAACTTCCTGGCAGAAAAACGGCTTGGCTTCTCGCCGCGCGTCTCGTTTGCCTATGTCATCGATCCGGAATCGAAGACGGTGTTGCGCGGAGGAGGCGGGATCTACTACGACCGCTTCGGCTCGGGGCCGCTGCTGGACCTGGTCCGATACGAGGGCGTGCAGCCGCGGCGAAGATCGGTAACGCTGTCGCTCAATCCGGCCGCGATGCCTCCGACCGGTTGCGTGCCGATCGGCAATTGCGTTGATGTAGCGTCGCAGCCAGTGGCGCGCGTGCAGCTGGCGCCGGATGCGCGGCTTCCATATCAGTATGAGTATGGGGTCTCGATTGAGCGGCAGCTTGGCGAGAAGGCGACCGGGACCGCCAGCTTCCACTCTATGCGCGAGATTGGCGAGTTCCGGTCATTGGATATCAACGCGCCGACTCCGGAGTCGGGCTACACGAAGCGGCCCGATCCCGCTTATGGACGCCTCCGTGAGATGCAGCCGGCTGGATTCGTGACCGGAAGCGGGATGGATATTTCGTACCGCGGGCGGCTGAACAAATACTTCACGGGCTGGGGACGCTATACGTGGTCGCATTACTCGTCGAACACCGACGGGATCGGGTTTTACCCGCAGAACCAGTACGCGCCGCATGAAGAGTGGGCCGACGCGAGCTGGGACCGGCGGCACAGGGTGGGCATGTACGCAATGGTGAATCCAGAGGGGGTGCTGAATCTCTCGGCGGGGATCTTCGCCAACACAGGGCGGCCGTGGACGGAGACGACAGGAACCGACCCCTACGGCGACGGCCTGTTCAATGCACGGCCGGACGGCGTGCAGCGGAACGGCGAGCGCATGCCTTCGTATGCCGACCTTGACTTGCGGTGGGGACACGATTTCGCCATCACTTCGAACAAGAACGAAGAGGCTCCGAGGCTCGGCTTCTCGGCTGCGGCCTTCAACGTGCTGAACCACCAGAACGCGTCGGGGATTGCTACGGTGGCGACCTCGCCGGGATTTGGCGAAGTAACGTCTGTCAGTCCGCCGAGGCGGATCCAGCTGGGAATGCGGTTCGAGTTTTGAGGCCGGCGGGCGGGGTCGGCTATTTCAAAGCCAGCAAGACCCCGCGACCCTAAGGTCGGGTGGTTGCACCGCTAACTTATTGATATATAAATATTAAGCCGGCAGCCGATACGGCCTTCCCCGGTACATCGCGAACTGCTCCACCGCGCGCACCCTGATCACCTGTGCCGTCGTGTTGTCATTCCCGTCGATCTCCACCGCTCGCGCCACCAGTTCCCGCGCAATCTCCTCTATGTCCTTCTTGGGCTGCGTAACAATATGGGCCAGCTCACCCTCCGGCAGCTCGTCGTGCACCCCGTCCGTGCAAAGCACCAGCACGTCCCCCGGCTGGATCGCGAACGCCGTCGTGTCCGGCGACACGAACATTTCTGGTCCCAGGCTCTTAATAAGCACGTGCCGCGAGTTCGACTCCGCAACATCCTCCTGCGAAATAAGCCCGAGCTTCCGCTGCTGATTCACCAGCGTATGATCGTCCGTCACCAGCTTCGGCTTGCCATTGCGCACCAGGTAGCACCGCGAATCGCCCACGTGCGAAACCACCGCATGGTCGTATCGCAGCGCGCACGCCACCACCGTCGTCGCCATCTGCTTCCCGCGGTACTCGCGGTCGAGCCGCAGGTCGTGCACCGCTGCGTTGGCGTGCTGCACGAGCCGCGGCAACAGCCCCGGCAGCAGCGTATCCGCCTGTGCCTCTTTGAATTCATCTGTGAGCACTTTGATCGCCGTAGCCGACGCTACTTCGCCAAGATCCATTCCGCCCACGCCGTCCGCAATCGCAAACAGGAACCCATGCGAGCGCGTCTGCTGCCGCGATCCGGGAACGAACATTCCCGTCGCGTCCTCATTATTGCTGCGGATCTTGCCGGGATCGCTTGCGTGACCGAATTGAACATCTAGCATAGGAGCCGATTACCCGAAGTCTTCTCGATCGACAACTATCAAAAAAGCCCGCGGGTGGCTGCATCGCGACAACCACCCGGGAAGAAAAGGAAGCTCGAGCTTTACTGAGTGACCGCGGCCTTGGTCTCGACCAGGATCGCCTTGCCCTTCTTCTTCGACGACTTGAGGAAGTAATAGGCGCCGTACAGGCCCCACAACGCGGAGATTCCGAGCGCCGTGAGTGGCTCCATCTTGGTGCCTAGGTTGAAGAACGGCCCGATGACATAAAAGGCCATGCACGTGAGGTTGGCAAGCAGCCCGAATCCTGGAATCAGGATGTGCATCAGCACGTTCCTGTCAGCGCGGCTGCTGTAGGCCACGATGCACAGGAAGCAGCTGAGCGCATAGAGAATAAAGGTTCCGAAGTTCGATGTCAGCGTGATCGCCAGCAGCGAGTTCGGCAGCTTCACCAGGGTGTCGTGCGATGGATAGCCAACGTTGGAGAAGATGTTGTGAGGCAGCGCCGCAATCGTCGCGTCCGTGGGAGCCGACGCATCCGCGAACACCAGTGAAACCGCCACGCAGCCGATGACCGCCGAGATCACCGCCAGCGTCCAGATCGCGCGCCGCGGCGAGAGCGACTTGGCATGCAGCATGCCGAAGTGCTCCGGCGCCTCGTCGTCCTTGCCCATCGCGTAGGTGACGCGCGCCCCTGTGTTCATGCAGCTCAGCGTGGTGCCGATCAGCGCGAGGAACACGGTGAACGCTTCGGCCAGCATGAAGTACTTGCCATTGCCGTGCCCGAGCAGCGCATCGCCGACGATGATCATCATGTCGCCGATCGGCGCCGCCGAGCCCGCCGCGCTCTGCATGCTGTACCCCGAGTTTAAGAAGTAGTTTGCCGCAAAGTACTCGAACAGGTAACAGACAAGCCCTTGGATGAGCAGCGACGCAATCACGGCGATCGGTATGTGTTTGGTGGGATTCTTGGCCTCGCCTCCCATCGCCGTCACGGATTCAAATCCGACCAGGATCAGAATGGCAACCGTCGCCTGGATGAACATCCAGCTGAACTTGTGGACGCTCACAACCGATGCCGCATTGGGATGCGTCAGCATGTTGCCCGTCGAGTCCGTCGCCGGGTAGTCGATCACGAACGGAACCTGCTGGCCGTTCTTGTCGACCGCGCAGATGGGATTCTGGCTGGCATCGCGCAGGGTCGACCCGTCTTTGGCCGTGGCGAACTGGCAGGTGTAGGTTGACAGCGACTGCGAATCGTACTGGAAGGTGGTCTTTCCGCTCGTTCCCGCCGGATGGTTGGCGCGATATCCGAGCGCCAGCACGCTGAACACCACCAGCGCGGAGATCTGCACGACGTTGATCGCAAGATTCACCGCCGTCGAAGCTCCCGCGCCCTTTGAAGCGATCCACGCGACAAAGAACGAGAACAGGACCGCGACCAAAGCCATGAACAGCGGCCCCGGGTTCGATCCGCTGAGGAAACTCGGGAACAGGAAGCCCACCACGTAGCCCACGAAGATGCCCGTGGTCGCGACCATCACGCCCGGGTACACCCAGTAGTAGAGGTGCGAGCCCCAGCCGACAATGAACTTGGCGATGCGCGCGAACTTGAACGCCTTTTCCTTCGAGAGCATCGCCTGCTCCGCGTAGTAGTAACTCGATCCGGTGCCGGGATAGAGCTTCGAGATCTCGGCATACGCTACGGCCGTCGCCAGGCAGAGAAGCAGCGCGGCAAAGATGCCGATCCACATGGAAGGCGCCGTAGAAGGCTGTCCCGCGACCCCCGTCGTCGCCTGGATGAAAAACGTGAGCCACAGGAACGCGCCGGGAGCGATCAGTGCCATCGCGTTGCTGGTCAAGCCGGTCAAACCGAGTGTGGCCTGCATCTGCGGTGCTTTTGTGTCTGCCATTTGAAGAATTCTCCTGGTGATGGATTTTTGCAGTAGCAACCAAGTTCCTGAATCGTTCCCAGGCGAGCCTTTTGTGCTTGTGTGTTTGAGGCTCGCGCGCGTTCTTCGTGTGCGTGGATACTACCCTTCGGAAAATAAGGATGGAATGAAGAATCCGGGGTTCGTGCAGTCCTCACTCCATCCCCAAACTCAACGATGCGGAGTGAGGACCAGGATCATCCCGGCCGACACCGTGGATTGCGCGTCCGTCATCGAGTCGCCGCTCTTGTGGAATGACTTCTGATCGGACCAGTCCCGGCGGTACTCGAGCCGGCTGATGAGGCCGAACTTGAACTTGTACTCGTATGTGCCGGTGAATTCCTTCAAAGTCTGCGCCGTGCCGGTTGAGTAGCCCTGTTGGTCGTCAAGAAACTCGATGCGCCCGGCGATCGCGTGCGGCCCCTTGAGCTGCTCGTGCGCCGCAAAAGCCAGCCCATCCAGGTGGCTCGTAATGTCATTGCCGTTGCCATGCGATATGTGGTTGTTGTTCTGCGCGTAATCGAAGTTGATGTACGCGTTGAACTTTGTATTCGGCGTCAGCAGGATTGTCGTGTCGAACAGATTGCGGTAGGCGTTCTGGCTGGGAGTATTCGAAGGACCCGTGTATACGTTGACGTTCCAGGTGTACTTGGGTTCGACCAGCGCGTTGGTAAAGCCGACCGTCACGCCGCCGGTGTTCACGGTGATGTTGTTCCACCCGTTCACGAGCTGCAGGCCGATGGTGTCCGTCTTGCTCACCGGCATGGACGTGCGCGCTCCGAAGTGCCAGTAGGGAATGGCCCAAGCGAACAGCAGGGAGCGCGAATAGTTCCAGTTGTCCTTGCCTTCGATAACTTCGGCGCCCGCGGAAGTGACCCACTTGCCGCCATCGACCTCGAAACCTTTCCAGTTCTTCGGCTTCGCGCTGATGTAAGCCTGCTCCACGTAGTAGAGCTGGTTCACGGCGTTCATCAATCGATTCGTGCGGCCGTAAACAAAGTCGAAGTGTGCGCCGAACCAGGCAGGGTCATGGTTGAGCGTGAGCTTGGCCGCGTTAAATCCGGGCTGATTCGCGTCGTCATTGAAGTTGTAATAATCGTTCGTCTTTCCGTTTGCAGCTTCGGTCGGATTGTTCGCGTTGTAGGAATAATAGCCGTCGAGGAACCCGCTCACATCCAGGCCAATGATGCGCCACGGCACGGGAGTTGGCGCCGCAGCGGGCGCAGTGGCTGCCGGTGTGGAAGCCGGCGCGGTGGAGGGTGCTTGCTCGGGCGCGGGGGGTGTTGAAGTTGTCTGCGTCTGCGCCGCGGCTGAAATGCCGGCCGCCATTGCGCATATGATCAACGTCCGAAGGCTCGACCTCAAATTCATTTTGAGTTCACTTTCTCCACCGCTGAAGGTCTGGTGGGGTGACAGGAATTCGCTTTTGGACAAAGTTCTCCCGTTGCTGCCATCGGGCAGCCTTAACCGACGGGATAGGGAATCGTTCGAATTGGGCGATTACAACGTAGCCCGCAGTGCGTCTTGCGCCAGTGCATTCAGCCAGGACGTCTGAATCTGCCGCCTCATCGCGAATGCTCGCAATCGGTTCAAGCCCCGCAGTCCATGTGCTCTGTTGTCGTGGCTGCGATTACGTGTAGTTAACCGAGGTATTCATAAGGATGCAATGAGAAATAGAGGACCATCCGCAAGCTCTCCGTAAGGGCCGAATAAAGAATCTGTTAAAATGCGCTCATTCGCTCTCAAGCCCGGCTTCCGAATGGTCGCTATAGTTTCTGAGGCCAGAGAGAACCTTTATTCAGGGCCGCGTATCCTGCGGATATTTGAGCAGCTGTTCAGCAACTGACTGCCAACCATATTGAACCGAACGACATGCATTGAACGCGCGCCGAGCCTGCCTCACGAATCGGCGAAGTGTACAGCCGGGCTCTACGCATCGATCCAATTTCGAAGGAACTGGATCGGGACAAAGGCGGTCTGACGTTGTCGGAGACGAATAATCCGGGCTTCCTGGGGGCGATTCGCCCGCGCACTCTCACGCCGGTGATCCGCCGCGCGTTGCGTGCCGCGCGCCGCGCCAATTCGTCCGACGCCGAACTTCGCAATTTGTATGAATTCACTCGGCGCACATTGCAGATGAATCTCGGCGAAAAGCCCGGGCCGCAACTTGCCGAGCATATGCACAAATTGTTCTCGCTCGATGCGGTGGCAATCTTCGACGCAGATCTGCAGGAGGTCTACCAGGCCGGGCAGTGGACGATCGATACCGGAGAGATCGCGCAGAACGTCTATCACTTCGAGACCTCGGATGACGATCCACATACCGGCTTGAGCCGACGTGTAGTTCGTCTCGGCGCGGTGCCGATTGGAAGCCTTGTTGTGCGCGGGCAGCTTAGCCCGTTGACGAACAGCGCGGCAGCTGCCCTGATCGCGGTGACATTCGATCGTTACCGTGCGACCGCCAATGAAAGCCGTATCGAGGCGGAGCGCGAAGCGGAGCGGATGCGCTCGACCGTGCTGGACAGTCTTGCCCACGCATACAAGACTCCGCTGACGGCGATTCGCGCGGCTTCGAGCGGGCTCAGGGAAATGGGCCGTCTTTCCGCGGCGCAAGCGGAGTTAGTCGCGCTGATCGATGAGCAGGCCAGCCTGCTCAATGACCTCACAACCCGGTTGCTGACCACCGCGCGCCTCGAGTCAGCCGGCGGCGCCGGATCGGCCCTGGCCATTCATTTGGAACGTGTGGGCGCGGCCTCGCTGCTCGAGGAAGTCATTGCGGGCCTTGGGGAACGAGCCGCGGGTGCAGACATCCGCGTCGAGATCGCAAGCGGCGACATCGGATTCCATTGCGACCGGCGGTTGATTGCGATGCTGCTTACGCAGTACCTCGACAACGCCTGCAAGTACTCCGAAGCCGGCTCCCCGATCAGGGTGGCGGTCGAGCGGTCGGGAGGCGAGGTTATCCTCTCCGTGCATAGTTACGGTACGGTGATTCCACTCTCTGACCGCGAGCGCATCTTCGATCGCTACTATCGTTCGCACGCTTCCTCAACGCGCGCGGCAGGCACCGGAATCGGGCTCTCCATCGCGAAGAGCGTTGCGCTGGCTCACGGTGGCTCGGTATGGGTGGCGAGCGACGAAACCGCTGGCACCACTTTCTTTGCGGCCATTCAAGCAGCGCTTGAAAGCGCGGAAGGCGCTGGCGAAGCGTCATCTAATGAAAGGAATACTCTATGACGGCATCTGCAATTCGTGTCCTGGTGGTTGATGACGAACCGGCGATTCGCCGGGCCCTGCGTCCGCCGCTCACGGAACTAGGCTTCGAGGTAATCGAGGCGTCTCGCGGAGAGATGGCGCTCGACATGCTTCGCACCGAACCATGCGACGCCGTCCTTCTCGACGTCAACATGCCGGGCATCGGCGGCATCGAGACACTTCGGCGCATTCGCGGCATGGCGCCGCGGCTGCCTGTGCTCATGCTCACGGTCCGCGACCGCGAAGAGGAGAAGGTGAACGCTCTCGAACTGGGCGCCGACGATTACGTCACCAAGCCGTTCGGAGTGCGCGAACTCATCGCGCGCATTCGCGCGGCGGTGCGCCGCGTAAACGCTCCCGCGCGCCCGGAAGATTCGCCGCTCGAAATCGGCGAGATCATCTTGATTCCCGCCCGGCGCAGCGTTACCAAGCGCGGCCAGGCCATTCACCTTACGCGCAAGGAGTTCGATATTCTCCACTGCCTGATGAGCCGCGCCGGCCGGGTCATCACGTATGCGCGCTTGCTCACGGCCGTCTGGGGAGCCGATTGCCGCGAAGAAGTCGAATATCTGCGCACCTTCGTTCGCCAATTACGCAAAAAGATCGAGGACGATCCGGCACATCCTGTATACCTCCTCACGGACCTCTACGTGGGCTATCGCTTTGCGGATGCCCAGATGCTGGAAGAGGCGGCTCGCGAGACACAGGCAGTTGAGAAGAGTGCCGGAGAAAACGCACCCCTATCCGAAGGCGCCATCTCGTAGGCAACTCGAACGCTTCTACGGGTCCGCGCCTCCGACTGTGCGCTCGACGAAGTGTCACAACCCGCACAAAATGGTCGCCATCCCCCGCTGCTACCATGAAGCAGCGAAGCGATGCGCGATCATTTAGGTACTCTCGTTGAAGACTTTCGACGATACGATCATGAAGTTGCCGTCGTGCGGTATAGAGGCGTCCGTCGCCGCGTGGCCACGTATGGGCAAATCGCTCATTGGGCCGGACGTTTTGCCGCATTTCTCGAGCAGCAGAACATCGTTGCCGGCGACCGCATCCTTCTCTGGGGCGAGAACAGCGCAGAATGGATCGCGGCTTTCCATGGCTGCATTCTGCGTGGCGTTCTCGTCGTGCCGCTCGATGCACACGGCTCTGCCGACTTCGCCGCGCGCGTAGCCGCGGACGTGAAGCCGAAGCTCGCCGTCGGCGATGCGCATCTTCTGAGTCAATTGCCCGCCGGGCCGCCACTAAGCTATCCGAGGATCGAGTTCGAATGCTGGGATTCTGGATTGCCGCGCGAAGAAGCCGGTCCCGCTCCGGGGCTGAGCCGCGATACGCCGCTCCAGATTCTCTTCACCTCCGGCACCACCGGCGATCCCAAGGGCATCGTTCACACGCACGGCAACGTGCTGGCCAGCGTCGGCCCCATTGAAGACGCTGCGCAGAGCTACATGCGCTACGAAAAGTTCGTCCACCCGCTGCGCTTTCTGCATACTTTGCCGCTGAGCCACGTCTTCGGTCAGACGATGGGCCTCTGGATTCCCCCCATCTTCCGTGCGCATGTCCACTTTGAAACAAGACTGGTTGCGCCGCGCCTCATCGAGACAATCCATCGCGATCGCATCTCGGTGCTGGCTGCAGTGCCGCGCGTATTCGCATTGCTCAAGTCGCACCTTGAGTCCATCGATCCACGCCTCGCCAATTCCGTCGCCGCGTCCAGCACGCTCCGCGCCTGGAAAAAATGGTGGCGCTTCCGTCGCATTCATCGCGCCTTTGGGCTCAAGTTCTGGGCGCTCATCTCCGGCGGCGGCGCGTTGCCCCCGCAAGTGGAGCAGTTCTGGAACACGCTGGGCTTCGTGCTCGTGCAGGGCTACGGCATGACCGAGACCACCGCGCTCATCACGCTCAATCATCCGTTTCACGTCGCGCGTGGCACCATCGGCAAGCCGCTGCCGGGAAGGGAAGTGAAGATCGGTTCCGACGGAGAGGTGCTCGTCCGCGGCCCGATGATCTCCACTGCGACATGGTCAGCAGGAGAGCTGCGCCGGCGCGAGGATGATTGGCTTGCCACAGGCGATCTCGCCGAAACGCAATCAACCGGCGAGCTCAAGTTCCTCGGCCGCAAGAGCGAGGTTATCGTCACCGGCACCGGCGTCAACATTCACCCCGAAGATCTTGAAGCCGTGATTGAAGAGCAGCCCGGCGTAGCGGCCTGCGCCGTGGTGCCCATGGAGACGCCGTCCGGACCCGAGCCGTGCGCGGTGCTGGCCATGCGCGGATCCGAGAACCAGGCCCCTGCAGCAATAGAGCACGCGAACATGAAACTCCCGGACTATCAGCGTGTGCGCCGCTGGGTGCTCTATCCCGAACCCGATCTTCCGCGCACATCGACAGGAAAGGTGCGGCGCAAAGCTGTGTCTCAGTGGATGGCCGGAATTCAGGCCGCATCCACCGGAGCACGCCCGCCCGCCGAAACATTCAGCCCCTCAACCGACTGGTTGCTTTCGCTGATCTCTCACATCACCGGCGAGACGCCCCACAGCGTGGGCGATGACCTTCGCCTGAGCGAAGACCTGCATCTGGACAGCCTGGGCCGCGTGCAGCTTTCCGCCGGCATCGAGGAAAAGCTCGGGTGGCCGCTCGAAAGCGGCTTGCTTGAGGAGGCGCAGACTCTCGGCGACCTCCGAAACATCGTATCGGGCAATGTGGATCACGAGACGACCGAAACTTCGTCGAATGTCTCACTTCATGCCCGCGCGCAATCGCTCCTCGCGCGCGAAGACGAGACTTCCGTTGATGCCGATACAATTCGTGACACGTTCACCGGACAAACAAGCGAGCAACCCGCCGATTCCGCAGTCACGCTCACGCCGCCAATTGCGCATGAACCGCAGCCTCGTTATGTCTATCCACGCTGGCCATGGCTCAAGCCCATTCAGTGGGTTCGCGTCACATTTATCGAGGCGATCATGCGCCCTTTGGTGTGGTTTCTCGCTGCGCCTCGTGTCCATCTGCCCGCCAACCTGGAATCTTCGACATCTGAACCAGTCCTCATCATCGCCAATCACATAACTGCCTACGACGGCCCGCTCGTCCAATATGCGTTGCCAGGCAGCCTGCGCCGCCGAGTCGCTACGGCCATGTCCGGCGAAATGCTTGATGACTTCCTCCACTTCCGCAATCCGGAGAAGCCGAAGAACCAAAAGCGGTTCTTCCTCTTCGGGCCGCCCGCGTGGCTGGCTATCACCGCGCTTTTCAATGTGTTTCCACTTCCACGCCTGCGCGACTTCCAGCGCAGCTTTGCGCGCGCGGGCGAAGCCCTCGATCGCGGATTCAACGTGCTTGTCTTCCCCGAGGGCACCCGCTCGGCCGCTGGTCAGCTAGCCCGCTTCCGCCCCGGCATCGGATTGCTCGTCAAGCAGGCCGACACCGCCGTATTGCCGGTGGCCCTGCGCGGGCTCGGCGAGTTGAAGGAGCGAGGCCGCGGCTGGTTTCGCTCGGGAACCCTTGAAGTCCGCGTCGGCAAGCCAATTCGATTCACGCCCGAAACCACCGAGGCGCAAATCACCGCGCGCCTCCAGGTGGAAATGCAAAGTCTGCTGGAAGTCGAAAGCTAACGCCGCGAGATTTCATGGATGGGCCTCTGATCAATGACCACTGATCACTGACGACTGGCCTTGGGCCGAAAATAACACGTACCACCGGCGATCGCTGACCGCCACAGCGACATGTCGGCCGGTTGTTCGCTCGAGCCGAGCAGCAGCACTCCGTCTGGAGCCAGCAGGCGATGCACTTCCGCCAGAAGCGCGCGCCGCGTCTCCTGTCCGAAGTAAAGCATCACGTTGCGCAGCAGGATGACGTCGAAAGACTGTTCATACGCCAGCGGAGGATTGCCCAGGTTCGCCTGACGAAATGAGCAAAGTGCGCGAATCTCGGGGCGCGCCACCCAGTCGTCGCCGCTCTGCTCGAAGAATCGAAGCATGTGCCGTGCCGGTAACCCGCGATTCACTTCCATGCGGGCATAACGGCCCTGTGCGGCATAACGGACAAGGTCTTCGCGGATATCCGTCCCGTCCACCCGCACGCTCCACTGAGAAAGCAAGGGGAACTCTGCGCGCACGAGCATGGCCAGGCTGTATGCCTCCTGCCCTGTTGAGCAGGCTGCGCTCCAGAAGCGCAGCGAGCGTGTGCTTCGGCGAGCGTTCACCAGCTGTGGCAACAACTCGGTCCGAAGCAGCTCAAATGGACGGCTGTCGCGGAAGAAGCTGGTTTCGTTGATGGTCATTGCGTGGGCCACTGCTGCTTCGAGCCTCGCGTCGCCGCTCTGTCGCAGATGTTCAACCAACTCGTGCAGGGTATTCATTCCGCTGTTTCTCACCAGCACGGACAACCGTGAATCGAACAGGTAATCGCGCGACGAGTGCAGAACGTTATGCGAATGCTTGAGGACAACCCGGCGCAGGTATCCGTAGTCAACGGGAGTATGGGTGGCGCGCTTTGTATGCACGGTTAAACCACCGTCTGCCGGGTTGCGCGCGCCTCGTTCGAACTGCGCGCAGAAAGGCGAAGGATCTCGGGTGCAATCGCGTTGAGTGGCATCACGCGGTGTGCCAGGCCGGCCATTGCAACTGCCCCCGGCATTCCCCACACCGCGCTGGTGGCCTCGTCTTGCGCCAGCACCGTTGCACCCTGTGAGCGCAGCAACCGGCAGCCGGCCAGCCCGTCGGAGCCCATGCCGGTAAGTACAATTGCCAGTACGCGGCCGCAGTAGACCGCGGCCAGCGAACGAAACAACACGTCGACCGAGGGCCGGCAATGATTCTCGGGCGCCGCCTGGGTAAGGTGCGCAACCGGATCAAGCGCCGGGCGCGCGTGAGGAGTCACCTCCATGTGCCAGTTGCCTCGCGCGATAAGAACCTTTCCTGGAGTGATGGCGTTGCCTTCGGCGGCTTCCATCACCCTCAGGCCGCACCTCTCATTCAGGCGCTCGGCGAGCTGCCCTGTGAAGATCTCCGGCATGTGCTGCACCACAACTACGGGAAGATGAAAATCAGCAGGGAGAAAAGGAAGCACCTGGTCGAGTGCAGCCGGGCCCCCGGTTGACACGCCGATCGCGACGATCGACGGAGGCACGCTCGAGTGAACCGCGGAGACAGGGGCAAAGTGACTACCGCTATGAACATTGGGAACGGGCGGTTGTTGGCAGCGAGGAGCCCACACAAGCGCATGAATCTTCGGAATCAGTTCCTGGCTCAAAGTGCGCGCGGCCTGCTCGCGGTTTTGTTGTCCCGCGGGCTTCGCCACGTAGTCGGCAGCGCCGTTGGCCAGCGCCTCAATAGTGACCCGTGCGCCGCGCATAGTCAGGGAGCTGCACATGATTACGGGAACTCGGCATCCGTTCGTGCGCAGCCGCTTCAGCGTGGTCAGCCCGTCCATGCCGGGCATTTCCACATCCAGAAGAACCAGGTCCGGAGCAAGCGTGGAGATTGCATCCAGAGCCGCGGCTCCGTCTGTTGCGCTGCCCACGACCTCCAGTCGTGGATCGGCGTTGATCACGGAGCGCAAGAGGCTCCGCATTACGGCCGAATCGTCCACTACGAGAATGCGAGATCGCGTCCCTGCGGGCATGCGCTAGCGCTCCTCGATGCCGATCAGCGCCAGCTTTTCGCGAAGGGCCTCCTCGTCGAAGGGCTTCATCAGGTACTCGTTCGCCCCCGCATTCAGTGAGCGCTCAATAAAGTCGGCCTGGCTCTCGGTGGTCACCATCATCACTTTCACCTCGTCAAGCCCTTCGCTACGTAGCTTCCTCACCATGTCCAGCCCGCTCATCTTGGGCATGTTCCAATCCACGAGCGCCACGTCATAGTGGGTTCCGGAGTGCAGTCGTCTCAATCCGGTCTGCCCGTCTTCGGCCTCCTCGCACTCCACGCCTTCCCGCTCCAGCATGATGCGAAGCATCTTCCGCGCGAAGCGCGAGTCGTCGACGATCAGTGCGCGCATGATCTTCCTCCGGCTCCCGGATCAAACCTGGCGAGGTGCATGGGTTCAAGGCACGCGGGATCGAGCATGATCAGGAGTCCGTTCTCGAGTTTGTACACGCCCGCAAACAGTGCGCGGCGGTTCTCCCGCATTGTTGAGGGGTTCGGCTCGTAATCCGCGGATGAGAGCTTGAGCACTTCGACCACCGAATCCACCAGCAGTCCGAAGAATCCGCTCGGGTTCTCCACTACAAGCAGGTCCTGCGCGCCATCGCGCTGCGGCAGGCCGAGCAGGCTGCGCAGGCTCACCGTCGTGAGCACGTCGCCGCGATAGTGCACCAGGCCGCCTACGAACGCCGGCGCCAGCGGGACAGTCTGAGGCCGCGCGCCACCGACGATTTCGAGAATAGGTGTGATCCGAATTCCGAACAAATCATCGCCTACGCGAACAGAGCAGATCTGCTCCTGATTCTTCTCCTGGTCTGCCTTCGGGGCCGCCGCATCGGTTCGCGTGGCAACGGCTTCGTGTGCTCTCGTCATGCTGATATCTCTCCTGCCGGTTGCTGCTCTTCCAGTTCGCCCACATCTGCAGGAATGGCCGCTACGCCCGCCACATACACCACGCTGGTCATCCGTTCCTTCAGCAGCGTCACGCCCTTGGCAAGACGCGTCGTTCCGGCCTCAAACACCTCGGCCCCGGAGGCGACATCCAGAACGTGGGAGACCGCAATGCCCACCAGGCGGTCGCTCTCGCGGCACACCACGACGATGATCTGCGATTCCGGATTCACATCCGAGGAAATCAATCCGCCCGCATCCTCCAGAGGCATGAGCTGCGATTCGAAGTTGAGCACCGGCTGATGGCCGATGTATTCCACCCGCTTCACCGGCAGTTGCTCGATTCGAAGCACGTCGCCGAGCGGAACAGCAGCGCGGCGCCCGCCGACTTCGACAAGCAAATACTCGCGGCGCGAGCCGGCATCTTCAACGGCCTGCCTGTTTTCCGCCACATCGCTTTCGTTGAGCAGCTTCACTCCAGCTTTTCCCGCGATGGCTCCCGGATCCAGAATGAGAGCCAGATCGGCGTTACCAAGCACCGTGGCGCCCGAAAATACGCCGATGTCCTTGAGCACCGGACTCAATGGCTTCACGACAATTTCCTCGGGATCGGCAAGTTCATCGACAATCAGTCCGTAGCGCCGCCCATCCGACTCCAGAATGGCGATGAAGCCTCCGGATCCGGACCCGGCATCGTGATCCCGGTCCGGCATAAGCAGGCGATCGAGCAGGACAAGTGGGAGCAGCTGGCCTCTGAGGCGGTAGAGCGGCACATCTTCGATCCATTCAATCGCCGAGTCAGCCTGTCCCGGGGGCACATGGACCAGTTCCGACAGCGCCCCTTGCGGCAACGCGAAGCTTTGTCCAAGACTGCGCACAATCAGTGCGGGCACGATCGCCAGCGTAAGCGGAATCCGCATGCGCAGTGTGGTTCCCTTGCCGACGCGCGAATCAATCTCGATCTTTCCGCCGATCTTTTCCACGTTGGTGCGCACCACGTCCATGCCGACGCCGCGTCCGCTTACATGCGTGATCTGTTGAGCGGTTGAGAACCCCGGCACAAAGATCAGCTGCAGCAGTTCGCGCTCCGACATCTGGGCGGCGCGCTCCTCCGTGATCAGATCGCGTTCAATTGCCTTCGCACGCACCCTTTCGACCGAAATCCCGGATCCGTCGTCGGAGATCTCGACGATTACGTGGCTGCCTTCCTGCGCGGCGCGCAGCTTCAGAGTCCCCTCGGGATCCTTCCCGCTCTTCTCGCGCACGTTCGGCGGCTCGATGCCGTGATCGAGCGAGTTGCGCACCGCATGAGTGAGCGGATCCTTGATGGCCTCAAGCAGGCTCTTGTCGAGCTCAGTGTCCTGGCCCTCCATCTCCAGACGCACGCGCTTGCCCAGGTCGCGCGATATGTCGCGCACCATGCGCGGCACCTTGGAAAAGATATTCGACACCGGCTGCATGCGCGCTTTCATCACGCTCTCGCGCAGGTCGGCCGTCACCATGTCGAGGCGCCGGGAAAGCATCGTCATGCGCGCATCCGAAGCCGTTGCCTGCAACACCTGGTTGCGCGTCAGCACCAGCTCGCCCACCAGGTTCATCATGCGGTTCAGCAGCGCCACATCTACGCGCAGCGTGCTCTCAGCAGCGGAGCTGGAGCTCGGCATCGAATCCGGCGGAGGCGCTGACTTCGAAGCAGTCCCGTGCGACTCGGCACCCGTTCCGGAAATGTCTTTCTCTTCCGCGGCGACCGGGCCCGGACCGGCCGCCACTGGAAGCTCCACGATCGGGTCCATGGGCGCGGCTACCGATGCCGCGCTTGCCGTCTTCCGTCTGCGGCTACCCGATGACTTGGGTTTCGCAGCGCCGCCCGCTCTCGCCGTCGCGTGCGCGGTAGCCTTCACTGCCTCCGGATTCTGCAACTCTTCCAGCCGCGTGATCAGCGTCTCATCGGTGGACGCACAATCTCCGCCGCCTTCTTCGCCCTGCTCTTCAATCAGCTTCAGAATCGAACGGAGCACGTCCAGCAATTGCAGCTGGCACGTGATAATCTCCGGCGTTGCGGCCAGCTTCCCATCTCGCAACTGCCCAAGCAGGTTCTCGCCCGCATGGGCCAGCTTCTCCAGCCGCTTGAAGCCCAGGAATCCCGTGGTTCCCTTGATCGTATGAACGGCGCGGAAGATCTCCGCCAGCAGCCCCGCGTCATCCGGCGTCGATTCAAGCTGGGTCAGGCACCGCTCCATGCGGTCCAGCCCTTCCTGGCTCTCGATGAGAAATTCCCTTGTTAATTCGTCCATAGCTCCCAATCAGCCAGCGCGCGAGAGAGGCCTGCGCAACCCTTTTGGTCGCAGTCCTCACGCGCAGCTCGACGAATTGTTTATCGGATAAAAGTGGAGAAGACTTGAAAAATCAGTCGCCGGCCCTCGGGAAGCCGTGAAAAACAAGGGTGTACCGAAGCGAGGCCAATTGCCGGGATATCACGGCGATATGCGGACCGCAAACTCTGACCCAAGATCGCAAATGACCGACTTCTAGTTCGCCGAAGGCATCTCCACGTGATCGATGACGAGCACCTGTACCGGTCCCTTCCCCGGCTTGAGCTTCAGACCGAGCTGTTCCTCGAGCGCCGTGAAGATCGACGGGCCAGAGTCGGGCGTGAACCCGCCGGTTGTTTTCGCAAGCGGCATGGCGCTGCCGTCTGGGGCGTACTCCAGTTTGAGATCGTAGCGGCCGGACATGCCGGTTTTGTCGACCACGATGCGGCCGACGACCTTGGAGAGTTCCTCGGCGAGAATTGCCACGCTGTTTGATCCCTGGACCTCGATGCGTCCGGTGCCCGTGTTGACGCTCGAGCCATTTTCATGAGTCTGCCCGAGTTTGGCGCCGCCTTTGGCGACCACGAGCTCGTAAATTGGCAACTCCCGCGCCTCCGAATGAGCGGCAAGCTTGAAGCGATCGGCAAGCAGCGCCTGGACCATCTTTTCTTTCTGCTTGCGTCCGGCGTCAGAGGTCAGACCCTTCAGTTGGTGATCGACGGAAGGGTCGGCCGTGGCATCGATATTGAAATAGGTCTTGCCAGTCCATGCGGGTGCGCCAAGAATGCGAGTTTGCGGCATCTCGTAGGCCCATTGAATGAGCGCATTCACCGAGATGTTTTCGGCCTTGAATCTCCCGTCGAACGGCGAACTCCAGATGGAATTGTGCTCATGCGGCTGCGATTCATGAAGATGAATTGCCGCGACGTCAAAGACAGGCGCCGCCTGTGCTTGAGCTGCGGATGTAGCCAGCCCCTGCCCCGATACTGGAAATGAAGCTGTCGCACCGTACAGAAGCAGACCCGCAACCAGGCGCTGAATCGAATGCACCGATGGCCTCGCCTCGAGTGTACAGAGCCGGCTCAAATGCATTAGCCTCTAATCCTCGCCCCACATTTGAGTTCGGGGACGCACTGATGATGACGAATCTGGCTCAGCCCGCGCTCGAAGAGTTGATGAACCGGGCAAGAGTTGCGGCGGAACGAGCCTATGCGCCCTACTCGAAGTTCCGCGTAGGCGCAGCCTTGCAGCTCTCCAACGGAGCTATCGTCACCGGCGCGAATGTTGAGAACGTCAGCTACGGCTTGACCATCTGCGCGGAGCGCTCCGCAGTCGTACGCGCAGTTGCGGAGCACGGCCCTCAGATCCGCATCATGGCCGTTGCCGTGACAAACCTGAACGATGCGCCAAGCCCTCCGTGCGGCGCATGCCGCCAGGTGCTCGCCGAGTTCATCGCTCCAGAAACGCCAATCGTATTTCCGTCGGCGAAGGGCATGGTCACCATGCCGTTTGCCGAGTTGCTGCCGATGGCCTTTTTTCTCAAGATGGAGTAAGGCCCACTCCGATGAAAGCTGATCCCCAAGACGGCCCGATCCCTGGTCTGGCGAAGCACGCGGTCGACCTGATCCGCAAAAAGCGCGATGGTGGCGCGCTCAACGAGGACGAGATCACCTTCCTCGTCGCCGGCGTGACAGACGGCTCCATCTCCGACGCGCAACTCGCCGCGTGGCTCATGGCCTCGTGGATCCGCGGCCTTACCCTCGACGAAACGCGCGCGCTCACCATCGCCATGCGCGACTCCGGCGCGAAGTTCGACCCCTCGCGCCTTGGCAAGGTCGCAGTCGACAAGCATTCCACCGGCGGTGTCGGCGACAAGACCAGCTTCCTCATCGCGCCCATCGCGGCAGCCTGCGGCCTCGCCGTACCCATGATTAGCGGCCGCGCGCTCGGCCACACTGGCGGCACGCTCGACAAGCTCGAATCCATTCCCGGCTACCGCACCGAGCTATCGCTTGATGAATTCGAGCACGTCATCGCGCGTTGCGGCGCCTCCATCGTCGGCCAGACGCCGACACTCGTCCCCGCCGACCGCGTACTCTACGCGCTCCGCGACCACACCGGTACAGTTGAAAACGCAGGCCTCATTTGCGCTTCTATCCTCAGCAAGAAGCTCGCCGCCGGCCTCGACGCGCTCGTTCTCGACGTCAAAACCGGCTCTGGATCCTTCCTGCGCGACCGCCGCCAGTGCGAGTACCTCGCCGCCCTCCTCGTCGCCACCGCCGAAGCCGCCGGAACCCGCACCGTCGCGCTGCTGACTGACATGGACCAGCCGCTCGGCCGCGCCGCCGGCAACTGGATCGAGATCGCCGAATGTGTCGAAGTCCTGCGCGGCAAAACCTCCCCCGAAAGCGACGACCTGCGCGAGCTCTCTCTCGAACTCGCCGGATGGATGATCAACCTCGGCGGCGAGGCATCGCTCCCCGAGATCGGCCGCCAGATGGCCGAGGATGCGCTCTCGAGCGGTGGGGCTCTCGACGTCTTTCTCCGGATGGTCGAAGCCCAGGGCGGCGACCTCTCCGTCTTCGATGACCTCCGTGCCACCCACAAGCCCGGCGCGACAAGGGTCCTTGAAGCCTGGGACAGCGGCGTCATTGCCGAAATGAACACGATGGAGATCGGCTGGGCCGTGCAGCGCACCGGCGCGGGACGCGACAGGGCCGGCGAGCCCGTCGATCCGCACGCAGGCGTCGAGTTCCACGCCCGCCGCGGCGCCCGCGTGCAACCCGGCCAGCCCATTGCGACGATCTACGCCACCACCCACGACCTGCTTGCGGAGCCGCTGCGCCGCCTTAGAAATGCCATCCTGATCTCCCCCGAGCCGCCGACCTTCGAGACGCCCCTGGTAGGCACCGTCTTCGATCGCGAATCCGCCAAAGCCTATTTCGCCGGTGCTGATAAGGTAAACAGAGTGATCAGTGATCAGTGAAGAGTGCTCAGAATGGCTCATTCGCATTCGCAGCCGCCTCCACTCGCGGTGTATGTGAGGCTCCCTGGTCATACAGGCTCTTCATGCAATTCCTGATCGCTGGCAAAGGTGCACTGATCAATGACCACTGATCACTGACCGCTGCCGTTAAGGAGCCCCGTGGATCGATTCACCGGTGTATTGGGAGTTCTAGCCGTATTGGCGGCCGCGTGGCTTGGCTCCACTGACCGCCGCCGCATCCGCTGGCGGACAATTTTCTGGGGCCTCGGCCTCCAGATCTGCTTTGCATTCCTGGTTCTCCGCTTCTCCTTCGGCCAGCGCGCCATGGCGTGGGCGGGCAATGTCGTAACGCAGATGCTCTCCGCGACATTCGCCGGCACGCAGATACTGTTCGGAGAGCTTGGCCTGCCCAACGCCGGCGCATTCGGCAAGGTCATCTCGCCGGCTTCGGGCTCCATCTTCGCCTTCCAGGTGCTGCCCACCATCATCTTCATCTCCGCGTTCTTCGCCGTCATGTACCACATCGGCCTCATGCAGATCATCATCCGCGGCATGGCGTGGGTCATGCTCAAGACCATGCGCATCTCCGGCGCCGAAAGCATGAACGTAGCGGCCTCTGTCTTCATGGGCCAGACAGAAGCGCCGCTCACCATCCGCCCGTTCCTCTCCCGCGCCACGCGCAGCGAGCTCATGACCATCATGACCAGCGGCATGGCCCACGTCTCCGGCGGCATCATGGCCATGTACATCTCGCAGGGCGTCGAAGCGCGCCACCTGCTCTCCGCCGTAATCATGACCTCGCCCGGAACCATCCTGATGGCGAAGATGCTCGTGCCCGAAACCGAAATCCCCGACACCGAGGGCAAAGTCGTCATCCCGCGCGACGAACAGCACAAGGACGAGAACCTGATCGGAGCCATTGCCCGCGGCACCATCGACGGCGGCAAGCTGGCCATGAACGTGGCCATCATGCTCATCTCGTTCCTCGCGCTTGTTGCGCTGCTCGACATGCTTCTCGCGTGGATCCACGGCGGCCTGCCCTGGGTTCCGTCGAGCCTCGGCGCCATCCTCGGCTTTGTCTTCGCGCCCATCGCCTGGCTCATCGGCATTCCGTGGCACGACTGCGGCGTCATCGGCAACCTGCTCGGCACGCGCATGGCGCTCAATGAGGTCATCGCCTACATCGGCCTCGGTGCGCACAAGGCCGCGCTCTCGCCGCGCTCGTTCACCATTGCCACGTTCGCGCTTTGCGGCTTCGCCAATCTCGGCTCCATCGGCATGCAGATCGGCGGCATCGGCGCGCTGGTCCCCGAACGCCGCAACGATCTCGCGCGCCTGGGCGTCCGCGCCATGCTCGCCGGCACCATGGCCAACCTGATCAGCGCGTCAATCGCAGGAATTTTCCTTGGGTAGACGAAGAAAAGCACAGAAGAACCATGTCCGGGGAGAGAGAGATGCGAGTCTGGGCGGATTTCAACGGTCTATTCGGCGGGATTCTTTGCTTAACTCATCAGGAAACTGCCAAAGACGAACACGGCAGACCAGTGAATCTCGAAGAAGGGATGGAAGGCACTGCGTTTGATCTCGACGCAGATGAAGAAGGTATTCCCGACAATATCATCGCGTCGGGCACGGTGGAGCGTCCACCTTCCTGGTTATCTTGCCGGGGCTCGAGGTGGGTGCTCAGAATCGACGAGCGTGGGGTCATGCACGAGTCCGACGTGAAGAAGACGGACGGCTGACTCGAGCTCAATCCCCAAACCGCGCCAACCCCCGCGCCCGCGCCTTCGCCGCCTCCTCTTCCCGGTTCCGCGCCGGCCCGCTCGTCTCCAGCTCCGCCAGCAGCCGCGCGCTCGCCGCGGCCACCTCATCCACCGCCCGCGCAAATGCCGCCTCGTTCGCCTTCGACGGCTTCTGGAACCCGCTGATCTTGCGCACATATTGCAATGAAGCCGCACGAATTTCGTCGTCGGTCACCGGCGGGTCGAAGTTGAACAGCAATTTAATATTCCGGCACATGGGATTAGGATAGTTCACACTTCGCAGTTCACCGTTCGTGGTCCGCAGTTCACTCTTCCTGCTCGTGGCATCTGGCAATTGTCACAACGCCCAACGTTCAATGACGAAAACGTGGATCCAGATCGCATGCTGCCGGTAAAGCAACGTTGGTTGCGCCCTGCATCTTCAAAATATCTGGCCCGCGCTTTCAGTCCCCGCGCGCGGAAAGAGGATCGATGGCACATGCGAGCGTTCCCCGGCCGAACAAAAAAACACCGCCGGAGGAGCACGCTCAGCAATCCCGCCGATCTTCGCGCTCAAGCCTGCTATCCTTCCGCCGCGCTCGCCCCTGGCTGATCGCTGCCAGCTTCGTCGTGCTTGCCGGCGTGATGGCGGGAATCTGGTTCGCGGGCGAGCACTGGCCCTACCGCTACCGCGAGGTGAAGCCGCTCATCGAAGACGTGTTCGGCAGCCAGGTCACGATCACGCGCTATCACCGCACCTACTTCCCGCACCCGGGCTTCATCGCCACCGGCATCACGGTGCGCCGCAAGTCCGCGCCGGACCAGCCGCCCATCGGGACCGTGCAGACGCTGTTTGTGCAGGGCCGGTGGCCTGACCTGTTTCTGCTGCGAAAACGGATTGCGCTGGTGGATATGACGGGTGTCCACATGGTGCTGCCGCCCCCGGGAACCCGCGCCGCGCACGAGGATTTCCCCGCCGGCAGCGCCGGCGACTTTACCGGGCCAGACACGCAGATCCTCGAGATCGAGGTGCACGATTCGGTGCTCGACATTCTGCGCGTGCACGACGGCAGGTTCACATTCAAGGTGCGTCAATTGCACATTGAAAATGTGCACAAAGGCGAGGCGATGCGGTTCGCGGTAGATATGGACAACGCTTTCCCGAGCGGGCAGATCCGCGCATCTGGAGTCTTCGGGCCGCTCAGCGCGCGCTCCCCGGGCGAGACCCTGCTCTCCGGCGAATTCACGTTCAACCGCGTCGACCTGCATGACCTGGGCCAGATTGCCGGCACTCTGTCGTCATCCGGCCGCTTCACCGGCCGTCTCGATGCGATCGAGGCTGAAGCAGATACTCAGACCCCGGACTTCGACGTGGATCGCGGCAGGCCGAGTCCGGTTGCGGGCAAGCTCCATTGCACGGTGAACGGCCTGAATGGAGACGTGACGTTCCGGTCAATGCAACTGCAGACCGGCAAAACCGCGATCGACGCGGCCGGAAGCGTAGCGGGTCCACACGGAAAGGAGACAAACATCGACCTCAGCGTGAAGCGCGGTCGGGCAGAGGACCTGCTGCGGCCCTTCATGCTGCGTCCCATCCCGATCGCCGGGCCTGTGGATCTGCATGCTCACGTGGTCCTGACGCCCGAGGACCCGAAGATCGGGTTCTGGGACCGTCTTCACGTCAATGGCGCATTCGATGTCCCGGCTGAGCGGATGACCGACAGCTCATCGGAGAAGAGCCTCACCGCATTCAGTCAGCGGGCGCAGGGCGGGAAAGCGGAACATGACGAGACGGAGAGCGCGGACGCGATTTCATCCCTGGCAGGGCCTGTTACGATTCGCAACGAGGTGCTCACAACGCACGGCCTCGTTTTCGAGGTGGCCGGCGCGCGGGCGCAGCTCGACGGCACGTTCAACTTCCATACTGAGGCCGTCCATCTCACGGGCAGCGTCGCGACGAAGGCCAGCATCGCGCATGATGCGACCGGTTTCAAGTCGTTCCTGCTGCGGCCGCTCTCGCCGTTCTTCCGCAAGAAGCCCGCAGGTGCGGTCATTCCGATTGCGGTAACCGGGACGCCGGGAAATTACAAGGTGACGCAGAACATCACACACAAGAAGTGAGAACCGCCCCCCAAAAAAAGGATTCCCCTTCCACGAACGACAGGAAGGGGAATCGCGAGGCCCAAACAGCCAGATCGGCATTGCGCCGGGTTGGTTTGAATTGAGCTACTGCCCGGAACTGGGGGAGGGCGTAAACTCAACGGTCACGTTGCCGAGGTCCATGCCAATAAGGCTGGTAGACCCATCCTTATCGACCAGCACAAGGCTGTTTACGTTGTTCTTGTGCTCGGTGACCTTGGCCGGAAGGGTGACAACGGACTTGCCGTGCGTGAGAGTCACCTGGGCGTCGGAGCCAGTCCCGCTCCAGGTCACCTTGTAATCGGCGGCAGGAAGTTGGGTTGTGCCCACGGTAACTGTGCGCCCAATCGTGATCTTATCGGAATTCTTCGCGGCAAATGCCGAAGCGGATACAAGGGCGAGCATTGCGGCGCAAAGTAAGAAGCGCTTCATGTATGAATCTCCTTGAGCTGCCTCGATGATTTGAACTGCGATAGAGGCGAGGCAATAACCCAATTAGACATGGATTGTCCACATCGTTTCCGTGACCGCGATCACCCCGTCCTCGAGCAGAAAGCTCCCCAGTTCGCTCGTGCGCATTTGTTCCTAAGGCTTATGCCATTCCGCGACATATTCTCCAAATCGAGTCAACCATTTTAATTTCATAAAGATGCGCGATAACTGCCGGAGAAGCAACCTTCGCTGGACACAACTTTTTTGAAATGGTGTCGCATCTGAGATTCTCGTGCGCGCGAGATTCTCCAATTCGGCATGGGTCGTGCTCGGGCTAGCGGTTATGACGGCGATTTCGCAGTCACAAGCACAAGTGGAGAAGCCCGCGCAGCCAGCCGCAACAAGCGCGCTTTCCGAGGCGCAACAACCGCAGCCCGCGCAGGCAGAGTCCGCGCAGTTAACTTCGCAGTCGCAGCCCGGCGCGAAAGGGCAGGCGATTCCGGTGATCCAGCCTCCCGTTCCTGTGCCGCCTGGGCCGGTGCCTCCGCACAAGATCAAGCCTGCGCCTCCAACGCCGATCGCCGTAAAGAAGGTGGAGTTGCGGGGAGACGATCCGTGGGACCCGCAGTGGGATGTGGTAATCGAGGAAAACCTGCCGCCGGAGTTGCTGTCGTCCGCGGTGGCGCGCGATGTGCGGCCCTTTTGCCCGCGGTTCAATTCGCTGAGCGAGGCGGACAAGCGTGCGTACTGGGCGTACTTCTTCCAGGCGCTGGCCGGGGCCGAGGCGGGATTGAGGACGACGGCCGATGTGCGGCACTCCGACCCCGCGGTGGCGGTTATCGATCCCGTGACGCACCGCACCGTGAGGCAGCAGGGCCTGTTGCAACTCACCTACGAGGATTCGCAGCGGTACGGCTGCGACTTCGACTGGGAGGCGGACAAGCATCTGCCCGCGCGCGACCCGGGCAAGACGATCCTGCAGCCGGAGAACAACCTGCTGTGCGGCATCCGGATATTGAAGAACCAGCTGATCGATCTCAACGAACCGCTGCTTACGCGAAAGAGCTACTGGTCGACGTTGCGGCCCGGAACGATGAGCTATCGCGTGTTTGCGAAGCAAATGTCCAATGTGCCGGAGGCGTGCGGCGCGCGGCCGCTTCACAAGGTTCTGCAGGTTTCGGCGCCGGTGCGCGAGGTGTTTGCGGCTCCAGCTGGAGGGGCTCAATCCTACGCAAACGCGTCGAATCAAGGATCGACGGATGAGCGCTGAGCTGCGCACCGCTCCCGGGCGTGATGAGAGTGCCGGAATCCAAGTAAATTAGATTCAATGAGCTCTTCGTACTTTGGGCAGGTTTCAAAGGCTGCCGGCTTCCTGCGCGGGCGGCTGGGCGCGATCGCGCCGCGCGTCGGCATCGTGCTTGGCTCGGGGCTGGGCGCGGCGGCCGAAGCAGTTACGGATCAGATTGTCGTCCCATTCGCGCAGATTCCGCACTTCCCGCAATCAACGGTGGAAGGCCACTCCGGCCGCGTGGTGGCTGGCAGGCTCGGCGGCGCGCCGGTCGCGATTCTCCAGGGGCGCGTGCATTACTACGAGGGCTACTCGCCCGCCGAAGTCACGTTCCCGATGCGAGTGCTGGGCGCGCTGGGCATCCGCGCCGTGGTGCTGACCAATGCCGCGGGCGGAATCAAGGAGGGCTACCGCATCGGCCAGCTTGTGGCGCTCGCGGATCATATCAACTTTATGGGCTGGAATCCGCTGACCGGGCCCAATGACCCGCGCTTCTCGTTCATTCCCGGCGCGGGGCTGCGCTTCTTCGACATGACGGAGGCGTATTCGCGGCGGCTGCGGCAACTCGCGCGTGAGGCGGCAGCCGAAGAAGGCTTTGCGCTCGACGAAGGCATTTATGTCGCGACGCCGGGTCCGAGCTTTGAAACTCCGGCGGAGATTCGCGCGTTCCGCACACTCGGCGCGACGCTGGTGGGCATGTCTACCGTGCCGGAGACGATCGTGGCGCGGCACATGGGCGTCGAAGTGTTGGGGCTCTCGTGTGTGACGAACGTTGCGGCGGGCCTCGGCGAGGGGCAGCTGAGCCATATCGAAGTGATGGAAACCGGGCGGCAGGTGGAGCGCACGCTTGCGGCCCTGCTCACGCGGCTCGTGCCTCGGATTGCCGCGGAGTTTGAGCCTTCGGCGGAAGCGCGTCCGTGAGCGCGCAGGAGGCAGATTCGGGGCGGCTGCCGTTTCCTCCGGTGGTCATGGCAATCGCGGGCTGCTCGGGGTCGGGCAAGACAACGCTGGCCTTGGAACTGGCGCGGACGCTGGGCGGACTTCATTTCCCGCTCGATCACTACTATCGCGATCTCTCGCACCTGCCTGCGGGCGAGCGGGCCCATCAAAATTTCGACGATCCCGCGATGATCGAGAGCTCGCTGCTGGCGGCGCACGTAGCGGCGCTGGCGCGGGGCGAGGCGATCGAGCGGCCGGTCTACGATTTTGCGACGCACACCCGCGTGGCCGCACGGACGGAGACGATGCGCGCAAGAGGATTGCTGATCGTTGAGGGAATTTTTGCGCTGGCCTACCCGGAGCTGCTTCCGCTTTTCCAGATGCGTGTGTACGTCGATGCGCCGGATGAGCTCTGCTTCGAGCGGCGCGTGAACCGTGACGTCGTGGAGCGGGGAAGAACACGGGAGTCGGTGCGGCTGCAGTATGAGACCACGGTGCGCCCGGCAAGTGTTGCGTGGGTGCGGCCCACGGCGGCGCATGCGGACCTGGTTGTAGATGGGACCGATGAGTTGGACTGGAAGGTGGAACGGGTGCTCGCGCAGATGCGGCTGCGCGGGTTCGTGTTCCCGGAATGAGCCTTCTCGGTCCACGATGCTCACTTTGGTTCGGCTCGCGGGGATATTTATGGCGCGTTCGCAACTTTTGTGCATCGAAATGGTTAAGGTCAGATAGATATGCACGTCGATGTTCCAACCTGGAAGGCGGTTAGGGAGCGGGCGGCGCTGTGGCTGCTGGAGGGAATCTCTCCAGAGCGGCTGGCGCTGACGCTTGCGCTGGGGTTTGTGCTGGGCTGTTTTCCGCTGGTCGGAGTGCCCACGGCACTCTGCGCGGTGCTCGCGATCGTGTTCCGGCTGAACCTCCCGGCGATCCAGGCAGCGAACTACGCGGCGATGCCGTTCCAGCTGGCGCTTGTGGCGCCATTCGTGAAGCTGGGCGCAAGGCTGACGCCGATGATAGCGCGCCCCGCCCTCGACCTTGGCCTGCTTGCGCACTCGCCGATTGCAGTGCTGATACACTCGCCCTCGCAGGTGCTCGTGCCGATCGCGATCATGGCGGCGCAGGCGCTGCTGGCCTGGATATTGCTCGCGATCCCGGTCGTAGTGCTGCTGACGGCCATGCTCGTGCGGGTGCTGAGGCGAGTTCCGGCGCTCGCCGAAACGCGCAGCTGACCTTCATTCCGGAAAATTGCCCCGCCAGGGCGTCAGTTTACCTAGGGAAATCCCCAGTTACGGCTGCAATACAGGCTTGGTTACATTGGGCATAACCTATCTATTTCTCAGAAAGAGTACATAAAATGTTTGCCCAGGATGCGCCCGTTCGTATTGTCGTTGTGGACGATGAAGAGGTGATTGCCGACACTCTCGGCCTCATTCTGCAGGAGCGGGGATTTGACGTTCTGGTCTGCTACGACGGCGAGCACGGCAGGCTCGCTGCACAGGTATTCAACCCGCAGATTCTCATTTCAGACGTGGTCATGCCAGGCATGAACGGTCTGGAACTGGCGAGCTACTACGCTGCGCACAATCCGGGGTGCCGGGTGCTGCTGATCTCCGGCAACGGAGCGACGGGCGAACTGGCGAAAGCCGCGGAGAGAGACGGAACCATCCCGCCCATTCTGCCCAAGCCCATGCCTCCCACGCAGATCCTGGAATTCATCGACTCCTGCATTCACGTTGCTTGATCAAAGCGCAGTCATAAGGAAACGCTCCGGAGACTTCGGTGCGAGTCTGCGCGGCCTCGTCCCCCGTTGCGCGACATGAATTGCCATTCCTTCTGAACCCGGCCTTTATCCCGGCCGGAGTTGAATACGCTGGCATTCGCCAATGCGAAGATGCATGATCGAAGCGAATCCATCTTCACCGGAGGCGAGCCCATGAACGTGGCGCATCGGTGGTTGTGCAATTCGAACCGCTGGCGGGACGTCGTAAAGCAGTACGTAATCCCGTGGACGCTCGAGGGGCTGGACCTGGGCGCGGACGTTTTGGAGGTCGGACCCGGGTATGGCGCAGCGACGACGGAGCTGGCCGGCCGCGTGAAGCACCTGACCTGCGTGGAGATCCATTGCGGCATGGCGGACCGACTGCGTCGGCAGACCGACGAGGGCAAGGTGACGGTGCTCTGTGAAGACGCGACGCACAGCTCGCTTCCGGCGGATTCGTTCGACGCGGCTGTCTGCTTCACGATGCTGCACCATATTCCTTCGCCCGCCCTTCAGGACAGGCTGCTGGCGGAGGTGCTGCGGGTACTGCGGCCGGGCGGGGTCTTCGCCGGAACGGACAGTAAGGAGAGCCGGTTCTTCCGTTTCCTTCACCTGTTCGACACGTTGACGGTCGTGAATCCGGAGACGTTTGCCGCCCGGCTTACGGCTGCTGGATTCGAGGACGCACAGGTGGATGTGAACCCGTATGCGTTCCGGTTCAGGGGGAAGAAACCGGGGATCAGGACGCAGGGACCGGGGGTTACTCCACAGCCTGCTTAGAAACCGGCGATCGAGATGCACCGGAGCCGATCGGACTCGGCGGCGCTCAGACTGGCAGATTTGGGAGTTGACCGTGGACGGTCGGAGAAATTGGGGTCAGACGTTGGATTGACCGGTTTTGCCCCAGTTTTCGATAAAGCAAAGCAGAGTTGAAGCAACACGAATACAAAGTTACTTTTGCGGGCTACCTTTTTTATGGGATGCAGTGTCGGTTCTTGCCAATTGTATGAATGCGAGCCTACCATGCGCATAGTCAAGACCGGGTGTACCCGAATATAAACCCGGCACTCACGCCAGTATGCAGTTGTTCCCGGGGTTGAAGAGGTCCAAACAGAGCGTCGCTTACCGGCGGCGCCAGGGAGTGATCTGACATGGCATGGTATGCCTACTGCATTGGTGAAAAGCAAGCATTTCCAGAGTTGGCCCGGCATCGCAAACCAGTTCCTTTAGAAACCGTTCATGGCGTGAGTGGAAATCAGGTCTTCCTGTATCCCGCCAGTGACCTGGCCATCATTGTCAGCGAGCACAATCCAGCAGAAAACCTGGACCAGAAAGCCGGCATGGACCACGCAAGGGTCATTGCCGATTGCTTTCAACACTCGACCGTCCTGCCGTTCCGCTTCGGAACGGTTTTTCATGACGACGAGAGCCTCCGCAAGTCCATCCGGTCGAACCAGCGCCAGTTCCTTGGGAATATCGAAAAACTGCGCGGCAAGACGGAGATGCACCTCAAGATATTTGTGGATGATTGCTGCGCCAAAGAGCTCAGCAGGCATCTTCCCGCCGAGGGCGTTGGCCGCGAATACCTGACCAGCCTGCGGGAGAATGCCGTGCGGCAGCGTGAGCGCCAGACACGCGCGCGGGCGGTCAGTTTCCAGATGCACCGGCTCTTCAATCCATTGGATGAAGAGGTGAGCTGCCGGCTGACCGAGAGCGGCAAGATGGTGCTGGACGTGGCGCACCTGATCGACCGCAAGTGCGTGGAGCGCTATCAGAACAAGTTTCAATCGACGAGCGCCGCTCTGCGGGACTGCCAGATGCAGCTTTCAGGGCCGTGGCCTCCGTATCATTTCGTTCATCGGCTCACGCGCGGAACGGCGGCGGTGCCGGCCGCACCGGCAAGTCCCGTGGTTCGGGTGCCGGAACCGGTGCATGCTATGGCGTAAGGTTAGTTGCCGGTTTTCAGTCGTCAGTTACCGAGTCAACAGCGAGAGTTGGAGTAGCTTCAAAGACGGCGTCAAGACTCTTTGCGTAGCCTCAAAACACAGGCTCCGGGCGATGACCTGGAGCCTGTGGCGTCTCCGGGGCATTGGGATATCTTAATTCGTGCAGTTCATTCTTTCAGAGTTACAATCATGCAGCCGAAGGATGAACCATGCGCGTCGGATTGTGCCTTGCCTGTTTGCTGCTGACCCTTCCCGCAATTCAGGGCGGCGATGCTCAGACGTCTTCCGAGCCGTCGATTGTGGTGAATTTCTCCGACGGCGGAGCCAGCCCGGAGGGAAGCGGCGCGATGGAAAGCATCTTCCTTCCGCCGCTCGAGAACGAGCCCTTCAGTCTGCAATTGGCGGAAGAGTGGTCGGGGCGCGGCGCGTTTACGCTCGTGAACGAGCGCCGCGTTGTGCGCGACAGCCGTGGGCGCATCTACCAGGAGCGCAGGGCACTAGTTCCCCAGGGCAGCAACATCATGTCGGGGGTGACAGTCTTTCAGATCACCGACCCTGACCAGCACACCTGGCTGAACTGCTCGACGAGGAGTGAGGTTTGCGAGCTTTTGAACTACCACCTGACTACGCAGATGACCTACCAGCCGTTCGTGGGCGAGTCGGGACTGCTGAGTGGCGGCAAGGAACTCATGCTGGCCGAGGACCTGGGGCAGGGAACTATGCTGGGGATGGAGACGCATGGTTACAGGACCACCGTCACTTACAATCCCGGCAGGATAGGGAGGGATAAGCCCAAGGTCATCACGCGCGAGTTCTGGTATTCGCCGAAGCTCGGCATCGACCTGAAATCCATGCTCGACAGTCCTCAGACCGGCAAGCAGGTGTTCTCGGTAAAGAAACTGACGACGTCGGAGCCGGATCCGGCTCTATTCGAAATCCCCAGGGGTTACAAGGTCGTGGACCATCGGGCAAACCAGGATCAGCTGAACACGAACTCTGTTGGACGGATTGTCACGGTGCCGCCCTCACGCCCAGACTGGAACGGGTCGGTCCCGCGTCCTGACGTGGACCCCCCTCCACCCGCTAGTTCGACTGGTCCCTGACAATTGAAGCCTGACGGCTGGCTTTCTGCTCAGTTAGCGCGCTGTGTGCCTTTGTTGCGGCTGAGGACGTAAGAGGTGCTCCGTCTGTCCTTGGACGCGTGGTCGATCTGCTTCCAGAAGGCGACGAAATAGTCGATGGCGGAGATGATGGAGACCACCACGGTGAAGTAGATGGCGGCAATGGCGATCCACTTGATCGGGATGATGAGCCAGCCGAACGTCCACTCGAACCAGTGATGGGCAAGAATGGCGAAGACGACAGAGACGATCTGGAGGATCGTCTTGAGCTTGCCGAGTTCGCTGGCCTGGATCGTAAATCCCTCTGACGCGGCGATGGAGCGCAGGCCCGAGATGAGAAACTCGCGGCCGATGATGACGACTGAAATCCAGACCTTGACGACCTGGGGCTCGAAGGCCACCAGGGCAATGAAGGCTGCTGTGACGAGTATCTTGTCGGCCAGCGGGTCGAGCAGCATGCCCATGGTGGTGATCTGGCCGCGCTTGCGCGCAAGGTAACCATCGACGCCGTCTGTGATCGAGGCAAGCACGAAGAGCAGCGAAGCCAGCAACTCCTGCTCTGCGCCGCTCTGCCACGGGAAGTGGGTCGAGAGCGTCCAAAGTAGCAGCGGGATCATGGCGATCCGGCTCATCGTGATGGAGTTGGGCAGGTTCAATGTAAGTCCTTTGCAATCAAAGCGCAGTTTCGTGCCTCATCCTGCCTGATCACGACCTGGGGAAGAATTGCCTGGCTCGTCGCGTGCCCGCAACGGACACTGCTACCACCACGATAAGCGTCTTCACTCAACATGGCAACGAAAGATCCGGGTCGGACGATTACGAGTGGAGAGCGAAAAAACAATGGGCGGACCGCCGAGGTCCGCCCGCTGTGTTGAACCGCGAGAATTGAGCTTCAGGCGTAGAGCCCGCGCTGCTTGATCGTAAAGGCGACGCGGTCGATGGCCAGCATATACGCTGCGATCCTGTTGTTGACGTTGTGCGCCTCGGCATAGCGGATCACGTCTTCAAAGCTGTCGCGGAGGATGGTTTCGAGCTGCTCGTTGACAATCGCTTCCTTCCAGAAGTAGCCCTGCCGGTCCTGCACCCACTCGAAGTAGCTTGCTGTGACGCCGCCCGCGTTGGCGAGTATGTCCGGAACGACAAAGATGCGCTTGTCGGCCAGGATCTCGTCGGCAACCGCTGTGGTAGGTCCGTTTGCGCCTTCCACAACGATCTTCGCTCTGAGCTTTTCCGCGTTGCGGCTCGTGATCACGTTCTCGGTCGCCGCTGGAATCAGAATTTCGCAGTCGGAGACCAGCAACTCGCTGCTGGGCATGGCCTCGGCGCCACGGAACCCGAGTAGCGTGTTGTTGCGGTACTTGAACTCTACGAGCTGGTGAACGTCGATCCCGTTCGGATTGTAGAGGCCCCCGTCCTTCTCCGCGATGCCGATGATCTTGTAGCCCTGCTCCATCATGAGCCGCGCGGCATTCGAACCGACGTTGCCGAAACCCTGAATGATCACCCGGCAGCCATCGATGGGCATCTTGAGATAGTTCAGGCTCTCGTTGCATGCCACCATTACGCCGCGGCCGGTCGCTTCCAGCCGCCCCCGCGAGCCGCCGATGTTCAGCGGCTTGCCGGTCACCACGCTCGTGACGGTCTGGCGCATGTGCATGGAATACGTGTCCATGATCCACGCCATCGTCTGCTCGTTCGTGTTCACATCCGGCGCCGGCACGTCCTTTTCAGGGCCGATGAACTCGATGATCTCCGACGTGTAGCGGCGGGTCATGCGCTCCAGTTCGCCGGTGCTCATCTTTTTCGGATCGCAGATGACGCCACCCTTAGCCCCGCCGAATGGAATGTTCACGACCGCGCATTTCCACGTCATCCAGCTTGCAAGCGCCCGCACTTCGTCGAGCGTGACATCCGGCGCGTAGCGGATGCCTCCCTTGGCCGGTCCGCGCGCCTGCGAGTGCTGCACGCGGTAGCCCGTAAACATCTCGATGCGCCCGTCATCCATGGTGACGGGGAAATGAACGATGACCTCGCGCGAGGGCGAGCTGAGAACCTTCCAGAGTCCCGAATCCAGATTCAACTTGCGGGCCGCGAAATCGAAGCGGGCGCTTTGCGCCTCCCAGGGATTGATCTCCTGGTCCAATGTCACGGTCGGGGTTAATACAGCCATACGTGTCTCCAGTTTCCTTCCATTCCTGCCGCATGCCGCGGAGCCCGTGCGAAAAGACGCAGCGCAAGGACAAGACGCGGCAGGATCGATACCGTTTGAACTTCCTTTACCGCCAGTTCGGCCTGGATTTCAGGCCTGGGCCCGGTTTGTGCCGCAATTCATCTACATCGGCACAAACCCCAGTGAGTCTAGGCCTGCCGATTCGGCCCCGTCAAGCTACCATGAACCCGATTTGGTAACCTTTGTTGCCATAGTTCCGGACCCTCATCCATACCCAAATTCGGGAATGAGCCATCGCCGAACCGGAAAATCAACCCGGCTCGCCAGGCCCGGTTGAGCGAAGCCGGCAGAGGCCAGCCTTCAGCTTGGATGCGCCACGGGCGTTGCGAGGGCACGGGCCCAATCTGCCCCGGAATTCCCGGATTCGACAGGCGATTGCAACATCGGGCCGCCAACTTGAACGCCATGGTTCACACCCGCCGGCAATCCCGCGCCGCGTCACTCATTCCCTGTAAAATCGGAGCTGAATTCCGCCTGAAGAAACCCCTGCACGCGCGCGGCCTGCCGGGGACCTCGGCCACAATGGCTCTGGAGGCCACTTGCTTTACTGGCTGCTCTATCAAAAGCTCTACCCGTTCTTCCATCCTTTTCGAATCTTTCGCTATTTGACGTTTCGCACAGCGTTCGCCTCGGGCACGGCCCTGCTCATTGCCCTCATCATCGGCCCCTACGTCATCCAGAAGCTCCGCGAGTTCCAGATCGGCCAGTACATCCGCGAAGACGGCCCCAAGTCGCACCAGAAGAAATCCGGCACACCCACCATGGGTGGCGTCCTAATCACGATTGCGATCCTGCTGCCCACCGTCCTGTGGTCTGACCCGTCCAACCCCTTCGTCTGGATCGCAGTCTTTGCCACGCTCGCATTCGGCGCCGTTGGCTTTGCCGACGACTACATCAAGGTTGTCAAGCGCCGCAACCTCGGCCTCACTGCGCGCGCCAAGCTCGCCGGGCAGGCGATCGCCGCGGTCATGGTGGCTGTCGCTCTCGTGATCCTTCAGCAGTTCAAGATGTTTTCGACGCAGCTCATTGTGCCCTTCGTCAAAAGCCTGCGTCCCGACTTGCTCTGGCACTGGCCCATGCACATTCACGGCCTCGAGTTCCTCGCCTTCCTGCCGTTTGTCGCGTGGGTGGTGTTCGTGCTCATGGGCTCGTCGAACGCCGTCAACCTCACCGACGGTCTCGACGGCCTCGCTATCGGATGCACCATCATCGCGTCCGCCGCGCTTGCCGTCCTCACCTATGTCAGCGGCCACGTCTTCTTTGCCGACTACCTCGAGTTGCAGCGCCAGCCCCTCGTCGGCGAGCTCACAGTCTTCTGCGGCTCCATGGTTGGCGCCTCCATCGGCTTCCTCTGGTACAACGCCCATCCCGCCGAAATCTTCATGGGAGACGTCGGTTCGCTCGCGCTCGGCGGAGCCATCGGCACCGTGGCCATCAGCATTCGCCAGGAACTGCTGCTGCCCTTTATTGGCGGCATCTTCATCCTTGAAGCGGTTTCCGTGTTGCTCCAGGTGGGCAGCTACAAGCTGCGCAAAAAGCGTATCTTCAAGATGGCGCCCATTCACCACCACTTCGAGCAACTGGGGTGGAGCGAGTCGAAGGTGATTGCGCGCTTCTGGATCCTCGCGCTGGTGTTTGCACTGTTTGCACTCACTACACTGAAATTGCGCTAGTACCACAGCTTCGGCATGCCTCGGCGGTGCACAATAAACAGGAAACAGGGGCGGGCGCCGAGAGCTGACGGCTGAGAGCTGAAAGCTAAAGGCAGATTGTCAATGATGGACTTAAAAGGCAAAAAGGTGCTGGTCGTGGGCCTGGGCAAGTCCGGCCTCGCTGCCGCACTGTTCCTGCGCCGGCACGGCGCCCAGGTCACGGTAAGCGACGTGCGCAGCGCCGAGGCGCTTGCGAACGACATTCCCGCTCTGCTTGAAGAGGGCATCAACGTCGAAG
Source organism: Occallatibacter sp. (assembly GCA_035263625.1). Taxonomy (GTDB): domain Bacteria; phylum Acidobacteriota; class Terriglobia; order Terriglobales; family Acidobacteriaceae; genus Telmatobacter. The sequence continues at coordinate 74,227 of DATFRB010000055.1, forward strand.
CCGGGGGCCACGGGCTTCTTACGTTCCGCCGGCAGGACCTCATCGTCGTCAGCCCGGGCGTCCCGCTCGACACGCCGGAACTCGCACAGGTGCGGAGCTTCGGCCTGCCCATCATCGGCGAACTCGAGCTTGCCGCACGTTTCCTCAAAGGCAAAACCGTCGCCATCACAGGCTCGAACGGCAAAACGACAACCACGACTCTCGTCGGCGAGGTCCTCAAGGCCGCCGGCCTGCCGACGCTCGTCGGCGGCAACATCGGCGTGCCGGTCGTGGGGCTCATCGACGAGAGCACCGACCACACGTGGGCTGTGCTTGAGGTGTCGAGCTTCCAGCTTGAGAGCACGGAGCAGTTTCACCCAAAGATTGCCGTGATCCTGAATATCACGCCCGATCACCTCGATCGCCACGGATCCTTTGAGAACTATGCCCTCGCCAAGGAGCGCATCTTCGCCGCGCAGAACCAGGACGACTTCCTGGTGCTGAATGCGGACAACGTGCGCACGGCCGAGGCGCGAGCCCGGTCTAAAGCGCGCGTCTACTGGTTCTCCATGGAGCACGCCGTTGTCCATGGCGCGTGGGTCGAAGGCGGCCATGTGCTTTTCAGGACAGGCCCGGACGCCCCCGCTGAGACAATTCTGCCGCTCAAAAATATCCCCCTTAAAGGCGAGCACAACGTCGAGAACGTGCTTGCCGCGGTGTGCGCGGCGCGCCTCGCCGGCTGCCCGGCCGAAATCGTGCGCAGCGCAATCGAGAACTTCAAGGCCGTGGAGCACAGGCTCGAATACGTGGCCACCTTGAACGGCGTCGAGTTCTACAACGATTCGAAGGCGACCAACGTGGACGCGACCGCAAAAGCGATTGCCGCGTTTGACGGCGGCATCCACCTGATTCTCGGCGGCAAGGACAAGGGCTCCGACTACACGGTGCTTTCGCCGCTGCTGCGCGAGCGCGTTAAGGCTGTGTATACGATCGGCTCGGCGGCGCAGAAGATCGAGTCGCACCTGCGCGGAGTGGTTACGATCCATTCGTGCGAAACGCTCGAGCGCGCCGTGCACACCGCGGCGCAGGCGGCGCACCCCGGAGACATCGTGCTGCTGGCGCCGGCCTGCTCCAGCTTTGATCAGTTCGAGAGCTACGAGCACCGCGGCCGCGTATTCAAGGAACTCGTCCACGAAGGGCGGGGCTGGAAAGTATGGCAGAACGCTTGAGGATATGGCGAAGCGAGTAGGCGTCGACAAGTGGATCTTCTTTACCACCCTGCTGCTGGTATCAGTCGGGCTGGCGATGGTCTTTTCGGCCTCCGCGGTCGTCGCTCAGGAGCGTTACCACTCTCCCTACATCTACGTCGGCCGGCAGGCCGGATGGGCGCTTGCGGGCGTGCTCGCCATGATCGTGCTAATGCGCGTGGACTACACGCGCTACAACTCGCCGCGGTTCATCTATCCCGCGCTCTCCGTCGCGACCATCCTGCTGGTCATGGTGTATTTCTTCCACGGCTCGCACAACACGCACCGCTGGATCCGATTCGGCAGCTTCTTCACCTTTCAGCCGTCCGAGATCGCGAAGCCAGTGCTGATCCTGTTCCTCGCGTGGTTCCTGCACACGCGGCTCGACCAGATGCGCGACTGGAGGAACACGCTGCTCAAGGCCGTGATGATGCCAGTGGTCTTCATCCTGCTCGTGGTCAAGCAGCCGGACCTTGGCACGGCGCTCGTCCTCGGCGGCGTCACCGCCATGCTGCTCATTCTCGCCGGAATGGAGTGGCGCTACTTCGCGCTCGGCGTTGCAGTCGCGCTGCCGCCGCTCGCCGCTCTGCTTCTCATGGTTCCGTGGCGCCGCGCGCGCGTCCTTGCGTTCCTCAATCCCGGCGCGGACCCCCAGGGCGCGGGGTTTCACATCAACCAGTCGCTCATCGCCGTGGGAACCGGCGGGTTCACGGGCCGGGGCTTCATGGAGGGCATGCAGAAACTCTTCTACCTGCCCGAAGCGTCCACCGATTTCATCTTCGCCAATATCTCTGAGGAACTTGGCTTCATCGGAGCGGCCTTCGTCGTGATCCTGTTCGTTGTGCTTTCTGTGCGCGGCCTGCGCGTGGCCTTTAAATCGCAGGACCCCTTTGCTCGGCTCACCGCATTCGGCATCACGACGGCCATTCTGCTTCAGGCGTTCTTCAATATCAGCGTGGTGCTGTCGCTGGTGCCGACGAAGGGCATTCCGCTTCCGCTCATCTCCTCCGGTGGAACATCGCTGTTCATCACGCTGGCGAGCCTCGGCATACTGCTCAACATCTCCCGCCAGGTCGACTGAGCGGAGCTAACAAACGGTGAACAACTTTTTGAGCCTGTGTAACACGGCATGGTTCCATGGGAAACCGAAGTGGCAATGCGCGGATTGGCGCGCCGTAGGCGCAGCGTTCGTTAGCCCCGCGCTTCAGCGTGGGGGAATGCCCCCCCCGATTCCACAAGGAGTCCCGTAGGGACGGTGCAACATCTCTTCTGAAGGAATCACAAGCCGTGCCGCAGAAGCTAATGGTGAAAAGAGACCCGGGGCTTTGTAACAGGGCACGAGTTTACTCGTGCCGCAAGAGCCGCATAATCGGCCTGGGCTTTAGCCCCTGTCGTGTTCCGTCGTTTCCACCGGGGGCCGTTTCGAATGCCTAACCTACGCATCCTCATCGCCGGCGGAGGCACCGGCGGCCACATCATCCCCGCGCTAGCCGTTGCCCGCGCCCTCGTCGAGCGCCACAACGCCCAAATTCTCTTCGTCGGCACGCCGCGCGGTCTCGAAGGCCGCATGGTTCCCGCTGCTGGATTCGAAGTGCGCCTCATCCAGGTCGGCCAGCTCAAGAACGTCTCGCTGATGACAAAACTGCGCACCGCCTTCGACCTGCCCCGCGCCATTCTCGAGTGCAGAAAGATCCTCCGCGAGTTCCAACCCGGCGCAGTGTTGAGCGTCGGCGGCTACGCCTCCGGCCCTGCAGCCGCCGCGGCTCTGCAACTCGGCATCCCGGTGATGGCCTTCGAGCCCAACGCCATGCCCGGACTCGCCAACCGGCTCATCGGCAAGCGCGCGGCTGCAGCCGCGGTCAACTTTCCCGCCGCCGCGCGCTGGTTCCGCAATGCCGAGGTCACCGGGATCCCGGTTCGCTCAGAGTTCTTCTCCATTTCCGACCCCCCGCCCGGTGCCGCCCCCCACCTGCTCGTATTTGGCGGGTCGCAGGGAGCGCGCCTGTTCAATCAGACCCTCCCAAAAATCGTGGTCGCGCTGCTCGATGCGGTTCCCGGCCTCACGATCTTGCATCAGAGCGGTCCTCGCAGTCTCGAAGCGACCCAGGCCGCATACGTGGCAAGCGAGGCTGATCCGGCGCGCTGGACCGTAAGCGCATTTCTCGACGACATGCCCGCCCGATTCTCCCGAGCGGTCCTGGTGATGGCGCGAAGCGGCGCCTCCACCGTGGCCGAACTCGCTGCGGCGGGCAAACCATCCCTGCTGGTACCGTTCGCCGCCGCCGCCGACCAGCACCAGAAGCGCAACGCCGAAGAACTGGTCAAAGCCGGGGCCGCCGAAATGCTCGAGGAACCCGACCTTGCAACGCCGGAAAAGTTGCAGGACAAGCTGATCGCCCTCCTCCGTGATCCGAACCGCCTGTCGCGCATGGCCGCGGCAGCCCGCACCCAGGCCCACCCCGGTGCCGCCGAACACATCGCCGCCCGCTTGATTGAGCTGGCTGAGAATCGTTAGACCGCTTCTTGTAAAGCTGAATCCAGCCCGTGGTGCTCTCGTACAAGGGCCCTGCGTAAACCTGTGGAAAAGCCTTTAGAAGAACACATGTCAAGTCGGGAAGAAAAAGCGAAATACAATCAACCAGCTTTGTATCAGAAGGTTATCTTATGAAAAACTATCTTGGGAGAGTGGCCGATTCACTTTTCGGCTCTGCTAAACTTAATAATAGTCAGAGAAAACCCACTCCAATGCCCGCTCGAATTCGCGGGCATTTCGCTTTTCCGGGACCAGAAAATGCATACCCCCCTCCCCCCCCTCTGTAACCCCTTTAGAATGTGGGGCTGAAAAAGCGAACAAAAAGCATATAAACTTGATAACAAATGACTTATATTGATTCAGAAATGTGCGAAAAACGCCGCTCTTGGACCGTTTTTTCGACGGTTTTTTGAGCGGGCCTGAAGCCCGGCGCGCTTCCGATCGGCAGCAGCACCTTCAGCGCCTGCTCGGACCTGGTCTGAAGCAAAAGAAAGGCCCGTCTGCAATCGCAAACGGGCCCTTCATCCCCAGGGCTAAATGCCGTGCTTACCGGTGACCGCCTCCGCCGTGGAATCCGCCTCCACCACCGCCGTGGAAGCCGCCGCCTCCGCCCGCGAATCCAACCGAATGTCCTCCGCCGAACCCGCCGCCATGGAATCCAGCGCCGTTACCGCCGCGGAACCCCGAAGCCGGGTGCGCGGGAGGATATCCGCCATGTCCATATCCGCCGCGATAGCCGTATCCGCCGTAGTGGTTCACATAATGGCCGTGATAGCCGCCGTAGTAGCCGTGGTAGCCGCCATGCCAGCCCCAGCCGTACCAGGGACCCGCGCCGATGAAGACGCCCCCCACAAACCAGCTAGGACCGTAGTATCCATAAGGGGCGCAGGAATAAGGGTAATAAGGATAGTAGCCCCACGAACACACGGGGGGGCCATAAGCCACCGGGCCGGCCACCACCGGTCCGATTCCAACTCCGACCGTGACCTGCGCGTTCGCCTTCATGCCGAAGGGAACCAGGAACAGCGCAGCCAAAAGTAAAACAAGGCGCCAACTCCGCATAAATCCTCCTCGTGCCGCCCTCATCTTCTATCAAGCCGGGTCCCGGCCTTTCGGCTCGGTGTCAGCACTGCCGGCCTGGAATGTTGCCCCATACCGGCTTCCAAATGATAGAACAACTTCCGCCCGAAAAAGTTGCGGTATTTTAGTCGCGATTTGGGGCAAAAGAACGGCCTCCCGCGATCCGGGAGGCCGCTGCCTTGCACTTCATCTAATAGACTTACCGGCGGTCGCGGTCCCTGTCACGATCCCGGTCGCGGTCCCTGTCACGATCCCGGTCACGGTCTCTGTCGCGATCCCGATCCCTGTCGCGATCGCGATAGTAGTCGTCGCGGTCAAAGTCGCGGCCGCGGTAGTAGACTTCCGGAACCCGCTCGCGCACTCCAACGTAGCTCCACACCCCCGGTACCCAGTAGCCATTGGAGTAGTAGCCGTTCACCCAGACATATCCCGGCCCAGGGCACGGAGGAACATAGGCCACCGGGCCGCCGATTGCAACGCCAATGCGAACCCCGGCGTGGGCGGGAACCGCCGTCATTGCAAAACCACCCGCCGCCAGTGCTGCACCCAACATCCATTTGCCAAGCTGTTTCATAACTCCTCCGTTCCACGGCCTGCGATCAACTTAGCCAGGTCCGTCCGGCCTTTGCTCCCAGAATCTTTTTGCTTCCTGCCGTCCCGGGGCCCGCCGTTCATGTCTCTCTTGAACAGCGGATTTACTGCGATGTTGCGGTTCACAACTGAAAATAAAGTCGCGCAACTTTCTGCGAAAAGGCGCGTTGCAGGCGCCTCCGCTTGCCGGATGCTAACCTGAATCTTCGTACTCGCATGTTCGCCACCTCGCAGCACGCGCACTTCATCGGGATCGGCGGAATCGGCATGAGCGGCATCGCCGAAATCCTGCTCAACCAGAACATGAAAGTCTCCGGCTCGGACCTTCGCCGCAGCCCGGTGACAGACCGACTGGCGAGCCTTGGCGCGATCATCTACGAAGGTCACGAGGCCGGCCACGTAGGTGGAGCGACGGTAGTCGTAACCAGCTCGGCGGTGAGGGCGGACAATCCTGAAGTGCTCGAGGCGCGCGCACGGAAGATCCCCGTGATCCAGCGCGCCGAGATGCTCGCCGAGCTGATGCGCCTCAAATACGGCATCGCCATCGCGGGCATGCACGGCAAGACAACGACCACATCGATGGTTGCAAGCGTGCTTAGTGCAGGCGGGCTCGACCCCACTGTCGTTGTCGGCGGCCGCGTGGATGCAATGGGATCAAATGCACGGCTTGGTACGACGCAGTTCCTCGTGGCAGAGGCCGATGAGAGCGATCGCTCGTTCCTCAAGTTGTCGCCAATCCTCGCCGTGGTGACCAATCTCGACCGCGAACACATGGATTGCTACGAGGACATGGACGACGTGGAGCGAGCCTATCTTGCGTTCATGGATAAAGTTCCGTTCTACGGCGCGGTCACCGCATGCCTCGACAACGCGCAGCTCGCGGCCATTCTTCCGCGCGCTCGCAGGCGCGTTTTCACCTATGGCATTACGCGCGAGGCCGACTTCCGCGTCGAGCCGCTGGCCGGCGATGCGAGTTCGTTTTCGCGGTTCCAGGTGGTAACGGCAACTACTACGCTGGGTCCGTTCGAACTGCACGTTCCCGGGCGCCACAACGTGCTCAACGCCACCGCCGCGGTGGCCATTGCGCATCAGCTCGAGGTGACGCCGGACAGGATCGCGGAGGGTCTGAAGAATTTTCGCGGGGTCGATCGCCGGTTTCAGCACCGTGGCTCGGCGCGCGGCATTGCGGTGGTCGACGATTACGGCCATCATCCGACCGAGATTCGCGCCACGCTTGCTGCGGCGCGCGAGTGCGGCTACAAACACATTCATGTCGTATTCCAGCCGCACCGTTACACGCGCACACACGACCTGCTCGATGAATTTGCAGGCGCTTTCGCCGATGCGGATTCGGTGTTTGTGCTGCCGATCTATGCGGCCAGCGAACAGCCGATACCCGGCGTGACCGCAGAATTGCTGGCGAGCCGGATCGAAGGGCCGCGTACGCAGTTCGTTGAGGATTTCCCGGCAGCGATTGCGGTTGCATCCTCGACCGCGCACGAAGGCGACCTGATCATGACGCTGGGCGCGGGCAGCGTAAGCCAGCTTGCGCCGCAGATTCTCGCTGCGCTCGAATAACCAGCTCCTGACGGCTGATGGCTGGCGGCTGCTATGATGCGTCCGGAAAATCATTCGCATTTTTTTGAGGAGCCAACCATGGTCGCGTCGTCGCGCCGTACGTTCATCAAGTCCGCATCCGCCGCCGCTGCGGTTCTTTCAATCGATCGCAACCGCGCCTGGAGCCAGCCTTCGTCTTCGGTAAAGGTGTGGAGCACATTCCGCGACCGCCGTCACACGCAGGGAGAGCCGCTCGCATGGAAGTCCGGCGCGCCGATTGCGGCGAATGCTATTGTGCTGAATCCGGCATCCACGCGGCAGGAGATCCTGGGATTCGGCGCCGCCATGACGGACGCAACCTGCTACGTGCTCAGCCAGCTCACGCAGGCCGAGCGCGACGCGGTGCTGCACGACATCTTCGATTCCGGCGAGATGGCGATGAACGTGTGCCGCACGGCGATCGGGGCCAGCGACTACTCGCGCACGCTGTACAGCTTCGACGAGAGCGACACACCCGATCCGGAGTTGAAGAAGTTTTCCATCGATCACGACAAGGAGTACATCCTGCCGGTCCTGCGCGAGTGCCGCAAGCATAACCCGGAGCTGTTCCTATTCTCGTCGCCGTGGAGCCCGCCGGGATGGATGAAGCCGGACAAGACGATGCTCGGTGGCGCGATGCGTGCGAGCAGCTTCGACCCTTATGCGCGGTACTTCGTGAAGTTCCTTGAAGGCTACAAGGCCGAGGGCGTGCTCATCAACGCAGTCACGGTGCAGAACGAGACCGACGCGGAGCAGGGCGGGCGCATGCCGGCCTGCACCTGGGCTCAGGAAATCGAGATGGAGTTTGCTGCCAAATTCCTCGCCCCCGCGATCAAAAGAGCCGGCTTCGACACCAAGATCTGGCTGCTCGACCACAACTACAGTTTGTGGGGCCGCGCCATCGACGAACTGAGCGATCCGGCAGTTTACGAGGCGGTGGACGGAATCGCGTGGCACGGTTATGTCGGCGAGCCGGTCGCGATGACGCGCGTGCACGACGCCTTCCCGGCGAAGCACGCCTATTGGACCGAGGGTGGACCGGACATTACGCAGCCGGATTACCAGACGGACTTCACGCAATGGGCGCAGACGTTCAATGGAATTCTGAACAATTGGGCGCGCTGCATCACGGCGTGGAACCTGGCACTTGACGAGAAGGGCAAGCCGAACATCGGGCCGTTCTCGTGCGGCGGGACGATTACGATCGACAACGGATCGCACAAGGTTACGCAGAGCGGGCAGTACTGGGCGTTCGCGCATTATTCGCGGCACATCAAGCGCGGGGCGAAGGTGTTTGCGACGAATGGCCTCGCGCCTGATGCGGCGCGGCCGGGCTTGACGTACTGCGGCTGCGTGAATCCGGATGGGACGCATGTGGTCGTGGTGGCGAATCGCGGGGCTGAGCAGCGGGTGCAGCTTGTGCTGGGCTCGAACGCGATTGAGTTCGACGTGCCGGGGGACTCGGTGCATACGCTCGAGTGGTAAAGGCAGGGACCAGGGATCGAGGACAGGGGACCAGAAAGCGGGCGAAGCGAAGTGAATTAGTAGACTGAGCCGCCGGGCTGCGATGACAGAATCTGCCTGCTCTTTACAGTGAGTGTATAGTGTGTTGAATCGCCGGACCACGTTTTGAGATTGAAGGCGTGACCCGGCGCAACCCTTTGCACGTCGAACGGGCCGAATGTAACGAAGTGTAGTGCCAGGATGCCGGATGGTTCTGGCACGACCAAGCCTTCATAGCGTGTCCCCGGACAGATGAAATACGAGTTGCCCCTGCCAATCACACGCGCCGCCCCATCCGGCTTGAGAAGCACCGCAGTTTCTTGCTCAACCCCGATCCCGCAGGTTCCACGTCCCGGTGAACGCAACGACTTTCCATCGGGCTCATTAGTCTGCGTGGGCTGATTGAGCCGGTCCAGAAAAAGCAGGAGTCTGCCCATCCGATCGCGTTTCGCGAAATGAGTGTCTGTAATGGCGCCCATCAGCGGAGGAATGTGCAGGAAGCCATGGACCAGCGTGATGCGCGGGCCGAGAGGGTCGCTCAAGGCGAGTTCGCCACTTAGGTTCGGGTCGTCGGGCTTGTCGCCCTGGGCTGAATAGGCCCACTCGCCCATGACCGCAAGCCCCGCACTCGTTCCGCCGAGCGGGATGCCGCGTTGGATTGCATCGTTCAAAGCGGACTGCACAGGCGTGCCCATCCAGAAGTTGATGTAGTTCGCCTGGTCGCCGCCGGAAATGAATAGCGCACTCGCGTGCCGGATCGTCTTCTCGACGAATGGATCAGCGGCGGCTTCGCGATTCGGGATCACCAGCGTGGCCACTGAGTTCAGTTTCGGGCACAGTTTTCGAATGTAGGGGTTGTAAGCATCGGTTCCGGTTGCACGGAGAACGAGAAAATCGCCGCCGCCGGCGCGATCGCACAGCCATTGGAATGCTTCGTCGAGGTCTTCGCCGCCGCCCATGAGCGCGTAACCCGCGCGCGGAGAAGCGTGAGCCGCATCGGCTGGATTGCCTGCGCGGAAATACTTGTAGGCGTGATGGGTCTGAGCGGAACTGGAAAGCGCCAAAGCGACGAGCGTCGTCAGCGCCATCCTGCAGATAGGAACGGAAGAAATCATGGCGAAAGCATACCGGACGCCGAATCCAGGATGAGCCGAAGAATTACCCTGTTCCGCCCCCGTTACCCATGCGGTTCCCCTTCGAATTCCTGCGGGCAAAATCCACTTTCATCCGACCTATAGTTGAGTCTGGCGAATCTCACGACCCTGCTCAGGCGTGGCTACACAGCGCAGTCTCAAAACCGGATCCCTACCTTGGGAAGAAGAAGCGCCGGCGGAAAACCGCTTCCGGCGCGTGCAGCAGGCCTCGCCCCAGACGGGGCGCAATCTGCCCGGCATGCCGCTGGAGATGGACGATGACGCCGACGACGATTTACCGCGCAGACGGCGCCGTTACGAAACGGAATCCGGCCCATGGTATAGACCGGTCTCCAAACTGAGCCGCGGGCTGCTCGCTGCCGGCGCGCTGGTTATTCTTTCCGGATTCATTACGTGCAGCGTCCTTCTGAGCCGCTTTCTCGAGCGCGACGGCCGATTCCGCATCGCGGGCACCGAGGACATCCAGGCTACGGGGCTCAGCGAGGTGACGCGCGCGCAAATTCTCCCCGTCTTCGGCGCGGACATCGGAAAGAATGTTTTCTTCATTCACCTCGCCGATCGGCGCAAGGAGCTTGAGCAGATTCCGTGGGTGGAGCGCGCCGCAGTGATGCGCCTTCTGCCCGACCAGATCCGCGTCACCGTCAAGGAGCGCACGCCGATTGCCTTCGCGCGTGAAGGCCAGCAGATCGATCTTGTCGATGCGAACGGCGTGGTGTTGTCCATGTCCCCAGAGGCAATGACGAAACATCATTACTCGTTTCCGGTGGTCACGGGCATCGATCCGCGTGATCCCGCGGCGTCGCGGCGCGCGCGAATGGCAGTCTACCAGCGGCTCATCGGCGACCTGGATTCGACAGGCCAGCACTACTCTGAACAGATCTCGGAAATCGACTTGACCGACCCCGAAGATGCGCGGGTGCTCATGCCTGAGCAGGGCGCTGACATACTCGCGCACTTCGGGGACGATCAATTCATGGCGCGCTACCAGCGCTACCGCGCGCACATTGCGGAGTGGCGGCAACAGTATCCGCGGCTCGCCGCCGTCGATCTCCGCTATGACAACCAGGTGGTGCTTGAAATGGCGAAGGGCGCCGGCGCGCAGACTGCGGTGAATGCGGGCGACGGCAAACCTGTGTCGGCTGCCGATCCGGCACAGGGCGCAGATTCGGCGAATCCGGACTCGGCGGATCGCGCCGGATCGGCTTCTGCGGATCATGGAACGCGGGTGAATCCCCATTCGGGCGCGAGGCCGTCTGCGCGTTCGGCGCGGGAAAAGAGAAAGCAGGCCGCAGCCAAACATGCTGCGGCTCTGCGCCACCATGGCACGAATCGCCCGGTATCCCGGTACGGGCAGGGACTGTGAGCGCACGATGAGCCAGAGGGAAGAAAACCTGATCGTTGTGCTCGACATCGGCAGCGCGTGCACGCGCGTGCTCGCCGCCGATTTGAATGAGGGCGCGCTGCGCTATCGCGGCCATGCGGCGTTTGACTCGGCCGGCATGCGCAAGGGCATGATCGGCGATCTTGGCCCCGCGGCCCGCGTAGTGAAGGCCGCAGTGGAACACGCCGAACTGGTAGCCCGCGCCAATATCGATGAGTGCGTGGTAGGCGTCGGTGGTCCGCATATCCGCGGCCTGAACACCAACGGGGGATTTGAGCTCGGCAGCCGCATGCGGGAGATCACGCGCGAGGATGTGCGCACCGCGGTGGAGCGCGCGCGCGCGGTGGAGCGCCCGCCGGACCGCGAGATTCTGCACCTGCTGCCGCGGCAGTTTATCGTCGATGACCAGCCCGGGATTTTCGATCCGGTTGGAATGGTAGGGGCGCGGCTCGAGGTCGACCTGCATATCGCCACCTGCTCGGGCAGCGCGCTGCAGAGCACCGTGACCTGCGCCAATCGCGCCGGGCTGGAAGTTACCGAGGCTGTTCTTGAGTCGGTCGCCTCCGCGGAGTCAACGCTTTCCGCCGACGAGCGCGAACTTGGCGTCTGCATACTCGACATCGGCGCGCACTCGAGCGACCTGGCTGTTTTCTTCGAGGGCGCGGTTGCGCATACGTCCTCCATTCCCATCGGTGGCGCGCACTTCACCAACGATCTCGCCGTCGGATTGCAGATGCCGCTCGAACACGCCGAACAGCTCAAGCGCCAGTACGGTCATTGCGTGGTGACGGCCGTTCCGCAGACTGCTGAGATCGAGATTGCGAACCCGCAGCCGCAGATGCTCGGCCTCCGCACGGTCGCGGAGATCCTGGAGCCCCGCGCGCGGGAACTTATGCATTTCGTCAAGGAAAGCCTTCGCCAAGGCGGCGTGCTCGATGCGCTCGGCGCGGGCTGCGTGCTCACCGGAGGCGGGGCGATGCTGCCGGGGATCCTGGATGTCACGGAGAGCCAGCTGCGCGTGCCCGCGCGCACGGGAATGCCGGTACGGCTCTCTAACATGCCCGGCGATCTCGCGCATCCGGGGTTCGCGACCGCCATCGGCATGCTCTTGTACGCACATCGGACGCGCGTAACGCGCGCGGCAGAGAGTAACGGATTACGTGCCAAGCTGCGGGCCATATTTGCAGCAAGTTTCTAGACGGAAGACGAGGAGGCCGGGAGAAATCATGGAGAACGCAATGCAGGCTGGGGAAATGCGCATTCAATACCACGAAGAGAGCCCGCGGGGCGCGCGCATCAAGGTCATCGGCGTGGGCGGCGGCGGCGGCAATGCGGTCAACCGCATGATCCAGGCCAACATGGAAGGCGTCGAGTTTATCGCCGCCAATACCGACGTGCAGGCGCTAAAGCACTGCGAGGCACCGGTCAAGCTGCAACTCGGCGTGCGGCTCACCAGTGGCCTCGGCGCGGGCGCGAACCCGGACGTGGGACGCCGCGCTGCGCTCGAAGACTCCGACAAGATCATCGAAGCTCTCGAAGGCGCCGACATGGTGTTCGTGACGGCGGGCCTTGGCGGGGGCACCGGCACCGGCGCCGCTCCGGTGATCGCCTCGCTCGCCAGCGAGATGGGTATCCTGACTGTCGCAGTGATCACGCAGCCGTTTGCGTTCGAAGGCAAGCGCCGCTTGCAGCAGGCGCAGCGCGGTCTGAAGGAACTGCTCGAGTCGGTCGACACTATGATCGTCATTCCCAACGAGAAGCTTCTCGCCGTGGCCAAGGATGCCGGCTTTTTCGAGTCGTTCCGCATCGCAGACGACGTGCTTCGCCAGGGCGTGCAGGGCATCAGCGACATCATCACGATTCCGGGCATCATCAACCGCGATTTTGCAGATGTGAAAACGACCATGGCGGGCATGGGCCACGCGGTGATGGGCACAGCAACTGGTAGCGGCCCAAACCGTGCCGTCGAGGCCGCGCAGGCAGCCATGGCGTCTCCGCTGCTCGAGGAAGGCGCGATTGATGGCGCCCGCGGCATCCTCATCAATATCACGGGCTCCAGCGCACTCAAGCTCTCCGAAGTGAATGCCGCCTCATCGCTTATCCAGACATCAGCGCACGAGGACGCCAACATTATCTTCGGGGCAGTGCTCGACGAGAAGATGGGTGAAGAGGTCAAGATCACCGTGATCGCCACGGGCTTCCGAGACCAGATGCCCAACGGCGACCGCCGCACCCGCATGCTCGCCGTGGAGGAAACACCCCTCCCCGTGATTTCGGTGCCGGTAATGGCGACTGACACCTGGATGCGCGAGCCGATTGTGGTGTCGGCCACGGCTGCTGCTTCTGAAAAAGCAGCCGTCGCCACGGCGGTAGTTGAGCCGGAGGTGATGGACGACCCAATTCCCGCGCCTCCGCGCTTCATGAGCGAAGATGACGACGACATGGATCAGCGCCCGGCCGTTGAGGACGAAGAGCCGGTCTTCGCCTCGGCAGTTATCTCAAAGGAGGCCGCCGCGACCACATGCGTGTCGTCTGACTCGGAGCGGTTCGAGCAACTCTTCGCAGGCCAGGAGCTGGCGGAACTTCCTGCAAGGCCGAAGTTTGCTGAGCTCAGTGAAGAATCCGCCTACAAGCCCTTGCCGCGCGACTACGCAAATGACCTAGGTAACGGTGTGCGTACTTCGGCGGGTGTTGAGGACCGTAGGCCACAGCCCGTCGGAGCCCTGTTTTCGGACAGGCCGGAGGAAGCCGAGCGGGACCTCGAAGTACCAACGTTTATGCGCCGGTCGCAGTTTTAAGGAATGGAACCGGGAGTTTTGTCAATTCCGCATCTAAGGCCGATAATGGGATTGGCTGAAGGTTGCTCCCGGAAAAGGAATCAAGAGTGACGCCTCAGCCCGCTCCAACGTCCAAGCTGAAGTGTCCTACGTGATAGGTTTTAAGTTTGCGCTGGAGTGTTTTGGCTGTATATTCGACATAAGCTCTCCAGCATAAGGCAGTACGAGTGGCGGCCATAAGGTCGACCATGGACTCACCCGGACTGTGTGGATTTGCGTTTTTTTGCGTATCTCCAGGGTCGGAGAAGTGAATTTTTCACCGGTTTGACGCCCCGGTGAAATGAGTTGAGTCGGTTTTTCCGCGGCGAATATTCGCAAGATCACGCGAAGATGCCGATAGTTAAGAAGTGCGGGTGCCCGGGGCAGACGCATGGCACGGCCCATTTCTTGAGAGGATGCCAGCTGGATGAGATTATCTTGCGCAATTATTTGCAGCCTTGCCTTGACGGGTTCCGGGTTCGCCCGCGCCGCTGCGCTGGACGCTCCCCGCTCCGTGCACCACGCCAAATCGCAGCATCTGGTCGAGACGCACCACCCCGTGCATCATGCGGGGCACGCGACCGCGCATTCTTCGGCCAAAGTGGGGGTGGGGCATGCGGTGGCGCACCATTCGTCCAGAGTCGGCAATGGCGCTGCGACGATTCGGCGCGCCAGCCTTCGGGTTCGGCATCATCGTTATTACGAGCGCTTCACCGCGAGCTCCTTTGCGACCCCCGATGAATTTACCGGCGACATCACAACCGGCGAGGATCCTGTAGTCCGTCAGGCAGCCATCGATGCCCTGGGCGACATGAATGGCACCGCCGTGGTCATCGATCCGTCCAGCGGCCGCATCCTCGCGATGGTCAATCAGAAATTGGCTCTCTCGCCTGGAGCCGAGCCGTGCTCTACGATCAAGATCACCGTCGCAATGGCCGCCCTCTCCGAGGGGATCGTCACCCGTGACACGATGGTCCAGCTGCCCGGGTTCCGCATGAATATGACCCAGGCCCTGGCGAAGAGCAACAACCTTTACTTTGAAGAGCTCGGCCGCGAACTCGGCTTCGAGCGAGTTCGCCATTACGCCAACATGTTCGGCCTCGGCGAGCTGGCCGGCTGGAATATCCCCGGCGAGCAGCTTGGCGCGTACCCCGATCAGCCGATTCCCGAGTCGGAAGGCGGCGTGGGCAAAATGTGCAGCTTCGGGCAGGGCGTATCGATGACGCCGCTGCAGCTTGGGGCGTATGTGGCCGCCCTTGCCAACGGGGGGACGCTCTACTACCTTCAGCACCCGACCACGCTTGAGGAAGCCGCAGCGTTTCAGCCGCGCGTTAAGCGCACGCTCGACATCGCGAAATTTGTCCCGGACCTGCAGGACGGCATGGCCGGCGCGGTTGAATACGGCACCGCCCGCCGCTTGCGCGCAAGTTTCACGGAACTGCCGGTGTTCGGCAAAACCGGCACGTGCTCCAATGAAGGAACCCGGTTCGGCTGGTTCGCATCGTACTCCGAGTCTCCGCAGGGGAGCCTGGTCACCGTATTCTTCCTCGAAGGCGGGAGGCCCACTTTCGGTCCTCGCGCGGCCGAGCTGACTGGAACGTTTTATCGTGAGCTCTGGGATCACAAGTATTTTGAAGACAAGCCGGTCCAGGCGACCGCCTCCGCTGAGCCTGCCGCGACGCCGGCGTCGACGGCGACTGCCACAGCAGCGTCAGGGACGAACAAGTAAGGCTGTCCGATGTCGCGATGGATGGGCCGCCTTCGGGCGGCCCTGATCGTTTGTGATTTAATCTAGTTCTCCTGCAACGAAGCTCAAGTTGTTTCATCACATAGGCGTGCGGGCGTATTTTTGCCATTCGACACGGAATTGACCTGCGGACGACGGAGACCCTGACCATGGAGCTGCCAATCCATATCCTCAGCCTTTACGGATACTTCCTGCTGTTCGGCTGGGTGCTGATCGAGCAGCTTGGGATTCCGCTGCCAGCTACGCCCGTGCTGCTGGCAGGAGGTGCGCTGTCTGCGGAACACGAGCTCAAATTCTCGTTCGCTTTAATGGCCGCGGTTTGCGCCTGCCTGATATCGGACAGCACGTGGTTTTTTGTCGGGCGGAGATATGGGCGCCACATGCTGAACCTGCTTTGCAAGCTGTCGCTGGAACCCACGACATGCGTGCGGAAGACGCAGAACTCGTTTGGCCGCAGGCGGCACATAACGTTGATGTTCGGGAAGTTCGTGCCGGGACTCGCGTCGCTGATGTCGCCGATCGCGGGGCAGAACGGCATGAAATATCCCGACTTCCTGCTCTTTGATTTGATCGGGTCATTGTTGTGGGTTACTGCACTGCTCACCGGAGGACGCATCTTCGGCGAAGCGCTGCAGCGCGATCCGCAGGCGCTGGCGTGGGTTGGGCGGTTCTCCGGTTCGCTGCTGGTGGTGGGAATTGTGGGCTTCTTTGCGTGGCGGCTGGTGCGGCGGAAGAGGCTGCTCAGGCGGCTGGCGCAGTCGCGGCTTGAGCCGGAAGAGCTTAAGCGCCTGCTGGATGCGGGAGACCAGGTGTACATCGTCGATCTGCGGCATCCGCTGGAGCTGCTGCCGGACCCGTTTACGCTGCCGGGAGCGCTGCACGTGTCGCCGGAGGACCTGGCGGCGCGGGTCGAGGAGATTCCGCGGGACCGCGATATTGTGCTCTACTGCACGTGCCCGAGCGAGGCTACGGCGGCGGCTACGGCGTTGAAGCTGCACAAGTTGGGTGTGGAGCGTGTGCGGCCGCTCAAGGGCGGGTTCGACGAGTGGAAGCGGCTGGGATATCCGATGGACGCCATCCCGCCGGTGCAGCCTGCGGCCGCCGGACTCGTGCAGCTCGAGGGTTGATCCGGACCAGGGCTGCGTGGACGCGATCAGACGCTCGCTGTGCCTTCGAAACCGCTGAAAAAACGCAACTAAATGCAGCGAACTTATGCTTAAAAGTCCCATCTTGCGGGACAGTCCGAGGCGCCTTTTAATATAAACGCTTTGTTTGCAACATTCGAGTCTGGGCGTTCACAGGGTCTTTCCCCCAAAGAAAATTAGGGGGGGAGGGGGGTATTATTTTTCTGGGTACGTTCGAAGTGAGACTGTTTACTGGGTAGTAACTACAAGTTCCTGAATCTGAAATGCGAATGCCCGCGCTGGGCGGGCATCTCGGGAACCTGTTCAAGTTGTTCTTACTATAGCAGACGGAACTCCTGAATGATGCGTTTCAAAATTTCTTTTTCCACAGACGGGGCTGATTTGGAATGGCCCCTGAATCTCTCTTTTTCCTCGCAATTTGGAGGCGGTTTCTCCAGGCCGCGGCCTGGTTTGGGGGGCGCCTATGGGCGAAAGAGGCGAAGATACGACGAATATTGCTAGTACAGATACTACGTATGCGGTGGATGTTCACCACATGTGTAGTGAAGATCTTGGGGAACATGAGGCGAAGATAGATTGATGGTATCCCGGGTCTGAGAGTCCGGACTCGGGGCACCCTCTTCCGGTGATGGAACCGGCTTGCTGGGACCCGGGACGCCCGCCGGGACGTGGTTCACACTCAGACGATGGCGGGGAATAGCGATAAGAAAGGCGGCTGGGCAGACTTCCGTGACTCCCCGGTCCCCAAAGGCGAGGGACCGGGGGCACCCGTCCAAAAGAAGAAATCGCATAGCGAAGCTTCGTGTTCTCCCAGGTCTCAAAAGCGAGACCTGGGGCACGCAACGTCTGTCCTTCAGCGCACATCCCCAAGACCTGGGCCACCTGCCCTGTCGGCGATAACAACTGAACGTGATGAAATGCAGGTCGCCGCACTGCTGATAACGCACAAGTCCCCGAGTCATTGCCCAAAAGAATACACCGCATAGCGAAGCTTCGTGTTCTCCCAGGTCTCAAAAGCGAGACCTGG
>DATFRB010000056.1:0-6180 GCA_035263625.1 Occallatibacter sp.
CAGTGGCAGGTGTACTGGCTTTCGGCGGCGTTGTCCCTCACATCCGCGGCGGTCGCCTTGTATCTGGGATATTGGGGCAAAATTGCCTTCCGCACCTGGTCGTAAGCGCACGTGCACCAACACCTGCAATACTGGTAACAGGGTAGCCTTCCTCGAGTGTTCCTCAAGCGCAAACCGGAAGTAATGAGTCCCGCGGGATATTGGCCCCAATTGCGCGCGGCTGTCGAAGCCGGCGCCGACGCGGTCTATTTCGGACTCCACCATTTCACAGCGCGCGCCAAGGTCGGCTTTTCGCTCACCGAATTGCCCGACGTCATGCGAACCCTGCACCAGCGCGGCGTCCGCGGGTTCGTCACCTTCAATACGCTGGTCTTCAACCACGAATTGGAGGAGGCCGCCCGGGCGCTGGAGGACATCGCGCGCGCCGGCGCCGACGCGATCATCATTCAAGACCTGGGCGTTCTGAAGATGGCCCGCCGGATCGCGCCCGACCTGGAACTCCACGCCAGCACTCAGATGAGCATCACCAGCGCCGACGGCGTGCGGCTCGCCCAGCGCCTGGGCGCCAACCGCGTGACCTTGGCGCGCGAGCTCTCGCTTGCCGAGATCTGCGCCATCCGCGCCGCCGTCGATTGCGAGCTGGAAATCTTCGTCCATGGCGCG
Organism: Occallatibacter sp.; assembly: GCA_035263625.1. Taxonomy (GTDB): domain Bacteria; phylum Acidobacteriota; class Terriglobia; order Terriglobales; family Acidobacteriaceae; genus Telmatobacter. The sequence goes on from DATFRB010000056.1 coordinate 664, forward strand.
CTCTGCGTCGCCTACTCGGGTCAGTGCTTCTCCTCCGAAGCCTGGGGCGGCCGCAGCGCCAATCGCGGCCTATGCGCCCAAGCCTGCCGCCTGCCTTACGACCTGCTGGTGGACGGCAGGCAGCAACCACTCGGCGATGCGCGCTACCTCCTCTCGCCCGGCGATCTCTACGCGCTGCACCAGGTACCCGAGATCATCGATATCGGCATCTCCACCCTCAAGATCGAAGGCCGCTACAAGGACGCCGACTACGTCGCGCTCGCCACCGCCGCCTATCGCAAAGCCGTCGACGAAGCGTGGGCGGGACGCCCACTCTCCATCACGCCCGCCGAAGAACTGCGCCTGGAACAGGTATACTCGCGCGGCCTCGGTCCGTTCTTCCTGAACGGCACCGACCACCAGGCCGTGGTCCACGGGCGCGCTCCGCGACATCGCGGCGTGCTGATGGGCCGCGTGACGCGCGTCACTGAGCGCGGCGTGGTGATCGAACCTTCAGACGCCCACCAGATCGCGCCGCTCAAACCCGGCGACGGCGTGGTCTTTGACGCCGCCGACTGGCGCAGTCCCGAAGAGGCCGAAGAAGGCGGCCGGATTTTCGAGATCGAGAACCAGGAGCTCCGTTTCGGCAACGGAGCGATTCGACCGGGCAGGATCCGCAAAGGCGATCTGGTGTGGCGCACCCACGATCCCGATGTGGACAAGGCGGCCCGCGTCTACACCGCAGCGACGTCGCCGGTGCGCAAGCAGCCCGTCCATGTCCGCGCATGGGCGCGCGAGGCCCAACCGTTGCGCGCGGAATGGTCCGTGGGCGAAGCGCGCGTCATAGTCGAAAGCAAGCTCGCGCTTGGCGTCGCGCGCAATCGCGGCGTGGACGCCGAATATCTGCGCGCCCAATTCGGCCGCCTCGGCAACACCCCCTACGAACTCGCCGATCTGGAGTTGGACGTGGAGGGTACACCGTTCGCCCCCGCCTCCGTGTTGAACACGATGCGCCGCGACGCCGTCGACAAGCTCCAAGAAGGGGACAGACGCATTTATCTGATTACTCCTTCCTCCTCAAGACGTTCCGCAATCAATGCGTCTGTCCCCTTTTGGGAGGGCCCCACCCTGCACCTCCTGGTCCGCACGCCGGACCAGCTCGTCGCCGCCATCGAACTCCGCCCCGCCTCCATCACCCTCGACTACCTCGACCTCTACGGCCTGCGCCCCTCCATCGAGCAGGTGCGCCAGGCCGGCATCGCCGTCCGCGTCGCCGCCCCGCGCGTGCTCAAACCGGGCGAAGAGAAGATCGTCGATTTCCTGATCGGCTGCGACTGCCCCATCCTGGTGCGCTCCACCGGCCTGCTCGAGGCCCTGAGCGGCCGCCCGCATCGCGACCTCATCGGCGATTTCAGCCTCAACGCCGCCAACACCCTCTCTGCCGAGGAACTCTTCGCACTCGGCGTGGCCGTCCTCGCCCCCACCCACGACCTCAACGCCGCGCAGGTCGCCGATCTCGCCCGCCAGCTCGGCGCCGGCCGCATCGAGGCCGTCGCCTACCAGCACCTTCCGGTCTTCCACACCGAGCACTGCGTCTTCGCGCGCTTCCTCTCCAACGGCAAGAGCTACCTGGATTGCGGCCGCCCCTGCGAACAACACCGGATCGCCCTGCGCGACACCGCCGGCCGCGCGCATCCTGTGCTGGCCGACGTGGGATGCCGCAACACCGTGTTCGGCGCCGAATCTCAGGAGGCCGGCCTGCACCTCGACAACTGGCGCGCAGCGGGCATCTCGCGATTCCGCCTGGAATTCGCCCACGAGTCGCCGCAGCAGGTGGTCGGCGTCACACGCGCCTTCGAAGACGCCCTCGCTGGTTTCCTCACCGGCCGCGAACTCACCGACCGCCTCCGCAAACTGACCCCCCACGGCGTCACCGAGGGCAGCCTGTTCGTGCCTCCCGATTACCTGACCCTGCCCGTCCTGCAGTGAGGAACCTCTCGTGCCAGGCTCCCGCCGTGGCGCCGCTGCTGCTGCTCGCGTTTGTTCTTTTCAGCGCAGGATAAGCCCTGCGAGACGTATAAACCCTATTCGGCACGGTGGCCAATTCCATCACAGGCGAACCGCTGAACAAAGTCGAGGTCAGGATCGAAGCCATCGGCCGCAGCTATGGCCCCCGCGAAGTCACTACCACGGACGCCAAAGCGCTTCACCATGTTAGACGAATACGTCGCCGCGGAAGGCGAATGCGAAGCCGGATCTCGCACGTACCTTTGCCTGGCTGGAGAACGACCGGCGGCACCCTACGATGCTGGGCGTGAACGGCGGTCCGACCATGTGGGGCGAGCGGGATCCCACCGTGATGCCGGATCGCTACCGGGTGAGACTGATGGGTGACTCTCGGCGCCGACGGCGGCAAGGTCGACGGCGCCGTGATCGACTCCGCCGGGAACCCGAATGCCGGCGCGACCGTCCTGCTGGCTCCCAACGCAAGCCTGCGCCACCGTGCCGACTTGTTCCTGACCACTACCCGCGTCCAATACGGTCACTTCGAACGGTCGGGTGTCTACCGGGAGAGTACAAGGTTTTCGCCTGGGACGACGTGGAATCCGGCATCCGGTTCGATCCCGATGTCCTGAAGAAATGCGAGAGATCCGCCGGAACGATCACCGTGACCGCGAAGCAGGCCTGGACCGTGAAGGTGCGCATCGCTCCACCCGAGTGATCACTCGACCAGCCGGCTCTTCCTGCGCCCCATCATCATGTAGTAAATCGTGAAGCCCGGACCCAGCAGCACGGGATAGATCAGCCCTGCGAGACCCGACAGTTGCACGGGAGCAAATCGCGCAATCATCAGCGAGAGCAGCGCGACGAAGCCGTTGAAAACCGCGGCGCCAATGCTGACCTTGGTGGCGAAGACCTCCAGCGCGTTCAGCTCCAACGCCTCCCGCTGGCGCAGCGCATGGCAGAACAGCAGGATGAAAATGCACGCCACCGCCAGGAAGCCCCCGCTGAAGATCGCCATCAACTTGGGGAGTTGATGCAGCTCGATCATGTTCTCCCAAGCTCCGTTGGGCAGTTGCACGCGCGTGCCGAAGCCCATCCAGCCGTTGATCAGGTAGGTGAACAGGAACTTCAGCGGGTACACGTAGAACAACACCATGAACAGGAGAATGCAGTTGAGGAAAGTAGAAGTGGAATCCTGCAGGTTGTACCGACGGAAGAAGCGATACTGCTCGTGCCAGACCTGGAGCAGGAGCATGAAACAGATGGCGAAAGCGAAGAATCCGCGCATCACTGCCATCAGGTCGTTGAACGTCTTCGGGACTTCCAGCGAAACCACCAGCAGCGTGACCGCGAAAGCAAAGACCGCGTCGCTGAGCCCTTCGATGCGAGCAATCTCCCCGCCGCGCCACCGGAAATCCTTCTCGTGATGGATGGCCATCACCTTTTCGCGGAGCACTCCGGCGAGTATAGCACCGGCTTACGGAAGGTTCCTGCCGACCCCGACAAGCACACAGGAACTTCGCATGCCTGGGCTCGACTGGCGAGATCTACCCGGAAAAATGCGGGCCAATGAGGCGGATCAATGGGTTGAGGGAATTCGCAACGGGTGGGAGGCGTTGCAAACGGCTGTCGGTGGCGTTTTCATCGGCCCGCGGGAGCGTCTGAGAAAAGGAGGGCCTACGGTCCCACTACGCCGGTCGCGAGCACATCGCAGAGATTGGGCATGCTTCCGCCTCAATCTGGAGCGCGGATCTTCGGTGGAAGCTTGGAGAGCGAACGCCGCAGTTGAGAAGCCACCTCCAGCGTGCTGAAGCCGTAGAGCCGAACGAGTTTGGAATGGCAATGGACGAAGGCGGAGCACAAGGTAAAGGCCAGTAACAGGATGAGGGTCACGGCGGCCAACCCGCGGTTGGCGACTGGCCGGCGATCACCGCCTTCGACGATGGTTTGAGGGCGATGGCGACAAGCGTGCAGAAAACCATGCTTCAAGGCCCAATGCTGCGTGAGATCATTCCAGCCGTTGTTCTCCAGAATCCAACGGTCATGACCTAACTGGCGCACTTGGGGGGCCGGAAAGTTCTTGGAGTCGAGCGTGGTGATCCAAAGCCATTCGTGAGAAGTCTGCTCGGATTGGATCTCGCCTTGGCGATAGTGATTTTCGCTGAGGGTTTCTTCGGAACGGAGGACGCGGACCAAGCGGGGATCGTCTCCGCAGAACGGCAGACCTTCGGTATCCCAGAGCAGGACTTGATAGGTTTTGTGGTCGCGCTGTTCGGTGAAAGAAGCATCGGGGGAACGTTGTGCGAAGAGCCGGACGGCTGACTTGTACAAGTCGGGTTGATTTTGTTTCAGGCTGATCACCACGCCCCAGCCGACCTGTTGTGCCAGATCGAGCACCGCGGTTTGAGCGTACAAAGCGTCGAGCAGGAGGATGTCGAAGAAAGAGCTGCCATAGAGTTGAGGAAGTCTACGAAGCAACCGAAGAGCCGCGGTCTCCTCACCTTCGTTGGGCTGGAGCCATTCAAAATCGAGGAATGCCTTTACGGGACTGCTGACGATCTGACAGCCGACAGCGCGGTGATAATATTGCACCTGCTCGGTCTTGATTCCGTTTTTGCGGACGGTCACCCGGCGTTGCAGGCACGCGTCACAGCAGCGGCTATAGCTGGACAGCACTTCAATGCCGTCCAGGGCGGCCACGATGTGGCCCTGCACGCGACCGGCATCGAAAGCCTTATTCCGTTTGAGAGTCCGATTGATGCCCACCAGCATGGATCGAAGGCCTTCCACAGAAAAACCGGAAAGACTGTATCGCAGCACATCATCCTGGAATGCGCGGTCCGCATCAATCCAGCGTTGCAGAGCCGGTTGTTCGAGTTCGGCTTCCAGTTGTTGAAAACTGGGAAGACGGAAAACGAAACCATGAAAGGCCGCCAGGAAGACGGACGCGGGAGAGATCTCGGGAGCCACGCGGGAATCGGTAAGGTCAGCGGCGGAGGCGCGGAAATCGAAAACCTTGTTGAGATAGCGGGCAAAGGACGCGATCTCGTGGCGCGGTCTATCTTGCCTTTTCATAAATGCAAGAGACCGAGCGTCTTCTTGGCCCCATCCTTTGCGCTCGACATTTTTAGGGTTTCTTTCTGTGCTGGCGTTTCCGCTGTTGTTCGCGTTGCCGCCGCAGCAGTTCCCGGTTAATCTCCGAGATCTTTTCAAGATGATCTTTGACCTTGTGGTAGTTCTCGATCCAACCCCGCACCTGGTCTACCTTTTCAGTTGGAACGATACCGCCGGTCGTACGTCCACGCCCCAAGGTGACGGTCAGATACCACAGTGGCCCATGCCGCTCGCCTTTGGCGCACCTGCAGGAGGGGTTGCCGCAGGTGACGTATCGTTCCACCAGCGAACCGCGCAGGGTTTCGGTGACCGGCGGGAGCTGTTGGGCCAGACCTTGCCGGCGCTGGCGCAGGGCCAGTTCAGGCAGTCGTTTTAGCCCGCTACTTGCCTTCACTTAAGTGCAAGTATACCCTCAAAACC
>DATFRB010000057.1:0-19319 GCA_035263625.1 Occallatibacter sp.
CAGCGTGAGGGACGCAGCCGGTCCGCGGAAAGGGCTCCAAGCCCAGCCTTTCAGGTTCTTTCCCACTCCTTCTTTCGGCCCGAACTTGCGGACGACGGGCGCTAAACGAAAGGAGGCTCCATGCCCGACAACTCTTCGCCGTCGCCCCGCGCGCTTCCCGACCGGCCCAACCTTCGCCACCTGAAAGATGAAGCGAAGCAATTGCTTCGCGAAGGCCATGCCTCGTCTCTGGCAGAGGCGCAACTCCGCGTCGCGCAACAATATGGATTCGCAAGCTGGCCACGCCTCAAGCAGCATGTCGATTCGGCCCACGAGACTGGCATGTTAAAGCACGCCATCGACTCCAACGATTTCGCAGCAGTGCGCACGCTGATGATGCGCAACCCCGAACTGCATCGCGCGCCGCTCGGCTACGGAAAGAACGGCCCCCTGACGTGGGTGGCGGAGTGCCGCATCCCGTGGGAGCCGCCGGGGCCGGCCCGGCTAGCTATGGCGCAGTGGATGATCGACAACGGCTCCGATGTGCACCAGGGCGGCGGCGGGCCGCTGATGAGGGCTGCGCTGCGCGACGACCGCATCCCTATGATGGAACTGCTTGTCCGCAACGGCGCCGACGTGAATGCGGAGTGGAGCGGACGATTTCCCATCCTGTTTGCGCCATGCGAGACGCTGGCCCCGCTTGCGCTCAAGTGGCTGCTCGACCACGGCGCCGACCCGCAACTGCCCACCAACCGCGGTCACGAGTCCCCTCTCGATTACGTCATCGGGACATACTCGCGGTCGGTATTGCAGGCCCAATGCATCAAGCTGCTGATGGATGCCGGCTGCCCGGCGCGGCGCAACGTGCCGCCGGTGCTGGAACTCATGCGCGGGCGATTGGATCGTCTTGGCGAGATGATCGACTCCGATCCGGCCCTTGTGCATCGTCGCTTTCCGGAACTGGACTTCGGTTCGACGGCATATCGCCGCTTAACCCTTCGTGGCGCAACGCTGCTTCACGTCGCGGCAGAGTACGGAAACGTGAAGGCCGCGCAGATGCTTCTCGGACGCGGCGCTGACCCGAATGCACGAGCAGACGTGGATGCCGACGGCGTCGGCGGGCAGACTCCGCTGTTCCACGCCGCAAGCCAGTTCTTCGACTACGGCCTTGAGGTCGTGAAGTTCCTGGTTGGCGCCGGAGCCGATCTGAACCTGCGCGTGAGGCTGCCGGGCCACTACGAGGCGCCGGATGAATTTGTGGACTGCACCGCGCTTGGCTACGCGCGCCGGTTTCCCGGCCCGGATACTGCGTCCGTGGCATTTCTCCGGACGGCCGGTGCGGCGGAATAAATGGTGCAAACGACCCCGTGGCGGGACGCACCTGCGGGGCTGTACACTTCGTCTGCAAACGTTTTCGAGCAGCATGCACTGTAAAGCGTGCTTTTTCTGGCTGCGGAGCAATTTCGAGCGCTTAACCGCGTCGGGACGATCCGTTTTTGCTGCTTGACAAACACGGCAGTAAAACCATTTACTTAGGGGCGAACGTCCTTCAGTATTCCGGGTGCAAGCCCCCCAGGTGACTCATGTTCGGAGTGGCCACAATCTCTCCTTCTGCCCCTGCGGGACCGCTGGCGTCCGTACCGGCGCTGCTCGCCTTCAGCGCCGAGCCTCTCGCCCACTTGCGCCCCCTCGATATTGCCGTCATCGCCATCTACTTCGCGATGGTGATCTGGATCGGCTTCTACCTGAAGGGCCAGTCGGATACCGGCGAGCAGTTCTTTATGGCCGGGCGCGAGATGACCGCCTGGATCGCCGGACTCAGCTTCGTCTCCGCCAACCTGGGCTCGCTCGAGCTGCTGGGCTGGGCCGGATCGGCATATCAGTACGGCATTCTCGCCACCAACTGGTACTGGATCGGCGCCATTCCGGCCATGGTCTTCCTCGGCCTGGTGATGATGCCGTTCTACTACGTCTCGAAGACGCACTCGGTGCCCGGCTACCTGGACTTGCGCTACGGCGGCGAAGCCCGCACCGTGGCGGCCATTGCATTCGCCACCGAGATGATCCTGATGAGCGGCGTGAACATGTTCGCCATGGCCATCGTCATGAAGGTCGTGCTCGGGTGGGACATCAACTTCAGCATCATCGTCAGCTCGGTTGCGGTTGCGCTCTACGTCGGGCTGGGAGGCCTGCGGTCGGCGATCTTCAATGAAGTGCTCCAGTTCGTGCTCATCTGGGGCGGCGCGCTGCTGGTGCCGATCCTCGGCCTCTACCAGGCCGGCGGCTGGACCGGCATGCAGAGCAAGATCATCTCCAATCTCCACTCGGACAGCTACTTCCATCTGTGGCGCGATACGGGCAGCTTTGCTTCCAATCCCATGGGCGTTCACTGGACGGGCATCGTCTTCGGCCTCGGCTTCGCCATCAGCTTCGGCTACTGGACGACGGACTTCCTTGTGGTGCAGCGCGTCCTCGCCGCCCACAACCTGCGCGCAGCGCGCATGGCCCCGATCATCGGCTCGTTCTTCAAGATGGCCACGCCGTTCATCGTGATCCTTCCCGGCCTGCTCGGGCTGGTGCTGTTGCAGAATTCCGACGGAAGCCGCCGGCAGCTGGTGGGAGCAGACGTGGTCGCGGCTTGCACGGCGAGTTCAACCGGACAGCCGCTGGACCCCGCGGGGTGTTCCGCGGCGATGGCCAAGACAAACCTGTCGCCGGAGACACAGCAGAAGGTTTTGAGCGGCGCGCCGGACTCCGAGCTGCACGACTACAACCAGGCCCTTCCCCTGATGATGGTCCGCTATCTTGGCCCCGGACTTCTGGGCCTCGGCATCACGGCGCTCATCGCCGGGTTCATGAGCGGCATGGCGGGCAACGTGAGCGCATTTTCCACAGTGTGGACCTATGACATTTACCGGCCGCTGATCCACAAGAATGCCACCGACAAGCACTACGTGCTGGTCGGCCGATTGTCGATTGTCATCGGCGTGGTCGTCTCCATCGGCGCTGCGTACCTTGTTCAGCAGTTCCACGGCATCATGGACTACGTTCAGGCGCTCTTTTCCATCTTCATTGCGCCGCTCCTCGCCGCCATCATGTTCGGCATGTTCTGGAAGCGCGCCACGCGCATGGCTGGTTTCCTCGGCCTCTTCACCGGCATCCTGTTTTCGGCGGGCCTGTTCGTTTGGGTCAAGCTCAACCCCGCGAAGCTCGCGATCGTCGCTCTTTCGCCGGATGCCAAGCCGATGGCTGAGAACGTATTCCGCGCGCTGTGGGCCTTCTGCTTTTCGGCCATCGTCATCATTGTCGTGAGCCTGTTAACCAAGCCTCGGCCGGTAGCCGAGTTGGACGGGCTCGTCTACGGCGCCACAAAGCTACCCACCGAAGAGTGGGTGCCGTTTTACAAGCGCGAGTGGTTCTGGGCGACGGCGGTTGGCATCATCTTTGTGGTTCTCAACGTCATGGTGTGGTAACGGAGAAGAGTCATGCATGGTTCGCGTATTCCGATCTGGTTTTTTATCGGGCTGCTTCTCGCGGTCTATGGAGGGATGATTCTCGGTTACGGGTTGTACGAGTCCACGACCGGCAACTTTGCGCCGGGCGTCCAACTGACTGAGCTCCACACCCCGGTCTGGTGGGGCGCGCTCCTGCTCGTGCTGGGGTTGGTTTATCTGTTCAAGTACCGGCCCGGGAAGACGAAGTAGGCAAACAGTTTTTATTCTTGCGGCACGTTCGCGTCGCTGCGATCCACGCAATCATCCTGCCGAGGATTCGGCAAACGCAACTCGCCGCCCTGCGGCAAGACCTCAAGGAGTGACACGAACATGGCAGCGCAACGAGCAATGACCTTCGGGATTGTGGTGGGGAATCGCGGCTTCTTTCCCGATCATCTTGCAAAAACTGGCCGCGAAGAGATTCTCTCGGTATTGAAAGAGGCCGGGGCAAAGGCGATCGTGCTGACCCCGGAAGAATCGAAATACGGCGCAGTGGAAACCTACGTGGAAGCCCAGCGCTGCGCCGAGCTTTTCAAAAAGCACGCAGAGCAGCTTGACGGCATCATCGTCACGCTGCCCAACTTCGGCGAAGAGCGCGGCATTGTCGACGCGATCCGCCTCTCGGGACTGAAGGTTCCGGTGCTGGTGCAGGCCACGCCCGACCGCTCCGACAACATGACCATCGCCGTCCGCCGCGACAGCTTCTGCGGCAAAATGAGCGCCTGCAACAACATGATGCAGTACGGCATCAAGTACTCGCTCACGACGCTCCACACCGAGGCCGTTACTTCGAAGGAATTCAAGGCCGACCTCGAGTGGTTCTCGGCCGTGTGCCGCATCGTCAAGGGCCTCAAGAACCTGCGCATCGGCGCCATCGGCGCGCGCCCCACGGCCTTCAACACGGTGCGCTACTCCGAGCGCATTCTCGAGACCAACGGCATCACCGTCGAGACGCTGGACCTCTCCGAAGTCTTCGGCCGCATCAACCGGCTAAAGGATTCCGATGACGTGGTGCAGGAGAAGCTCAAGAAGATCAAGGACTACGTCTCCACCGCCGGCATCTCCGAAGAAGGCCTGATCAAGCAGTCCAAGCTCGCCGCTGTCGTCGAAGAATGGATGAAGCAGGCGCACATCAACATCACCGCTCTCCAGTGCTGGACCTCGATGGAAGAGTTCTTCGGCGTGGTGCCCTGCACCGTCATGAGCATGATGTCCAACGAACTGCTGCCGTCGGCCTGCGAAGTCGACGTTCCCGGCGTGCTCAGCATGTACATGCTCGCGCTCGCCTCCGGCACGCCGTCCGCGCTGCTCGACTGGAACAACAACTACGGCGACGACCCGAACAAGTGCGTCTGCTTCCACTGCTCCAACCTGCCCAAGCACTTCTTCAAGGACGTCCGCATGGACTACCAGGAGATCATCGCCGGAACCGTCGGCAAGCTCAACACCTTCGGCACCTGCGTGGGCCGCGTGAAGGCCGGCGGCATGACGTATGCGCGCTTTTCCACCGACGATCGCCGCGGCGTTGTTCGCGGCTACACCGGACCGGGCCGCTTCACCGACGATCCGCTCGAAACCTTCGGAGGCGCGGGCGTGGCGGAGATTCCCGAGCTGCAGAAGCTGCTCAAGTACATCTGCCGCGAAGCCTTCGAGCACCACGTCGCGGCCAACTTCAGCGACGTTTCGAAGGCCATCCACGAAGCCGCCTCCAACTATCTCGGGTGGGAGAGCCACTACCACCCGAGCCTGGACTAGGCAGGCGAGAAAACCAGAGGGCGTTGACGGACATCGTCAACGCCCTTCGCATGTGGCCGCACAATCATCGGAAGGGGCGCTCTTATGGGTAAAAGGATCAGCAAGGATCTCGTAGTCGGCGGGAATACTCTCGTAACTCAATCCGCGTGGAACGACGAGCTGGAGCACAAGCACCAGAAGCTGGTCGAATGGCTCCGCGCAAACAAGCTTGGGGGCGTACTCATTCGCCGCAACGAGAATGTGGCGTGGATAACAGGCGGGGCAGTCGAGCTGCGTGTGCTTACTCCCTGCGAGACCGGCGTAGCCGCGCTGCTGGTTACGGCCGAGGACAGGCGCTACTACTTCACCACGGAAAACGAAGCCCCGCGCCTGCACGATGAAGAATTCGGCGCGCTCGATTTTGAGCCCGTGACGTTCCCATGGTTCGCCGACGATACTCTGGACACAGCGAAGAAGCTGGCCGGCGGCCCGCTCGCTTCGGACACGCCATTCCCCGGAACCTCGCCCGCGAATCTCTTTCCGCTGCGCCAGTCGTTGAGCGAGACCGAGATCGCGCGCTACCGCTGGCTCGGCGAAGAGACAGCAGACGCAACAGTCGAATCCCTGCACGCCGTCGAGCCGGGCCTCAGCGAGTACGATCTCGAGGCCATCACCGCCGCCAATCTCCTGCGCCGCGGCATCCTGCCTTCGGTCTATCTCTACGCGGTGGACGATCGCATCTTCAAATACAAGCACGCCGTCGCCCGCGGCCGCCGCCTCAAGAGCTACGCCATGCTCAACCTGTGCTCGCGCAAGTGGGGACTGGCGATTTCCATCACGCGGTTTATCCACTTCGGCGCCCTGCCCGCCGAACTCGCCGCGCGCTTCAAATCCGCGGCGCAGGTGAACGCCGCTCTGCTAGACGCCACGAAGGTCGGCGCGACCTCGGCAGAGCTGTTCCGCGTCGCGGAGCAGGCCTACGCGGCCGAGGGCTTCCCCGGCGAAGAGCGCTTCCACCATCAGGGCGGCCCCACCGGCTACGGAGAGCGCGAATGGGTCGCAACACCCAATGGAACCGAGGCGGTGGTGAACAATCAGGCCTTCGCGTGGAACCCCAGCATCCGCGGCGGCAAGGCCGAAGACACCGTGATTCTCCGCGATGGCAAGATCGAGTGGCTGACTGCCACCCCCGAGCTTCCGGAAATCGACGCCACCGTGAATGGAAAGAAGTATCCCGCAGCCGGAGTGCTGGTGAAGTGACGAGGACCAGGCGCCTGGCACTAGGAAGTTTGCAGCACCATGACGCGCTTCAAAGAGCTCGCACGGATCGAAGCTGCCATTAAGCACCGGGACGAATCCGACCTCCGCTGGGCGTTGGAATACTGCAGAATGCGCGTATCCAATTGCACTCGCAAACACGGCGTCCAGCGTAGGAAACAGATCGAACGGAGAGTGATGGCGGCTCTCGAGGTCCCTAGTCCCTAGTCCCTCGTCCCTGCCTCACCGGCTCGATCGCAACGCGCGCCGTCAGCACTACCAGCGCGGCCCACAGCACATCCGCCCCAAGCAGGTGCGCGATCTGCAGCCACGTCGGCGCAAGCAACAGCACATCCATCACTCCCAGCACGTACTGCGCCCCAAGCAGCGCCAGAACCAGCGCCGACAACCCACGGTTGTCCCAAACCGCAGTGCGACGGCGGGCGCGAGCCGCCAGCCAGATGACAAAAATGCTGGCAAGGAACGCGATCGTAGGATGCGTCCACCGCCAACGCACGAGCCACCCGCTCGTTGCCGCAAAATCCTCGCGGAGCGCCGCGCCCAGCGACGTTGCCGGAAACAGCGTGTCGCCGAGAGCCGCCAGAGATCCCGTAACCCCGACCATCATCACCACGATCACGCACGCGATCACTCCGATCGGCGCGACCACCCGAATCGTGTCGCGCGTGAACCCTTGCCTCCGGCTCAGTAGGTGCGCAGTCAGCGTCAGCGCCGCCAGCAGCAGCAGCGTGTTTGTGAGATGCAGCGCCAGGTACGGCGCCCGCAGCGGCGACTGGCTCTGGGCGGTCAGGCCGAGCTTGACGAGCAGCGCTCCCAGGATCGCCTCAACAAGCGTGAACACGACAGTCGCCGTCGCCGCGGAGCGCGCCAGATGTCCCTTCACCGTGCCCATGAAAGCCCAGATCATGAGCCCGACCGCCGAAAAGAATGAGATCCCGCTGGTCACGCGATGCGTAAACTCGATCATCGTGTCCACGCGCGGCGAGTGCTGGATCATCGTCCCGTTGCAGAGCGGCCAGTGGTCTCCGCAGCCCGCGCCTGAGCCTGTTGCGCGCACCAACCCGCCCCAAAGAATTACAGCAATAAAGTATGCAAGGACGCCCCACGCGAAACGTCGCAGTGCGGGGGATGGAAGCCGGCGCGCATCCACAGAAACAGCAGCGTAAGACATCTACAGGGACTCCAAAGCGTACCTCTCAGTGTAGAACAGAACGCGATTCTCCTCCGCCGCGGCATACCTGATGCTGCGACAGCGCCAATCCGCTATGCCTCAGACTTTTCGAATTCTGCGGCCAGCGTTCCGGTTCGCGCCGGCGTCAGCGGTGGCCGCACGCTCTCGCTTCCCCATCCGAAGAGAAACTTCGTTGCCGGCCCGCACACGCGGCCCTGGCAGGGTCCCATCGCGCAGCGCGTGTGCAGCTTTGCCTCGCGTCCGTTGCGAAGGCCTTCGAGCGCGCGGAATCGCACATCCTCGCATCGGCACACGATCGTCTCCGGCTCGGCCAGCGCGCGCAACTCCGGGCGCAGCGCGAACGCGTCTTCAAGCTGCCACGCGAATCGCAGCATGCGATCGCGCCGCTTGTAGAGATGCGCCGCCGGTCGCCCCGCCGCCGCGAGGCCCGCAATCTCGCCCTCAACGAGCGCCTTGTCAAGGCCCCCAATTCCGGTCAACTCTCCCGCGCAATACACGCCGGGCACGCTCGACTGCTGCGCCCCATCCACCGCGGTAAATCCGTCATCAATGCGGCATCCAAGCAGCCGCGGCAACTCCAGGTTCGGCACAAGGTGAAATCCGCACCCAAGATAATCGCATGCAATCTCCCGCAACCGGCCACCGTCGCTCACCTTCACCGCGCGCAACCAGCCATCCCCGTGCGCTTTCGTCACCCATGCGCTCGTCCGGAAAGGTGCGCCCATCGCAGCGCGATAACGCGCGCCCTCGAGCAGCTTTGCCGGAAAAGCCTTCAGCGAAACGCCGAACGAAATCAAGCGCCTCAGCGGCGCCTGCTCGAACACGCCCGCAATCTTCGCGCCGTGCTTCGCAAGGTTCGCGGCAACCGCAAGCAGCAGTGGCCCGGTGCCGCTCAGCACAACGCGCTTGCCTTCGATCGGCAGCCCCGCCTTGACCATCGCCTGCAGTCCGCCCGCGCCCATCACGCCCGGCAGTGTCCAGCCGGGGAAGGGAAGGAATCGCTCGCGCGCTCCCGTGGCCGCAATGATCCGCTCATACTTAAGGTCGTTGTAGCCATTCTCGTCTTCAAGCCTGATCACGCCTGCGCCAGGCTGCTCCACAACGCGCGTGCCGCTCCGGATCTCCACGCGCGCCGTCTGCACGCGCCGTATCAGTGCGGCAAATGCGTGTCCATGCGGCCCCGCTGCGTCGGCTGAATACCCGCGCCAGATCTGCCCGCCGGGCGCCGGATTATCATCCGCCATCACGACGCGTGCACCGGCTTCAGCCGCGACTGCCGCTGCCGCCATTCCTGCGGGCCCGGCGCCCACAACAAGTACATTGCAAGCGTTCAACCCGTCACCACCGTCATGCCATCCCGCGCCGTTAGCTGGCACGTTCTCACATGCGCCGCGCCGTCGACCGTAGCCCGGCACTCCATGCAGATGCCCATCCCGCACAATGGAGCGCGCGGCTCGCCCTCCACGGAAATTCGGCACGCCGCGCCGGCCTCAAGAATCGCCGCTGCCACGCTCGCGCCTTCGCGCACGTGCGCCTCGCGCCCATTCACGAGCAAAACGATCCCGGTGGTGTGATCGCCGCGCGCCTTCATCGCTCCAATTCTCCGCGTCCTTCAGGCGACTCAAATTGTAACGGACTGTATACTTCGCGTGGAGCCATCGGCGCGGAGCGACTCGCATGGATGCCTCAACATTTGACGCGATCATTGCCGGAGGCGGCATCGTCGGAGCGGCCTGCGCCGCCGCCTGCGCACGGGCCGGCATGCGCGTTGCGCTCATCGAACGCGACATACTCGGCAGCGGCGCCACTGCCGCCGGCATGGGCCACATCGTTGTCATGGACGACTCCGAAGCTCAGTTCGCCCTCACGCGCGATTCGCAACGGCTCTGGCACCAGCTTGCGAAAAAGCTGCCCGCATCCGCCGAATACGAGCAGCGCGGCACATTGTGGATCGCCGCCGACGAAGAAGAGATGGCAGAAGCCGAACGCAAGCGCGCCTTCTACAACGAGCGCGGCGTACCGGCCGAATTGCTCACGGCCGCGCAACTCGCCGCCAGCGAGCCCAATCTGCGGCCCGGCCTCGCCGGCGCATTGCTGGTTCCTGAAGACGCCGTAGTCTATCCGCCAACCGTCGCGCTGCACCTCGCCCGTGAAGCCGAGCGCCTCGGCGCAACGCTGATCCTCGGCCGCTCGGTCACACACCTGGCGCGCGGCGAAGCCGTGCTCAACGACTATGCTCGCTTCCGCGCCCCGCGCCTCGTCAACGCCACCGGCGCGTGGTCGCCGCAGTTCGCCGCGGAGATCCCCGTGAAGATGCGCAAAGGCCACCTGGTCATCACGGACCGCTACCCGGGATTCGTTCACCATCAGCTGGTCGAACTTGGCTATTTGAAAAGCGCTCACTCATTCGGCGCGGATTCCGTCGCCTTCAACGCGCAGCCGCGGAGCACCGGCCAGATCCTCATTGGCTCGTCGCGCCAGTACGGCAACGAAAACATCGCTGTCGATCAGCACATGCTCAGCGCCATGCTGCAGCGTGCCGCGCTCTACATGCCGGCGGTTTCTTCGCTGAGTTCCATCCGAGTCTGGACCGGCTTCCGCGCCGCCACGCCCGACAAGCTTCCGCTCATCGGGCCATCCATTTCGGACGATTCGGTCTGGCTCGCAACCGGCCACGAAGGTCTCGGCATCACGACCTCGCTTGCCACCGCCGCACTCATCGCCGCGGAGTTTACCGGCGTCCGCCCGCGCATCGCGCCCGAGCCGTATCTGCCCGCGCGCTACGCGGCAGCCGCACAAGGTAAGGGTCATCCATGAATTGGAGTGGCTTCAGATCGGCCAATCTGCCACTCACGGCCATGTCGAAGTGATTCTCAGAAAGTAATCTTCACTGCGAGTTTGTCAGCGTCAGAACGGAATATCGTCGTCCGAAATCTCGGCCGCCTGCGAATAGTCGTCCTGGCCCGCCGGCTGCCGCTGGTCAACGCTGCTCGCGGCGCTCGCCGGACGGCTGTAGCCGCCCGCGCCTCCCCCGTCCTCGCGGCCTGACAGAAGCGAAAGATCGTTGACGATGATCTCCGTCCGGTAGATCTTCTTTCCCGTCTCCTTGTCGTCCCAGTTGCGGGTCGTGATCCGCCCTTCGATGAAAAGCTTGTGGCCCTTCTTTACATAATCGCGAATGATCTCCGCAGTGCGCCCATACGCCACCACGTTGTGCCATTCGGTTCGGTCCTGCCAGTTGCCCTGCTGATCCTTGGTGCGGTCCGTCGTGGCCAACCCGAACGTGGCCACCATGGTGCCCCCGCCCGTCGAACGGATCTCCGGGTCCTTGCCCACATTCCCAAGCAAAATTACCTTGTTTACGCTCTTTGCCATATCGTGCTCTCCGCCGCCGCGGTCCGCTGACGGGGTCCCCGGTTACAGGTTCAATGCTAAAGCCACACCGTCTCCGGCCGGCGAACCTGTCGTGGACTCTCCTTTCGTCGAATTCCTTGCGGTCTCGAAAAGTATAAACGGTCCGGTGCACCGCAAATGTGCGCCTGGTCCGCGCGGTCTACCTGCCGCGGTCGAGCCTGCGGTTGCGCAGCCATTTCGCGATCCCCAGCGTCAGCAGCATGCTGCCGAACGGCACGCACATCAGCGTTACGATCAGCGCGAACCAGCCGCCATTTGTGTGTGCCCCGGTGCGAGACAATCCACCCAGCACAGTCTCCAGCAGCGCTGCGGCAACCGCGCCCGCGGCTACCATCCATCCGCCCCAGCGCAGCAATTCCGTCGTTCCGTCTTGCATCGAGCGGCTCTTCATGTTGGTTTCGCTGGTCCGCATGCGCATGGTCATCTGTGCCGTTATCCCCGGCCCAGGGCCGCGTGCAGCATAAAGTAGGTAATCACGCCCGTAACCGATACATACAGCCAAACCGGAAACGTCCATCGCGCGATCTTCTTGTGCTGCGGAAACCGCCGCGTCAGCGAGAAGAAAAATGTCACCAGGATCATCGGCAGCGCCACCGTCGCCAGCACAATGTGGCTCGCCAGCAGAGAAAGGTACAGCCCGCGGAACGCCGCATGCACCGGATAGCGCACGTCGCCGTGCAGCGCGTGATGCAGGATGTAGCTCACCAGGAACATCGTCGAGAACACGAATGCAGTGGTCATCGCCCGCCAGTGAGCGTTGATCTTTCGCGCGCGGATAAAGATGAACCCAGCCGTCAGCGCAGCCGCGCTCAATCCGTTCAGCAGCGCATTCAGCCCCGGGAGAAATGCGTAGCGCTCTCCGCTCTCGTCGATCGCCGGGTGAATATAGATCAGCCACAACAGAAACACGATGGCCCCGACGCTGATGAGCAGGATACCCAGAAACGCCGATTGCGCGGCGGGCGGTCGCTTTGAAGAAGGTGCAACAGTCGTCATTGATTCTCTTTAACTTGATTCTAGAGCCAATCGGCCGGCAGCGTCCGTACTGACTCGCTAACAGGCCGACTCGCTGACTCGCTGCTTTTCACCGCTTCGCAATGGCGCACAGCATCAGCGTCGTCATCAGCAGAGGCAGGTAGATCACGCTCACCTTCAGCAGGTCGCGTGCCAGCATGCGGCTCTCCGCCGCTGCCTTGGTCCGCAAAATGCCCGAGAAGCGAATCGTATAGGCGAGATAAAGCAGCCCCAGCGCCGCCGCCACAACGGCGTACGTCACGCCCGTCATCCCCAGCCGCCACGGCGCCAGGCTCACGGGAATCATCAGCACCGCGTAGAACATCGCCTCGATCACCGTCGACCATCCATCCGGCTGCACTACCGGCAGCATGCGGATCCCGGCCTTCGCGTACTCCTCGCGATACATCCACGAAATCGCCATGAAGTGCGGAAACTGCCACACAAACAAAATCGCGAATAGGGCCACCGCCGGCCATTCGATCCGTCCCCGCGCCGCCGTCCACCCCAGCATCGGTCCCATCGCGCCCGGAAACGCCCCAATGAACGTCGCCAGCGTCGTCACGCGCTTCAGCGGTGTGTACACCGCCACATACGTGAATGCCGTCAGCAGCGCCAGCGCCACGGTCAGCAGATTGGTGTGCAGCAGCAGCCACCATCCGCCCAGCGCCAGCGCGCCCAGCCCCGCGGCCACGCCCATCGCCAGCGGATAGCGTCCCGCAGCCAGCGGCCGGTCCGCCGTCCTCGTCATCAGCGCGTCGGTCTTGCGCTCAAGGCACTGGTTCAGCGCGCCCGCTCCGGCGCTCACCAACCCGATTCCCAGCAGCGTGTCCAGCAGCCCGCGCTGCAGCGTCGAAATCCCCGACTGCATTGAACCGAGGTAGAATCCGGCCCACCCCGTAATCACCACCATCCCCGTCACGCGCACCTTGAACAACTCGCGTAAATCCGAGATCAGGCGCGCCGTAACCCCCGGCTCGGGAACATGAATCGCTCCATGCGCATGCCCTTCGGCCGGCGGCGCAAGCTCCATCGGAATTGCGGTTTGATGCGCCATTATGGCGAAAGAAGTACCTCGGAAGGGGAGTGCCCACAGGCTTCAGGGGCGTCTCCTCCATCATACCAAGCCGGCACTATCGAGGTCCCGCGGCGCGGGACACCTCCGCAGCCACCTCATTCGGAGTGAGCTCATCCACAGAAATCGTCACGTGCGCCATGCGATACAACGGCAGCCTGCGCTCATACCGCGCCCGCAGATTCGCCTGGTCCGCAAGCACCGGCCGCGTGTGCTCCGTGCCGCCGCACCGCGTGAGCGTCGTTTCGAGCGTCACTTCCAGGTGCACCAGCAGGGTCCCAGCTTGTCCCAGCAGAAACTCGCGTGTCCCCGCGTCCTCAATCGCTCCGCCGCCGAGAGCCAGCACCAGCCCGTCCTCGCCCGCCAGCCGCGCAATCGTCTCCCGTTCCCGCTGCCGGAACGCTGCCTCGCCATGCCGCGCGAAAATCTCGCTGATCCGCATGCCGGCCTCGGCCTCGATCACATCGTCCGCATCGACGAACCGCCAACCAAGCCGCTCCGCCGCCAGCGGCCCCACCGTGCTCTTGCCCGACCCCATGAAACCCGTCAGCACGATCCGGCGGATCGCTCGACGATTTGCGTCACTTCCCAAGCTCGTCCCCCGTTCCACTACTCTCTCTGTCCCGGAGCCTGCACTGAGCGAAGCCGTAGGGTCCCTCTGTCCCTTTGTCCCTCTGTCCCTGTTTTTCTCATGCCAGGACCATCACAACCGCCCCCGCCGTGATCAACGCCCCGCCCGCAATCGCCATCGCATTCATCTTCTCCCCCAGCAGCAGCCACGCGAACACCATCACCAGCGGCACACTCAGCTTGTCCAGCGGAGCCACGCGCGAAGCCGGTCCCAGTTGCAACGCGCGAAAGTAGCACAGCCACGAGAGCCCAGTCGCAAGCCCGCTCAGCGTCAAAAACATCACCGTCCGCCGGTCCAGGTCGCGAATTTCGCCGTGCTTGCCCAGTGCCAGCGCAATGCCCCACGCAAACACGACCACGACCGTAGTGCGGATCGCCGTTGCCAGGTTCGAGTCCACGTGCTCTACACCCACCTTGGCCAGCAGAGCAGTAGCCGCGGCGAAGATAGCCGACAGAATCGCCCAGAATATCCAGCTCATGACCTACATCCTATTCGCCGCGCCCCGTCAGCTAAACTGTCCCTCGGGGCTCTCGGCCCGGTGTATTCTTTGTCCCTCTGTCCCTTTGTCCCTCGGTCCCTTTGTAGTTGTTTTTCCTGACCCCTGACCCCTGATCCCTGCCTCATGCGCCACGGCAAGCCCAGCCGCACCGCCCTCCGCGTCGCCATCCGCCGCGCCGCGCATCAGCTCGTGGACCATCCACCCGTCCTCGACGATCCCATCGCCGTCCGCCTCATCGGCCCCGGCTATGAGAATGACCTCGAGCGCGCATCCCACACCGTCGCCCGCGACTTCCGCTGCTTCATGGCCGCGCGCAGCCGCTACGCCGAAGACCATCTCGCCCAGGCCGTCGGCGCCGGCGTGCTGCAATACGTCGTCCTCGGCGCCGGCCTCGACACCTTCGCCTGGCGCAATCCGTTCCCGCACCTGCGCGTCTTCGAGGTCGACTTCCCCGCCACGCAGGAGTGGAAGCAATGGATGCTCGCCCAGGCCGGCCTCGCCCACCCCGAAAACCTCACCTTCGTGCCTCTTGACTTCGAGCACAAGACCCTCGCCGACGGCCTTCGCGAATCCGGCTTCGATACCGCATCTCCCGCCTTCTTCAGCTGGCTCGGCGTCGTGCCTTACCTCACGCTCGACGCCTTCCGCGCCACGCTCCGCACGGTCGCCGCACTCCCCGCAGGCACCGGCCTCGGCTTCGACTACACCCTTCCGCCCGAGACGCTCTCGCCCCAGCGCCGCGCCGTCTTCGACAACCTCGCCGGACGCGTCGCCTCTGCGGGCGAGCCATTCCGCCTCTTCTTCACTCCCGAGCAAGCCGAATCCGAACTCCGCAGCGCCGGCTTCCACCGCATCGAGCAGGCCGACCGCGAAGCACTCAATAATCTCTACTTCCGCAGCCGCGCCGACAACCTCAAGCTCTCTCCTGCCGGAGCCGCCATGCTTGCCACCGCCTGGATCTGACCGCCTGGCCACTAACCACTAGCCACTAGCCACTAACCCCTGCTTTACCATGAACTCATGCGCCAACCTCTCCAAGCCGCGTGTGCCGCGCTGCTCCTCGCGCTCACGGCGTGCGGCTATCACACCGTCGGTTCAGCCGCGCATCTCCCTCCCGACGTCCGCACTCTCTCCATCCCGACTTTCACAACGCGCACCGAGGCCTACCACACTGAAGCCCTCATGACCGAAGCCGTCCTGCGCGAGTTCGCCGCCCGCACACGCCTACGCGTCACCCCGTCGAGCTCGGGCGACCCCGACGCCATCCTCCACGGCGCAATCCTCCAGCAGACCGTCTCCCCGCTCACCTACAACACCACCACGCAGCAGTCGTCGAGTTACCTCATCACCATCGTCGCCTCGGTCACGCTCATCGGGCACGACGGCCGCGTCCTCTACGAGAACAAGAACTACGTCTTCCGCCAGCAGTTCCAGTCCACGACAAACCTAGCCGTGTACTTCGACGAAAGCCCAGCCGCCGAAGACCGTCTCAGCCGCGACTTCGCGCGCCAGCTCGTGGCGGACGTGCTGGAGAGTCTATGAAACAAGGGACAAAGGGACCATGGGACAAAGGGACAAAGGAGTCCCCTGAAGATCGCGACAAAGGTACAGAGGAAGCGGATCCGCTATTTCTTAAGCGTCCGCATCAGTGCGTTAAGCATGCGGCTGACATCGGCGCTAAGTGCTCCCGCCTCCCGGCGTGATTCCTTCGAACCAAAGTTCAGCGCTTCGGAGATCGCTAGCTGGGTTTGTATTTCGCACACCGAGCCGCGCGCGTGCCCGAGAAACTGAACGTATTCGCCTCTCGTCGAGCGTCCATACCCCTCGGCGATGTTGCTTGCGACTGAAACGGATGCTCTTCGAAGTTGATTGGTTAAGCCAAACTTCTCGCTTGATGGAAATCCAGAAGTGAGCTTGTATACCGTAACGCTAAGGTCAACTGCACGCTGCCACACAATTAGGGTTTTGAAGGAATCGCCCATCCCTGCTCCGCTTGATGTAAGAGAATTCAGTAAAGTATACGGGCTAAACGCTGTAGCATGCCGTGACTCCGGCCGCGGATGACGTCATCTATTCGAGGTAAACACACTGAACGCAATGTCGTGGCAACACTTGGTTTCCTTTCCCTCTGTCCCTCTGTCCCTCTGTCCCTTTGTCCCTCTGTCCCTTTGTCCCTCTGTCCCTTTGTCCCTCTGTCCCTTTGTCCCTTTGTCCCTTTGTCCCTCTGTCCCTTTGTCCCTCTGTCCCTTTGTCCCTCTGTCCCTTTGTCCCTCTGTCCCTTTGTCCCTCTGTCCCTTTGTCCCTGCTATCCTGTAGCCGAATGTTCCGCCCATCATCAGAACGGAGCGAAATCCGTTGACCGCCTCCCGTTGGGGCGCGGGATTCAGCGCCGTAGCCCGCTTCGTCTCCGAAATCGAAGCGGCCGCCAAAAACTCAGGCCCACTCAAGCCCGGCTACGTCCTGGCCGGCGACGAAATCTTCCTCCAGGACCGCTGCCGTGCCGCCGTCCTGAAAGCCTTCGTCCCGCCTGAACTCAGAGACTTCTGCCTCTCCGACCTCGATCTCGCCTCCACATCAATCTTCGACATCCTTGACCGCGCACAGACGCCCTCGCTCATGGCCCCGTTCCAGGTCATCTTCATCCGCAACGTGCGCGCCCTCTACACTCGCGGCGCCAAAAAAGACGAGTTCGCCGCGCTCGACCGCTACTTCCGTTCGCCCAACCCGCAGGCGCTGCTTCTCTTCATCGCCGACTTCATCCGCATCCCCTCCGACGCGCGCCGCATGGACATGGACGACAAGAACCGCTTCGAGCGCCTCACCGAAACCCTCGGCGAGCACTGCGGCATGGTCGAGCTCGCCCGCGTCGGCGAAGAAGACGCCATGCGCTGGGCCGTCGCCACCGCCCACGACGCCGGAACCCGCCTCGAGCCCGATGCCGCCCGCGAACTCGTCGATGCCCTCGGCGCCGACATGATGATGATCTCCTCCGAGATCGAAAAGCTGCTGCTCTACACTACCGGCCGCGGAAAAATAACCTTAGGCGACGTCGAAACCATGGTCCTCGGCGCCAAGCAGCGCTCGCTCTACGAACTGACCGACGCCATTAGCTCGCGCAACAAGCCGCGCGCCATCGCCCTGCTCCACGGCCTGCTCAACTCGTCCGACGCGGGCGAAGACGCCGCCATCGGCCACCTCTACATGCTCGCCCGCACCTTCCGCCAGATGCTCGTTATCCTCGAGAAGAACGTGCGCGACCAGCGCGCCATCTGGCAGGCGCTGTGGCAGGGCTTCCGCATCCCGCCCTTCGCAGCAGACGACCTCATCCGTCAGGCCCGCCGCTACAAATCACGCCGCGAACTCACCCGCGCCCTTCGCCTCATCGCCCGCGCCGACCTCGAGCTCCGCTCCTCCCCGCCCGACAAGCGCCTGGTCCTCGAGCGCCTCGTCTACGACCTCGCCTCCGAATCAAAGCCGCTGTCCCCATGGGCCGCCGCGCAACTCACCTTCTCCGAGCGATAACCTGCAACGCAGCGGCCTTTTCAGTCCGCACCCTATACTTCCGCTAGTTCTGCTCCATCATCTATGGCATTAGCCTCTCTCATGGAAGAGAGCGGAGCGCGCGTATTGAACCCTCGCACGGGACTACTGCTTTTGCTCGTCGCAATCGCTGCGGCGTGCCATGCGCAGGCTCCCTCCGCGCCGGCTCCGGCGTCCACCCAGCCGGACGACAGCGCGAACCGTTCCCGGTTCGCCCGCAACATACTCGATCTCTTCCACATGGCCGGCGAAACGCCGGGCCAGTTCCATCCGCTCACATTCTCCGAGCGCAGCCACCTTTATTTCCGCAGCCTGGTGAACCCGCTCAGCTTCGTAAGGGTCGCCGCCTCGGCTGGCATCGACCAGGCAAAAGACAAGCCGGAGGAATGGGAGCAGGGCGCATCCGGTTACGGCAAGCGATACGGAAATATCTTCGGGCAATACACGATTCAGCGCACCGTCACCTGGGGCTTGAGCAGCGCCCTGCACGAAGACAACCGCTACTTCAATTCCGGCAAGCACGCATTCTGGCCGCGCTCATGGTATGCCGTCGAGAGCGGCATTCTCGCCCGGCGCGACGACGGTTCCCGCCGCTTTTCCTTCTCGCAGGTAGGCGGAACCGCTGCGGGAGCATTCCTGGCCCGGCCCTGGCTCCCTCCAAGCCAGTCCTCCGCCGCCGATGGAGCGGAGAGCTTCGCCATTTCGATGGGCACGAACGTCGCCTTCAGCTTCGTCAAGGAATTCCTGCCTGACGTCGCCCGGCCCATCCTGCGCAAGCATTGACATCTATGCTTGTCCAGACGTAACACCTAACCACCCACCGCACTAACTCAAAGCTCGATGCTGTAAGTCGAGCTTTCAGACAGGGCCGCAAGTCAGGCCGCCCCTTGTGGATCTGTGTCCGGCCCGGGAAGCCTTGAAACAATGCCCCCGCGCAATCCCCTGGGTAAATCTCTGTCCAGGAATACCTGTCAAGTAGGGAACAAAAAGCGAAATACAATCAACTGGCTTCAAATCATAAGGTTACCCAATGAAAAACTTTCCTGGAAAGTGGCCGATCCATTTTTCAACCCTGTTATTCTTAACAATAGAGGCAGAAAACGCCTGTCAAATGCCCGCCATGCGCGGGCATTTCGCTTTTCAGGGGCAAGGCGTACGCACCGCCTGATTTTTTTGCGCTGTAACTCCGCCCCCCTGGACGCCCCCGCCTCAGCGGCCGGAAGAGGGGATGAACTTACTACAAATGTGTACGAAACTTACTACGTATGTGTAGGAAAATTACTGCATATGTGTGCGAAAATCACTACAAAAGCCGGTCAGGGGCAGCTCCGGACCCCGCATAATCAATCCGAAAACTCGACATTTTTGACCGGGAAGAGTGCTCCTCCCCCTTCCCCTGCGGACGATGCCAAACGTTCACCGCGCCTCGGGCCTGTTAACCAGAAAATAAATACCCCCCACCCCCCTCT
>DATFRB010000058.1:0-2266 GCA_035263625.1 Occallatibacter sp.
GCAGCCAGGAATACGGTCGCCAGATCGTGCTTCCTCATCTGCTCGATATACTCGCCCGCCTCTTCGACGGGAAGGTCGGTGACCAGCGCGCCGTCGAGACCCGCAGCTCTGGCCACGCGGCAGAACTTCGAGAGCCCCAGACGAAGAATCGGATTCAGGTAGGAAAACAAGATCAAGCCGACCGATTGCGAGTGCTGGCGAATCTCCGCGGCCAGAGTCAGCACCTGTGACAGAGTTGTCCCCTTCGCCAGCGCGCGTTCGCTGGCGCGTTGGATGACTGGACCGTCAGCGACGGGATCGCTGAAGGGCACTCCCAGTTCGATGACGTCAGCGCCGGCCTCAATGGCGGCAAGAATCACCTCTCGCGTAGTCCGAAGATCGGGATCGCCGCAGGTAACGTAAGCCACGAGAGCGGGACGGCGCTCGAAATAAAAAGGCACAGGCTAGAATAGCAGAGCGGATTATGAGCCTGAACACCATCAAGGAAATTGAGCAGGCAGTCGGCTTGCTCAGTCCGCAGGAAATAGCAGAGTTGTACGCGTGGCTGGACCAGCACTTTCCCCAGCCCATTGATGCCCGGGTGCAGGCAGAGGTTGAGGCCGGTGTCTCGACACCGCTATCGACCGTACTTAGATGGCGAAAGAAAAGGGGGCGCGTTGGTCCACTCTTACACCCATGGAGCATCGTGCCGTTGCGGATTTCCGGCAGGAGTGTTTTGCGCTTCCTGAAGAGATCGGGCGCTCAAGCGGGCCGATGGACACTGGTGGTTCTCGATCGGCGATCACGAGGGCTACGGCAGGCTGATCTGTTCAGCGGCAGACATCCCTATCGAAGATCGAGGTTCTCCCGCAAAATCCCGACATCCTTGTCCCCGCGCCCCGAGACATTGACGATGACGATCTCCGACTTCTTCATCTTGGGCACGCGCTTCACCACTTCCGCCAGTGCGTGCGCCGATTCCAGTGCGGGAATAATGCCTTCCATGCGGGCCAGAAGGGTACAGGCCGCGAGCGCTTCCGCATCGGATGCGGGAACGTACTCGGCACGCGACGAATCCTTAAGCCACGCGTGCTCAGGACCGATCGAAGGATAATCAAGCCCGGCAGAAATGGAATGCGTCGTCGCGATCTGTCCGGCCTGATCCTGAAGTACATAGGAATACGTCCCCTGCAACACTCCGGGAGCGCCCCCGCGAAATCGCGCTGCATGCTCGCCCAGTTGTTCTCCGCGCCCGCCGGCCTCCACGCCGACCAACTTCACTTTCTTGTCTTTGATGAAGTCATGGAAAATGCCGATGGAGTTCGAGCCTCCGCCGACGCAGGCGATGATCGCCGCCGGCAGCTTGCCCTCAGCTTTCAGGATCTGCGCACGCGCTTCGCGCCCAATGACTTTGTGAAAATCACGCACCATGGTGGGGTAGGGATGCGCGCCCAGAACACTTCCCAGCAGGTAATGCGTGTTGCGGACATTCGTGACCCAGTCGCGCATGGCTTCGTTAATGGCGTCTTTAAGCGTGCGCGATCCGGAATCGACGCCACGCACGTCCGCACCCAGCAGCCGCATGCGAAAAACGTTGAGCTCCTGCCGCCGCATGTCTTCCCTGCCCATGTACACCACGCATGCAAACCCAAAGAGCGCGCACACCGTGGCCGTTGCCACGCCATGCTGCCCGGCTCCGGTTTCCGCGATAATGCGCCGCTTGCCCATGCGCTCAGCCAGCAGCGCCTGCCCGAGGCAGTTGTTGATCTTGTGTGCTCCGGTGTGCAGCAGGTCTTCACGCTTAAGATAGATCTTCGCGCCGCCGAGCTTCCTGGTGAGCCGTTGCGCAAAAAATAAAGCCGTAGGACGGCCGGCGTACGTCTTGAGAAGTTCCGTAAACCGCGCCTGAAACGTGCGATCCCGCTTGGTCTTCTCGTAAACCCGCTCCAGTTCCTCGAGCGCCGCCATCAGCGTTTCGGGGACATAGCGTCCCCCATAAACGCCAAAGCGGCCGGGAGCGTTTCTCGCGATGGATGCTGTGGCCATAACGCCTGTACTGGTTGACCTGTAGTGACCCAGCTCAGCTGCTTCACGCGGACATCAGAGAGTCTGCGTCTGCACGCCACCCCCAGGCTGCGTCTCTCGATAGACAATCATTGTGTTCAGTCTACTCGATCTGCCGCGCGCACCGCGGCGATGAAGGCTCTCACTTTGTCGGGATCTTTTTTGCCCGGCCGCGCTTCGACTCCCGAAGCCACGTCCACGCCCCAGGGATGAAGAATGCTGA
>DATFRB010000059.1:0-95093 GCA_035263625.1 Occallatibacter sp.
ATGGGGCGCTGACGCATTGGGTTAGCCGGCCCCAAAACCTGGGGCCGGTTTGGTGAGATTCTGCGGCTGGGCGAGCGAGGAGCAACCACAGATCCCTCGGTCCGCTTACCCCGCCAAAAGCGGGCGGGGCCCCAGGCGTGCGGCCCTTCGGGATGACACGCTCTTGTGGGGGAGCGGGAGCGAAGGGTCGACCTGTGCGCGGGGTCCGTGAAAGGTTGTGGTGCGGGCTTTGGTGGTTTCCCGGGTCCCCGAATGCGAGGGATCCCCACCCCAGCGACGAAGACCTGTCGCCGGGGACCCCGGACCCGGGGCACCCCTTTCGGTGGTGGACTGAGTTTCTAAAGGCTGGTGGTGCGAGCATGTGTGGTCTCCCGCGAATGGGGCGGGTGACGCATTGGGTTAGCCGGCCCCAAAACCTGGGGCCGGTTGGGTGAGCTTCTGCGGGTGGGCGGGCGAGGAGCAACCACAGATCCCTCGGTCCGCTTACCCCGCCAAATGCGGGCGGGGCCCCAGGCGTGCGGCCCTTCGGGATGACACGGTTTTGTTGGGGAGCGGCACCCACTTGCGGTGGCTGGACTGGATTCCTGAAATGCTTTTCTTGCGGGCTTGGGTGGGGTCGCGGGTCAGGCCTGGGCTGAGTTGTCGACGGCGGCGTTCTTTTTTTCTTCGGTGGCGTTGGGGAAGATGCGGACGCGCTCTACTCGGCGGTCGGTGGAGGCTACGACTTCCATGCGGATGCCGGCGGACTCGAGCATCACGACTTCGCCTGCGAGCGGGATGCGGCCTTCGATCTCGCTGACGAGGCCGCCGACTGTGGTGGCTTCGTAGTGATTGCCGGGCTCGACGGGCTCTTCCAAAAGGCGGGCGAGCTCGTCGACGGGGAACCCGCCGGGCACGAGCCACGAGCCGCTCTCTTCGCGCTGCGCGTTTTCGACGGGGGCGTCGTTCTCGTGCTCGTCGCGGATGTCGCCGACGATCTGCTCGAGCAGGTCCTCGATGGTGACCAGGCCGGAGACGCCACCGTACTCGTCGATGACGATGCGCATGTGCTGCTTTTCGCGCTGCATTTCGCGGAGCAGCTCGTAGCCGCGCTTGGTTTCGGGGACGAATGCGGCGGGCTTCTGGATGCTGGAGACGGTGCGGGTGCGGGCCTCGTCGTCTGCGATCTGGAGCAGGTCGTGGGAGAAGGCGATGCCGGTGACGTTGTCGAGCGAACTCGAGAAGACGGGCACACGCGAGTAGTTTTGCTCGCGGAGCTGGACGAGGAACTGCTCGAGGGTGGTGGTGTCGCGCACGGCGAAGATGCGGGGCCGCGGCGTCATGACCTCCTTGACGAGCTTGTCGCCGAATTCGACGGCGGAGCGGACGAGGTCTCGGTCGGTCTTCTCGAGGATGCCTTCTTCTTCGCCGGCTTCGAGCAGGGCTTCGACGTCGACGGCGGCTTCCTCCTGCGCGGTGACAGGTTCTTCGGCGAGCGAGACGACGGAGAAGAAGAAGCGGATGAGCACGGTGATGGGCGTGACGGCCCAGAGGATGAAGAGGATGGGCCAAAGAAGGCGAACGGACCACTTGCCGCGCGTGCGCTCGAAGAGCAGCCAGGGAATCACCTGGCTGCACAAGACGACGGCAAGGATGACGCCGAGAACGGCCTGGGCGATTTCGCCTGCGCCGGGGCGGGCTGCGGCGCCGCCGCCGAAGAGGATGGCACCAAACACGAGAGCGATTCCGCACAGAGCGAGCTGCTGGGCGACGAGGGCGGAGACGGCGGCGTGGTCGCGGCTGAGGCCGAGATGGGGTTCGATCTGTTCTTCCCATGCGTCGAGGTTTTCCTGGACCTCGCGGGAGAGGATCTTGCCGAACTCGGCGTAGACGCGGGAGATGTAGCTCGCCAGCGTCTCGATGACGGCGAGGATGAGGAGGATTGCGATGGAGGCGGCGGTCATGAGCGGCTGCCTTTGGATCGCATTCGCGTACGGCCCCGTGAAGGTCGCTGAGATGCAGGTCCTTCGACTCGTCGCCGCGGCGACTCGCTTCGTTGAGAATCACCTCGCAACCGGCGAGCGACTCTTCCCGGCGTCGTCCCTACGGGACTCGAACCCTTTACTGGACCGTTTTCCCCACGCTGAAGCGCGGGGCTAACAAACTCTGAGCCTACGGCGCGAGGTCCTGCGAGGCTCGCAGTTTTCACCTGCTTCCCTCCTCGACCGCGTCCAGGGGTGCTGAGAGTGAAGGCGTTCTTGGTGGTGCGTTCGATGAGGCCGAGGGGGAGGGCGAGTTTTGCGCGGAGGGTGCGCTCGCGGCGGGCCATAACGCCCGAGTCCTTTTCGTGGTCGTAGCCGGCGAGGTGAAGCAGGCCGTGCAGGATGAGGACCTTGATCTCGGTGGAGAGCGAGTGGCCGTGGTCGCGGGCCTGGAGGCGGGCGGTGTCGACGCTGATGGCGAGGTCGCCGGCTACTTCGCCGCGGGAGACTTCGGAGGCAGGGAAGGAGAGGACGTCCGTGGCCTTGTTCTTGCGGCGGAAGTCGCGGTTGAGCGTGCGGATTGCGGCGTCGGTGGTGAGGAGGACGCTGACTATGCCCTTGAGGCGGACGGCCTGTTGCGCTTCGCGGAGAAAGGCGTTGAGGGTGCGCGGGGAGGGCGGGCGGCTGTCTCGCTGGACTTTGGGGAGTTCGGGCGAGTTGGTGCCCCGGGGAATGGTGGATCGTCGGTCGGGGTCCAAATCTGGGTCGAGGAGGATCATCGTGCCTGAGGCCGCGGGTGCGGCGGTCTCGAGTCTAGAGCTATTTTACGCGAGCAGCTTGACGGAGAGGTTGACTTAGCGCTTTTGTTGCGCGCAATCGGTTCGCGCTCTCCGGATTCCGGTTTTACGATTCGCAATTTGCAAATCGTAAATTTTTTTGACATAATGCAACAATCATGCTTGGACAGGATATCGCGGTTCTATTGAAGCTGACCCTCCGAAGAGGGTCCCGCGTCTTGTCCAAGACCCTGGCCAGCGAACTTTATCTCTCTCCGGCTGAAATTTCGAAGTCTTTGCGCCGCTGTCAAGGTTCGGGTCTCCTCTACTGGTCCGATCTTGAGAAGCGAGTCAATCGGCCTGCGTTATTGGAATTCCTGATCCATGGGATGAGGTATGTCTTTCCGGCGGAGAAAGGCGGACTCGTGCGGGGCCTTCCGACATCGATCGCCGCAGCGCCGTTGAAGGAGCATGTTGTCGATCGGGGTGAGCCGCCCCCGGTATGGCCGCATGCGGGGGGCACGGTGCGCGGCATCTCCTTGAGTCCGCTTTACAAGGCGGCTCCACAAGCTGCGCTGGCGGACGCAAAACTCTACGAACTGCTGGCTGTTTGCGATGCCATTCGGGATGGCAGAACGCGCGAGCGCGGACTAGCCGCCGACTATCTGCGAAGGACTCTGAATGCCTGATCCGAACCTGCAAATGCTTGAGGAGGCCGCGCAAAAACTGGGGCCGCTGATCGAGGACGTTGTGTTTGTGGGAGGTGCAAC
Source organism: Occallatibacter sp. (assembly GCA_035263625.1). Classification (GTDB taxonomy): domain Bacteria; phylum Acidobacteriota; class Terriglobia; order Terriglobales; family Acidobacteriaceae; genus Telmatobacter. The sequence goes on from DATFRB010000059.1 coordinate 3,508, forward strand.
GCTGGGTTTGTTAATCGACGATCCGGCGGCGGCGCCGATCCGGCCTACGCGCGACGTCGACGTGATCGCCGAAATCCTGACCTACGTGGATTACATCGCGTTTTCTGAACGCCTGCGCAGCGAACACTTCTCCGAGGACGCAGGACACGATCCGATCGCGTGCCGGTGGCACAAGGGAGATCTGATCCTAGACGTTTTGCCCCTTGACGAAAGAGTGCTTGGCTATACGAATCGCTGGTACCGCGGCGCGCTGGCGAACGCGGTCCTAGTGCGCCTGGCAATGGGCAAATCGATCCGGGTGATCGCTGCGCCTTTTTTCCTTGGCACCAAGATGGAAGCCTTTCGAGGGCGCGGCCACGGGGATTACCTGGCAAGCCGTGACCTGGAGGATTTTGTGGCTGTGGTCGATGGGCGGGAATCCATTCTGGAGGAGATTGAACGGGCACCCAATGAGATCAGGGCCTATCTTGCCCAGGCTTGCGGAGATCTCCTTGGAACGAGCAGCTTTCTTGACGTGCTCCCGGGATACGTGCTGGATGAGGGGCGCGTACCGGTCATATTGAAGAGGCTGGCTGCAATTGCCGGAATGCGCTGACGCTTCGAGAAACGGGCGGAGCCGCGGGTGCGGCGCTCCGCCGTTGAATTCGATTACTGCGGCTTGACGGCGTGCTGCGGCGTGCGTTCGCCGGCGGGGGCGTCGATTGTTTCGCCGATCGAGAGCGGGAGTTCCTGCTGCTGCGGCTCGGCGGCGGCGTAGGCGCGGACGATGCGCTGGACGAGGGCGTGGCGCACGACGTCGGAGTCTTCGAAGTGGCAGAATCGGATGCCTTCGACTCCTTCGAGGACGTTGATCGCGTCGAGGAGGCCGGATTTGCGCGGGTTGGGCAGGTCGATCTGCGTGATGTCGCCGGTGACGACGACCTTGGCGTTGTTGCCCATGCGGGTGAGGAACATCTTCATCTGTTCGATGGTGGTGTTCTGGGCCTCGTCCATGATGATGAAGGCGTCGTTGAGGGTGCGGCCGCGCATGAAGGCGAGCGGGGCGACCTCGATGACGTTCTTCTCGAGCATCTTGTCGACCTTCTCCGGATCAAGAAGATCGTAGAGGGCGTCGTAGAGCGGCCTCAGGTAGGGATCGACTTTCTCCTGGAGCGAGCCGGGGAGGAAGCCGAGTTTTTCGCCGGCTTCGACGGCGGGGCGGACGAGGACGATGCGGCTGACCTTCTTGGCGTTCATGGCGGCGACGGCCATGGCCACGGCGAGGTAGGTCTTGCCCGTTCCGGCGGGGCCGACGCCGAAGACCATGTCGTGCTGCTCGATGGCTTCGACGTATTTGCGCTGGTTGATGGAGCGCGGCTGCACCATGCGCTTGATGCCGGCGGAGCGCGCCTTGCCGCTGTCGGCGACGGAGCGCAGGGTGATGGTAGGGTCGGCTACGACGAGGCGCAGCATGCCGTTGAGCTCACCGTTGTGGGGGTGCACGCCCTGGCGGCGGAGGGATTCGAAGTCCTGGAACACGACGCGGACGCGGTTGACGCTGTCTTCCGGCCCTTCCACGTGCACGGCGTCGGAGCGGAGATCGATCCGGACGCCAAGTGAATCTTCCATCAACCTGAGGTTTTCATCGCGGGTCCCGAAAAGGGGCTCAAGGTTTGGCGTGATCTCCAGAGCGATCTTCAAAGTTTTCGGCAGCCTCCAGGGCTTCTAGTTAAGGTGGAACGTTCCATGCCCTTCCGATGTTCCCTTCTGGTTCTATCGACAGGAACGAGCGCGAACAAAAGGGCTGTAAGTTTGGATGCGGCAGGATTGGCGGCGGCGTCAGACAGTGCGGTGCGCGACAAAGGCGCAGAGGAGCCGTGCGCCGGCAGGGTTCTGATTTGGAGTGGATTTTGTTTCGCGGAGGCCGCTTCGGAGCGGTTGCTCGTGGGCGCCTTGCGAAACTTCGGGTTGGCGATAGCGACCAAGTAAGAGTATCTGCGGTAGAGAGTAGCCCGAGTTGTTTTCCGGCGTCAATCCCACCGGCGTGAAAGATTCGCAAAAAGGTGACTGTGGTGGTTCCAGATACAAACAGGAAACAGGGCCACTCGGGAATCAGTCGTAGGTCTGTTTTACGTAGACCACGCCGATAAGCTCCTCCTCAGGCGGGGCGCCGGGACGGGATGGCTTTACGAGCCGGTGAACGGTCCGCCCCGATGAGAACTCGATCAGCATGCTCGTCTGGTCGAAGGTAACGGCAAAGTCCGCCATGGCGCGGGAGCCCAGGTCAGCGATAGGAAAGACTGGGTTTACCTCGACGAAGGGACTTTCGAAGCGGTGGCCGTCGAGACCGATCGAACCAGCCAGCACTCCCCCGGCGAGCGTAAAGTCGCTCACCTGGGTCTTTCCAAGGGCAATGGTCTCGGAGCCCGAAAACCTGAGCGCTTGCGCCACGGATGCGGGCACGCTTAAACCGAGACCGCCGGAATCGACCGCCGCCTGGATCGTTGTGCCGCCCGCCGCGAGGTCTACCACCGGGATGCCGCCCGGCATCGTCATCGGCACTACGTCGTGGTTTCGGCTGCCCGCGAGGACGCCATCGCTTACGCGCAGCCTGTGGTGCGGGTAGTCGAGGGTCAGCAGGCGTCCACGGAACAAGCGGAATCCGAGGATGCCGTCGAAGACTGCGTCGCCGTCGGGCAGGTCCGTAACGACGGCGCTGACGGAGTGGAACTCAATCCCGTCCAGGGAGACGGTATCGAGCGAAACTTCGTCCAGCGTGTGGGTTGCGCGGCCGCCCAGGTCTGTGATCTGCGCGTGGCCTTCGGACGACAGGCCGAGCCGCTTTGCCAACCGGGGCGAGACAATCGCACCGCAGTTCGTTCCGGTGTCGACGACGAAGTGGAACGGGCCTTTTCCGTCGATCCTGACTTCGACGAGTGGCACGCCACCGGTCAGGTCAATTTTTGCGGTTTGGGCATGGGAGGCAGGGCCAGTAACGGAGAGCAGAAGCACCGCCGGCACGAGGAGCGAGCATGCGGATCGCATGGAAGCATGCTTGCGCGAAACAAGGGATGGATTGCGAAAATTGGCGCAAACCGGGTGCCAGGGCTGCGGGCTATAATCGCGGTCATCTTATGACCAAGATTCTGTTTCCCTTATTGGCGCTCGTATTGTGCGCGGTTGGGCACGGCCAGACGACATTGCTGCACGACGGCTGCGATTTGTCGACGTATGGGGCGAGTGATGTAAAGGAATTCAAGGCATTTGATGCGGATCTGCGAGCGGCGATCGCCAAACAGGATGCAATAGCGATGTCGATGCTTGTGACATTCCCGCTCCGGGTGAACGAGTCCGATGGAGGGACTTATTCGATCAACGATGGGCAATCGCTGCGGCATCATTTCCAGGACGTGTTCACGCCGCGGGTGCGGAAGGCCATCCTGAATCAGAAGATTGAAGATATTTTCTGCAAATACGACGAGGGCCTTTCCTACGGCGACTCAGGGGAAGTGTGGGTTCAATACGGGAAGTTCGGCTGGCAGGTTTGGTCCGTGAATGTAATTCCGGCGGGCGGGATTGCTAAGCAGACGCGCAACGGGATCCAGTTGGTGTGCCGCACTGCGAAACATCGCATCGTTATCGACGCGGATGAGAAAGGGAATCTGAGGTATCGGGCATGGAATGCATCACGATCGGTGGTGCAGAGCCCGGACCTCGAAATCAGGGGCGGCACAGCCGAATCGGAAGGGACCGGGGTATGTGCCAAACGCCTTTACACATTTACGAACGCACAGGCAACGTATGAGATCGACGGCGCGGAGGGGTGTTATGGGGACGACAACAGCCCGCCGGCGGGGGCGACGGCGTCGCTGACGGTGACGGTGGCTGGTAAGGAACCGTCGAGTGCGTGGTGTTACTAGGAATCGCATCCGGGGCGCAGGCGGATCCCCGCATTGACCAAGAGGCCCGGTTCCCGTAAACTAAGTAATTGCGAGGGATGCGGCTCTCACTGCATTCTGGACCGCATCATCTCTTTCAGAATCAAGGAAACAGGGAATGGCAAATCACGTTTCGTCGCTCAAGCGCGCCCGTCAGACCGAGACCCGCACCGCCCAGAACCGGGCCAACCGCAGCCGCGTGCGCACCAGCCTGCGCTCGCTGCGCGAAGCGCTCGCGAAGGGCGACGCCAAGGCCGCGCAGGAGCAGTTCAAGACGACCGTCTCCGCTCTCGACAAGAGCGTGCAGAAGGGCGTGTTCCACAAGAACACGGTTTCGCGGTACAAGAGCCGGCTGAACGCGCGGCTGAAGGCGCTCTCGACAGCCAAGGCGTAAAAGCGGGGACCGAGGGACCCTTCGACTTCGCTCAGGGCAGGCTTCGGGAACAAGGGACCAAGAGGCAGCCGGGTTTAGCCCGGCTGTTCGTGTTTCTGCGGGGGCCTTACTGGCGCGAAATTGCGGAGCATTGTCCGCTGAGGGACATTTGCAGAGAAATGACATGGCGCGGATTGCGCGCCGGTGGCCTTCCGCGTCAAAGTGCAAGCATGGTGCGGCGCAATCCTGTGAACGGACGTTCGATTGTAATGGTGTTCGCGAGCCTGGCGGCGTGCGCGGCTCCGGCGCTTGCCGAGCAGCCGAGCGCCGCGGCCGTGGCAGGCTTTGACACGTACACCCGTGCGGTCGAGACGCGGCTGGGGCGCGAGCACCGGACCGGCTCGGCATTTGTCATGGTTCCTGCACAGACGGCGGAGCGCCTGCGCAACGGCGAAGTGATCATCGAGCAGGTCACGCCGGACCCGGCGCCTGCGGTTCCTGGGGCGATGCTGGTTCACTGGCGCGGGACGGCGTTCGTGGCGGGGGTTACGGCCGCGGATTTCGAGAGCATGATGCGGAATTTCTCCGAGTATCCGCGAATCTACGCGCCACAGGTAGTTGAGGCACACATGCTGTCGGAAGATGGCGACCGTATCGAGGCCATGATGCGGACGCGGCAGAAGCATGTGCTCACGGTGGTTCTCGATGCGACATATGACGGCGTTTTTGGGAGGCTCGACGAGCAGCACCGGTTTTCCTTGTCGCGAAGCAAGCAGATCGACGAGATCGAGGGGGCGGGGACGGCGCACGAGCACGCGCTCACCCCGGCGGAGAATCACGGGTTCCTGTGGAGGCTGAATACTTACTGGACCTGTGTGGAGCGCGACGGCGGAATCTACATGCAGATCGAGACGGTGTCGCTCACGCGGTCGATTCCGGCGGGGCTTGGATGGGTGGTTGGGCCGTTTGTCGAAAAGGTTCCGCGGGAGTCGCTCGAGTTCACGCTGCGGGCTACGTGCGCGGCGCTGCGGAAGAGTCCTGGCGATACGGCGGGGCAGGAACAAAAGAGCGCTGCCCCTTGAGACGAGCGCGGCCGGGCCTCAGTGGTCAGAGCGGGCCCGCGGGCTGCAGGCCGAAGTGCAGGCGGGCCACGTTGATGGAGACCGGCTCGGTCTGCGCGCCGATGTGGGTGCGCAGCACCGCGAGCCCGCGGAACACACGCCCAATCGGTCCGGTGGCGGAGGCAGACGAAGTGCCGCTGGCGCGGAAGATCAGGTCCGTGGCCTGCCAGGCGAGATCGATGCACTGAAGGCCGGCGCGATGCGTGCGGCGCAGTTCGCCGACCGGAGCGGGGGTGCCGGACCGGTATGCGTTCTCCATGAGATGGGTGAGGCGATCGGCAAGGGCGTAGAGGGCGGCTTCGGCGGTGTCGATGAGCGCCTGGGCGTCTCCGAAGATGATCTGCTCAGGGACCATTTCGCAACGGCGCGGGAATGGCGGCGCGAGCCACTTCCGGTTGCGGAGCAGATCGTCGAAGAGGTCGAGGGCGCCCCGGGCTGCGCCTACAGCGACGGAGTAGGTTGCGTATCCGCCGGCCAGAGGCGCGCCGCAATAGAGGGTGCGCGATTCAGCCGTTTCCGGGTTGTCTCGCCAGGGATCGGAGTCGGCGACGAGGCGATAGGCGGGAATGGTGACTTCGCGCGCGACGACGCGGTGCGAGCCGGTGCCCTGCATGCCCATCATGTCCCAGTTCTCGACGATCTCGAAGTGATCGCGGTCGAGCAGGACATAGGCGAGGCCTTTGGGCGGCGAGTCGGGTGATTCGCGCAGGAACACGCGGGCGAGGAGGTGCGTGGTCAAGTGGCAGCCGGAGCAATAGTCCCACGCGCCCTGCACGCGGAAGCCGCCGTCGCAGGGGATGGCCGAGCCGCGCGGGATGAGGACGTTGGCGGCGCGGAAATCGCCATCGGGACCATAGGCCTCGCGCTGACCCTGGATTGGAAACGAGCACATCAGCGGCGGCTGACTGGCGATGAGGGAGAGCACCCAGCCGGTGTCGATGCAGCCGCGCGACACTTCGGCGATGAGGCGCGCGAAGTCGGTCATGGAGAATTCGTATCCGCCGAATGCGCGCGGCTGCAGAACACGGTAGAAGCCGGCGGCGAGGAAGTCGCGGTGAGTTTCGTCGACGATGCGGCGGTGCTGCTCGCAAGCCTGCTGGCGCTCGCGGAGGGCGGGGCGCAAAGCTTCGGCGCGGGCAAGCATGTCGGCGGAGGAAAGAGCGGGCTCGGGCGGGGCGAGGTTCATGCGGTCTCCTCACGGGAAAAGCGGGGCCAATTCAGACTGGCTCGAAAGAAGAGTCTAGTTGAGGCGCTCGAAGATTCCTGCGGCTCCCGTGCCGCCGCCGGCGGGCTTTGAGAAACGCCGAAACCGGAGCCACGAAAACACGATAGCGAGCAGGCCGAGAAATGGCGGCAAGAAAGTTAGTCCCCACTCCCAAAGTGGGGAGCGCCACGCTCCAGTGCGTGTGTTCCACCATAGCGCGTGCCCGTTCGCCCAGGCGAAAAGGGCGGCCGCCGGGAGCACGAGAAGCGCGCTGACGAAGGCGATGAGGCCGACGGCCGGCCATCGGGTCCACGATCCAAGCGCGGATATCGCCAGGCCCGCGCCGCCCAGGAGGGTGGCGATCAGTAGAACACTCATCGCTGGGCCGGGTTGTCCTCCTCCGTCGCCGATCGCGAATGCGAAACCCCAGACGTCAAATACGGCAGAAAAGGCGCCTCCGAGAAGAATCAGAGCATAGACGAGCGAGATGATCTTCCCTGTCGGGTTCATGCGGTACCTCAGGAATGGAAGCGACCTTCCTGCGGATCAGGTTAAACGCTCGAAGATGCCCGCCGCGCCCATGCCTCCGCCTACGCACATCGTTACCATGCCGTAGCGCGCGTTGCGGCGCTGCATTTCGCCGAGCAGGGTGGCGGTGAGCTTGGCGCCCGTGCAGCCGAGGGGATGGCCGAGGGCGATGGCGCCGCCGTTGACGTTGACGCGATCGGGGTCGAGGCCCAATGTGCGGATGACGGCGAGGGACTGGGCGGCGAAGGCTTCGTTGAGCTCGATGACGTCGATGTCGGCGAGGGTGAGGCCGGCGATCCTGAGGGCTTTGGGGATGGCGTGGATGGGGCCGATGCCCATCTCTTCCGGCAGGCAGCCCGTGGCGGCGTAGGCGACGAGGCGGGCGAGCGGCTCGATGCCGAGCTCGCGGGCGCGGGCGGAGTCCATTAGCACGGTGGCGGCGGCGCCGTCGGAGGTTTGCGAGGAATTGCCGGCGGTTACGGTTCCCTGGGCGTGGAAGACGGGCTTGAGCTTCGAGAGCGCTTCGGCGGAGGTGTCGGCGCGGGGGCCTTCGTCGGCGGCGAAAGTGGATTCAGTGATCTTCGGCTTGCCGGCTTTGTCGGTGGGAGTTGACGTCGTTATCGGCACGGAAATGAGCTCGTGCGCGAATTTGCCGGATTGCTGCGCGGCGATTGCTTTGCGATGGCTGTTGAGGGCGAAAGAGTCCTGGTCGTCGCGGCTGACGTCGTAGTGCTTTGCGACGCGTTCGGCGGTAAGGCCCATGGTGAGGAGCGATGCCGGGTAGTGTTCGGCGAGCCAAGGATTCGGGCTTGGCTTCGTGCCGCCCATGGGGATGAGGCTCATGGATTCGGCGCCGCCCGCGATGACAACCTTGTCGCCGCCGGTGCGGATGCGCATGTCGGCGAGGGCGATGGCCTCGAGGCCGGAGGAGCAGAGGCGGTTCACGGTGACGCCGGGGACTTCGATGGGAAGGCCTGCGCGGATGGCGGCGAATCGCGCCATATTGAAGCCGGCTTCGCCTTCGGGCTGCGCGCAACCGAGGATCACGTCTTCGATCTCGCGCTTGTCGAGCTGGGGAACTCGGGCCAGCGCGCCGTTGATGGCGATGGAGGCGAGATCGTCGGGGCGCGTGGTGGCGAGGGCGCCTTTGGGGGCGCGGCCTACGGGGGTGCGGACGGAGGAGACGAGGACGGCTTCAGGCATTACGGCTCCTTCGGAGCAGGGACATAGGGACATAGGGACATAGGGACATAGGGACAGAAATGCCCCGCTACTGGCTGTTGTTAAGATGCCCGGGCGCCTTTGGCCGATTCGGGATGAATGCAAGTGCGCGATCGGTTGGGCGGATCATTGCGATGTTGCCAGGACCGACCATCTGTCGTGGGAGTAGTAGCGGTAGGCGGTGGCGTGGTCGACTACGGAGTCGGCGAGGGCGTCGTGGTCGAGGGGGCGCGGGCGCGGCGTGAGGCCGACCTGCGCGTCGTGGACTGTGTCGGGGGTGGCGGCATCTATGCCCCAGTTGAAGCCGAGGACGGTTGTAGATGGATGGACCTGGAGGCGTTTCGTCTCGGGCGCGGATGCGACGGTCATGGGATGCGCGGGGTTGGAGGAGAAGAAGACGAGCAGCGAGACTTCGCCGTTTCTCGAGCAGAGCATGGCCCAGTCATCGGAACCGGGGCGCTGGAAGCTGCCGTGGATGACGTTCTCGGGCTGGTGGGCGGCGTAGGTCTGGGGGATGAGGCAGTTGCGCTGGGTGAGGGCGCCGGCGATTGCGTCGGGCAGGTCGGGGAAGGATGCGGGGGGAAGGTGGCGGACTTCGTAGGGGACCTCGCGGCCGTCGACTGTGACCTGGCCGGTGGTAACGAGATGTTCCGGATTGAAATCCTGCGCGCAGGCGACGGCGGCGAGCAAAAGACATAGGGCGATGCTCGATCCGCGGGCAGTGTGGTTCGTCATGGGGCTTGGGAGCAATTTTACTCTTGAGCCATCAACCTTCGGGGGTTAAGGCGGCAGTTGCCGGTGTTGGGCGATCGGGGCTGTCGCTGGAGTTCAGGCGCACGATGCGCCCAGTCGACCCATCCACTTCGATCCGTTCTCCGTCGCGCAGCACCGCGAGAATTCCCGGGACGTTGGCTACGGCGGGGATTCCAAACTCGCGGGCCACGATGGAACCGTGGCTCAGGAATCCTCCTGTCTCAACGACGATTGCCGCGGCACGCTGCAACAGGGGAGTCCAGCCGGGGTCTGTGCAGGGTGCGACAAGAACATCTCCGAACTGCAGGCTGCCGGAGGCGGCGGGATCGCGGAGGATTCGCGCAATGCCCGCGGCCCTGCCGGGCGATACTCCCAGACCAACCCACTCACTGCCCGGGACGGCCGGAGCGGATTGCGCCGATGCGGCAATTCGGCCATCGGGCTCTTCGGTGATGAGATCGGGAGCAGCTTCCGCGAGCCAGGATTCGCGCCGGGCGATGCGGTCCGCGGCGAGATCGCGGGCGCCTTCGCCATTCCAGTAGCCCCCGAGCCAGCAGTTGACGTCAATGAAGGCGAAGTGCAGGGCCTGCTCCGGGGCATCGAGCTTGCCCTCTGCGGCGAGGCGTCGGCCGATCTCCAATACGATGCGGCGCATCGGCAGCATGAGGCAGACAAGGGCCGATTTTGCGGCTTCGCGCTCGGCCGTGGCGACGCAGAGCCTGCGCACGAGCCAAAGCAGGAACGGCGCGCGCCAGCCGAATCGCTGTTTCAATTCCTGTTTGGCCTGGAGGCGAATTGCCGCGGCGCCGTCGCGCGTGCGTCCCTTCTGCGGATTTGCGCGCATGATCTCCAGTTGTTCGAGGATCCACGAGGGGTCCTCTGCCCAGCGCGGATTAAGGAACTCGGCCTCGTGCACGGCGTGATGGCCGAACTCGTCAAGAAACTCGTCGAGCGAGGCGTTGCCCTCGGCCACGTCGTTGAGGCGATAGCCTGTCTCCGCTGTGGCAACTCCTCCGGCGCCCGCCTGCAGCCGGGCGACCAGGCTGCCGTCGCGTACCAGTGCATCGAGCGCCAGGCGCCACGGCCCCGCACCGATGTTGGCAATTCCTGCGACGTCGAGGCGATGGAGCTGCAATTCTCCGATTTGTTCCAGCGCCACTCTGAGATCGTCGCGCGAAGCGAGGGTCCAGTCGATTGACCTGAGGCGGCGCGCGTATGCGAGAGCAAGCTTGAGGGCCTCGCGCCCCGTTCCGCGACTTGCCCAGAGCCGCGGCAACAGGCGCAGGCCGGCGAGGCGGCGCCGCCGGCCCTTCGGCCCGGCGAGCGGATCGGGCGGGACGGGAATCACCGGCTGGGATCCGCCGATGGCATTCACGGTTTCGGCCGGCGCGATTCCGAAGGCATCGTAAAACGCCCACTGCATCGCGGTGAGATCGAAGTAGGCGCGACCGTGAAAGCGTCGGACGATTTCGATTCCCGGGGGGATCTCGTAGCCGGCCGCACGCTGCGACGCGTAAAGCGCCAGCGGAACGCTGTTGCAGAGCGAACTCCAGGAGAGTTCTCCGGGGACTCCGGGCAGGTTGTCCTTGAGGTTGGCGGTGGACCAGTAGCAGGGCAGCGATGCCGTCTCGGGCCATCCGGCGCGAGGCAGGGCTGTTACGGGCCGCGCCTGGAGGATCCAGATGCGCTCGCCGTCGTACGCCCATTCGATGTCCTGAGGGTTTGCGCCCTCGCCCAGCGCCCACTGTATGCGATCGACGAGGTGCGCGAGTTCCTCTTCACGCTGCGGAGGCAACAGGCCGTTGGGGAGCGGGGCGCTTTCGCGCAAAAGCTGATGGCAAGATCTGCGCCAGACCATGCGCACGGGATTGACTGTGCCCTGCACCAGGCGGTCGCCCAGGCCCTCGGCGGCGTCGATCAGGATAAGATCGCGGCGGCCGCTGGCCGGATCGCAGGAAAAGGCGACGCCCGCGCAGAGGGCATTGACCATTTCGCAGATGACCAGGGCGCAGCGAACATCTTCGTCGGCGATGCCCATCCGGCGGCGATAGCTTTGGGCCTCCGGCGTTTCGAGGGAATCGATACAGTCCTGAGCCGCGCGCTTGACTGCCTCGACGCCGAGCACGTTCAGGTAGCTCCGATGGATTCCGGCAAACGATGCCCGTGCGGAGTCTTCGGCTGTGGCGCTGGAGCGGACTGCGACACTTGCGTCGTCCAGGCCCAATTGCCTGAGGCCGCATTCGATCTCCGAGATCGATGCGCCGACGGGCAGCACGCCGCCGCGCGGAACGCGAAAGCCATAGCGTGCCAGGCGCGCGAGGTTGTAGCCCTTGCCGCCGCAGATGGAAGGGCCGGCTTCGAAGGCGTCAGCCCAGCTCAGGAGCGAAGTCATTGCAGCACACGGCGCAGCGCGGATGCGGTGCGGTGCTCAACGGGGCTCAATATGAACTCGTTCATTGGGACTTGCGGCGTTCATACGAGATTCAAACATGGCGAGAGCTGTTTCTAAACAAGATCCGGTTGCTGGGCGGATGCGGAGGCGATGGCGAATATGAGCAGAAGAAGAGTGGACGTTCTGCGGCCGGTGGATGGCATGGAGACTTAGGAGCAATTCTAGCTCGGATGCGGCAATTCATCCGGAGGCTGGGGCTCTTCGTCCGTGGCGCGCTCTGGCAGGGTTCGGTACATCCACGACGCAACGGGAATGAGAGCGAAATCGATGGCAATTCGGACCCATTCATAGATTCGGGCCAGCGCAGGCGAGTTGAGGTCGCGAACAGGAGCTAAAACCACTATTGCGAGCCAGAGGCCGAGGAACAAACGTTCTGCAGCTCGTGCGCGACGCAACACGGATGTGAGTGGCCAAGCGAACAGCGCCGCTGCAAAAAAGTCCGTGAAGCGGGAAAAGGTCGTGGGTGGAAGTGGATAGCGCGTGAACCATCCTTCGTGGCCTGGAAGACGCTGATAGAGAGCGACGAGGTTTCTGAGGGTAAGCAAGATCGCGATTCCGAGGGCGATGAGGGCCCCGCGCTTGGTTCGGATAAGCAGAGGCCGATGCGCTTCTTCGATCATCGGCCACATCATACGCCGCCGTCCCGAAATGCAGTTCCTTCGACTCGTCCTCCGGGCTCGCTCCCTCGAAAAGTGAGTCGTCTGAAGGATGGTTCCGTGTCCGCCGTCCCTACGGGACTCGAATCCTCAATCGGCCGTCGTCCCCACGCTGAAGCGCGGGGCTAACGAACGCTGCGCCTACGGCGCGATATTCAGCCATTTCGCGAGATTTCTTCCGAGACATTGGAGGATTCGCATAAGCGGAGATTCGGCAAGACGCCGCTTTTGAATCGGCTCTTCTGGGAGCATCGCTAGTTGCGGAGTGGTTTGCCCGTTTTGAGGGTGAAGGCGATTCGCTCCTGGGTTTTGCGCTCGCCGCAGAGGCTCAGGAAGGCTTCGCGCTCGAGGTCGAGGAGGTATTGCTCGGTGACGAGCGAGCCGGCGGTGACGCGTCCGCCGGCGAGGATGTATGCGGCCCAGCGCGCGACCTTCATGTCGTGTTCGCTCGCAAATCCAGCTTCGCCCATCATGAAGATTCCGGCCTCCATCGTGGCCAGGGCGGCGAGGCCGGGCGCGGGGATCTGTGCGCGCGGGACGGGAGCGGAGTAGCCGGATTCGACCATTGCCAGGACCTGGGATTTCGCGTCCATGAGGAGGCGCTCGCGGTTCATGGTGATGCGGTCGGCGGGAGCGAGCAGGCCTATGGAACGGGCTTCGACGGCCGATGTGGAGACTTTGGCCATGGCGATGGTTTCGAGGGAGCGCTTGAGGGCGGAGAGCATTTCGGCGGACTGAGCGAACATGGACGGCGGGGCTTTGGGGTCGGGCGGGGCGACGGCGGCAGCGGCGTCGACGGCGCGGAGCAACATTTCCTTGGTTCCGCCGCCGCCGGGGATGAGTCCGACTCCGGCTTCGACGAGGCCGATGTAGGTTTCGGCGTGGGGCTGGCGGCGCGCGGCGTGGAGGCACATTTCGGCGCCTCCGCCGAGGGTCATGCCGAAGGGGGCGACGACGACGGGGCGGGGGCAGAACTTGATGAGCGCGGTCATCTGCTGGAACTGGCGGATCGCGCCGTTGACTTCGTCCCACTCGCCCTCCTGCGCGGCGAGTAGGAGCTGCATAAGGTTGGCGCCGACGCTGAAGTGTTCGCGGTCGCCGGAGAGGACGAAGCCCGAGAAGTCGCGGACGGAGTCGGAGCCGGGCTTGAGAACGGAGGAGACAAGCGCGACGACGTCGCCGCCGATGGCGTTTTTGAGCGAGTGCAGCTCGATGCAGGCGATGTTGTCGCCGATGTCGATAAGCGATGCGCCGGAGTTGGAACGGACGATGCAGGAGCCGACGGGGCGGCGGCCGCGCCGGTAGTCGGCTACGCGGGCGTGGCCGGGCTGGCGGGGGATGAGCTCCCACGCGCCGGTGGCGGGGCTGAAGCAGTGCGGGCCATCGGGCGCGTACCAGGTGTGGCTGCCGGAGTCGAGGAGGGCGCGTGCGGCGGGGCTGACGGGAAGGTTGAGCGCGGACATGCGGTCGACGGTTTCGCGCACGCCGGCTGCGTCCCACATCTCAAAGGGGCCGAGCTCCCAGTTGAAGCCGGCGCGCATGGCGCGGTCGATGGAGGGCGCGTCGTGGGCGGCCTCGCCGATGCGCTCGGCGGCGAAGTTCCAGAGCGTGGAGAGGAGAGGCCAGAGGAACGCGGCGGCCTTGTCGCGGGCGGGATCGTTGGCGAGAAGGATGCGGAGGCGCTCCTTGAGCGTGGCGGCGTTCTTCGCCATGTCGAGCGAGGGGATGGCGGCCTTTTTGAGCGGGCGGTAGTCGAGGGTCTTGAGATCGAGGACTTCACGGGATTCGGAGCCGTCGGGGTTGCGGGTTTTCTTGTAGAAGCCTTGCTTTGATTTGTCGCCGAGCCAGTTGCGCTTGACGATCTCGCGGAGGGTGGCGGCGAAGCTGCCGATGGGCGCGCCGCCGGGATAGTTCGCGGCGACGTGGGCGAGGACGTCGATGCCGACCATGTCGGCGAGGCGGAAGGTGCCGGTGCGGGGCCAGCCGATGGCCTGTCCGGTGAGCGCGTCGGCTTCTTCGATGGTGAGGCCCTGCTCGAGCATGAGCGTGGCGGCGGTGAACATGACGGTGACGCCGATGCGGTTGGCGATGAAGTTGGGCGTGTCGTTCGAGAGGACGATCTGCTTGCCGAGGAGGCGGTCGGCGAATGCGGCGAAGGCGGAGAGCAGCGCGGGGTCGGTTTCGGGGAGCGGGATGAGCTCGAGGAGCTGCATGTAGCGCGGGGGGTTGAAAAAGTGCGTTCCAAAAAATCGTTTCTTGATCGCCTCGGGAAGAGTGGTGGCGATCTGGTGGATCGGGAGGCCTGACGTGTTTGTCGTGAGGATGGCGTTGGGGGTGAGGTGCGGCGCGACGCGGTTGAGAAGCGCGTGCTTGATGGGCAGGTTCTCGGCGACTACTTCGATGACCCAGTCGCAGTCACGGAGTTTGGGCAGGTCGTCTTCGAAGTTGCCGGGGGTGATGCGCGAGACGAAGGTTGGGTCGAAGAGCGCGGCGGGTTTCGATTTGGCGAGTGCGTCGAGCGCTGCGAGGGCGAGGCGATTGCGGTTGGCTTCGCCTTCGGGGACGAGGTCGAGGAGCAGCGAGGGGATGCCGGCGTTGGCGAGGTGCGCAGCGATGCGCGAGCCCATCGTTCCGGCGCCGAGCACGGCGGCGCGGCGGATGAGCATCGGCTGGGCGTTGAAATTGAGGATGGGAGCAGGAGGCTGGGCAACGGTGCTCATGGGACCTCAATGGGCGCGATTCGAACGTGGTCGCGCTGTGGTGAAGGGTAGCAGTAAAGACAGGCGGGAGTGAACAGCAGCGTAGGATCGACGCATGGATGTCAATGACTATCTGATCGACCAGACCGACAAGGACTGGAATGCTCTGCTGGAAGATTGGGTAGAGGTTTTGCCTTCGACATTCACCATCTGGTTCGTCAACCGCATCGGTGATCTGATCCTGGCCTTCGAGGACGGTTCGATTCACCTGCTTGATGTGGGTCATGGAACGATTGAAAAGATCGCTGAGAGCCGCGAGCAGTTTTGTGAGCTGATCGATGCCGGGGACAATGCTGAGGACTGGCTGATGATCAGTCTCGTCGATGAATGCAGGGCAGCAGGAATAACAATCTCGGCGAATCAATGCTACGGGTTCAAGATCCCTCCATTGCTGAGCGGAAAGTACGAGGTGAGCAATATCGCACCCATTGATCTTGCCGAGCACTATTCCTTCCTCGCGGATATCTTCCAACAGACGAAGAATTTCCCGAACGGGACAAAATTGAAGCTCGTCATCAAGAACAAACCGGCCGGGTGATGCGGTAGAGCACGTGGCGGCGGAGGGGATGGGACTCGGGGAGATTGGGGTGGTCGAAGTCTTCGGCGGGGTTGCGGGTCATGCCGAGTTTTTCCATGACGCGGCGGGAGGCGATGTTTCCGGGGGTGGTGAACGAGACGATTTCGTCGAGGTTGAGGACGGTGAATGCGTGGACGAGAATGGCCTGCGCGCCTTCGGTGGCGAGGCCGTGTCCCCAGTGTTCGGCGGCCAGGCGCCAGCCGATTTCGACCGCTGGATTTTCGGTCGAAGTGAAGTGCGCGGTGAAGGTTGGAACGGAGAGGCCGATGTAGCCGATGAATTCGCCCGTGTCGCGGAGTTCGGCGGCCCAGAGGCCAAAGCCGTGGCGGGCAAAGTGGGCTTCGATGCGGTCGACGAGGGCGTCGGATTGGTCGCTTGTGAGCAGGGAAGGGTAGTGCTGCATGACGCGGGGGTCGGCGTTCATCTGCGCGAAGGGCTCGCGGTCGGAGGCGCGCCAGAGGCGGAGGATCAGGCGCGCGGAATGGAGATCGACGGGGTTCGTCATGCACCTGCAGTTTATCGGCGCAGGTGCGGGCGCGGCGTGAAGGAAACAGGGCCGATGAGATAACTTTTAAGTGCAGGACGAAGGAGTTGGAATGGGCAACCGAGTCTTCCCCCGCATCGGCGTTTCGATTGGGTTGTTGCTGGCCGTCTCGTGCGGGCTCGCGCGCGCGCAGGACCTGAAGAGCTTCGAGCAGAAGATCACGACAAAGGTGCTGCCAAACGGGCTGACCATCATTATCTGCAACCGGCCCGAGGCTCCGGTGTTCAGCTACGACACCTTCGTGGACGCGGGCGACGTGAACGACCCGTGGGGCGAGAGCGGCCTGGCGCACATGTTCGAGCACCTTGCGTTCAAGGGGACTACGGAGATCGGGACGAAGGATTGGGCGGACGAGAAAGTGGCGCTCCAGAAGGTGGAAGACGCCAACAACGCGTACGAAGACGAGCTGCGCAACCCGATGGGGCCGGATTCGGAAAAGGTGAAGGAGTTGCAGTCCGCGTTCAAGAAGGCGCAGACCGATGCCGAGAAGTACGTGGTCCCGAACCAGTTTACGGAGGTGGCGGAGCGCAACGGAGCCGAGGGGCTGAATGCTGAGACGGGCCTCGACGATACGCAGTACTTCTGGTCGATGCCGGAGAACCGGCTGGAGCTGTGGGCGTGGCTTGAGAGCTCGCGGCTGGCGGAGACGGTGCCACGGGAGTTCTACAAGGAGCGCGATGTGGTGATGGAAGAGCGCCGCATGCGCACGGACTCAAACCCCATCGGGAGGCTGCTCGAGCAGTTCCTGGCAACGGCTTACGTTGCCCATCCCTATGGGCGGAGCGGGATCGGGTGGCCGAGCGAAGTAAGCCAGATCACGGCGACTGAGGCGATGGATTTTCACCGCGCCTACTATGTCGGGTCGAACCTTGTGGTGGCGGTGGCCGGCGACATCGACGCGGCGAAGGCAATGCCAATGCTCGAGAAGTACTTCGGCCGAGTGCCGGCGGGGCCGAAGCCGCTGAAGATGACGACCGTGGAGCCGAAGCAGTTTGCGGAGAAGACAGTTGTTGTCCGCGAACAGACGCAGCCGTTCTACATCGAGGGCTACCACCGCCCGAACTACAAGGATCCGGATGACGCGGTGTATGACGCGATCTCGGACATCATGTCGAACGGGCGGGTGTCGCGGCTCTACCGCAGCCTGGTGCGCGACCAGCAGATCGCGGCGGAGGCGGAGGGGTTCAGTCCCTATCCGGGAGACAAGTTTCCGGGGCTGTTTGCTTTCTACGCGGTTCCACTGCCGGGGCATACGCCGCAGGAGATGGCGGCAGCGATTCACAAGGAGATCGACAAGCTGAGGACCGCGGACGTGAGCGACGAAGAGCTGGCGATGTTCAAGACGCGTACGCGGGCCGACTTGCTGCGCGGCCTCGCAGACAACCAGGGACTGGCGAACGCGCTGGCCGAGTACCAGACGCGGTATGGGGACTGGCGGGAGCTGTTCAAGGATCTTGACCGGGTGGATAAGGTGACGAAGGCGGATATTCGCAGGGTGGCGAACCAGGTGTTTGTTCCGAGCAACCGGACCGAGGCATGGATCGAGACAGAAGCGCCGAAGGAGCCGGGGAAGGCGCAGGCTTCCGCGGGAGGTGCGCAATGAAGGACAGGGATCAGGGATCAGGGATCAGGGATCGGTTCATTTGGCGCGCCTCGTGGGTTTCGGCGGTATTTTGCGGAGTGTGTGCGGTGGCCTTCATGATGCCGGGGGCGAAGGCACAGAAGACGGCGCCTCCGGAAGTGGTGGACCAACAGGCGCGGCCGTGGGAGAAGATTCCGATTCCGCCGCTGAAGGAGTTCAAGCCGCAGCAGCCGAAGCGGATTGAATTGAAGAACGGGATCGTGATTTTTTTGCAGGAGGATCATGAGCTGCCGTTTGTGTACGGGTCGGTGCTGATTCCCGGCGGCGAGCGCGATGCGGATGCGGGGAAGGCTGGTCTGGTGGACCTCTACGGGCAGACCTGGCGCACGAGCGGCACGGCAAAGATGGACGGCGACGCGATGGACGATTTGCTCGAGTCAAAGGCCGCCCACATTGAGACCGCGGGCGGCGTGGACTCGACGTCGCTCTCGTGGGATTCGCTGAAGGGTGACGCCGACCAGGTTTTTTCATTGGCCTTGGACTTGTTTCTTCATCCAAAATTCGATCCGCAGAAACTGCAGCTGGCGCAGCAGCAGGAGGCAACGGGGATCGTCCGGCGGAACGACGACGAGAGCCAGATTGCCGAGCGCGAAGCCGCGAAGCTGGTGTATGGAGCGAACAGCCCCTACACGCGGCAGCCGGAGCTGAAGACTGTGGGCGCGGTGACGGTGGCCGATCTGCAGGCGTGGCACGACAAGACCATCGGGAACAAGCTGATCGTGGGCGTGAGCGGGGACTTCGATCCGGCGGCGATGGAGGCGAAGCTGCGGGCGGCCTTCGAAGGGCTGCCGCAGACAAAGGCGATGCCGGCGCGGCACGATAACTTCGACGCGCCGAAGCAGGCTGTGTACTTTATCGACAAGCAGGACGTGAACCAGTCCAATGTGCAGATCGTGGGGCTGGGCACGGACAGGCGCAATCCGGATGTGCCGTCGCTTGCGGTGATGAACGACATTCTCGGCGGCGGATTCGCGAGCAGGCTCTTCCAGACGGTGCGGACGAAGCTGGGGCTTGCGTACGCGGTGGGCGGCGGGGTTGGTTTCTCGTACGATCATCCGGCGTCGTTCGACGTTGAAGTGCTGACCAAGAGCGCATCAACGGTGGATGCGACGAAGGCGGCGATGGACGAGATTGCGGGGCTGAACAAGCAGCCGTTTACGGAAGAGGAGCTGAAGAGATCGAAGGACGACATTCTGAACACGTTCCTGTTCCGGTACGACACGCCGGAGAAGGTGCTCGAGGAGCGGGAGCGGCTGGAGTTCTTCGGCTATCCGGCCGATTATCTTGAGTCGTACGAGGCTGCGCTCAAGAAGGTGACGGTGGCGGATTTGACCGCTGCCGCGAAGAAGTACATTCATCCCGACCAGCTGGCGATCCTGGTGGTTGGCAATGGGCCGGAGATCAAGCCGGGGCTTGATGCGCTGAGCCTGGGGCCGGTTAAGACGATCGATATCAGCATCCCTGGAGCGCCGACGGGCGCGCAGGGCGGGGAAGCGCAGCAGTAAAAATCGATGCAGGAGTGGTTTCGGCGATGGCTCGTCTAGCGAAAGGGCCGGTCAGTATTCTCGGTAAGGTTGCGCACCAGGTGGCGGCGCAGAACAAAGCGGTGCGGCGCCTTATGGAAGCAGGAGTAATCATCTGGCGCTCGGAGACGTGCGTCATCGATGCGGAAGTCACGGTGGCTGCGGGGACCGTGATCGAGCCGTATGTGCAGCTGCTGGGGAAGACGCGGATTGGAGCGAACTGCCATATCCGATCCTTCTCAGTGGTTGAGAACTGCACGATCGGCGACAACGTGCTGATCCGGCAGAGCTGCGTGCTGTCGGAGAGCACCGTCGAATCCGGGGCGAAGATCGGCCCGTTTGCGCATCTGCGCCCGGGCAGCGAGATCGGCGAAGAGGCGCACATCGGCAACTTTGTCGAGACGAAGAAGTCCAGGGTAGGCAAGGGAGCCAAGGCTAACCACCTGGCTTACCTGGGCGACTCGGATGTGGGCGAGGGCTCGAACATCGGAGCCGGGGTGATCACGTGCAATTACGACGGCGTGCACAAGCACCGGACGACGATCGGCAAGGGAGTGTTCGTGGGCAGTGATTCGACCCTGGTGGCGCCGCTCAAGCTCGAAGACGGCGCATACGTGGGAGCTGGATCGTGCATTACGAAGGATGTTCCAGCGGGCAGCCTGGCGATTGGGCGGAGCAAGCAGGTGAACATCGAGGGGTGGGCAGAAAAGCGCAGAGCCAGGCAAAAGGCCGAATAGCACAAAAGCGGGATCGGCAGGAGAGAAGCTCGCGCCGATGTGCAACGAAATCAGTCGGTTCGGGCAACCCCGAAGCGGCCGGATTCATCGAATTTCTGATTCCGTTTCTGGCGGCGGCCTGCAATTGTTCTCTGGACCCGGGGTGCATGGTTAGTGACATACCCCGAACGGTGCATTTACAAGTTCCCCGATCGTGGGCAGTCTGGTTACGGAAGAGCAGTGTCTCCCGATCCGAAAAAACTGTCCCTGAGTCACTCCGCTGCCGAATTAATTCGGTAGGGCGGTGGATCCGGGCGGAGCCGGGAGCACCAGCACCCCTCACCGGATCGCAGTTCGACTGAGCCTGGTGAAATGGAATCGAGGTTGGGAGAGCTTACCTTGAGTTTGGAGCTTGCAGGCGCGGTGCCACACAACTCGGAGTTCCCCCATGCGGGATCCGACGTGCGGGAACGCCTGCGCCTGGCCCGAATCCTGGTAGTGGACGATGAGAGCCACGTGCGCGCCATGATTGGCGCTACGCTGGAACGCCAGGGATACGACGTGTACCTTGCCTCCTGCGGGCGCGAAGCCGCCGAGATGCTGGAGAACAATCCCTTCGACCTCGTCCTTACGGACATCGTCATGCAGGATGGCAGCGGCATGACACTGCTCGAAAGGATTCACGCGCTCTATCCGAACATGCCGGTGGTGATGGTTTCGGCGATCCACGACATCAGCGTTGCCATCGACTCGATGCGCCGCGGAGCATACGACTATCTGCTGAAGCCGTTTGAGCGCGAACACCTTGTGTCGACGGTGCTGCGCGCGCTTGAGCATCGGCAGTCGCTCGAGGAGAACCAGAACTACCAGCAGAACCTCGAACAGGTTGTGCAGGCGCGGACGGAGATGCTGCGCCAGGCGATGGAAGACCTGGAGCACTCCTACGACATCACGCTCGAGGCACTTGGCGACGCGCTCGACCTCAAGGACTCGGAGACCGAGGGCCACTCGAAGCGCGTAACGGCGTACACGATCGCACTGGCTCGCGCGATGGGCATCAGGCCGTCGGAGATCAAGATTATTGCGCGCGGCGCGTTTCTGCACGACATCGGCAAGATGGCGATTCCCGACGAGATTCTGCGCAAGCCCGGGGCGCTTACGCCGGAAGAGCAGGAAGTGATGCGCGAGCACTGCACGCGCGGTTATCACATCCTGCGCAAGATCCCGTTCCTGAGCGAGGCCGCGGAGATCGTGTTCTCGCACCAGGAGCACTTCGACGGCAGCGGCTATCCAAGCCAACTGCATGCGGGTGAAATCCCCATCGGAGCGCGCATCTTCGCGGTGGCGGATACGCTGGACGCGATCACGAGCGACCGGCCGTATCGCAAAGCACGGAGCTTCGACACGGCGCGCGAGGAGATTCTGCGCTGCTCGGGAACCCAGTTCGATCCGGCCGTGGTGGAAGTCTTCCTGAAGATTCCGAACGAACTGTGGCACGAGCTTCGCTCGGAGATCACGGGCCAGCACAAGCGCTTCTCCACATTCGATATTCCGACTGCTGCGGTTTCCCGCCCTGTCCGCTGATTTTCCCCAGGCATACCGGGACTTCGACCGTGCGCTCTCGTGCGCCATTCTTTCGTCGCCTATTCTCGAAGCGGGTGAGACGGCTGCCGAGCCGGAGACTCTATGATCGAACTTGAGTTTCTGAATCATCCTGGATGTTGCACGACGCAGCGGAGGACCGCTCAGCGCGATGAAGTTCACTGAAACTAATCTGCCGGGAGTTCTGCTGATTGAGCCGCGCATGCTGCGCGATTCTCGCGGGGCGTTCTGGGAAGCGTGGAACGAGCGTGTGTTTGCCGAGGCCGGGCTGGACCGGAACTGGGTGCAGGACAACAGCTCCGTGTCGGCGAAGAACGTGGTCCGCGGCGTTCACTACCAGGTCATCCGGCCGCAGGCGAAACTGGTGCGCGTGACGCACGGAGCGGTGCTCGATGTTGCTGTGGACCTGCGGCGTAGTTCGCAGCATTTCGGCCGGAGCGTGGCAGTGGAGTTGACCGCCGAGAACGGAAACATGCTTTACATCCCCGAGGGATTCGGACACGCATATGTGGCTCTCGCGGAGGGAACAAGTTTTGCGTACAAGGTGACGGATTTTTACTTTCCGGCCGGGGACCGCACGATTGTGTGGAATGATCCGGACCTTGGCATCCCTTGGCCGGTGAAGGCTGAAGAGGCGCTGGTGTCGGAGAAAGATCGCAACGGTGCGCTGTTTCGAGCGGCGGAGGTATTTGCTTGAGCCGGGGGCGTCGCGTTCTGATTCTCGGCGCCGCAGGGCAGCTTGGGCGCGAGTTGCAGCGCAGTTTTTCCGGAACAGGCGAGTTAGTTTGCTTCGATCGCAAGAGCCTCGACGTTGCCGATGTGGGGAGGCTTCGGGAAGCGATTCGCGACAGCGAGCCCGACGTGATTCTGAATGCCGCCGCATATACGGCGGTGGACCGCGCGGAGCAAGAGCGCGCGGCGGCCATGGCGGCGAACGCGGATGCGCCCGGGGTGATGGCGGAAGAGGCTCGACGACGCGATTCGCTGCTTGTGCACTACTCGACGGATTACGTGTTCGACGGTACGAAGAGCGAACCTTGGGTGGAGACTGACGAACCCCGGGCGCTGAATGTGTACGGCGAAAGCAAGCTGGCCGGGGAGCGGGCGGTTCGATCTGTCGGCGGAAAATATCTGACCTTTCGCACGAGCTGGGTCTACGGGCCGCATGGTAAGAACTTCCTGCTGACGATGCTGCGGCTGGGGCGCGAACGCGAAAGGCTGACGGTTGTGGACGACCAGATCGGAGCGCCGACTTCGTCGATCGCGATTGCCGAGGCCACGCGCGCGATTGTGGATGGCGTGCTGGACGGGCGCCATGGAGAGACTGCGGCGTGGGCAGGGGTTTACCACATGACCTGCGCGGGGTCGACTTCGTGGTGTGGATTTGCGAAGGCGATCTTTGCGCGGGCCGGCGAACGGCCTGGCGGGCGCGTGCCTGAGGTGGTTCCGATCGCGACGAAGGATTACCCTACGCCGGCTCGGCGGCCGGCGAATTCGGTGCTGTCGAATGAGAAGCTGGAGCGGCGGTTTGGAGTTCGGTTGCCTCAGTGGGAGGCTGCATTGGATGAGGTGATTGCGCGGCTGGAAGAGCAGGCAAATTCCTGACGGCGGGGATGGTGTACCTGCAGACGATGGAAGCCCCTCTAGAAAATGGATGGGAGACAGGGGCAGGTCACCCGAAGATCCATTTGTTGGCTCAAATTTCGTTCCGCGAATAATCCAGTTGCGCTCTTTTTCTGGCTTTGGTAGGTTAAGTCTGCTTCCTCATCCACACGTGTATCTTCTCCAGATTCTCCTTCATCGCTAATGGCGCGAAGTCGCCAAAACGGTACGAACACCACTGTTCGGGATGTCACTTCTTGAGCAGATCCCAAGGATGAGCGAATACCAGAATCACTGCACTGCGATGAGTGAAGGCGAGCGTCTCATTGAGGCCAACATTCCCGGCGCCAAACCAGAAGGATTGCCGGAATTGCTGGAAGGGCTTCGAGCTGCCGTGTGCGATCCCAGCGGCCTCATCACTTTCAGCGCCGATCAGCTCGCTCAGATTGTTCGGCATCAGCCGCGCGACCTCACAGAATACCGGCTGACCCGCATCGCCGAATGGTCGCAGCCGCGCTTCCAGATTGATCGCCGCTTTGTCAGCCTGACGCTGCTCACCGACCGGGAGGAACAGGCCCAGGGTGTGCGATGGGCGCCGGAGCGCGGCCGCTTCACCGACCTCCGCGACGTGGTGAAAGAGCGCCCCGACGATCCTGCGCTGGTGCTGCTGGGCGCGCCCGGCTCCGGCAAATCCACCCTGCTGCGCCGCTTCCAGCTGGACACCGCCACGGACACACTGCGCGCCGGAGACGACCGGGTCAGCTTCTTTGTAAGTCTCAACCGCTACCGGATCGGCTGCGACGAACCCCGCGAGTGGCTCAGCGCGGAATGGATGCGGCTCTACCCTGACCTGCCCAGGCTGGATGTGCAGCTTGCCCGGGGCAAAGTGGTTTTGCTGCTGGACGCGATCAACGAGATGCCGCACGCGGACATGGCGCACTATCACGAGCGCATTGGGCCGTGGCGCGATTTCATCCAGTCCATTGTGCCGAAGGGCAACCGGGCGCTGTTCTCCTGCCGCAGCCTGGATTACAGCAGCATGCTCAGCAGCAAGAACCTGCGGGTGCCACAGGTGGTGGTCCAGCCGATGGATGACGGGCAGATCCAGAGCTTCCTCAAAGCCTATTTGCCTGGCCGCGCAGACCACATCTGGCGGGAACTGGACGGAACGCCGCAACTCGGCCTCTTTCGCACCCCTTTTTTCCTGAAAATGCTGTGCGAGCAGCTTGAAGTTCACGGCGCGGTGCCGAAAGGCCGGGCCGGCCTTTTCGCGGGCTCTGTGCGGCAGGCGCTCGAACGTGAGACCACCGGCGGAAATCCGCTCTTCGAGCCGGACAGCCTCCTCACCGGCAGAGACCGCCGGAAACTGGCGCTCCATAAGTGGCGCACTCCCTTTGAGCTTCCCGAGGAGGGGAGTCTGGTCCCTTCGTTGAGCGGGCTGGCCTATGCCATGCAAGAAACGGGACTGCAGGCGGGAGGCGCACAGATGCGCATCGCTTACCGTGACGCCTGCGGCCACCTGGGGAGCGAGCGTCCGAAGGACATCTTGAAGGCCGGCGTGGCCCTCCATGTGCTCGACGAAGACGCGGGGCATGACGAGGTCCTCTTCTTCCACCAGCTGCTGCAGGAGTTCTTTGCGGCGCGGAGACTGGCTCTGGACCCCAGGCCGGAGCTGGTGCGTGTGGAGTGGCGCGCGGGCAGTGCGTCACCCCCTCTCGAACAAACCATCGCCGGCCTGGCAGACAGCGACCCCCTGCCGCTGCTGCCCCAGACGGGCTGGGAAGAGACCACCCTGCTGGGCTCGGTCATGGCGCCGGACCCGGAAGCCTTCGTTCGCGAGCTCATGGAGGTCAACCTGGCGCTCGCGGGGCGCTCGGCGGCCATGCCGGAGCTGGCAGCGACCCCGCCCTTCAAGCAGCAGATGCAGCAGGCCCTGATCGTCCGCACGCAGGATGCGGGCGCCGACCTGCGGGCGCGGATCGCGGCGGGACTGGCGTTAGGGACCCTGGGCGACCCGCGCCTTGAGCGGTGCGCCGGGCCGCACGGGGACTACCTGCTGACCCCCCTGGCCACCATCCCGGCGGGCGAATACCCCATCGGAAGCGACGAAGGCTTCTATGAGGACGAAGCGCCGGCGCATACCGTTCCGTTGCATGCCTTCCAGATCGGCATGTTCCCGGTCACCAACGCGGAGTACGCGCTGTTCATCGCCAGTGGCGGCTATGAGGAGGAACGCTGGTGGAAGACGGAGGCAGCCAGTGCGTGGAGAAGAGGCCAGGGTTCCACCGAAGGCTCCAGGCAGCTCTGGCGCGACAATCGCAAGTTGTTCCAGAGCTGGCCCGAGGAGCATCTCCGCGACATGGCGAAGCAAAAGCTCATCACGTTGCAGCAATCGCTTGACTGGATCGCGATTCGCAACTGGCCGGAGGACAGCTTCGAATCCTGGCTGGAGGAGGGTTTCCCTTCAGGCAGACGCTTTACGGAACCGCGATTCTGGAGGGACGAGAGCTTGAACAACCCGTCGCAGCCGGTGGCCGGCATCTGCTGGCATGAGGCGCGGGCCTACTGCGCCTGGTTGTCTGCGCAGGCGGGCCGGGAATTTCGGCTGCCCACCGAAGCCGAGTTCGAGGCCGCGGCGAGCGGTCCCGGCGGGCGGCGATACCCCTACGGTGATACGTTCGATTCGGAGCGCAGCAATACCTTCGAAAACCACATCCTGCGCACGACCCCCGTGGGCATCTTCCGCAATGCCACGCCGGAGGGTGTGTTGGATCTTTCTGGAAACGTCTGGACGTGGACCAGCAGCGCCTACGAGCCGTATCCGTATAGGGCGGAGGACGGGCGGGAAGATGAGAGCAAGGATGTGCCTCGGGTAGGGCGTGGCGGCTCGTGGCGCTACACCCAGCTCAAGGCGCGCGCGGCTGCCCGCAACGACCTCAACCCGACCTACCGCAACCGCGTCGGTTTTCGGGTTGTGGGGGTCGTCCCTTCTCCCTAACTCCGGCCTCTGGCGCGGCAGTTTATCGAAACTCTGGCATTTTCGAATCGCGCATTCGATTAAAGCCGTGCCCTTGCAAATGCTCGTCCTGATCCGGATTTCAGATACTTTTCAAATGCAATTGCGCGCGCCTCGTCTGCAAATGCGATGTAGGTCTTGATACTCCACGGGCGGAATTTTGAAGTGTGGCTTACGGCGCCGGAATTGTGCTTCAACAGCCTCGCGACCAGGTCATCGGTAATGCCTGTGTAGGTGTGCTCTCCGACGAGGCTTTGAAGGATGTAGACATATTTCATGACAGCCTTCGCTTGAATTCTGATGTTTGGCTGATTTTACAACTGGTCCGCCTACCTTGGCGCTTCGGCGCGATAGCTTTCCGCCTGCGCTAAAGCTTCGGCGCGACTGGCTTCGCATGAATCAATGTTGGCGAGCCAATCCGATGTGACCGTCCGCCTGCGCTAAAGCTTCGGGCGACCGACCTTCGCATGAATCAATGTTGGCGAGCCAATCCGATGTGATCGTCCGCCTGCGCTGAAGCTTCGGCGCGACAGCCTTCGCATGAATCAATGTTGGCTAGCCAATCCGATGTGACCGTCCGCCTGCGCTGACGCTTCGGCGCGACCGACCTTCGCATGAATCAATGTTGGCGAGCGAATCCGAAATGACCGTCCGCCTGCTCTGAAGCTTCGGCGCGACTGGCTTCGCATGAATCAATGTTGGCGAGCCAATCCGAAATGATCGTCCGCCTGCGCTGAAGCTTCGGCGCGACAGCCTTCGCATGAATCAATGTTGGCGAGCCAATCCGATGTGACCGTTCGCCTGCGCTGAAGCTTCGGCGCGACAGCCTTCGCATTCATGCGAAGGCTGGTGGAGGCGGCGGGAGTCGGATTATGGACTGGCGTTGAAAATAAGTAACTTGTTGATTTTTAAGGAAGCCAGTCTCGCTGGAAACGCCGCTTTCGCGCTTTCCACACACGCCTCACACACCAGAAAGTTGTGGATTTTTGAACTGGTGAATATGAAAAAGGGCGGTTACCAGCCGCCCTATCAAATGCACATGTACCTTACAGCATATTGCGCCGGATGAACCGCATCACTTCCGAATACGCGATCCGTAAGGACTGATACATCCGTTTACGTCGGGAAGATCGTGATGGAAGCCGCCACGCCTTCAACTCTCCCGCGCGTACCATGCGCCGGATTGTATCCGATGAAACGGCCAGAATTCCCGACGCCTCTTTCACTGACAACCACCGCTCCTCAGGAGCGGGTACTGCGCTCACCAAGCTCATGGCTTGTCTCCAAGCCTCGTACCCTTTCGGGTACGTCCAGTGAGCTATCGCCACCGATCCTCGCCAGCCTGACTTCAGAAGCCTGCCGCCGCCTACCGATGTCGACACCCCCTATCCCTTTATCCAGGATAGGAGGCTCAATGATTATACACTCGACATTCGGCTTACGAACTGCTTACTATTAAGCCATTCCTCGGTATTCCCGAAATGCGCTATCGCCCTGATTTCACTTACGATACTGGTGAGCCGCCCAGTCCCTCGTCTATCGACGGGCATCTTTCAGCTTTCTCGTCTCTCCGTTCCTCGAACCCTATCGGCTATCGGCTGAAAGATGCCCGTCGCTTGCGCTCGCCCCTATCGGGGTACGCTATCGCTAGGACTGGGCGGCACTAATGCCCTGGCCTGATCCCCAATCATGGGAAGAGTATTGGAGTGAAGCCCTTAATCACTTGGCCAAATCAAGGCCGAACGATCTTGCGTACGATCACATAGATTACTACCGCAGACAGTGGCAAGAGCAGGAAGCTGAAAAGGCAAAATTCCGTCGTGAGCGCGAGAAAAATAACAGACTAGCCGCCGCAGCAGATCGTGAATTACAACGAATAAACGAACGCATTGCCCGCGCTGAAACTCAAAAAATAAACGACAGAATACGTGAGACCGAAAAAAAGCGTATTCAGGAACAACGTGAGCAACGCGAGGCCCAGCGCAAACAAGAGCAAGCGGCTGAAAAAGAGCGCCGCGACCCTACGCCTCAACTCAGGCCCGCACATTTAATCCCTCAAATTCCCTTCAGTATCCGCGATCAGCACGTTTTCGTGCCTGGCATGACACGACACGGTAAAAGCTCGCAGATGTTCCACCTGATTCTCCATGACATTGCGAATGGAAGAGGTGTCGGAGTTTTAGATCCGATTAAGGGCGACCTCATCACATCCCTCTTGCCCTTCATTCCCCAAAACCGCCTGAAGGACTGTATCTACCTCGACCTCAAACACCCCATTCCTCTCGATGTCATGCGCCCCACGCCCTACCCGGAACATCTCGTGGGCGATATTAAGCAGCTCATCCTCAAGGGCGACACTACGCTTAAACGCGCCGAACCTATCCTCACGCGGCTCATTTATGCACTCCTTGCGCTTCCCGGCTCGAAATTCACCGACATCGAGGACATTTTCACACTGCCGAAGCGTAAACAATGGTTCCTTGATTCCCTCGAAAAACGTGATCCCCAGCGGTTCGAATACTGGAAAGCGAATTGGCCCACCGGCGACCGCTTTGAGCCGCTCCTCTCCCGCATGACCGATTTCACCGAAAATCCAACCCTTCGCGTGATCTTGGGCGAGCCAGAACCACGGCTCAATCTCCGTAAGGCAATGGATGAGCGAAAAATCATCCTCGTGAGTCTTCCAGGTGATAGCGAAGTAACACAGATTTATGGAACTATGCTCGTCTCACGGTTCCAACAGGCAGCATATAGCCGAGCTGATATTCCGAAAGACCACCGCGCGCCGTTCTGCCTCTACGTTGATGAGTTCGAGATGTTCCAAACACCATCGTTCAATAAAATTCTCCAGGCGGCCGGCGGACTTGGACTCTACCTCACACTCGGCAATCAGCACATCTTTCAGCTCTCGGAAGACATCCGGCATTCGGTATTCGGCAACGTAGGAACGTGCATCATCTTTAAAATCCGCGAAGGCTTCGACCAGTTCGCCACCATCATTCATCCCTATAAGCCGTATCGGTTGGGACTCATCCCAAAACACCAAGCGATCTTCAAAGTCGGGGACGCGCCCCCAGTGTTCCATTGGACGAAAAAGCCTCCCGACTTTGACATCCGGCAAGCGGAAGCAATCCGGCAAACACTAATCCGGCAAACATACGCTCAATACGGCCAGAAACGCACTGTGGACAACAGCCCTTCACAAACTAAGTCAGAAGTGCATGATGAAGAGGATGGGCCAACTCTTAAATCCCACTCCACTCAAGCGCCAGATCCTCGAAAACCTGGCGCTCTTTGAAGTGCTTACGGCCCGCGACCTCTCGCAGCTCATCTACGGCGACACCGAACATCATCACATTACGACGGTCAACGGCTCGCTTGAATCCCTCGACAAACAGAACCGCCTTATCAATCGAATATTCTTCCGGCCCGAGAACTATATGGGACGAGGGAATCTTCCGAATGCGTCGGGGCTTTCCGATAAAGGTGTTCAGTTCGCCGAGGAGGAATGGCCGGCGACGTACCCCAAGGAATTCTCGCCCACCCACTCACCCCATACGATCGAGCACGACCTTCGCCGCGCACGGACGCACATTACACTCCATGCGCTAGCACAAGAGAAGGACTGGCAGCTTGGATGGAAAAAGGGCGACGCCCACGGCCTGAAGCCTGACGACATCTTCGAGATCACGAACGGCAAGACCGCCCATTTCTTCCTTGAGGAGGAGTACAAGCGCAAAGATTTCGACGCCCTTTATACGAAATTCAAGCCATATGTCGATCTCCACGGCACATCGAAGATGAAGGAGGACTGGGGCTTCCGGTACTACAACGTGATCGTGCCAATGCGAGACCAGAACGCGGTGCAAAACGTTATCGCCCATTTCCGCGGCGAGTGCAACTGTGTAGACCGTAAGCTCAAAAAGATGCACGGCAGCGCCCGCTATAAGCTCGCAACGGACATCCTTGCCTTCACCACGCACGCCGACATCATCGAGCGACCCCTCGACAAGATCTTCCACACCCCAAGTGGCAAGACGCTCTCGCTCCTTGAAATCGTGCGCTAAACATTCATACTTAAATCAATCGCGCAAGCGGGGAGCTACGGCTCACTCTCGCCACCCCCAAGCTCCGTACTCACTCCTGCGGGATGAGAACCAGATGGGGCTTGGGCCAACGAGATTAAGCACCGGTATTCCGTTAAAGAGACGGGGCTGCCTGTAAAGCAGTCGAGCACCACTCTCGCTAGGAGCATTACCTAGACGGTGCACATATGGTTATCGGCACATCTGATCGGCGAGCATACGAAATTGACCCCACGCGCCATATAAATATTTTGGGCGGCTCTGGGGTTGGCAAAACCAGTCTCCTTGAATGGGTATTTGTCTCGTGGTTAAAAGATGGCCATGGGGGTGCATTTTTTGATCCGCACGGTGACGCAGCCGACCGGCTCCCGCTCTTAATTCCGAAAGATCGCTGGAAGGACATCATCTGGTATGACCCCGATGCCGATGCAGTCCCACCGCTCAATCCCCTCTATTTCACCGACCCCGAACAGCTCGAACTTGCGAAGGAAACCTGTCTTACCATCCTCAAGGCTCTCGCGGGCTCTGATTCAGCCTGGGGCAACGCCACCCCGTACAACATCCGCAATGCCCTCGATGCCATAACGGAAAATTCCGACATCGTATCAATCCCCACGCTCGTCCATGTCTTTCGCTTCTGCGTAGATGCAGACTACCGCGACAAACACCTTAACGCCTCTCGCAATCCATTTGTGAAGCTGTACCAGAAGCAGCTTGGCAAGGACGACATCTTCAGCCCTGCGATCAATAAGCTGGCGAAGCTCATGCGCCCAAATATCGTGAACGCCATCGGCAACCCTCAATGTCTCGATCTCTTGGACTGCATGAATCAGAATAAGATTTTGATATGCAGGTTTTCAAAAGGACGACTCGGCGAGGAGACCGCGCAGATCCTCTATTCCCTTGTCGTCTCCATGCTCTCCATTGCTGCACTGAAGCGTGAACAGCAGACCGACCGGCCGCCGTTCATGATCGTCGCCGATGAAGCCCAGAACGCCATCCACGGAGGCAGGTTCGGCACCCTGTTAGCAGAAGCCCGGAAGTACGGAATATCTCTCGTAACCGCATTTCAGGGCTTCTACCAGGTCCCCTTCATGCGCGACGTTTTAACGAACAGCGCCACACAGATCGTCTTCAATCCTTCGGGTGAAGATGCTGAAACGATGGCGAAGAACTGGAATTGGCCGAACCTCGATCCCGCTAAACTGACTGACCTTTCACGCTACGAGTTTCACGCCCGCACCTTCGAGGGCAACACTCCCGTCGTCCGCTATGTGAAAGCGCCGCTCCAGCTCCACACAAAAACATCTCCCCGCACCCTAAAGAAAATCCTCAAAACCTCCCTGATGAAATACTCCACCCCGAAGAAGAACGTGAACGAGAGCATCGCAAAGTTCCTTTCCTCATGAGGGCTGCAATTCCTGCGACTGTACTGAAATCCAAAAGCGGCCGAGCATAGAAATCGTGATATTCGATAAGCCGCTGCCGAGCAGAGGGACATTCGGGCGTCACCGTTTTGTGGGCAGGGAAAAGCATAATAACCACAAATCCATGAACAATTCTCAATTTTCGTTGGCGAGCAGAAAGCAATTTGCCGACATGTTAGGCCATAAGCAAGACGGGCTGCGTGAAAGAGCGAGGAGGATATTGGCTGAAAAGCGACAAGCTCTCTATCAGTCCCTTCGCAATGAATATGCCGAGAAGAAAGGCGCGTTACGTCTCGTCACCCAGATCGACGCCGCAGGCAAGCGAATCGCAGAATGGAAAGCCGAACTCTCCACTCTCGGATTTCGGATTGACTACGACGGCGAGCTGATGCTCGAAGGCGGATCGCGCAATCCTCTCGACAAGATCATTGACGGCAGGGTTGATAAGGAACTTGGCACTATGGAGGCCATCGACGCCCGCTTTGACAGCGCCCAGATAGCGATGATGACAGTCGCATCACTCGAAGACGCAGAGAAAATATTGAAGTCTGTGTCTGAGATTTAGTTGAAACATTAACCCTATTCCCTGCCAACGAACGTTCCGGCATTATGGCAAACGTTCATGAAGCAGTACAGAACCTCAGAAATCAGGCCATCGCGCTTCTCCTTGATGAGCGGGGGAAGATCGACGATCAGTTGAAGCAGCTCGGGCATAACAATGGAAACGCCCCCAAACGTCGGGGGCGCAAACCGAAAGAACCTACGCAGCAGATCGAGCCCGTCCAGCCTTGAACGACTCGACCAATTTCGATTTCACTCCATTCCGGACCCGGTGCCAGAACTCGGCATCGGGTTCATTGATTCTCCGCACGATCAGCTCATCGAACCATGCGTCAATGTCCTTCATGTAGCTTCCCTTGACGCTATCGCTCGGACTGGTAAGCTCTGGTGTGTGAGTGGATGGGGGTGTGCATTTCCCCTTCCCTCTTTCCCGCGCTTCGATATGAGGCGCGGGATTCTTATTCTCCGGGAACCACCGTTCCAGCCTTTCGCCGGCCTGTTTGAACGGTAGGCCGTCCAGTGCCATGACGAGGTTGAGGCAATCTCCCCACC
The DNA here is from genome assembly GCA_035263625.1 of Occallatibacter sp. Classification (GTDB taxonomy): domain Bacteria; phylum Acidobacteriota; class Terriglobia; order Terriglobales; family Acidobacteriaceae; genus Telmatobacter. The sequence continues at coordinate 36,339 of DATFRB010000059.1, forward strand.
GGTTCCCGACCATGTTCATCCGCGCGCACGCCGGGTGTTTGCACTGCCACCGGTTGCTCGGAAGATGCACGTTGAATGCGTTATTGTTCTTGTCGCCGGCGGGGTGCATCGGGAGAGGACACGCAGCAAACGCGTATTCCTCGTTCGACATCGACCGCCGGAGCCTCACGCCATAGTGCAGAAGCACATCCACGATCAGGATGCGTTCCTTCATCTCTCTAAAGTCCATGCGAACTCCTCAGTGGAACAAAGCCCCGCAGTGAGCGAGGCTTTGAGGCTAGAAGGCTTCGTCCTTGTTCTCAAAGAGAACGAGATCCACGTCGCGGGTCAGGATCAGGGGAACACCGATCCGCAAAGTGATCTGCCCTTTCTCTCCGACCCAGGCTGCGCCCACGCGATGTGCATAGCGTTGCGATTCACCATTCGATTCGCGCCGCTCAGACACGCACACGTTGTAGTCCGGTTTCTTTCCTGCCATATTCAGTTCCTCCCAGAACTGCCTTAACTCAAGCATTTCTGCGGGAAAGCGCAACGAGGGCTTGTGTATAACTTTGTCGGTGATATAGGTTTTATGCGGGTTGTAGAGCGACTTGACGAGGGCTTGTAATATTACGAGGGCTTGTTAGAGTTAGGTTATGGATACCAAAGAGGCAGGGCGGCGCGGCGGCCTTGCGACAAAGAAGAAATACGGTCGCGACCACTTCAAAAAGATACGGGCAAAACGGAAAATAAAAGGTCGAAATAAACTAAGCAAATAAATCCATGAATGAAACAGAATTGATCGCTTCCGAGATCGGACACTTCATCCGTCCGAAGCAATCGAAGTGGAAGGACTGGGGCGAAGCGATCATAGGCGCTTTCGTCATCGTCGCCTTCACTGCACTCCTCTTGTGGCTCGCGTCAATCGGCGCGTTCTAAACCCGTGCATTCGGGATGGGGTGAATGGAGGCCAAAAGCCAAAACACCAAGTAAGCATTACCGCACAGGTTGGCTTGCACCATCCCGAATCGTCAGCAAATACATCTAATCCATAAAACCAAAATGTACATTCCAGAAGTAGAACCGCCGGAGGATTTTGGCAAGCCGACGAATTGGGAAGAAGTGTTGATCGGGCCAGGGTGGCCGAAGATGGAGCCGACCGGCCGCACGCTCAAAGACTTCCTCCCCGAAGACGACGGGCGCCGCTTCCATGATGGGAGTGATTGGGATGAGCGAAGTGGCTATGAAAACCCTGACGATATAGTCGGCGTCGGGTGCGAACTCCACAATAGCAATGAAGATTGAAACGCGCAGAGTAGATGATGAGCGCGGTATCGTTCAGATCACCACCTCTGACGAACGTTGGTACCAGATTGATGACAAGTTCTATCCCTCAGTGACATGGATCTGCGGCTACTACCCGAAGGGTATCGGGTATATGAAGTGGCTCTCGGAGCATGGCTGGGACGAAGCCGAGGCGGTAAAGCAGGCCGCCGGCGAGAAAGGCACGAAAGTCCATAAGGCGATCTCCGACATCCTCATGGGTCGGACGGTGAAAATCGGCGACAAGTATTCGGCGGACGGAAGGGAGCCGGAAGAACTCACCGCCATCGAGTACGAAGCCATCATGAGCTTTGTGAACTGGTTGAATGAAACGCAGCCCGAGGTCATGGCCATTGACTACGCGCTCGTGAATGAGGAAGAAGGATACGCCGGCACGATTGACATGAAGCTCAAGATTGAGGGCGAGGTGTGGATCGTGGACATCAAGACATCGAAGGATGTGTACCCATCTCATGAACTACAGTTGTCCGCCTACAAGAAGGCTGACCTAGAGTGTCAGCGTATTGCAATCCTTCAGGTGGGCTATACCAGGAACAAAGCGAAGTATAAATTCACCGAGATCGAAGATCAGTATCCGCTCTTCCAAGCCGCAAAAGCGATATGGGCGAGGGAAACGGCGGGCGTTCATCCGCAGCAGAAGGATTTCCCGCTTGAGCTTGTGTGGGATAAGACCAAAACGAAAGCAAAACCGGCTAAGGTCGAGGCCGCGCCGAAAGCAGCATAAAAACAATAATCAATTACCAAAATGCCAAACTTACAAAGACCGACAGGGAAATTCCTCAGCACGGAAGACGTATCCACTGGCGATATTGTCACGTTTGTTGATGCGGGCGTGGAGAAAGAAGAAGCCGATAAGTTCAATCCGGGGAAGAAGAAGCTGAAGTTCGAGATCGGCGTTCGTTTGCCGGAGGGGGATGAGAAAGTCGTATCGCTGAACAACACTTCGAAAGCGGCCCTCATGGACGCTTACGGAGAGAATAGTGATGAGTGGGTGGGCAAAGATGCCCGCGTGGAGATCATCACCCAAAAGGTCGGCAATGACTTTAAAGATGTTCTGTACCTCACGCATCCGACGAAGAACGTGAAGGGCGACATCATCACTGCATAAACGCATGACGATCGCCGACATTGTCGAGAGGATGAAGGGGCAGCCCTCGCCACACGATCTTGCGAACTACAAGGTATACCTCGCCGCCGAGTACGCTTACCTCTCCGGCCAGCTTGATGCCTCACTCATGGTGAAGCCGGAGAAGTGGGAAGCGTTCAGGTTGACCTGCACGAGCGACACCCAGGCTGAGCGGAAGTGGGCACGGACGCCGGAAGGGGTTCAAGAAACCTCGATCCGCCTCAAGCTCAAGTCCATCGAGAAGATGATGTCGGCGATCAGCACGAAGATCAGCGTCGCCACCGAGGAGGCGCGGAACAACTTCTAAATTAAATACGGGACTTGCGCGGAATATCGGCGAATACGCGCGCGGTTATGAATTACCGAAGGAAGTCCCGGCCCGAATAAACACATGACCGATAAACAATTCCGATCGTGGTACGAGAACAAGGTGCGGGGCGCAGCGGCGCGCTCCAAGTATGTGGATAGTCCAAAGCGATTCCGGTTTACCGTCCCCGCGCTCATCGCGGATCTTGAAGCGGTTCTCAAAGAGGCGAAGCACAGGGCGAAGACGATGAAGTGAGGGCGCATACGCGCGTCGCGGGTAGAGAAGAAGTATCCGCTACGTTCGACCTCAGTCGTCATCGCGGCGGCCAATCTTGAGGATTGCGCGGATGAAGTTGATGCCGTGCTGGAGGCCAAAGAGAAAAAAGGCAATCAGGACGAGCAGTTCGAAAGCGTGACAGATGAAGGTAAAGAGCGATGTGAAGTACAGTTCAACCATTTGAAGCCTCCACCAGCAAATACCGTCAAAATGGACACTTGCTTAAAGAAAAAATCAAATGGCTAAAAACACTGTGGAACGTGTCAAGTGCCCTGTCAAGGCCCGAAACCGGTGGAAACTCCTATAAATTACTCGTGGTGTGTTTCTTGCCCAGAACCTCCATTGACTCAGTGAGTTAGATCCGACCAGAGTCAAAGCAACTAAGCGAAATAAATTTTTCGAACTTCCATGAAAACGAGCGTTCAGGACACCTCCCTCAAGGCATGGCGCGACCTCCAAGAGAAGCTCCCCGCAGCGCGCAAGGAAGTGTTCGATACCATAAGTGCCCACCCGAACTCTACTCTGACGGAGCTTGCTACTATACTTCACCGTCCGGTGAATAGAGTAAGCGGCAGGATTACCGAACTCCGAAAGGCCAAGCTCATCGAGGACGGCGGGAAGCGGCGCGACCGGATCACCGGGAATACCGCTCACACCTGGCGCGTGAAACCGCCGATCGAACTGCCGCCGGCGAGAGAAGAGAAGAAGGTCGAGACAATTCCTAATCAACTATTTTGAAATGAAAACAATCATCCTTTCCTTCATAAATGTCTTCGTGACCATCTGGATAGCGGCATGGTTTTTCCATGTCGGGACGCCCAATCCGACTACATGGATTCAGTGGGCCGCCGCATTCAGTGGCGTAGCAACGTCCATCTTCGGTACATGTGTCGAGATCGTAATCTTCGACTAATCCCAAAACGATGCCTTACGCAAAACCGCAAGTAAAGCCGGACGATCCGTCCATCAATAAGTTCTTCTACCTGTGCCAAACACCCGGCTGCGGTGCGGTCATTAACCCGGCCTTCCCTGTCGCCGAGAAGAACCCGAGCCCCAATAAGAAGAACCTCGGCAAGCAAAACATCCAGACCCTTTGCGTTCGTTGCAATAGCAAAAAGAGCGGCTTTATTGACGTGAGAAATCCGATTGCGCGGCGCTTTTGGACTCACGTACGGGACGCCATAAACAAGCACTTGGAGGCATGAGAAAGTGGCGCACGCATACCAGGAACGAGCACTCGGCAGCGATCGAACGAACTGACCGCGCCGTTTCGCTCATGATCCGGGAACGTGATGCCAACGACCCGTGTATCGCCTGCAATAAGCTCCACAAGGAGTACGACGCCGGACACTACCGCCGCCGCGAGCTGATGCCGACCCGCTTCCATCCCATGAACCTCAATCACGAGGGGATCGGCTGTAATAGAGGGACCCACAACAACAAATATGGCATGAAGGACATGGATCTCTACCGGGAGAACCTCGACTTGAAGTGGGGCGCCGGCACCGCACAGTTCCTCTACAAACTCTCCCAGATCATCGAACCGTGGGAGACGAAGGAATTGGAGCAGCTCAGGAGCGCGGCGAGGATGGGACCCAGAGTATACGAGAAATTCTATTTCGAGCTAAGGCCCCATCACCAGGACGTGTCTTGAACATTTGGAAGGCAATTCGGCTTAACATCTCGCTAAGGGTGCAAATACATTTCCTTCGTGCGTTGCGCACTCCTCACGGGTCAACGTTTGTTGATGTTCGACGTTGTGTTCATCGAACCATACGCAGCAACCATACACCTGTGATGCCTGCGGGTCTTCGGCGAGTATCTTCTTCATCTCTTCAAGGGTCTCTTTTACCTGCTCGGTCATTCGATGAATCCTCCTGAGAACTGTTATAAATCTGTGGATTGACAGAAATTGTGAATATTCTACTGTGAAACTATCCCCATGACACCCAAGCATTTCAAGGAGTCACTGCGGTTCCTTGCGATCGTATTCCTCACGGTGCTCACGAGCGTCGCAATCGTGGAAATCATCGCCCATACCATCTAAATGTCCCGCAAATACGACCGCACGCTACAGGTAAACCGCAAGGTGATGGAGATCCTGGACGATCCGGGAACGATCCATTACATCGCGCGGAAGATCATCCGGCCGCGCCCCCGCTTCTTTCCGAAGATACTTTGGAGGCTCTTGCTCTCAATCGTGATGGCGCCTGAAACCCGAAAAGCCCCGGACCATGAATGAGAACAAGCAACCGTTGATGCTTCCTGCGCCAGACATGAGCCGCTGGATTTTCTATCGGAAGAACGAACCCACCATGAGGCGTCGCCCGTTCTTCGTCATTGTTGACCCAATATCCCTCAGCGAGCTCGCCGCCGAGATGGACGAGCTCTACAAACAGATATTCGGTTCCGATTTCCAAATATGAATAGCTGAATTTCAAATCATGCCTGGAGGCAAGAGGCCAGGAGCCGGCCGGAAAAAAGGTTCCAAATCCGCAGCGACACTCGAAAGGGAGCGCGTGTTTACCGCTCTCCGTCAGCGCATCATGCAAAAGGCCGACAAGATCCTCGATGCACAGATGATTCTCGCGAACGGCCAGCAGTTCCTTTACAAGATCGAGAAGGAATGGGTTTCGACCGGCGGCACGAAGAAAGACGGAACCAAGCAAGGATTCTGGCGTCCGAAAAAGCCGGAGCTCGTCGAGGCCGAGTGGGAAATCCGCAGCTACATCGACAATCTCGCAGAGCATGAGGGCATCTTTACCCTCGACGATCCGAACGACGAGAGCGCGACATACTACTTCATCACGGTAAAGGAGCCGAGCAATCAGGCGATCGATTCCATGTTCAATCGGGCATTCGGGAAGGCCACCGATCACATCGACATAACGACTGGCGGCAATCCACTTCCTACTCCGATCTATGGTGGTAAATCAACCACAGACGCTGGAGCGGGCAAGTAAGCGCTTCGCATTCGTCGATACGACGGCGACACGCAAAGTTTTCGCACTCAGAAAGCGCATCCGAGCTGTTGCGGGCGGCACATCAGCTTCGAAAACGATCTCGATCCTTGTTTGGCTGATCGATTATTGCCAGTCCAACCGGAACAAGCTCGCATCGGTCGTTTCGGAGTCCTATCCCCATCTCGAAAAGGGCGCGATGCTCGACTTCGAGAACATCATGAAGGACAGGGGCTACTGGGATGACAACCGGTGGAACCAGACCAAACACACGTACACGTTCGAAACCGGCTCAAAGCTTGAGTTCTATTCACCCGATACCTATGGCAAGGCCCACGGCCCGCGCCGTGATGTGCTCTTCATCAATGAGGCGAACAACCTCGATTTCAGAATCGCCGATCAGCTCATCGTCCGCACCCGCGAGATCGTATGGCTCGACTGGAATCCCAGCTCTGAGTTCTGGTTTTACACGGAATTCCTGAACCGGCGCAACGATGTCGATTTCATCACGCTCACGTACCTCGACAATGAAGCGCTCGACCCGATCACGATCGCCGAGATCGAATCACACAAGGGCAATAAGCAATGGTGGCAGGTCTACGGACTGGGCCAACTGGGTGAGATCGAAGGCCGGATCTATACCGGCTGGCAGTTCATCGACGCCATACCCCACGAAGCCAGGCTTGAACGATACGGCCTTGATTTCGGCTATTCGAACGATCCGAGCGCCATCGTAGCAGTCTACCGGTATAACGGTGGGTTCATTCTCGACGAAGTTCTGTTCCAGAAAGCCATGAGCAACCGGCAGATTGCCGATACGCTTCTCAACCAGTCGCGCGCCCTCGTGATCGCCGATTCCGCTGAACCGAAGAGCATCGATGAGATTCACAGCTATGGCCTCAACATCCTTGGGGCCGAGAAGGGCAAGGATTCGGTCAATAACGGCATCCAACTCGTCCAGGCGCAGCCGATCTCTGTGACGAACCGGTCGCTCAATGTCATCAAGGAATACCGGGCGTATCTATGGCTCACCGATAGGGACGGAAATACGCTCAATGAGCCGGATCACGAGTTCAGTCATTCGATGGATGCTATCCGGTACGCGATCGCATCGATCGTGAAAAAGCCGTCGTTTGTCCCGCCGCCCACGACCGGGCTTGTGAAGCCGTATCCGGGGATTCCCCGCTGACCTATGGCTTTTGGCTTGCCGCCGCTATGTCTGCCCAACATTGTTTTCGGTCATCGCGGCATTCCTGTTCCCCATAGGTTCTGGTTTCCTGGCAAGTGTCTCGCCAAGACGTGTGTTGGTCGGCACCGCAAATATTCTGACAAGCTTCCCACGACTTATTAGTGCAAAAGGCTCTTTTGCACGATTCGACACGGTCATGTAGACACGCATCGACGGTGACAAGTTTGCTCCTGCAGGAGTTGTAATTGTTCCGGCAGTCGGCGTACGACATAGGAGTTGGAGCCGAACCTGTATCAGAAGCTGAATCTGAATCTGGATCTGTGGTCTTAAAGTCAAGGTCCTTCGCCTTGAGGCATGCAGTGAGATTGATTGCACGCGGCGGTCCGGGCAAATGAGTCCAGTCTCCTCGCCCGTAGGCGGCAACTTCTTGCACTATCACATCGAAGTCGTCCTTATCTATCAAGTGTTGGCGCACGAGCGCAACAATACCGAAGCAGTCAGCCTGTTGTTCCTGAACCCTAGTTATTGGGCCGCCGACCTGTCCCAGCGCGTGATGCCCACATTCGTGCGCGTACATGAATTGCCGCGTGGGTTCGCTCAAGTTCACAATGTTCGGATTTACGTAGATTACTGGATACCCCCGGCTATCGAAGGCCGCCATAGCCACGTCGCCCTGACCACTTGGATTCGCTATATATGGCACCAGGCGACCGGAAATGTCATGGCAGGGCAGAGGTTGCTGGGAGGTTACCTGATGAGGCATCAGGAGTGTGATAGAGAGAAGCAGCAAGGCATAGCGCATCAAGACCTCCCTTTGGGGGAAGCGAAATTGGATCGCTTCAGGTTGCAATGCGAATGGCCGCCAGCATACCGCACTTAAGGGTAGAAACACAATGGAAATCTTTTGGGTTATCCCCAACTTGCCGAAATTCGCCCACCAGTCATAATTGAGTTATATAAGCCAAGGTCGATGGCCCGTCTTCATGCCCAAACCCATCGACATCTCCGTCATCCAGAAGCACTACCTCTCCGACCGTCTTTGGCGTGAGCGGCGCCATCCCCAGTGGACGACGAACTACGAACTCTATCGGGACACCGTGATCGTGAACCGCCTCACGCAGCGGCAGAGCGTCAATGTGCCGTACATGAAGAAGACGCTCAAAACGTATCTCACGCAGACCAATTGGCCGGTTGACAACTACTACGAGGACAAGGGCAACGACAAGCAGAAAGAGATCTACCTGAACGCGTATTGGGACGAGCTCGTGGAGCGCTGCCGCCTGGACATCCTTGAGGAAGTGGACCGCAAGCAGGAATGGCTCTACGGCCGGACGTTCATGAAGCTGAACGTCGTGGACGGGTATATCACGATGGAAGTGATCGACCCGATGGACATTCTCCTCGACCGGTTCATGAACCCTTGGGACGTGGAATCGGCCCGGCGGATTACCCACATCGGCATCTTTCGGACACTCTCGGACATCAAGCTGAATCCGTTCTACGACAAGGCAGCGGTCAAAGCGCTGGAGGACTTCTTTGCCACGAAAGCAGGGCTCATCCGCGCCGGCCAGAACGCTGTGATCGCAGCAGACAAGGCCCAGAAGATGCAGGATATGGGTGTCCAGGACGTTTTGAACCCGGTGCTCGGGGAAACCTATGTCGAGCTGAACGAAATGCAGGTGAAGGTTTGGGACGAGGCTACCAAACAAGATGTCGTGATGGTGGTCGTCACGGGAAACGGCGATCAGATCCTCATGCAGAAACCCATGCGCGAGATTCTCGGCATCAACCGTTTCACCATTCCAACCTGGGCCGGAGACGTGGAACGCACGGACACCTGGAGCGATGGGGGGGCGGATTCTGTCCGGCAGATGAACCTTGTTGCAAATGCCCGATGGAGCCAGAAGGTTGAGAACGGCACGCTCGCAAACTATGGCATGTATTTCTATGATTCAACCGCGAAGGAAGGCTGGACGCCTGTCGGATATGATCCTTCCCCCTTCGGTTTCTATCCATTGCCCGGCCCTCCCAAGGAAGTATTGCAGCCCGTCACGATCGACAAGATGCCGGAAGTGACGCAGGAGCTCGATTGGATCGACGAGCAGATTCAGGGCGTGACCGGCGCCACAGCCGTAGAACAGGGCGAAAACGATCCGAACGACGGCGGCGCACAGCAGACCGCCCAGGAGATCCAGCTTCTCGCAGATAAAGCGAAGCAGCGCGCGCAGAATGTCTCGAAGTACCACAAGCGCTATTGGATGGACATTGGCCGCTTGTTCGTGGAGATCGTGATGGCGAACAAGGACACGTTAAACTCCGTCACACGCCACAAGAAGGGACCGTCCGGCAAGTATTACGCGAAGACCCTCAAGCCGTCAGCCATGTATTCCGAGCAGGGTTATGAGACGAAGGTCGGTTCGAAGGCCGACAAGGAATCGGACTCGCTCGACATGATCAAGAAGTTCCAGGTTGCGAACGCGCTCTTCCCGAACAATGCCGCCCTTCAGAAGATCGAACGCGAGAAGGTAGTCGATTGGCTCGGCCTCACGCCAGATGAACAGCAGGCAGTCGAGGAGGCCGCTGTAGCGATGCCGATGATGCCTTCAACCGCGACTCCGGGCCAGCCTGCCCCGCAACCTGCCATTCCCGCCAATGCTTGACGCACTCTTCGAAAAACTCCATATAACGAGCCCAGACCAGCTCACCGCCGCGGAGCGCGCGACCTACCAGCAGTGGGCGCAGATACTCGCAAAGTCGGATGTCAGTATCGATGATCTGAAGAAGATCCTGCCAAAAGAGCTTGAGCGCGCCTATGCGGAATTGCGCGATTTCAAGAATTCCCCGGAGAAAGAGATGTTCTATAAGGCGTACACCACACTATGCGAAAACATTTCGAAGATCATTCTTGCCCCGCAGCAGCAGCGCGAACACTTGCGATCATTCCTGAAGTCAAAGTTCGGGATTGAATAAATAAAGGTCGGGAAATCTAATCACCACTCACATGGACGAAGAACAGAAGCAGGAAGGTCAGGAGAGTCAGGAAGCCGAGGCTTCCGAGGCACAGGCTGAAGCGGGTGCGTCTGAAGGGAGCGCCGAATAGCGATGATCGAACAGACGTGGGAGGACCGCCTCGCCGAAATCCTGAAGAAGGAGCCGGCGGCGCTCACTCCCGGCGACATCGAATTCCTCCGCGCCCGTCGCTCATACCTCGACGATCAGCAGTTGAGCCTCTACGCGGAGGTCCTCGGGACTGAGAAACCCGAGAAGCCGAGCAAGAAGAAGTCGGAATAGTTGTACACAGTTGCGCAAAATCGAGCGCGACCTAAAATTAAATCATTGCCAAACCCCGAAAGGGACGGCACCACATCAGATGAACGAAGATCCTAACCTCGACAACGAGACGGAAACAGGAGAGCAGGAACCGAAAGCACCTGCGGAGCCGAGTCAGCCGACTCCTCCCGAACCGGACTACAAGGAGAAATTCTCGCAGTCCACCAGGGAGAATCAATTGATCGTTGAGGAGAACAAAGCCCTCAAAGCGCAATTGGCTGAAAGGAATTTGACAAAAGAACCAACCGATTCGGAACTTCAGGCAGCATTCCCGGCATGGGAAGCGATGAGTGAAACCGAGAGATCGTTGGCACGCCGCACACTCGCGGCGGAGCGTATCGCGGGGAACGCAGTTTCCTCATTGGACGAGATCAAAGCTGAACGTTCGTGGAACACGACCATCGAAGTCGCAATCGCCTCGAACAATGCCTTACAAGGCAAAGAGCGAGAGTTTCGTCAGTACGCATCCCGCTACAAGAACACCAGTATGGATGTTCTCGTGCCCGCATTCCTTCAATCTCAAGGTGCCGCTCAGCGCGCTTCCAATCCGACGCCCGGCCCCGCAAGACCCTCACTCTTGCCAGGCACCGGCGGCCCGAAGACACCCGATAAGCCCAAGAAGCTCACCGCCGACGAACTGCGAACGCTTCGCAAAACCGATGAGAAGGCATACACGGCCTACATCAAAGCGAATCCGGACGCGCTCGACGATGACCTTTAAGGTATAAGGCGACGGTTGGGGTTAACACAACACGCAAGTAATGAACAATTACCCCACTAAGCTCGCGGAAGCCTTCTCCTCGAAGGTCACCCGCGAACTCTATGCACGAGCATTGTTCGATGACCTCGTGAATCGCGACTATGAAGGCGAGATTGTCGGCGTTGGTTCCATCCTCAACATCCTGAACCTCGGGAAGTTGACGGAGAAGGACTACACCGGCGCGAACCTTTCGGTCGATGACCTCACGGAATCGAACGGTCAGCTCGTCATCGATCAGCAGAAGTCGTTCTACTTCCGGGTCAAGACGCTCGACAAATTCAAGTCGTACATCAAGAACCCGGAGAGCATTGTGAAGGAGCAGGCGTTCAACGAGCGCCGCAAGAACATCGACAAGTTCGTTCTCGGCAAGTACACGAAGGTCGCTGCGGGCAACCGCATCGGCACGAACTACGCGACCGGGACCGTAACCGTCGATTCTTCGGGCAACGTGACCGGCTCCGGCACGACGTTCACTTCGGCGATGGTCGGCCGCGGCTTCCAGGCTTCCGGTCAGACCTCGTGGTACCGCGTCGCGACCTTTACGTCCACGACGGCTATCACGATCACCGACGACTTGGATGAAGTGACGCAGTACACGGGCGGTGCGGTTTCGGGCGGTACCTCGTACACTATCGAGGCTGTCACACCGATCGCTCTCACCCGTGCGACGCTCCTCACGTACATCCTTCAGCTCAAGCAGAAACTCGATGCGCTTGAGGTTCCGGAGACGGATCGCGTCTTGGTCCTTCCGACCGAGGTCGCGAACCTCATCCCCGGCGCCACGGGTATCGTCCTGAACGTTCCGGCTGCCTATGAGCAGTTGGTCGTCAAGGGCTTTATCACCGAGCTCGTCGGCTTCAAGATCTTCAGCTCTGCACGTTTGACTGGCGACAACACGAACGGCTATCACGCCCTCGCGATCCAGAAGAACTGGCAGACCTTCGCGGACAAAGTCCTCGAAGCGGAGATCGAAGAGATGCTCATCGGTAACTTCGGCGCTGCCTATAAGGACCTGTTTGTTTACGGTTCCTTCGTTAAGGACAACCGCCGCAAGTTCGCCGCTGAACTCTTCTGCACCGGCTCCTGGTCGTAGTCCTCAATCCCACCCTTCGCTTGTGACGGAGGGTGGGAATCTTAAAAGGCCGACATCAAATAATCATTATCTTTATGGCTCGTACGAAATCTATCAAGTTCCCCAACACGGAAGGTGAGATGAGCGCGCTCTTCGACAAGATCCAGCGCGCACTCACGAACCGGATGCTCGTCACCGGCGCTCTTGCGATCCACGGGTCGGCATCAGCACTCGCGAAAATCGCAAACGCGGTCTATTACCTCGTTGACGGGACCCTGTACACGAAGGGAGCTGCCGATTGTGCCGCGCTCTCCGGCACCGTTGTGAACGCTACGTTCAACGTGTTCGTGTTTACCGTGAATGCCGCAGGTGCGCTTCACACGTACATGGGTACTGCTGGAGCGTCGCTCAGCGCAGTCCTCATGCCGACGGTTCCTGATGGTGAAGTCTCAATGGGCTTCGTCATCATCAACCCGACCGGCACCGGCAACTTCGTCGGCGGCACGACCGCCCTCGATGATGCAACCGTCGTTCCGAACGCGGTATACGTCAACACCGGCGATGTCTTCAACGCATCGCTCTCGACGCTTTAATCGTTCTGTTCTCGCCTCGTAAAAAGCGGGGCGAGAGCTGAACCCTCACCCACATGACACGAAAACCCAAAATGACCCCTGTTTCGAAGGGGCACAAGCCGAAGGGCGCACGCGGCATGGCCGCAGTAAAGCGCCTTGGCCGCACAAAGACTACAGGCAACTTCAACAAGATCGCCCAGTCCGCAGCAAAGGAATACGGCTCCAAAGTGGCCGGGGCTCGCGTCGCAGGCGCGATCTACGCACGAAAAACCGCTGCACATGCGGCAGCAGCTATGAAATCAAGAAAATGAACACCAGAACCCCAATCCAACACAGCACGATCGGTCGGATGGTGAAGGGATTCCTCCACACGAAGCTCGGCGCATTCGTCGGGTACCACCTTGGCATCTCCGGGTATAACCGGATCGACGCGGTGATTACCAGGGCGAACGGCGGCACCGAGATGAAGCGCAGCTACAACTCCCGCACCGACGCCGGCGCGGCATTGTGCGCTTCCCTGATCTCCGGTTCCACGCTCGGCGGCATCAGCTCGCCGGCGGCGCCGAAGTATCTCGCCGTCTCGTCAGCAACGCTTACTCCAGCGCACGGCGACACCACGCTCACGAGCGAGCTCTCGACGAACGGCTTCACGCGCGCAGCAGCGACCGCCGGCAGCTATTCCGCTCCCGCATCGCTCGACGCAGCAGCGTCGTTCACCTTCACCCATACCTTCACCGCATCGGGTACGCAGACCGTCGCATCCGCGGCGCTCTTCGATGCCGCTTCGACCGGCAACCTGTATGTCGAAGGCAACTTCGCATCGTCCTCCACGCTGAACAGCGGGGACACTCTTTCCGTGACCTGGACCATCAATCTTTAGTCCCCGGCATCTCATTGCCGGGGTTTGAATCATGGCAAAGCACTTCACTGTTGACACCGGAGGAACCCTCACCACAGGGCTTGTTTCCTATTTCAAACTCGACAGCGATTCCAGCGACTATTTTGGATCTCACAACGGCACCGATGTCGCGAGCCCGACGTACGGCACCGGGAAGGTCAACAACGCCATCACGTATAACGGATCGTCGCAGTACACCCACTTCGCGACGGCATACTCCCTTACGGATGCGTCATTTTCTTGCTGGATCAAGACCTCGACCTCTTCGGGTGTTCGCATCACTTCCGAATACGACACCGTAAGCGGCAGCGGATGGGTACTGTGCCTCACCCTTAACGAGTTCACCGGCGGGAAGCCGACTTTTCGCTTAATTAACTACGGTGTCGGCGGTTCTACCAACTGCACCGGAACGACCACCGTGAACGACAATGCCTGGCATCACATTGTAGGGATCAGGAACGGATCAACCTACACGATTTGGGTCGATGGATCGCTCAACACCACGATCACGAGCGGGAACACCACGACCACGACCGCAGTGCTCAACTTGAGCGGTGAGGTGTACGGGAACTCTCTCTTTACACCCTTCCCCGGCTCAATCGACGAGTTCGGCATTTGGAGCAAGGCGCTTTCATCGCAGGAGATTGCTGATCTCTACAACGGCGGCTCGGGTCAGACGATGGTCAACCCCACTGCCTACACCGCAACGGAATCCGATTCGATCATGAATGCTGCAAGCCGCCTTGCCACCGTGGGGCGTGTGAGTTCGTTCTTCAGGTCTGTTTCAGCCACAATCATGAATGCGGCGAGCAGGCTTGCAAGCGTGGCGGCAATCCGCAACGTGCCCCGTTCAATGTCCGATTCCATGATGGCAGCAACCAGTGTGATTGATTCGGGCCTCATGGCATGGTGGAAGTTTGATGAAGGGTCGGGCACGAGCGCTACTGATTCGAGCGGCAATGGACAGACACTTACATGGAGCGGCAACAAGGTTGGAGCAGGAGGAACAACGTACTACGCGACCGGCATCGTCGGGCCGTATGCCGGAATTTATGACGGGGTTAATACTTCTCTTGCGGGGTCTGGGACTTCGTACTTCAATATGGGGACAAGCAGCTTCTCGTATGGAGGGTGGGCAAACATCACAGGATGGACGAATGGCCTCGTTCTCATGAGAACCGGCGGAGATAATGGCACTATAAGTCCAGGATTCAACGTTCGGACTAACGGAAACACGGGGCAACTTAGCGCATATATCTGTGATGGCACTATCCGCCCCGCAATATCCATTAACAACGTACCAGTGAACACGTGGTGCCATTTCTTTGTCACCGTGGACACCACGAGTCATGTGATGACGTTTTATATGAACGGCGTCTCGGCAGGAACGGCCAGTATTTCCAGCTTGGGAAACGTCACTCAAAATTCTTCGATGGCCGTTGGGAGCGCACACTATTCCGGTTCATTGGATGATTGCAGGGTATACAACCGCCTACTCTCTGCTGCCGAGGTTGCCCGACTCTACAATGTCTCTCCATATCCGAACGGCACTGTGTCGAAGCTCGTCTCGTTCTTCCGCTCCGTTTCCGCGACGATCATGAATTCCGCGTCCCGCTTCGCTGTCCTCAATGTCGGGCTTGTGAAAAAACTCACAGATTCCATAATGAATGCAACGGGACGATTGGCAACGGTGACGAGGGTGAGAGCCGTTGTGCGAGTGCTCTCCGACACAATCATGAACGCAGCATCGCGCTTCGCTTCCCTTACCTCAATAGCCGCGCACTTCCAATCCATGACCGATTCAGTGATGAACGGAGCCTCCCGATTCGCCACCGTGACCGGACTTCGCACCGCCTACGCCTATCTTTCGGACGCAATGATGATTGCAAAAGGGCGCTACGACAAGATGAAAGCGATGGTGAACGGACTGTTCATCCAGTTCATGAACAGGTTCTCTTCACAGGGAACCTCATTCAGCGACAAATACACCCAGCAGGGCACCACGTTCAGCGATAAATATTCGAAGCAGAACACCGAATTTGAAGACAAATTCCAATGAACGACCACGACCTCTTAATACAGATCGCCACGAAGCTCGACCGGGCCATCTTGGACATCAAGGAACTGAAGGACAACACGACCACCCGTGTCGCGGCGTTAGAGCAGGAAAAGGCGAACCAGGCCGATCTCGAAGAATTCAAGGTCATCGTTGACAAGCGCTTCGATGCGCAGGGAAAGAAGCTCGACAAAGTGTATTCGTGGATGCTCATGGGACTCGGCGCATTGGGCATCATCGAATTCGCAATCCAGATATACACCAACTATTTCCAGAAATAATGGCACTCAAAGTCGTCCCGTTCGGCGCATCAGAAGGTTTCTCCGATCTCCCCATCGTCGGAACGCATTTTCATTCTCAAGGATTCACACCGACGCTCTTCGGGATGGCTGCGGCATATTCGATGGTGAATAAGGCATCGAGCGCAGGCATTCCGGGGCTCGGAGAGGTTCGTCATCAGGTCACGATCAACGGATTCCTCTACGTGCAGGATGACTCAGGGCAGATTTGGAAAGAAGGTACGAAGGGCGCCTACAATCTCTCACGCGTCCGCAACCCCGGCGGCAACGGAGCGGGCTTGCTCGCCGATCAGTACGGGAACCTGTATTACGCCTGCGGTTCGACGAATAACCAGCTCGGGAAATTCGACGGGGCCGTATGGAACGACACCTATCAGAGCCTTCAATCGACGCAGCACCCGATGGACTGGTACGAGGGTACTGTCTTCATTGCAGATAACGATACTGTAGATGCGGTGTTTTCGGATGGCTCATGGAGCAACAGCGCATTCACCCTGCCGAGCCAGATGACCATTGTCGGAATCCGCTCAGGCCCCGCGGGAGTGCTGATCGGCGCGAACAAAGGGAGCCGCGCAGCCATTATCCTCTGGGACGGCATCTCGCCCCGTTCGAAAGTACCGTGGAAGTGGGTACCCGGCCAGATCCTCGCGATCGAACCCTACGGGGAGAACTGGCTCGTTAAGACCGACCGCCAGGTATGGATCACGAACGGCATCACCGTCAAAGAGTTCTTCGGCATCTTCGACGACCCGCTTGCGCTCAATCCCTACACGAACGGGGATGTATTGCCGCAGCAGATGTCGCTCGTGAATGACGTACTTTTCTTCATCATCAATAATTCCGTAGGCGATCTCACGCAGTACGGCAAGAAGAAGCCGGGACTGTATCTCTACTTCCTCACCCGGAAGGCATGGAGCTACATCCCCGTCGCCACGGGTGCTACATTCAACGTGAATGTGAATTCCATCATCACCGACCTCGCGAACAATCGCATCTCTGTCGCGTACAGCAACGGCGGGGTGAACTATCTCGCACAGCTCATCAACCAGCCGCCGACCACCGCGCAGTTCACCTCCGAAGAACTGGGATTGGGCCGCATCAAGTACCAGCGCGTGTTCTTCGGGCCAACTGACAAGACGCTCGAAGGGATCGTGCTCAACCTGAGCATCCTCAATTCCACGACCGAGCACCCCACGCTCTCATTCAATGTTTCTGTCAAAGCCTACAACTTCAAGCGCCAGCTCTGGGGCCATGCGGTGACGAGCGCGCAGCTCACGAACCACAACCAGGTACAGGTTGACTGGACTGTGACCGGGACAGCAAAAGCGCAGGTGGGCGACGAAGTGACGATCCTTGAGGGAAGTAATGCAGGCTTCATAGCGCACATCACCGCCATCGCGAACCAAGGATTGACGAACGAGACGTGGACGCTCGACCTTACTGCTGCAAACGCGACCGAAGCCGGTATGAATCTTCAGGTACAGCCGTTCACGCTCATCAAGCGCCAGTCTTTCACCACGCTCTCTGAACTCAAAAATCTGTTCTTCAGCGTGAACAGCATCAAGGGCAAACAGTTCCTCGTGAAAGTCGTGCTCGACGGTATCCCATCCACCCTTTCGCTCGAAGTGCAGACTTCGTACTTCGTGTTCAACGACATCGGCTACGACCAAACATGACACTAGACGAATTCAACAAAGAGGGACAGGCAGGCAACGTACAGGTCGAAACATCCGACGAGGTGACTTCCGCGCCTACGCTTCCCGGAACGCCGATCGACCAGTTCCTTCCGATCCTCACGCAGCTTCAAAGCACGCAGCAGTGCCTCACGGCCGCGCCAACGTTTATCCCTCAGACGTTCCAGGAGCAGCTCCAGTTCGTTTATACCGGAGGAAATTATTATCTCTACCTGTATTTCAAGGATCAATGGAACCAGTTCAGCATCACCGGCGGGTCTGGGGTCACGCAACTCCTCGCCGGCACAGGAATTTCCATATCTCCAGGAGGCGGCACAGGAACCGTCACGATCAATAACACTGGCGTTCTCTCGCTCACCGCAGGCACCGGCATTGGGATTTCTGGCTCAACTGGCAACATCACCATTTCAGCGACCAGTTCAAGCAGCTTTGCGGTATCGAGCGGGACGATCCCTGACATTTCTATCGGCTCGATCAACATGACGACCACGCCGCAGAATAACGATACAGTGGTCACGCACGGCCTCGGGACGACACCGAAGCTCATCACGATCACGATCAATAATTTCCAGGTACCGGGCAATTCGGGAGGAAGCCAGGTCTATGACTTTGTGTTCATGTACATCACCTTCGACGGCAGTGGAAATGCCGTCTCTGGACTCACGAACTACACCGTCACCGGCAGCTCAATACCTGCCAATGGTGGGCTTACGACGGCGTGGACGAAGACCGCCTCTACTTCGTCAGGAACCATGAATCTCTCCCTGCAAAGTATCGGTCCGACGACCTTCACCTTCCGGGTAACGTATTACTGTAGCAGCGGAACGATCAGTGTCAGCCAACAGGTCACCGGAATCACCTATATGTGCCAAGGTTGACGACTGGCGAAAAAAATAAAACGTCCTACACTTAAACTAATCCCCCCCACAATGATCTTCAGCGAAGCGAAAACCTATCTCTGCAACAAGCTGAACACTTCTCTTACCGACATCGCCGCCGGGTCGAACAATCTTTTCGCGCTTCAGGACATCACCGATTACCTCAATCTCGGCTTGAAACGGGCGTGGGATTACAAGCCGTGGACGTTCACCGAGAAGACGTACAAATTCACGATCACCTCGCAGATCCTTTCCGCGGGGTACCTCGATTATCCGAACACGTTCGAGGACTTCAGCGCATATCGCCTGCTCATCGAAGGCTTCGCGGAGTTCGAAAAGAAGCTCTTCGCCGATTACCAAAAATGGCTCACGGACTACCCGACCGACCAGGCGAAAATTTGGAGCGAGAACGAGCGGTTCATCTTCGTCAATACGAACGCCGTCTCGCTGAACCAGATCGCCGACATCACCGGTAAGCGCCGCGCGCCGACGCTCGTGAACGACACGGACCTCTTGCCCTTCTCTCCGACCGATGACAACGATGAGAATTCTGGCAATATGGCGATCGTGCTTCTTGGATACGCCGATGCCTTGAACTCCGAAAAGAAGAAAGACCCGAACACCGCGAAGCTCGTCGAGGCCCAGGCGTTCTCCATTCTCGATAACGTGTGGAAACCGATGGGCGAGCGCAAGGCCCAGCAGCAGCAACAGAACCGCCCATTCTTCAATACGCAGAATTTCTTCCCCAACGGTCGCGCGGGGCGCGGAACGAATATCGGTAATTTCCCTTAATCAAGTGAACCCCACCGCAACTCCTTCGACAATCCAGACCATCACCGATCCGGTGACGAAGAATACATACTCCCGCGACACCGCCGTGGCAGGCAGCACGTTCCAGCCAATTGCGCCGGCAGCTCCGGCAGCCACTCCCGCCGCACCGAGCCCGCAGGACACTATCGCGCAGGGCATGGGCTTCAAAGACTATAACGACGCCATTGCAAATCTCACGGCGGCACCGACTGACACGGAAATCAGCCTCTACAACAAGGCGTACTCCACAGCGGGCCTCGACCAGCTCGCTAATGAGATCGCTTCGAAGCAGAACGACCTCAACACGGCGACGGGGAATATCAACGACAACCCGTGGCTCGACGAAGCATCGCGCGTCGGCCAGGTAAAGAACCTCACGTCCCTCGCCACCGCCGACATCAAGAACCTTCAGGATAACTACAAGACGAAACTTCAGTCCGTTCATGACATGGTGACCCGCGAAACGGCTGACAACACCGCGACGACGAATTCGAACAAAGCTAAGCTGACGGTACTCGAAGCGCAGGCAAAAGCCGCAGCCGCCGCAGCGACAAAAGCAGCAGCCGCGCCGAAGACGATCAAAAGCGCGAGCGGTGCGACGTACCAGTGGAACCCCAACACGCAATCGTTCGATCAGCTCTTCGCCGGCAAGACAAACGCTCCCAAGGTCTCGACTGCCGACGCTATTTCAAGTATGGATTCCGAGCTTCAGGGCGTGAAGGGACAGGATGGATACATCAACCCGGCAGACTGGTCTACGGCTATGAACGCGTGGATGGGAAATGGACTCTCCGCCGCATCATTTGTTTCGAATTTTAAGAAGTACGCGAACACCGCGGATCCGACGAATAATTACACCGGCCTCACGAAGCCGAAATAACGATGGCAGCTCCCTTCGCAGGTCTCTTCAGCAGTTCGCAAGCCGCACCTGCGGCGCCTTCGGCTGCTCCTTCCCCGAAAACGCCCTTCTCGGGGCTCTTTTCAGCTAAGCAGGCCGCTACACCAGCCCCGGTTGCTCCTGTAGCCCCCGTACAGCCCGTTTCTCTCTCTCCGAATACAAACCCCGCCTCGACTGCTTCCGGCGTCCCTCAAAGCGCTTTAAAGGGCAATCTCGGAGGCGGGTATGGGGCGGCAGTGGACACCGATCCGGCCTCTGGGAAGCCCCTTTTGACCTATGAGAATCCTGAAGCGAAGGCATCTCAACTCCTCTCCGATCGCACCGCGCCGAGTTTCGATCCGACCGTCGCCCAGAAGGTTGATCCAACGTCGCTCCAAGATCCCCGCATGAAGGAATCCGTGAGCCAGGGCATCAAACAATCCATCGGCGGCGACGCATTCGAAGAACTCGACCACATCATGCCGCTCGAACTCGGCGGTTCGAACAATAAATCGAATCTCCGCCTGGAGGCCGCAGACAATCCGAATCAGAAATACAGCGGGTCAAATCCGACCCCGACTGATCCTCTCGAAAACCAGCTCGCCGCAGCAGTTCACAACGGCGATATGTCGCTCGTGGATGCGTGGAAGCAGATGGCCCAGGCAAAAGGGCTCACGTTGCCGGAGCAAGGAGGCAAGGTTCCGAATATCAATCAGACGCAGAACGATCAAAACCCGGACAACTCTATTCTCGGCAAGGCCGCGGCTTTCATCCGCAACGCCTTTACCCCTCAATCTGAGAACAAAGTCTTCAACGCGCTCGGCGGCAACGCGATCCTTCACCCCATCGACACGTTGAACACGATCGTGAGCAATGCGAAGAACGACATTGATACGACACTCAAGAATCTCGGCGCGAGTGCAAAGGAAATGGTAGCTCCGAACCAGAACGCCGCGCAGAGGACGTCGAACATCCTCAATTTCCTCACCTCAGCTGCGACAACTGCGATGGCGCCAGTCTCCGAATCGTTCAACATCGCCTCTCAACTGCCGATCATTAAGCCCGCGGCCGACGCGACCGGCCTCGTATTCAACAAGACCGGCCAGATCGGAGGTTTCGCAGCCGGAAAATTGCTCGATTCTCTTCCCCTCTCACAGCAGACGAAAGACACGCTCTCAGAATCCGTGAAGAATGTCGGCTCGCTCGCCGGCCAGATCGTTTTGGGCGGCTACATCTTCGGCAAAGCGACCGGATTGATGGACGCGAAGGGCGCAATTGCCCCCGAAGCGGAGAAGTCCCTCGTTGAAGACGCCCAACAGAAGGCGCAGGAGGTCAATTCTGGTGCAAAGTCCGCTCCCGCAGCCGAAACACCGCCCGCTCCGGCCGCCGAGAAGACCGAAATCGCATCTCCAGCAACCGAAAAGGCTCCCGAAGTTACCCCTGTCGAGGGAACCGGGCAGACAAAGACGAGTGGCCTCGCATCTGGCGTCGAATCGAAGGCGATCGAGGAGAAATTGACGCGCGGATTCGGCGATTTGCCGCAGTACAAGAGCGTGAGCATGAAAGACCAGGCTGCGAAGGCCCTTGACCTCATCAATTCCGACTACAAGAACGCGAGAGACATTGCGATGGGGCGCGTCGCACCACCCGAAGGCATACTTCCTGAGAGCGTGTTCGTCGCGGTCGAAGACAAGGCGCTCAAAGAAGGCGATGTGAACACCCTGCGCGATCTTGCCACGCAATCTTCCCTCGTGGGCGAGGCTACAACCATGGGCCAGAGGATCAGATCGCTTGCCGAACGCGACGAGGCATCTCCCGTTGAAGCTATCAAGGAAGTGCAGAACGCGAGGGAGAAAGCCGCGCAGGGCAAACTTGCGAAAGGTGACACGCTTGAGAAGGCAAAGGGAAGAATCGCAGACGACATCAAGCGCGAGATTAAGAAAACCGCACCGAAAAAGGAGGATTGGTCGTCCTTCGTAAATTCGATTAAATGCTGAAATGTTTTGCTTACCCCCTTCAGAGGTAAAGGAGTTCCTCGACCGGATCAAATCCGGCGACCTGAATCCCGACAAATTGGCCGAGATGTCGAGCATCGAGCGCCGCGCCTATTTCGAGGAGTTCATGTCGAAGCCGTCGGCCGAGCAGACGAACGCTCAGTTCGAGTCAAAGCTCCTCTTGAAAAACCAGCAGCAGGGCATCATCAATTGGGCAAAGAAGGTGTCAGGCTTGAGCCCCGAGGCGCAGCGGGACATCATCGCGCGCGTGAACAAGATGGACGAGGTTTTGAATCCCAAGACTGCCGACATGTTCCTCAAGGATCTCGCAGCCCACAAACTCGGCACCACCGTCACGATGGAAGAAGCTGCCAGGCTCTCGGATCTTGCCAAGCAGTCGGCCGAGGCCAAGACCGCGAGGGATGCGAACCCGAATAACGAAAACATCCTGAAGTACGGCCAATCAAAACAGGCGTTCGGCGATTACCTCGATTCGGTGAAACCGAGCCCGAACCGCGGCATCAAGAACACGCTCATCGACATTGCGAACATCCCCAAGTCTGCGCTCACCTCCATCCTTCACTTCTCCGCGATGGGAGTCCAGGGATGGGGCATGGCAAGCACACCGGAGTTCTGGAAAGCAGCCGCCGAACAGTTTAAGTATTTCGCGAGCGAAAACAATTACAAGAATGCCGAAGCGATGATCTCCGGCCACCCCGATTACGACATCGCAAAATCGGCGGGGCTTTCCCTCACGAAGATCGACGGCAAACTGAACGACCGCGAAGAAGCTATCCAGTCGAGCTTGCTCCAGAAAGGAAGCGCGTGGCTCTCTGAGAAGACAAAGACACCCGACATCGTTCGCGCATCCTCCCGCGCATTCACCGGGTTTATGAACTACCTCCGCTTCAGCCGCTTCGAAGATCTTCTGAACGCCGCGCGGCTCAAAGGCGAGGATGTATCTAAGGGTTCCGATGCGACGAAGGACATCGCGCAGATCGTGAACAGCTTCACGGGGCGCGGCAGCAAGATCTTCGGCATGGACGTGACACGAAACCAGTCCATGCTCAATACGCTTTTCTTCTCTCCCCGCAAGATGGCCGGCTCGTTCGACATGTTCAATCCCATGACGTACCTCGACCCAGAAATGAGCCCCACTGCCCGCGCAGCAGCGATCCGCCAGCTCACCGGCAGCCTGCTCGTTACCGGGGCGCTCTTGGGCGTGGGAAAACTCATTGGGGGTCAGATTGAGACGAACCCTATCGGCACGAACTTCGGCAAGATCAAGATCGGGAATACGACCATCGACCTCACCGGAGGCAACGCTTCGTATGTGCGCTTGCTATCCCAAATCATCGCGAACAAAGAAAAGAGCTCAACAGGAAAGGTCACGCAACTCGGTTCGCCGATCTACACAACCTCCAAGACGACCGGGAAACAGCAGAAGACACCCTTCACCGCACCGACGCGCCTCGATCAGTTCATCGAGTATGGACGCGACCATCTCGCACCGGTCGTTTCAACGCTCGTGGATTGGGCGGCAGGAAGCAACGTCGTTGGACAGCCCTTCAGTTGGAAGCAGGAAGCGTATCAATCACTCACCCCACTCGTCAGCCAGGCGTTCTATGACATGTATAAAAACGATAGGGCGACTTTCGACAAAGTGTGGCCGCTCATTCCTTCGGTCTTCGGGTACTCGACAAGCTCCGCAGCGCCAGCAGCACCAAAAAAGAAGTAAACAAAAACAGCGCCCGAAGGCGCTGTCTTCTTAGAACGTCACGCTCTCTCCTGAATCCGTCTCAATCGTTGCCGTCGTGATCCCCGTGGGGCTTCCGCTATATTCAATCGTCATCGTCTCGCCCGGCGCGACTTCGTTCACCGACTGCCCGTTGTCGTGCCGCGCACACACGTCGAGACGGGGATTGCCATAGACCGCTTGATACCCGAGGCTTCCCAATCCCGTGCAATTGAAGTGCGCTTGGAACGTCCAGTTCGGAGCATCGCTGAAACTCAGATGATCGAACGTTCCGTTCACTTCCACATCCTTGACGCGGATCGCTTCATTGAGTGTGTTCGCGATCGTGACATACCCGAGCGTGCCTGATGCGCTGAAAGAGACGGGAACCGAAAGAACTGGAGCCGGAGTGACAGCTTCCGTTTGGCTTTCTACGACGGCCGCAACTTCCGGCGTGCTCGTCATAACCGGAGCGACATCGAGCGAAGCCACCTGAACGGTGCTCGACTGCATTTGCGCCAACTGGAGTTCCAAGAGGTTGACTTCCTGCTGGAGTGCCTGGATCAGCGCAAGAATCGCCAAATGATTACCCATATTTTTAGTGTTTAAGTTTTCGACCTTTTTTCGACCCTACATGCCTTCACCCTACACCGATGGCTCTAAATTGCAAGGAGTTATACACATGGCGTACTGGACAGTTCTCATAGAAATTTCATACTGAAGCCAATGGACCCGCACGGCTTCGATAATCTTGGGCACCTTACATCTCCGTACGATGCGCGGGATTTCAAGCTCAATAAAGTAAATAAGCTGATCGGCGCCGCCGGCCCGATCCCTCCTTCCTATTTTGCTGATCTCTCCAAACTCCCGGTGCTCATGCAAGCGCAGAAGCCATCTTGCATCGGCCACGCGACGGCCGCGGGAATGATGCAGAAGGATAACGGCGCATACTCGTGGGACTATTCGCCGCGATTCCTCTACGCTCTCTGCAAACGCGACGACGGCATCGCAGCAGACGGAACCTATTATCGCCAGGCTTTGAAAGAAGGCACCGCGTTTGGCGTGTGTGACAACGCACAATTTCCGAATGACGTGACGCTCGACACGCCGACGTATCAAAACGCCTCTCTGATTCCGCAAACCGCCTTCGACATCGCAAAGAGCCGACTGGTGAAGAGCTACGTCGCATTGAGCGATCTATCGTTCGCCGGATTGAAGCAGGCTATTTATCAGAACGGAGTAGTCCTTTTGGGGGTGGAACTGGGAAACGAATGGTGGACCGCGCCGAACGGTTCAACTTCATGGGCGAAGGCCGACATCCTTCCGTTGCGCCCACCGGCCACAGTCACCTCAGGCCATGCGGTTCTTATGTATGGGTACGACGAGAACTACATCTATATCCGCAATTCATGGAGTGCCGAGTGGGGCGATAACGGGAACGGCTATTTCGGCCAGGACTATATCCCGTTCATCCAGGAAGGGTGGACGTTCATGGATCTCGCGCCCGAAGTCGTCGCCCAGCTCAAACAGAAAGCGGACATCCTCACGAAGATCGTCGGGCTCTATCAGCAGATTCTTTCTCTCGTCAAAGGTCGAAACCAGAGTCAATAAATTTATGACCAGCGCAAACGCGACACTTCTCACCGCCGCGATCGCTTTCATCGGCGTCGGCGTGGCAAGTGTGCAAGCCGGTAATTGGATTGCCGGTGTTATCGAGTTCGTTGTCGGTATCGGTGCAGTTGTCGTCTACGAAAAGCTCCCTCCGTCAACGACTGCTTAATGCAGTGATCTCCCCCACGAGATCAGAACTTCCACACCAGCAGCAGCTACGGACGGGACGGTCCAGCTAAGCCGCGCGGCTTGCTCCTACAGGGCTGCTACTGGCGTGGGCGCTCTCCAGAACGTCCTCTCCTGCTTCGAGAAGCCTCACACCGAGCTTCGGGCGATTCGACCCGCCCGGTATCGAAGCAGGATAGGGCGCTCTTTGCCCTGATCCGCACATTCACAACTGAAAGGGGAAGGTATGACGCTTATGGCGCACACCGGTATGACGGAATTGGTGACCCGCGAACAGCTCGCGGAGATCCTGCCGCCTGAAGGAACCGATACGCACAAACCGATCGCTCACATCAACCTCGTCACCTCACTCATCGAGTCTCTTTCCTTCCGGCATATCAACGTCGTGAAGGAGGAGTACGCGGTCTCGAACGATGGCATGAAGCTGTTCGGATGCCTCGACCTCGAAACGATGGGCGACGGCTTCCGCTTCGCCATCGGACTGCGCAACGCGAACGACAAGTCCATGCGGCTCGGCCTCGTGGTCGGCGTTCGCATCCTCGTCTGCGACAACATGGCGTTCTCGGGTGATTTCGAGCCTGTGCTCGCCAAGCATTCGAAGCGCTTCAATCTGAACGATGCGCTCGCGATCGGCATGGAGCAGATGCAGCGCAACTTCAAGCCAATGGCCGACCAGATCGCAGGATGGCGCCAGGCGCAGCTCTCTGATGGACAAGCAAAGGAGATCATCTACCGCGCATTTATCGAAGACCAGCTCGACGCGCCGAAGCATCTCGCAAAGATCGTCCACCACCACTACTTCGAGCCGGAGTATCCCGAGTTCACCGCGCGAACGAAGTTCTCACTGCAAAACGCCTTCACGAGCGCCTTCAAGGTTCTCGACCCCATCCCGCAATACAAAGCGACCGCCGATCTCGGCCGGTTCTTCACCCTGAATTGAGGCGCCATGATCCCCGAAAAAGACATGCACGACCTCAAATCGCTCTCCCGCGCGGTTCGGGGCGGGACGCTCGACCCCGAACGGCTTGCTGCAAAAGCGTACGAGATGGGAAGTACGGCCTGTCATCAGGCCATCACCTCATCTCCCGAACCCGAAACTCTCAACCTCGCCGAGCTTGAAAAACGGGCGCTCCTCAAAGCGATCGAAGCGACCGGCACCATCAAGGCCGCCGCGAAGCTCTTGGGAATCGGCAAGACGAGTGCGTACCGCAAGATCCGCGATTACGGCCTCACGGTGAAGACCTCTCAGGCCGTCTGTCCGAATTGCGGCCAAGCACTCAGGCATTTCCCTCCACTCACCACCGCAGCGATCCAGTAGGAGGGCAGATGCCGGAAGAACAACTCTTCAACCGCCACCATCGCAAGCCGAAGTCACTCGGCGGCACGAAACACCACAAAAACATCTCCTGGCTTCCGATCGAGAAACATCGGGCGTGGCATTTTCTTTTTCAGAATTGGCCACCGGAACGCATCGCCGAGGAGATCAACCGCGTATACCTTGACCCGTCTTATCGCTTCGTTCTCCGAAGGAGGTGATCCATGGCACATTTCGAACTTTGCGACTTTTGTGCATCAACGGGCGCAATGGACGAAATGACGCCCGTACACATCGAGAAGGACGGCGTGACGTATACCTTCTGGTATCACAACACGCTCAAAGACCCTTGCCTCAAGGCGAAACTCGACGAGCTTCGAGATCGGTTCGCAGGACAGAAGGCCGTATGAAAATTGACGGCATTCTCTTTTGCGACTGGTGCAACTGCATCATCAAAACCGGCGAGGGCACGACCGTTCGTGTCAAGGCCACGAAGAAGGTCTACGAACTCCACTACCATAATCGTCACGAGAACGATTGTGTCGCCAACAAATTCAAACGCGCTCAGATGCTCCATTCTCACGGATCAGAGAACGGCAAAGAGCACTAATCCCCGCCCCTCAAAAGGCGGGGTTTTCCTAATTCGGTTTTTAGAGATCAAATTAGCCGGGCTACTGCGTTTGACAGAAGGAAGAATAAAGCAGGAGAATCATCGTTTAATAATCAAATTAACTCACGAGGGTCATTGTCTTGGGTATCGAACTCCTGCCGCAAGCGATCCGCGACACATACCAGATCGAAGAACGTCATCATGCTTGCGCCATCCTCCATTCCGATTTCCCGGAACAATGGAACGACCTCATCGCAGTCCTCTCAGACTTCGTCCTTCGTCGTTCACACGTAGAAGCTCGCGGAGGAAATAAATCTCCCATCGCGCGAGCAATCGACGGTCTCTTTGGCGGCCGCAATTGGATCGAGCATAGTTTCGCCATTTCCGTTACCGCAGATGGCGTTCAGACACTCGCTCCCACTCATAAGGTTGACTATTACAAGAATCGCATCGCCATCGAAACCGAATGGAACAATAAAGATCCATTCTTTGACCGCGATCTCACGACCTTTCGGCTCCTTTTCGAATTAAACGTAGTCAGCGTTGGCATCATTATCACTCGCGCCGACGAACTCCAACAGGTGTTCGACGACCTCGGCAAACATACCGCCGCCGGAATGTCCACCACGCATATGTCAAAACTCATCCCCAAAATGCGAAACAGGGCATCCGGTGGATGCCCTGTCATTGCATTCGGAATCACGATGCAGAAGTACGACGCGAATTCTTAATCGTCTGCTGCAGCCGCTTGAGAATGATTCGCATAGGTAGGCCACGTCGGAGTATAAGTTTCGTCCGCCTGATTTCCCCAGGTCGTCCAGCCCTTCCGCTCGCCACGCGCAAATAATTCGATGAATGGTCCCCAACTACAAGTCTCAACTAGCTTGTACTGCTCGTCGGGCTTGCGAGAATGTTCCCGCTTCCGGGTGGCGATGAAGTTTACCTGCGTTCGGCCAGGTTTCAGTGTTCGAACATTCGTCCCACGGACGCCGAAGAGAATCAACTCTGTGACGTTGCGGAAGTAGAACCCAACACCGCGCCCATCGGGACCCTTGTCCTTTCGGATCTTCTCCCAGACGATATTGCTCTTGTACTCAAATCCCCATGCCTTCATCACCTCGATACCCTCCGGAAGAAGGGCATTAGGAACCCAAAGGTAGAGATGAGATCGTTCTGCAGCAATGCGAGAAACTGGCATTGCGATGATGTCTCGGAGATGGAGCGTTCCGTAACGCGACAGCCGCTTGTGTTCAGGGGCAATCTTTCCCGTGCGGTTTTGGAACTGCCAAGGAGGGTCGCAAAGAATCGTGCCGAATCTCCGACCGGCGGCAAAACGCAGGAGGTCTTCACCCGGCGCGATGTTCACCACGGCATTCTTTGGCTTTTTCATTTCCACTTTATCGTCGCACCTTCGCCACTCCTTCGCAATTGACGAACTGTGGACAACCGGGGTTGAAATTCCTTGACATTCGGCCATGCTTAAAGGGTCGTCAAAATTAAACCAGTCCGATTGAATCGGGCTTGTCCGAACCAGGACAGGGGTTGAACTGTGACAAATTGGCACACCCCACCCTTTAATGAAACGTCTCATATGGATTTCCTCGGTTTTTGCCTTTATAGCCCCGTTTCTCTCAGTCAGCGCCTCCTATCGCATTGCCGCCCAAAGTCCTTCCCAAACTGAAATTCAGGGCCGGAATTGGGAATATACAGTCCCGTTCGTAGTCCACAACGTCGCAGACATCGAAAAACTGATCCAATGCGAAAGCCAGGGCGTAAATATATCCCGGCCGGACTCCGACGGCATCTTTTCGGATGGGGTTTTACAGTTTCATCGTGGTCCGCTCGACACGATGGCAAGCAGTACGTGGGCGTCATTTTCCAAGGCGAGCGGTATCTCCGGAAGCCCTATCAACCCAAGCGACGCGATCCGGATGGCAGACTGGGCGATTGACCACGACCTCTTGGGGCACTGGACCTGCGCACATATTCTTCATCTGGTCACCTGAACGGGCCTATACTCGTATCGCGCCAGTTCTTCTTTGCGGTTGGGAAGCCGCATCGTCCCATGGACGCCAAGCTCACTGGAGAACGGACTGGCCGCTGAAGGCTTCCACAGCATATTCGCCTTATCTTCGCCTATACTATCCCTCATGGGCGAAATGAAGCGCGCCAACGCCTACGAAGAGCAGCGTCGGACTACCGACCGCTTCGCCTCCACCCTTACCATCGCGGCGTCGATCATCGCGGCCATACGGCTCGCGAGAGACGAGAACATAAGCCGGCCCTCCCCCCGCCTCGCAACAGTCATTGCCGATAGCGTCACCTTGGCGCGTATGATTCTTCAACAGATCCTCAGATGATCTCCGATGCCCGCTCCAGGGGGAGGAGTGCAATGGACTGGGATGACGACTATGGGCCAACAGTCGAAGACGAAATACGTGCGAATGATGAACTGACCCCGAGGCAAAAGGAGTTGCTCATCCAGAAATCGAGGATTGAGTCCTATCGAAACGGTCTGATCATCGTGCTCTTAGTGCTTCTTCTAGGCGCTATAGGAGTCATCGTAAAGGGATGGCTTGGCGCCGTTATAGATGGGGTCATCTTTTGGGGAACTGCCATCGCATATACCAAGCTTGAGGACAAGAAGAACAGTGTCGAAATCGCTATAGCTGAAGAATTCCGGAAGCCACCGCGCCGGAAAAGAGCAAGCCGCCAGGCGAATTGAGTTTTCCCCAGCCCTCCCCTTGCGCTTTTCCCTCATCATGCTTTCATGAAGATGCCTCAATATCCCGTAATCCTTGCATGCTTTCGCATCGGTATCAGCGCTTCTCGCAAGGATTCGGCTGGTACTGAGTCGAAAGCATTTTTTTCACCTGAGAGTGAAGGTGTCCGGGCAGACCCCGGCCCACGCAGGGCAACGCTTGAGACTTTGCGACCCTGTAAGGCGGAACGTGGTTCGTTGATGGGGGATCGGCATAAAGCAGGCCTGTTTGAGCAGTTCGACTCTGCTCCCCCACCAGCGAATCATAGGGTAGTTTGGTAGAGCCACCGCCGACGGAAACGCCGTCATGAACGGCCCCTGAATGACGCAGGAAATGTCCTCCGGCTTCGAGGACAGAGAAGGGCGACTCGGTTTCCCCGTCCAGCTTCGACCCCTGCGATCCAACGCGAAACGGCAAATCGGCGACGAGACACAGCGAAGGGTGAAATATAAAAGAGCCGCCATATTCGTGCTTTGCGAGCTGGATGTGAATATCAACCCATCATTGATGGGAGCGCGCATAATAATCATCCAGCTCTCAGAGCGCGAGCCGCCGATTTTGAAAACAGACCCCCTCTGTAAAAAGTCGGAGGGCAAATCAGCAGGAAAAAAGGAATTGCGAGTTACCTGCCCATCTCCCCGCATATAATTGGCGCAACTTCACTTCGCCGTTGGTACAGCAAGCCTGGGAGAGCATGTCGGAATGGAGCCCGAGCCGCAAGATGTGGTGAGCATCAGTACTGTCCTGAGAGGGTGTAGCCCGGAGACATTGCGGGTTGCCCTCAACTACTTGGCATATACGCTTTTCTTCTGGCTCGTGCCAACAATCATTACACTCGTCATCCTCGTGTTCGCACGACAACCGATCAAACTCACCGACCTCATCATTCACGGCGAATTCCTGATCTATTCGATCACGCTCGTCGCTGGCTCTACGCGCCTTCTCACAAAGGATGCGAAAAAGCTCGGTCCATTCGTGCGGCGGCAGGAATTCAATCTCGCGTCCTACATACTGATCGTTCCCGCAATTGCCGCATATGGAGCTATCAGGTATTGGGCCACGAGCCCACCAGTGAATGGCCTCAACACGCCGGGCATCGTCAGCTATTCCGTAGTGCTCCTTGCCTTGTCGTTCGGCTTCGCCTTCCTCGTTTTTGTGATTGACGCCCAAAGAACCGCGCAACTGATGGGAGACCTTCAAAAGCGTGCATCGAAAGCTCTCACGCAGCCGGAAGCCCATCTCGCACGGCAATTCGATGCGCTACAGGACACTCCTGCCGCAGTGCCACCACAAGCCACTGCGGCAGCGGCACAGGCCCAGGATCATCCTCCCGTCGTAGCGGTAGAAGAAGAAGCAGTCACTATCGCCGAGACAATTGAGGAAGAAGAGACGCTCCCCCCACCAGTGCCCCCGCCGGCACACGAGGAGGATGATGATGCCGACTGAAGACAAGTGGATCTCCATCCCGTGCATTGTCGTCCATCAACCGATCGGCCGCTTTTACATCGGAAGCTTTCCAGCTCGGGAACTCGTTGAAATTTCTTTTGCTGACCGCCGGCGTATCCTTGAACAGCAGCGCGAGATAGAGATCGTCTCGGGTATCCAGCGCGAGATTTCGCCAAAGCGGGTGGCCGAACTACGCCAGTACGTCAACCACCTCGACGCGTGCTTCCCGACCGGCATCATCCTCGCGATCAGCAGTGATGATGCTATCTACGACAAGAAAACAGGAACGATGAGCGTCCGCTACGCCTCCGAGGTTGCCAAGATTATCGACGGTCAGCACCGCATTGAGGGCCTCGTGGGTTACAACGGTCCCAAGTTCGAACTGAACGTGACAATCTTCATCAACATGGAGATGGAAGACCAAGCGATCGTCTTCTCAACAATCAATCTCAAGCAGGCGCCGGTTGCGAATTCGCTTGCATACGATCTTTACGACTACGCGACGACACGAAGCCCCCAGAAGACCTGTCACTATGTCGCCCGTTTGCTCAATAGCCGCGAGAAGAGCCCGTTTTATCAGCGCATCATGATCCTTGGCACAGCGACGGGAAAGCCGAACGAAACGCTCACCCAGGCTGCATTCATCGACCCACTCTTGAAGCTCGTCTCGACGAACCCAATGGACGACCGTGACGCTATCAAGAGAAAGATCGAACTACCACTCATTTCGGAAGGTGAGATCCGCACCAAGAAGCTCGTTTTCCGAAATATGTTTATTCAGGATGAAGACGCGAGAATCGCGAAGGTCATATGGAACTACTTTGACGCGGTGCGCGAGCGCTGGCCAGAAGCATGGAACCTTAAGCAGCGAAGCCTCATCTTGAACCGAACCACCGGCTTCCGCGCGTTGATGCAGTTCCTTCCATTAATCATTCTTTCGCTCGATTGGATCGGAAAGGTCCCAGACACCAATATGTTTCTGGCGATCTTCAATGAGGTAAAGCTCGACGATAAGGACCTGAACACCGAAAGATTTAAGCCGGGAACGAGCGGTCAGTCGGAGCTGCGAAAAGCATTCGAATTCAATACTCGCATTAGCGCAGACTCAGTCTTTAAAGGCACTGGTAGGCGAGCCCTAGAAAAGAAGCCGTTTTAGGCCTCACAGGGGCTTTAGATGGTCGGAGGGCAAGTCGGATGGCAGCAAGACTGGCAGACCAAATCCGCGCATTCGCCGCAAAGACATATATCGTGAAAGCGCGCAATGCAAAGATGAAGCAGGTGTCCTTCACGTCGGATAGCGTTCATAAAGGGCTATCGCTAGTGAATCGATACCCAGCTGTTTGTCGCGCCATCGACACTGATTTGTTCAGGGACCAGAACAAGATCACGCTTGCGAACCGCGTCGGACCACTTGAAGGGCCGGATGTAACGTGGACTTTTACTCTACTGTAGGCATTCCCATGCTCCTGGATCAGTCCGAAGGAATCTGAATTTTGCCAATGGACAGGAGCGTCTTGCCGATGTTTTCGTGCAGAATCTCGACGATTTTCGGCCGGGTCTTCTCATCGAGCATAGGAAAGTCGTAAATAATCGAACGACCTTCAAACTTGCACGAAAATGCTAAGTGTTCGCCTATCGGCGCAAGCACGTTTTCAATGAAGACCTCGTCCGGTCTCGGAACGCGGTCTCCTCTCTTGAAGGGGGAGCCGGGCTCGGGGATCCATCCTGCCAGGTCAGATACGCGCACTGAAGTTTACTTCCCTTCGAGGAGTGGGACCATCCCTCCGGGCAAACCTTCGACCTGCTTCCGGCCGCGGATTCCCGTTCGTTTCGTGTTCGGATCGAAGACAAACTCGACCTCGTTAAACATGCGTGCGAAGATCGCGACAATTGCGACAATCGCGCACAGCACCAGCGTCAGGGCGATAAGATCGTCGGTTTTCATGTAGACGTGACCCCAATCGTAGAACTATAACCCAGGTCCTAATGATCGAAGGAAGGAATTTGATCGGGAGGGAACCTCCCTAATCACCACGTCGCTATGACCGCCCGGTTGATCGCCTCTTGCCGCGTGGAGATCCACTGCGAGTAGTGCTTTTCTACGATCCTCGGACTATTTCCCAAAATCGCGGCGACCTCGCTCACGGGCACGCCCTTCGAAAGCAGCTCGACCGCGAACGTGTGGCGCCAGCGGTGCGCGTGGATGTGGACGCCGGCGAGAGTAGAGAGGCGCCGGAAGGTCCGCTGCCAATCGCCCACGCAGGACTTCGGATTCCCCTCGCCAGACCAGAAGAAATACTCGCCAGCTTTCATTTTTTCGAGTGTGCTCTTCATCTCCGCATGAACCGGCAACTGAACCGGCTTGCCGTTCTTGTGTGTCCGCAGCGTAATCATTCCATCCGCAACGGCCGCTCGCTTGAGCTGCACTACATCGCGTATCCGCAGACCCGTCCACCGCAATACTGCAACGAATGCGGCAACGCGGTCGCGGTTCGCTCCCCCATAGATTCCTTTTGCCGGAAAGAGCGGAATAGCCCAGGCGATCTTCTCCAATTCGGCAACGTCGAAGGGCTTTTTTTCGATTGCCATTTCCTTTGGAGGACGCAACGGCTTTGCCGGATTATCGGCGATCCACTTTCGCTCATTACAGAATTTGAAGAATGACTTCAGTCGTTCGAGCTTCTTTATCGCCGTCGATGGCTTGAAATTCCAGCCTTCCCGGAAGAGGGCAATGTCGTCGGGCGTGAGCGCGGCAATGGACCGGTTGCCGAACATCTCGACGAGTTCATCACAGAGACGGTCGAATTTTCGCGTCGTGTCATCCGAAAGGCCGCGGCTCTTTTGATCGTTAACGAACCGCTCGAACGCTTCCTTAATCTGCGGAACCGATACGCCATTAATCTCCCATTCGCGCACCAGCTTTTGCGCGGCTTCCCAACTCCGCACATCAAGGGATTTCCGCACCATTTCCCCGCGCAGCCGCCCTTCGACCGCGATCGGACAAGTGCAATGGCGGTGCCTGCGGCCCTTCGAGGCGAACTTGCAGGACTGCATATGTCTGCGAAAAATCGTGAGCACAGATCGAGCTTCCCACGAGTAGCACACGCAGTACACACGCAGCTTTTGCGTTCACTGCAAACTATTGAATTTAAAGAAGAAAGGATGGTGGAGGCGGCGGGAGTCGAACCCGCGTCCGAAATCGCTGTCAGCCAGGAGTGTCCATGCTCTGTCCGCTTCCGCATGTTTTCGCCCGGCGGCCTCAGAACGGACAAGATGGCCGACGAGCTAGTCCGATGATCTTATGGCTGCAACACGGACCGAGCCGCAACCACCAGCCTGCTGTGCGACGCCCTGTACCGGCCCACAGGCGAAGCCGGAGAGGACGGCTGCTTAGTTAATTAAGCAGCAAGTGCCAGATTGTTGTTGGCAACTTTTGTTTTGCAGGCGATTACGGGTGCCCACACCCCGACATGCCTCCTGTGCCGCAATCGATCCCGTCGAAACCGTGACGCCCCCAGATTGATCGGCTGCCTGTTGGATGATCCTGGCAGGCCGATGGGTGCGAGCCCGTTCAACCGGCTCGGTGCTGCTCTTCGTATATTTTACGCGCAAAACGAACCGCCCGTCGGGAATCGACCCGGCGGGCGTGGCTCGGAATTCCGAGATGGGACTATTGCTTTTCGAGGTCGATGGACTCGTACGCGTGGTGGGCGATGCCCTCGCGGATCTGGGAGGGGGTCTTGCCAAGCTTCGTCTGCTGGTAGGCGTAGAAGCCTTCCTTGGCGCAGGTAGAGCACTCGGCGCCGTGCAGCGTCTCGAAACAGCTGCGGAGGCTGGTATGGCCCAGGGATTTGTCGCAGCGGCAGTTGCAGGGAAGCTGGTAGGCGACGCTGGCGACCCTGGCCACCTGCTGGTAGACGTGCGCCTGCCACGGGTAGCGGGAGTTGTCGCCAGTGAGTTGGCTGCCGGTCAGGACCGGCGGGAGCGCGCTCACTTTGAGCGGGGCCGAGGGGTGGTAGGCCGGCACGTCGTCCGCAGGGTTGGCGAACTGGGCATAGCTGACGACTGTGAAGACGGCGACGGCGATACCGAGAAGCCAGCGGCGGGTGAGCAGGGATTTCATGTGCGACTCTCCGGGTCTCATTGTAGACGAATGGGAAATGGGAGCGTGAGCGGATGTGGCAGACCCGCAAGTAAAGCGAATTGCCGGATCGAGCAAAAAAAGACGGCACGAACGTTTTGCTGTTCGTGCCGGGAGGCCAGTGACGCAAACTACTCCCGGCGCCGAGGGCGACGTTTGCCGCTCTCATCACCGGAATATCTACACGATACTATAGATTCCCAAAAAAGCAAATACAAAAATCGAAATTCTTTCTTGAAATCTTTTTGGAACCGTTTGCAGGGTGCCGCGTCCAATGGCAGGATAGGGCGACCTGACGGTTTTTTGGCGGAGTTTCACGATGAAAGGGCGTTTGGATTCAGTTGCTTCCAGCGAAAATGGTAGTGACCGGCGGCAACTTGCAACATGGGTGAAGGTGACGGCGATGGCGGCCGGGACCATCCTGGGGGGAGGCCTTGCGGCGGCCTGGATTTACCGAAAAACGCTGCTTAAGCTCCAAAATGCTGCAGAAGTGGGGCAAAATCCCGATTTTCATATGGAAGACGAGCCGGACGCAGAGGAATTCTGACCGAGGGATTAGATATTCGCAGTTGGATTGCTCCCTGGATGGGTCCTGGCGTTGGCCCTCGAGGTTTCCCGGATCTCAAAATCGAGACCCGGGCACCCAGAGGGTGTGGTTGGACGCGGCTTCGCGGACGCTCTACATGTTTCCGCCGCGGCTGGCCGGGGGGATGATGCCATTCGAGCGGAGGTAGACGACCATCTGGCCATAGTGGTCGTTCAGGTGGGCGAGACCGAAGGAGATCATGCCGGCGCGGGTGCCGTGGGTGGTCGTTACAAAGGCGTTGTCGGCCGTGGTTCCGTCGACCAGGGTGTGGGCTAGCTGGAAGGAGTCCTTGAGGGCGGCGATGATGTCGGCCTTTGAGGTAAGCTTTTCGATTGCTTCCGATTTTGCCTTGTCCTGCGCTTCGGTAAAGCTGTCGCCCGCGAAGAAGAAGTAATTTGCTTCGGCGACGTGCTTGACCTGGCCGCTGAAGCTGCGGACGCCCTTGAATTCGCCTTCGGTGGGGGCGTAGTTGAACTTGTCTTCGGGCATGGCTTCGGCCAGGTCGACGAACTCCTTTTCCATTCCGGCGAGTAGCTTGCCGTAGATCTGGCTGGGAGGCTGCGGGGTGCCGACGGCGGGCTTGGCCGGCTTGGCGGCCGGGGCAGCCTGGGCGGAGGCAAGGGCGGCGGCGGAAGAGAGGAGACAGAGGGCGAGCGCGCGGCCCGCGATGCGAGCGATGGTGTGTTTCATGACTTCCTCCAATGTGCGAGATGGATGCGGCACGCCTGTCCGGACTTGTTTCTGTTCCTAAAGTGAATAAGATCCTGAAGCTTGCCGGTCTTCGGAGCCGGCATTCGGCTTTTTTGCCCAAAGGTGCAGAGGGCGGCAGGCGTTCACCGGGAATGCTGCGTGACGGCAATCTAACAGAGCAGATGTGGGTTGCGGCATCAGAATGCGGTGAATTGGCATTGGGGAGATGCAGGGTGGGCGCGAAAACCCGGTTCCCGTACAATCGAAAGAGGAGAAAGCCGACATGCGACGCGTTTATATGGATGCCAATGCCACCACACCTCTGCTTCCGGAGGTGGTCGAGGCGATGCATCCGTACTGGACGGAGCACTTCGGCAACGCGTCGTCGATTCACCTGCACGGGCAGGAGGCACGGAAGGGCGTGGACCGCGCGCGGGAGACTTTGGCCGAGTTCTTCAACTGCCACGACGCGGAGGTGGTGTTCAACTCGGGCGGCACGGAGGGGGACAACACGGCGATCTTCGGATTGCTGCACCCGGGCGATCACTTCATTACGACGTCGATTGAGCACTCGGCGGTGATCCAGGCGGCGAACCGCATGGCCGATCGAGGCGTGGAGACGACGTTTGTGGCGCCGCAGCCGAGCGGGCTGATCGACCCGAACGACATTCTGCGGGCGATACGGCCGCAGACGCGGCTGATCAGCGTGATGCTGGCGAATAACGAGACGGGCGTGATCCAGCCGGTGGAGGAGATCGGGCGGATTGCGGCGGATACGGGCGTGTTCTTCCACATCGACGCGGTGCAGGGCGCGGGCAAGATTCCGATGGACGTGCGGAAGATCGGGTGCCACCTGCTTTCGATCAGCGGGCACAAGATGCATGCTCCGAAAGGCGTGGGAGCGATGTTCGTGCGGCGCGGGACGCCAGTGGAGAGCCTGCTTGTGGGCGGGAGCCACGAGCGGCGGCGGCGGGCTGGCACGGAGAACGTGGCGGGGATCGTGGGGCTGGGCAAGGCGGCGGAGCTGGCGATGCACTCGCTGGAAGATGGGACGATCGACCGAGTTGCCGGGCTGCGTTACAAGCTCGAAACCGAGCTGCTGAAACTGGCGGGGACGGGCGTGAATGGCGCGGATGGTGGCAAGCCAGTTTTGCGCGCTGCGAACACGACAAATATCTGGTTCGACAACCTAGAGGGCGAGGCGCTGGTGATTGCGCTCGACCTGAAGGGCGTTGCGGTGAGCGGCGGGTCGGCGTGCCACTCGGGCAAGACTGAGCCGAGCCACGTGCTGATGGCGATGGGCGTGAACACGGCGCGCGCGCGGGCGAGCTTGCGGTTCAGCATGCTGAAGACGGCGACCGAGGCGGATGTGGATTACGTGCTGAAGGTGGTGCCGGAGGCGGTGGAGCGGCTGAGGGCGGTTTCGCCGGTTGAGGCCGGGACGCTGGGGTAGGGCAGCGGAGCTAGCAGAGTTAGCTGGGTGCATTATGCTGGTGTCGCACCGAAATGACTCATCCGGATGAAATCATGCCTGCCCGGCAGTTGCTCGTCGCGTTATTGTTTCTCGTCCTGACCTCAAATTCCATCTTGAACGCGGAGAGCCCGGCGGATCGATACCGCGAGGCAGCTCGAGTCTTTTGCGCGCACACGCCGGGCGACTTTCTCCATGACGATTCGAAGGATGGAGTGGAGGCGCTTGAAAGCATGTGGAACGCGAGTGCTCAAGCGGCAATCGAAGTCCTTGCGTCTCGTCCTGATGCCGCTGCGAGCGATCTGAAGACAGCCCTGGGTAGTCTGCCATTGCAGGGCAAGGGCTGCGGAGAATCCGACGAGGTTATGATTTCTGTCGTGGCGATTGCTCCACACCTGTTCTTGGGATCGCAATTCAACGGAGAGGCCGGAACCGCGTTTCTGGTTGGAATTCGCGGAAGTAAGCCCGCACTGCTGTGGTCCATCGAAAACGCGTCGCCGCAGGCAGCCGATACGCAAGGCCTGCTGGGCGCATGGAAGGCGGATCGTGCCGGTGGAAAGTGCAGGGAGAAGGGCTCGGGGCATCCGCCCGGAACGTGCGGCCCGCTCTATGCGGATTTAGGTGTGCTCACTCCCGATTCTTATGGTCGCCCGCGGTTTTATGTAGACGCAGGATACACGCAGATCATGGGCGCCACGGTTGGCCACCAAACGAGTATCTGGCGATGGGATGGAGATTCGGCCACTCTGCTATGGATCGACTGGCACGACTTCATGATTGATCAAAAGATCGGCACCAGTTTCGGCGACGGTGTGCTTGCCATCGGCGAAAAAGACAACTTTCGCACCTTCGACGGATGCGGCGGCTGCGAATCGAGGCAGATGGTTCGGCGTATTCGAATCATGCCTGATGGAATCACAGATCTGGGAAAGACCTCCACTACGCCGGAACTCGATCTGATCGATGAGCTCTTCTGGCGCATTGCGAACGGCAAGTCAACCGCAGACATCGCGAGCCCCGAGGTCGCACGCTTCCTCCGGCCGTTGATCGTGGATGCCAAGACGGAATCGAAGAAGGTCGACCCGCATTGGTTCTCCGTCGGAATGCTGGAAGACGTTGCGTTTAAGCGCGAAGGGGATTCCGAAGAAGCGTGCTTTACGGCCGACGACATCGGACGCCTGTATTTCACAATACTGCATGATCCTGGCGGAGCATTCCGCTTTGTTAAGGTGACGCAACCAGAAGGTGAGTTCGGAGATTGTCCGAAGTGAAATTGAAAACGAATCATGCGAATACTCTCAGGTCCGAGATCGGGCGTGGGTTGGCAGATGTTGCCGAGGGGCGCATTTCTGATTTTGATGCGGAGCGGATCATCGAGCGAGCGAGAAGACTCTTAGTCGAACGCGCAAACTCCGTCGAACCGAAACGGCGGAAGCGGACCTCGGGTACTCTTCGGTAAATTCGTCACACTGTCCGCAGTCCGAAATGCAGGTACTTCGACTGCGTTTGGAGCAAAATGCGCGCAAACTCCGCTCCATTGATAATCGCGATGTCTCAAGTTCACTCCGGCGCTGCGTGCTGCAACAGCAGATTCCCTGCGGGAATGACAGAAAGAAAAGCAAGGACAAAAGCGCCGAATCGTCAACAATGGGACAATAAAGTCTGAGAGTGTTCCCGATGAAGCACAACGACACGATTGCCGTTGCCATGTCCGGAGGGGTTGACTCCTCTACGGTGGCGGCGATTCTTGCGCGCGGGGAGGATGGGGCCCGCGGGGAAAATCGCGCGGAGAGTTCGGTGGTGGGGTTGACGCTACAACTGTGGGACCAGACGCGGCTGGCGGGGAAGCATGGGATTCCGGAGACGCCTAAGGCGGGGCGGTGCTGTTCGCTGGATGATGTCTATGACGCGCGGCGCGTGGCCGAGCACCTCGGCATTCCCTACTACGTGGTGAACCAGGAAGAGCGGTTCGAGCAGGACGTGGTGCGGCCGTTCGTGAGCGAGTACCTGGCGGGGCGGACGCCGATTCCGTGCTCGCTCTGCAATAACCACCTGAAGTTCGACCAGCTGCTCAAGACGGCGCGGTCGATCGGGGCCGGCCGGATCGCGACAGGGCACTACGCGGTGAATGAGTACGATGAGGCGCGCGGGCGGTGGATCCTGAAGCGGCCGGCGGACCTGGCGAAGGACCAGACGTATTTTCTGTTCGGGCTGACGCAGGAGCAGCTTGCGCACACGCTGTTTCCGCTGGGGCGGATGACGAAGCCCGAGGTGAGGGAAGTGGCGCGGCGGCAAGGGCTGGCGCTCGCGGAGAAGCCTGATTCGCAGGAGATCTGTTTTATTCCCGGCGGCGATTACAAGCAGTTCCTCACGGCATATCTCGAGGAGCAGGGCGAGGAGATGCCGGAGACGGCG
Source organism: Occallatibacter sp. (assembly GCA_035263625.1). Lineage (GTDB taxonomy): Bacteria > Acidobacteriota > Terriglobia > Terriglobales > Acidobacteriaceae > Telmatobacter. The sequence goes on from DATFRB010000059.1 coordinate 77,728, forward strand.
GGCGAACTGGTGACTACGAGCGGTGAGGTGATCGGCCATCACGAGGGCATCAGCGGATTTACTGTGGGGCAGCGGAAGGGGCTGAAGATCGCGTCGCCTTCGCCGTTCTACGTTCTGCAGATCGATGCGTCGAGCCATCGCGTGACGGTGGGCGCGGACGAGGAGCTTGCCACGCGCGAGCTGCGCGCGAACCGCGTGAACTGGGTGAGCGTTCCGGGGCTGACGGCGGCGATGCGGGTGAAGATCAAGATCCGGCACCGGCATGAGCCGGCGTGGGCGATGCTCGAGGCGACGGGGGCCGACGAGATTGCTGCCACGTTCGACGAGCCGCAGCGGGCGGTGACGCCGGGGCAGTCGGCGGTGTTTTACGACGGCGATGAAGTGGTGGGCGGCGGCTGGATACTTTAGACAGTTCGCGGTTCCCAAGTCGTAATTCGCAGTTCACAGTTCGCAGCTTGAACGACTGGTCCGTTAGAGCGATTGCCCGATCAATCGAACTCCCGATTTGATGCGCTATACTCCTCCCGAACCCTGAGAGGACCATTCCGCCGATGCCCAAGAAAACGTTTGCTTTCATTTCATGCGGGGCCCTTGTTGTGTGCGCCGCGCTGGCTGTTGCGCAGAAGCCTCTGACGCTGACGATCCACGCGGATCAGCCGACCACTCCGGTTAGCCCGACGCTGTATGGGCTGATGACCGAGGAGATCAACTACTCGTATGAAGGCGGGCTGTATGCGGAGATGGTGAAGAACCGGACGTTCCGCGCGGACTGGAGCGGGGTGTTGGACTGGTACCTGGTGGAGCAGGGGAACTCGCAGGCCAAGATGACGGCAGACAGCACGACGGGTCCGAGCGAGGCGCTGAAGTCGAGCCTGCGGATCGAAATTGCGCAGGCGGATGCGCAGAACCAGGCGGGTGTGATCAACACGGGGTGGTGGGGATTTGCGCTGAAGCCTAACACCGAGTACAAGGGATCGTTCTACGCGAAGACGGCGGCAGCGGATATTGGGCCGGTGACTGTGAGCCTGGTGTCGGACCAGACGGGGCGGACGCTGGCGACGGCGAAGGTGGAAGGGATCGGGCCGGACTGGGCGGAGCACAAGTTCACGCTGAAGACGGGAGCAGTGGAAGCGTCGGCGGCGAACCACCTGGTGGTGACGGCGGGGCATGCGGGCGCGCTGTGGCTGCAGCAGGTGTCGCTGTTTCCGCCCACGTACAAGAACACGCCCAACGGGTTTCGCACGGACATCATGGAGAAGCTGGCGGCGATGCATCCCCAGTTTTTGCGGTTCCCGGGCGGGAATTATCTCGAAGGCGACCGCATTGTCGATCGCTTCGACTGGAAGAAGACCGTTGGGCCGCTTGTGGACAGGCCTGGGCACCCGAGCCCCTGGAATTACTGGTCGACGGATGGGATGGGGCTGCTCGAGTTCCTGGAGTGGTGCGAGGACCTGAACATGCAGCCGGTGCTCGCAGTGTACGCGGGCTACTCGCTGGGTGGGCAGCATGTGAATCCGGGCGCGGACCTGGACCCGTATGTGCAGGACGCAGTGGACGAGATCGAGTATGTGACGGGAGGGCCGGGTACGAAATGGGGCGGCGAGCGAGTGAAGGATGGGCATCCGGCGCCGTTCAAGCTCACGTATGTCGAGATCGGCAACGAGGACTGGTTTGACCGCTCGGGGAGCTACGATGGGCGGTTCACGCAGATTTACAAGGCGATCAAGGCGAAGTATCCCGACCTGCAACTGATTGCGACGGCGCCTGTGAAGAGCGTGAAGCCGGATGTGCTGGACGAGCATTACTACGTGCGCGCGACGCAGAATTTCCACTCCGCGAATCATTACGACACGCCGGAAGGTGGATCCGCTGCGCCGGCACAGTGGGACAACGGCCACTACGACAAGGCGGACCGCAACGGGCCGAAGATCTTTGTGGGCGAGTGGGCTACGCGCGAGGGATCGCCGACGCCGAACATGGGCGCGGCGCTGGGCGATGCGGCGTGGATGACCGGCCTCGAGCGCAACAGCGACCTGATCGTGATGGCCAGCTATGCGCCGCTGTTTGTCAACGTGAACCCGGGCGGGATGCAGTGGACGACCGATCTGATTGGATATGACGCGGGGAAGAGCTATGGATCTCCAGCGTACTGGGCGCAGGTGATGTTCGCATCGCATATCGGGGATCACACGCTGGCGTCGCAGGCGGAGGGGGCGGGGCCGCGGTTCTTTTATTCGATTACGGGCAGCGCGGCGAAGAAGAAGATGTACCTGAAGCTGGTGAATGCGGACTCTACGCCGCAGGAAGTCGATATTGATCTGGCGGGGGCCAAGATTGGTGCTGCGGCGAATGTGTGGACGCTGAGCGGGAAGAGCACGCAGGCGACGAACACGATCGATCATCCGGACCAGCTTGTGCCGGTGGAGAGCACGGTGCAGGTGGCGGGCGGGAAGGTGAAGCACATGATGCCGGGATATTCGGTCCAGGTGATGGAGATTGACGCGAGATAATTGGGATCCGGGTCTCGAGATTCGAGCGAGGCCTGTGCGCTGATCCGGCGTACAATCTAGTCTTGAGTATGAAGGTCGAGCTCAACATCCCGGACGAACTCGGCAAGACGCTTCCCAGCGATCCTGCTGAGATGTCGCGCGCGGCAATCGAGGCTCTCGCGCTCGAGGGTTACCGGGCGAGGCGGCTTTCCGAGTATCAGTTGCGAGTCATCCTCGGATTGGAGTCGCGGTTTGACGTGCACCAGTTCTTAAAGGATCACGCCGTTTACCTCAATTACTCTCTTGAAGACCTCGAGCAGGACATTGCAACATCCCGCGACATTGAATTGGCTCATAAAAAGGACAAATCCAACGCGGCATGATCGTCGTCGCAGATACCTCGTCTCTCAATTACCTCATCCTCATCGGTCACGTTAACCTGCTCCCACATTTTTATGGAACGGTCAATGTTCCGCCTGCCGTTTGGTCTGAGCTCAACGACACGCGTGCGCCCCAAGCTGTTCGAGAATGGATTATCCGGGCACCTGCGTGGTTGGTTAGAGTGGATCTGGAATTCAATCCACAGGATCTCCCTGACGACCTGGAACGAGGAGAGCAGGAAGCGATCGCACTCGCGGAATTGCTCCGGGCCGATCGCCTCCTGGTTGACGAAACAAATGCTCGAAAGGCCGCGATGCACCGCAATGTCCCGATTATCGGGACGCTGGGTATATTGAGCAACGCAGCCGCGGCTGGGCTCATCGACCTAAGCGACGCATTTGCCAAGCTTCGGAGGACAAGTTTCTTCGCGTCGTCGGAACTATTCATTCGTCTCCTCGACGAAGACTCCCGCCGTCGATCCGGGATCTAGAGATCATCTGCCAGTAGCCCAGGCAAGGCCGTCGGGGTTGCCGCCGGCATCGATACGGCCGATTACGGCCAGGGTATTCATGTCGATTACGGCGACGTAGCCGTCGGGTGAACATGCTACGTAGGCGCGCGCGCCGTCGGGTTGGACGAGGATGCCGGCGCCGCCGCGGCCGATGGGGATGCGCTTCTCAACCTGGTGCGAGGCGGTGTCGACGACGACGAGGTTGCCGTTGCCTAGCATTGAGATCAGGACGCGTTTGCCATCGGGAGTGAACTTCAGGCGGTTGGCCGACTTCACATCGAGCGGCAGCGTAGCGGTGACGCGTTTGGCGTCGAGGTCGACGATGGAGACGGTGCCGTCGCCGGCGTTGGCTACCCATGCTTCTTTGCCGTCGGGAGAGACGTCGAAGCCTTCGTCGCGCGAGCCTACAGGAACAACGGTGGGGTTCCAGTCTCCGCCGGGCGGGAGGATTGCACCCTGCGGGAATCCCTGAGGAGGCGGAGGGCCGCCGGGCATGCCAGGGCCACCCGGAGGAGGGCCGCCTTTGGATGCTTCGAAATCGAGGATGCTGACAGTGCCGGCGTTGACGTTGGTGGTGACGATGCGCTTCGCGCCGGGAAGCACGTAGAGCATGTGGGTTCGGTTCTGCCCGGTGCCCATGATCCAGTCGACTTTGCCGGTTTCAGGATCGTAGCGGCCTATGCACTTGTTTACTTCCGCGGTAAACCAGAGCTTTCCATCGGCGAATATGAGGCCATGCGGGCCGCGCAGAGGCAGAAGATCGATCACCTTCTCCTGTTTGCGGTTCACGAGGTCGATGACGGTGATGGTGTGGAACTGTCCGAAGCCGTAATTCGAAACATAGGCAGTGCGGCCGTCGGCTGAAGCGGCGATCTCGTGCGGATCGTCGCCGACGGGAACGCGGGACAGAACGCGGAGGCTGGCGGGATCGACGATGGCGGCGGTGCGATCCTGTTTGGAAAGAACTAGCAGCGCGGTTGCGGGAGCGGTTTGCGCGGCTGTGCTCGCAGCGATGACCAGCGCCGCAACGCATGAGAAGAAAACGCGGAGACCCATTGGCCTGACCTCCGCGTTACAGAGTAATCGATGCAGGCGCTGTGTCGAATCCGGTGTGTGCTAAGCGTACTGGCCGGTTTCGGTTTTGGCGGGGTCTTCGGGTCTGGCTCTGCGTTGTGCCGGGGCGGGGCCGCGGAGGGTTTCCACGATTGCTTTCGCCGCCGCGAGAATGCCGGAGACCTGGCGGACGGGCGCATTCACGGCTTCGTTCAGAAAACGACCTACACGCTCTACGCCGTTGAGCGCGCTGGTGGCCATGCTGTCCATGCGCTCCGCCTGGCGGCGGACGCGGTCGTTGATTTCGTCTGCGGATGCGCGGATCTTGCGCGACTCCTCGTTGGCGATGCGGGCTATCTCCGCTAAATCAGAGGCCGCTGCCTCGACCCGGGGCTCGATGCGCTCGATGAGATGTTTTGTGACCTGGATGAGGTCTCGTGCGTGTTGCAGCAGGGGCGTCAGCACCGTGCGGTATTCCTCGGCGTACGCCTTTGCTTCTTTAACAGCCTTGCGTGCGATGACCGCCATGACGATCAGGCTGACGATCTGCAGCATAACTGCAAGCGCGGTTAGAGACGCCATGATGATCAGAATGGTTTCGATGTGCGGCATTTGGGCCTCACGCGTACACGTACTTACAGCATTTTGTCGATTTCGACAGGAGCTTGGTGGCCCCGCGAATCGGCCGCCTTGCATTCAGCCTTCAATGGGTCGAAGTTCATCAGCCCGCTTCGATGCGGAACCGTCTCCGGGGATCAAGAGAGACGGTTCCGCAATCGTTCGATCGTTAAACGCCCGACTCGCCCGTGGTTGGATGAGGGGTGCCGGGACCGAAGGCGCCGCTTCCGCCAGAAACTCCGGAGCCGAAATTGCCGCTCGTGACGCCGGAGCCTGCCCCCGGCGCGCTGGTCGCGCGATATGCCTGGCGCCCGGCATCGACGGCCGCGGATACGCGCGAGGTCTGGTCGCCGACAAGGTTCTTACCCCGTTCAACGAACTCTTCCCACTGAGCCCGGCCACGCTCGACCACCTCGCGGCCGCGGTCCATGTACTCGCCGACCTGCTCTCTGCCCCGGTCGACCATGGTGCCGACCTGCTCGGCCACCTGCTTGCCGCGGTTGCGAAGGTACTCACCGCTTTCACGGGCTGTATTGGCCAGGTCCTCCCTGGTTTCACGCCCGCTCTTGGGCGCGTACAGGATACCCGCCAGCGCGCCTATTCCGAGGCCCGCCAGAAACCATGCAAAGCCATTGATGCCGCTGCTTTCCTCTGCCATATCCACATCTCTCCCTTCGTGAGCCCGAAGAATGCATGAACGATGGAACGCGTTCCAGGAAGGCCTTTCAATCCCGCAACCGGGCGCCCGTTCCATCGGGCGACGAATCGCGGATTCAACGAGCCGTGTGCAACTGCCTGAAACGCCGCAAGACACTCCATGTTACCGCAATCCGGCGACCGGAGAGTCCCGGTTGGGGAGAAGAATAGACAGACGCCTCGGGCTGAGTCCGCGATCCGTCTCGCCTTCCCCCGGTTTGGACGCCGCTTTGGCAGCGGAAGTTGCAAAGAGCTGGACTCGGCTGCGCCCTATCGGCCTAAGGGGATGCGCGCTACCGGCCGACGAGACTGCGCGCGATGGCGTCGAGCACCCCATTGAGGAAATTAATCGACTCGGGCGCGGAGAACCGCCGCCCGATCTCGAGCGCCTCATTGATGACGATGGGAAACGGCGTGGACTTGAAGCCGAGCATTTCGGCGGTGGCCATGCGGAGAAGATTGCGGTCCACGGCGGGCATGCGTTCGAGCCGCCAATGGGTGGAGTTCGTGGAGATCAGGTCGTCGATCTTCTCGTGGTTGAGCGTCGCAACGCGGAAGATGTCCTCTGCGAAGCCCCGGACATCGGGCTCGACTTCGTCCCCGGCCTTCCAGAAGGTCGCGTTCACCTCGTCGGGGGTCTGCTTGCCGACATCGGCCTGAAACAGCATCTGCATGGCAATTTCGCGCGCCTTGCGTCGCGTGCCGGCGCTCATGCAGACGCTCCGGCGACGAGCTTGCGGCGGAGGCTGACCATTTCGATCGCTGCGAGCGCGGCCTCGAAGCCCTTGTTTCCGGCCTTGATGCCGGCCCTGTTCAGCGCCTGTTCGAGCGTTTCGCAGGTGAGCACGCCAAAGCTGTGCGGGATTCCTGTGTCCTGTTGCGACTGGCCGATGCCGCGCGACACTTCGTTGTAGATCGCCTCGTAGTGGGCGGTTTCTCCGCGAAGCAGGCAACCGAGCGCGATGATGGCGTCGGGGCGGTTGGTTGCATCGGATGCGCGTTCGGCTAGAGTGCGTGCCGCCGCGGGAATCTCCCAGGATCCGGGGACGCGCACGATATGAATGTCGGCCCGGCGCGCGCCGCTGCGCAGCGAGGCATCGAGAGCGCCCTCGAGCAGGCGGTCCGTGATGACGGCGTTCCACCTGGCAACGACGATGGCGAACTTCATGCCTTCTGCGGAGAGATCGCCTTCGATGGCGAGGGGTTTTCCCTTCGCGGGATCGTTCCAGGCCCAGAAGGAAAATGCGTGCCCGGGCATTGGCTCGACGGTGAAGTAACGCGATTTCCAATCAGTTTCCGAGATGGCGGAGATCGATCCACTCGCGTCATTCCCGCTGCCGGCCATCCACGACGCCGCGGCCTGATGGGCGGCGTCAAGGGAGGTTACTTCAACGGCGATCGGAGCGAGTGGCGGTAAAGCGCCTTCGGCCAACTCGATGCTTCCAAGCGGCGCCTGGAATGAGGCTCCCCGCGAGTCTTCCCTGTCCCATCCGGGCCCGGGCGCGAACCCCAGCGCGCGAAAAAAGCCGGCCAACCGGTCGAAGGACTCCCGGTTCGCGGCCGGATGGAGAAGGGAGATGCCCTTAATCATGAATTGATTTTATCTTGCGGGTGCGGAGCGTCCGCACTTGTGCCAGGCACGCAAGGCGGACTTCAGTGCCCGCATTTGCCTGCACTATCGCGACCAGGAGGATTGAGCGAATGCGTGCCTCAAAGCAAAGAGCCGGCACTTGGCCGGCTCTTTGCATATTCTCTCGCACAGATTACGTGGTCTGACGCGGCTTGGTGATGACGACCGTAGCGGGCACAACTGTGGGAGCCGGAGCTGTGATCAGGCAGCCGGGATCGGAGCCGGGAGCGCAGGCAGGCAGGTTGGGGCTGATCTGCTGCGTGTCCTGGAGCGTGACGGTGTTGATGTAGTGGACCTGGTTGTCGCCCGCTGTCGAGACGAAGAACAGCGAGTTGTCCGGGCTGAATGCTCCCGCGAGAGGCGCGGTGATCGCAGACGCCCCAGAGAGCGTGAGGTAGCCCACGGTGCCCAGCGAACTGGTGGGGGCTGTCGTCTGCTGGTAGTAGGGCAGCGTCGCGCCGGCGGTGGTGCCGTTATAGGTGATGAAGGTGAGGCTATACGCCGCGGCATTGGCGCCCAGGCTGACTTCAGCCGGAGACGTGACCACGCCTGTGATGGAGGTTGCGTTGGCGTTGATCGCAGTGTTATTGACGTTGGTTGCGATCGTCAGCGGTTGAAGAACGCCGCCCACCGCGGCGGGGCAATCGCCGGCCGGGATCGTCACCCCGATGTCGGAGAATGATATTCCTCCGCTGGCCAGCGCCGCGCCCAGGATGTGATTTCCGTCGACGGTCGCGGCAAGCACACTGGTGTCGGCGTTGACCGAGGCGCCTTGCGGATAGTAGCTGATGTTGGCATTACCCGGGGTTCCCGTGGGGCACCAGGTGTGCGCGACCGTTGGATTGCCGCTGATGAACGCTCCGACTCCCGGGACCGTTACTGCCACCGATTGCGGACCGGTAGTGCCGCGCGAGCCGGCGAGCGAATAGGTCGTCCAACCTGTGTCTGCGTTGTAGACGTAGAGCGTATTCGTGTGACCGGGGCCGGTGTCTGCGCTGTCAGTCACGTAGAGGGTCTTGCCGTCGGGCGTCCACTCGGCGGATGTGCCCATGCCTCCGAACGTTGCGGCAGTACTGCCGCCGACATTGAAGATGTAGAACAGCTGGCGGACCTGGTCGTTGACCAGAACCTGCGAGTTGCTCGGACTCACGGCAAGGACCACGCCCGGCACGCCCGGATTCTGCAAGGTGAGGATGTTGTTGTTGGTGCTGTAGACCATGAGTTCGTGCGAGGAGCCGAAGTAGAGGCTCGAACCGGTCTTGTCCATCACCATCGAGTTCGGCACGTAGGGAAGGCGCACGGTGGAGCCGACGGTTCCGGTAAGCAACTCGATGGGAACGAAGTACTGGGACTTGCCCGGCGCCGCGAGCCACACGAATGAGCTGGCCGTGCCCGGGACCGTAACATCCACTGCGTTGCTGGAGATAGACAACCCGGTGCCGTTCACGCCGAGCTGGTTGATGGGCGCGGGATTGCAGGTGGATGGCTGGCACACCGCGTAGAGCGCGCCCGAACCGGGAAAGCTTGCGTTGATGGCTCCCGTTCCGCTGGCCGATACATTCAGCGGGTTGGTGGATTGGTAATCGAGCGTAAGGCCGGTGATTGGATTGCCGTTGGTGTCGATCACCGTGGTGACGAGGTTTTGCGTCACTCCCTGCGTGACGGTTCCGCTTGTGGCTCCGTTCAGGGTGAGCTTGATCGAGGCCGGCGGACAGGTGGAGAAGTATCCCGCCGAAGAGCCTGATAACGCAAGGGACGCGTTGATAACGGTTGTTCCGGGCTGCTCGGCCGTGATCTGGTTGGTCTGCTCGTTGATCGACGCAACGGACCCGGATCCGGCGCTGTAGGTCAGGGTGCCGATTGAGTTGCTGCAGTCGGGGACGGACTTTACGCCGCTCGGAAGGGGGCACGCATAATTCGCCGGGCTGACTGTGGAAGGAGCGCACATGAGCACCTGCGTGCCGTTGCTGCCGTAGCAGGCCTGCGCGTCAAGCTGCGCCTGCTGGCCCTGCGAGAGACATTGTTGCGGGCCGACGAGCGTAATCGATGTTATCGGCGAGTGGACATATACTTCGACTGGATTCGACGTCACCGTCTGGGCCGACGCGCTTATATAGGCCGTTGCGTAAGGAAGCCCTCCGGTCGCCGGCACCGGATTCGGATAGCTGCAGATGGTGTAGTCGGCGATGCCGCCGCCGGAGTTGCGGTTCCAAGTCCCGGCGCAGATATTCCCGGTGGGAGAGATATCGACGAGCTGGTTATTTGTAGTGCCGTAGTTGAATGTGGTCACTCCGACGGAGCCGCCTTTGCAGTTGACCGCCGTGGGAGCGGTGATCTGCCGCGTCTGACCGAAAGCCAGGGAGATTCCGGTGAACTGGGGCTGCAGGTTGATGGAGTAGAGGTCCGTGGTTTTGGGACCGTATCCGAGACCGTTGCAATAGTTTCCGGCAGGGTTGCGATAGCAGCCGGAAATGGTGATACCTGCCGGAACGGCCAGGAATACAAGACAGACAAGCGTCAAAAACCGCCGCATGAATCCTCCCCGCTCCGCCCTCCCTGGCGCAGAACGGTCTCTCCGAAGAACGTGTGGAAAATTACGGTTGAAATCCGCCCGCCGTCAGCCTCCATTGGAGGCCGCGAAGGCAGAAACTACCCTGGTCAATTGGGCATGGATTGACACCTGACTGCTCGGATTGACCTGTGTTTTCTCCAACAAAAAGTGTATCAGGCCGGACGGTCCGTTCCCCGGCCGGCCCAGTGTCCGTTTCTTTCCATAGACTGTCGCGGAGCCGCTTGGCGAGCAGGCTCGCTTAACGGCTCGCAGTGTTGGCAGGTTCCTGGTTCGGCGGCAGATACTTCGCGAACCACTCGACTGCGCGCTCCATGACATCCATGGTGTGCGCGGGGTTTACGAACCCGTGGCCTTCATTTGGATACACCACTAGCTGAGTGGGCACGTGCTCGTCACGAAGCGCATGCCAGAACTCGTAGGATTGCGGTGCCGGGCACTCGCCGTCGCGATCGCCGACGACGACAAGAGTGGGCGTGCGCGCGTGCTTGATGAAGTTGATCGCAGAGCTTTTGGCGTAGACCGCCGGATCGTCATATACGGACGCGCCGAAGTACGGGATCATCCACTGATCGATGGAGTTCTCGCCGTAGTAGCTCTGCCAGTTCGACAGGCCCGCGCCGGCGACGGCGGCCTTGAAACGGTCGGTCTGGGTGACGGCGAACATGGTCATGAAGCCGCCGTAGCTCCAGCCGGTGATGCCTACGCGCTTAGGATCGATGGGGTATTTCGCCTCAACGGCGTCCACGCCTTTGAGGATGTCACGCAGGTCGCCGTAGCCGAAGTCCTTGCGGTTGGCTTCGGTGAAGGCCTCGCCCTGGCCGAAGCTGCCGCGCGGATTGGCCTGCAACACGAAGTAGCCGAGCGCGGAGAAAGCGGTGGCGCTCAGTCCGCCGCGCCCGCCCCAGCCCGCCTGCGTGGCCGCGGCGGGGCCGCCGTGGACTTCGACGATCAGCGGATATTTCTTGCCGGGATCGAAGTTCTTTGGCTCGAGCAGCCAGCCCTGGACGCGGAACTGGTCGCTTTTCCAGGTAAGCGATACGGCTTTGCCCCATGCGGGCTCGATGCCGTCGTTGAGGTGCGAGAGCTGCGTGACGCCGGCGAGTCCCGAGGTCATTGTCGTGCCGGGCCTGGCGGAATAGATCTCCGTGGGATGGTCGAAGGTGCTGGCGTGAAAGACGAAGAGCTTCTGATCGGCGGTCGAGGACAGGCTGTGCGACATGCGGCCATCGCCGATGTTGCCCGGGATGCTGAACACGGGCGCCCCGGCGCTTACTTCGCCGGACCCGGTGCGATCACCCTTGAGGTGCAGCGGGACCAACTGGTTGTCTCCGCCGGCGAGTTCAGATACGTACAGGGAATCGTTGCCGCTCCACTCGACCCAGGCCGGTGAGGAGGGACGATCGGCGGTCAGGTTGCGCGGCTTTCCGCCTTCGGACGAGACGATCCATACATCGCCGCCGGTAGAGCCCTGGTCGCTCATCAATCCGCCGATAAAGGCAATGGTCTTGCCGTCGGGCGACCAGCGCGGGACCGCGATCTGAAGGCCGTGCAGCGGTCCGGAGACGGTTTCGGGCGCGAGGATCGCCTTTGGATCGGCGCCGATGGATTGCGTGTAGAGCTTGGCGACCCACCAGTTGTTCTCGCCGGGCGGATCGGCGGCCACGTAGGCCACGCCTTTGGAATCTGGGGCCCAGTCAAACTCGTATGCGTGCAGGTTCGCGGGCGAAATGAAGGTGGCGTCGGCGGGTGTGGCCGCGTCGGCCGGCGACCAGGCCACGCGCTGCACTTCAACTCCGTCTTCACCGATCACGCCTGAGGGTGGCTTCATCGCGGCCAGAGCGCCGGCGGGACGCGTCGCGCCTTCCACATAGAGGAAGCCGAGTTTGGCGCCATCGGGCGAGAAGGCAAGGTCGTGGACATAGCCCTTCAGGGCCGTAACGCGGCGAACTGGCGTGCTGTCGAGGTGCGATACGTACACGTCCACCTGGCCTGACTGGCCGCCGCAGTCGGCCAGAAACGCGAGCGCTTTCGAATCGGGCTCCCACGCGAACTCGCGCGCTGCGCAGTGCTGGTCTGCACTGGCGGCTGCAGTCACATGCTGCGTCTTTGTCAGGTCGTCGATCGGAGCCAGGAGGATTTCGCCGCCGCCGCGACCGCCCTGGGTCCACGCCAGCTGCTTGCCGTCGGGAGACACGCCGACCTGGCCGACCGAGCGGCCGCGATTCATTCCGCGGAGGGTCTGCTCAACCTGGGAGCGATCGGGCGCGTTCTGGCCCGATGCGGCCGGGCTGAGGGCGAGCAGAACGGTGCCTGCGGCTGACAGAACCAAGACATGAAATTGTTTGCGAAGTTTCCTTAAAACCATAGGCAGAATGCTATCAGGACGGATGTCCGGCTGACTCGCAGCCTCCTGCCGGAATCATGCAAGTTTGCGATGTGGTCCCGGGTTCCAAAAGGCGGACGGCTTCGCGTCGGCTACACTTCGTCCATGCTCCCGGATTGTCGGACACTTCTAAAATCAACTGCCGTCTTAATCCCGCTCCTTTTCCTCACGATGCTGTCTCGGGCGGAGATTCACAGATCTGCCCGGATTGTGGTCGGGCCAAAGCAGCCTCGCTGGAATTTGTTGGACCTGACCGGGAAGTTTGGTCAGCAGGCCTTGGCTTTGACCCAATCTGGAGACTTTCTCGCCTTTTCTGCACGCCGAAATGGCATTTGGCAGCTGACCCGAGTTCGAAGGTGGAACTCCGCGACCCCGGTTATCGAACATTTGGAACTGCCCGGCTACTTTTCTTCGAAGGACGATCACGACCTTGAAACACTTGAACTGAAGCTTTTTCTTACTCCGGATGGACGGTACGGCGCATGCGCTGCCGATGCGTGGTGGAACAAGCGGGTCGACGGGAAGTCGGTTGGGAAGAGCCGAACCGAGATCCGAATTTCGTCAATCGATCTGGAAAATTTCAGGGTTGCCGGCAGGGCTACTACGGCAGCTCTCAGCCTATTTGAGTTTCAGGGCGTCTTTATGCGTACGGATGGCCAACTTGTTGTTGAGAGCAGTTCTCCCCAACTCAAGGAAGGCGCGTTTATCCCGATCGATATGCCCGGACTTGGCGTGGGCCCAAAATGCTTGTATCGGAATGTAAGTGGCCCGAATAATGAGCTTCATCCGATTCCGATCGGTGGCGATACCTGCCTGCAGTCGACGCACAACATTGCTCTCGAGGAATATTTAACGGAACCGAACTTCCCGCTTCCATTTAGGGACAAATTCATTTGTACAAGCAAGGACCTGGAATATTGCCCCCAGCCTGACCGTTTCTCGCCCGATGCCAATATAGGATTGGGCATCATGACCGAGGGCCATGACAGCTTTCTTGGCACCTGGGTGCAGACAAAAGCGATCGCCGTCTTCTTCTCCACCAAGACTCACTCGCAGATCGATGCGCGAGACGTCAGCCGTTTGGATGCGTACATGACGCTGGCAAGCGCGGATGAGAAAGACTACCTGCTAACGTTTGAAGATGACTCGGTCCTGACGGTGTACGAAATCGACGAGACGTCGCCGCAGAGTTCACACTGACCTCACTGTCGCTGAGGGATTCCCTCGATCACGGGCGGGGAGGTCGCGGGCCGCCCGGTGACCCACTGCTCAATCGGCGCGGAACGGCCGCAGTCGATGCACTGGGTTGCGGCGCCGCGGGCCGAGCAGGTTGGGCATACTCCACCGGATTGGAAGGTGTCGAACGGGTTCGAGCACTGTTGGCAGATCCAGAACGGTCCGATGGGCGGGCCGCTGCCGCAGGAGGGACATGCAAATCCCGGGCGACGCGGAAGCTTCGCAGCGCGGAGCATAGCGCGCGCATGTTTGAGGCCTCCCCAGCAGTTCAGGAGCATGAAGATGGCGATGACAAATGCCCAAGCGGATTGCTTCAACACAGCGAACGCAATGACGGCGGCAACGCCCGCAAAACTGAAGACAGTGACCAGCATCAGGCTGCGAGCGCGGCCGAGGACGAACCATAGAAGCGCGCGAAGGATCTGGCCTCCATCGAGCGGATAGATCGGCAGGAGATTAAAGATCAACAGAGCCTTGTTGATCGTCAGGACTGCCCATACGAGTTGGTAGGTGTTGGGCGCCAGATAAGCCCATCCATGCACTGTGGCGAAGGAATATATGGTCGCGAACACGGGAAGGAGTGCCACGTTCACGAGCGGGCCTGCGGCGATGCTCCAGAGCGTTGCGCCCGGGCGCGGCGGCGGGTCGACGTAGGCAACGCCGCCCAGCGGCCAGAGCATGATGCGATTCGCGATTCCGCCGACCTGGCGGCACGCCAGCGCGTGCCCGAACTCGTGCAGCAGGACAATCAGGAACAGCGCCAGGTATTCGAAGACGTTCCACAGGACGGAGGAATAGCGGCCGCTCCTGCTCTGGATCTCGTAGATGGCGACGATGAACCAGGACCAGTGCAGGAAGAGGTCGATTCCGACGACGCGGCCGAGATGAATCGAACCGGATTGCTTCTGGGGCTGGTTTTCGGGTTGTTGATCCGGGTTCACTTCGGGCTGCTTTTCGAGCATGCGCAAAGCTTATCGCATCGCGGACCCACGTGCGCGAATGCGGCGGTCAACCCGACATGACGCTCGAATGCGGATTGGCTAACGCCGGTTCCGGGCAGCGGCGATCCGCTCGAGAATCGTCGCGACGTTGCCGTCCACGACGTCGGATACATCGACTCCATACACTTCCATGATCCGCGCAACGAGGGGATCGGTTTTGCCATCGGGTTGGAAGTGGAAGAGGGTCGATTCATCGCTAATGAACGCCCACTTGAGATCAAGCACGCGATGGATAAAGTCCTGCAGCAGATCATCCTGCGCTTTAGCCCGATCCTGAGATGCAAACTGAACCGGGACCTTCGTTCCGGGCCGGGGAATCGGCTTGCCTTCACTCTGGAGGGCGGTTTTGCGCGTGTCGTACCAGTGCTCCATCTCGCGCAGGGCATCCTCAGGGGTTTCGCCGAGGCCGTCGATATTCCAGCCCAGAATGCGCGCGAAATAGCGGCTATTGGCTGGAACATCCTTCTGCTCGCGCACGACGACCGGATAATCGCTGAGGGACCATTCGCGCTTGCGATAGGAAATACAGCGCTTCCAGAGCATCCGCACCCCGTAGCGGACACCCCGGGTACGTTTTTCAAGGGACATGCCGTCCTTTATATCGCAGACGTGGCGGGGTTTGCGTTCCGCTTGCGGTGCATCGCCTATCCCAAAGCGACGCCGTTCCCTTTTGGATCAAACGGACCTGGATTTCCACTTTCTTCGCTTTGGTTTCTCTGTCATACTTGATTGTGCCCACCAGGTACGGCCAATCCCAACATTTAAGTGAAGAGGTTGCATCGATGTCGGCAAAGTATGTCTTTGTGACGGGCGGAGTTGTGTCCAGCCTTGGCAAGGGGCTTGCGGCGGCCTCGATCGGCTGCCTGCTTGAGAGCCGCGGGCTGCGCGTGAACATGATGAAGTTCGACCCGTACCTGAACGTCGATCCGGGGACCATGTCGCCATTTCAGCACGGCGAGGTGTTCGTGACCGACGACGGCGCGGAGACCGACCTCGACCTGGGCCACTACGAGCGCTTTACCCACGCGCCGCTATCGCGCGACAACAACCTGACGACGGGGCGGATCTACGAGCAGATCATCCTGAAGGAGCGACGTGGCGACTACCTGGGCAAGACCGTGCAGGTGATTCCGCACGTAACCAACGAGATCAAGAATGCGATGCGGAAGGTCTCGGCCAACGGGGCGGACGTGACGATCGTGGAGATCGGCGGGACGGTGGGCGACATCGAGTCGCTGCCGTTTCTCGAGGCGATCCGCCAGATGCGGCAGGAGCTGGGGCGTGAGAACACGGTTTTTGTGCACCTGACGCTGGTTCCGTGGATCGCGGCGGCGCAGGAGCTGAAGACCAAGCCGACGCAGCACTCGGTGAAGGAACTGCTGTCGATCGGGATCCAGGCGGACATATTGCTTTGCCGGTCTGAGCGCAACCTGGGCCGCGACATCAAGCAGAAGATTGCCACGTTCTGCAACGTGGAAGAGAAGGCGGTGATCGGGGCGACGACAGTGCCTTCCATTTACCAGGTGCCGCTCAATTTTGCGGAAGAGGGCCTCGACGGGCTGATCCTGAAGTACCTGCACAAGGAGTCTCCGGTGGCCGACCTGAGCAGATGGCGCGACCTTGTGGACCGGTGCTACCACCCGAAGGACGAGGTCAACATTGCGATTGTGGGCAAGTACGTCGAGTACGAGGACAGCTACAAATCGCTTAAGGAGGCGCTGACGCACGGGGCGATTTCGCAGAATCTGAAGCTGAATATCACGTGGATTGAGGCCGAGGGGCTGGAGTCACAGTCGGCGGACGATCGCGGTTACGAGGCGCAGCTCGAGGGATTCGACGGCATCCTGGTGCCGGGCGGGTTCGGCAAGCGGGGCATCGAAGGGATGCTCAACGCGATCCGGTATGCGCGGGAGAAACTGGTGCCGTATTTCGGCATCTGCCTGGGGATGCAGACGGCGTGCATCGAATTTGCGCGCAATGTGTGCGGGCTGAAGGATGCGAATTCGAGCGAGTTCGATCCGGCAGCGCAGCACCGGGTGATCTACAAACTGCGCGAACTGCTGGGCGTGGAAGAGATGGGCGGAACGATGCGGCTGGGCGCGTGGACCTGCGTGCTGCAGGAGGGGTCGCTTGCGTCGCGCGCCTACGACGGGGCGACGGAGATCAGCGAGCGGCACCGGCACCGGTATGAGTTCAACCGCGAGTACGAGGCGCTGCTGACGGGAGGCGGGCTCGCGATCAGCGGGACGACGCCGGATGCGACGTATGTCGAGATCGTGGAGATTCCCGGGCATCCATATTTCCTGGGGTGCCAGTTCCATCCGGAGTTCAAGTCGAAGCCGCTGGAGCCGCATCCGCTGTTCCGGGAGTTTGTGGCGGCGAGCTACAAGAACCGGTTGGAGCGCGGGGCGACGGCGAAGTTCGCTTCGGAAGTAGTGGCCTAGGGCTTTCCGATCGGGCTTCGCGGTTGCTGTGTCGACTAGAATCTCGTTTGTGAGCCACACGTTTGAAATTGGCCCGGTGCGGGTGGGCGAGGGGCGGCTGTTCCTGATTGCGGGGCCGTGCGTGATCGAGAGCGAATCGCATGCGCGGACGATGGCGGAGGCGATCCAGCGAATCACTTCGGATCTCAAGGTTCCGTACATCTTCAAAGCAAGTTACGACAAGGCGAACCGGACCAGCGTGAAGAGCTTTCGCGGGCCGGGGATTGTCGAGGGCACGCGCATCCTTGGTCGGGTGGCGAAGGATACCGGGCTGCCGGTGTTGACGGACGTGCATGAGCCGGAGCATTGCGCA
>DATFRB010000060.1:0-110868 GCA_035263625.1 Occallatibacter sp.
CAACGGCGCCCCGTGCAACGCGGGGTTCCGCGTCATGAGCGTGCGTATCCCGCCGAAATCGTTCGTGTCGATGGCGTGCTTGAGCTTGCCCGCCTCTTCACGGTTCTCTACATAGTTCTTCAGCCGGGGCCAGCTGGCGAACCCATACTGGCGTGCAATTTGAACCTGCGCATCGGCAAGCGATCTCGCACGGCCGGCCCTCAGCATGACCCATGCCTCGTCTTTTAAGTGGCGCAGGTTGGGCCGCTCGGGCAGAGGCTGCGGAGTGGAGACAGGATGTTCCGCCATGGGGCCTCCTTTCGGGTACCGCCCGGCGTCCGCTCGTTCGGGCCGAAAGAAGGTGCGAAGAAAGGTTCATCGCAGGATGGGCTTGGAGCCCTTTCCGCGGACCGGCTGCGTCCCTCACGCTGTGCGGAATGGTAGCAGACGCGATGACCTCGGGAGAACTGGAAAATCGCGGCGGAATTGGGTTACGTCGGGGCGGACTCTTTATGCATTTCCCCCTTGTGCGCCGACCCCGGCGGGGCTAACTTGTTTGCATCGGGCTTCGCGCTTCCCCTATGAACCCCTGCACCACCCGGTTCCCTGGAACGGCAGCGCTTCTGCCGGCTGGCACGCGTCGTTATTTGAGGAGGTCCTCCGATGCATCCGTCTCTCGACCCCATGATCTCGCGCCGTTCGTTCTTCCGTTTTGCAGCGGGGGCCTCGGCACTGGCCGCTATGCCCATCGTTTCGGAAGCCCACCTGGCCTGGGCGCAGCGCGCGCACCGCAGCGGCGATCCCAACAAGGGCGTCCACATCGATTCGAACGAGAACCCCATGGGCCCCTGCGACGCCGCGCGCCAGGTGATGGCCGATCTCATTCCCAAGGGCGGCCGCTACTACTTCAACATGGAAGATGAGGTCGTGAACCTGTTCGCGCAGCAGGAGGGACTCGATCCCAAATGCATTCGGCTCTATGCCGGCTCGAGCGAACCGCTTGCCTACACCGTGCTCGCGTTCACTTCGCCGTCGAACCCGCTGGTGACGGCCGACCCCGGCTACGAGGCGCCGGAGTGGTCGGCCGCTGCGGCCGGCTCGCCCATTATCAAGATCCGGCTCGCGGATCCGAAAGGCGCCGCATTGCATGACATCCGCGCCATGATTGCTGCGTCGCCTGCGACTGGCGTCATCTACATCTGCAACCCGAATAACCCGACGGGCACGTGCACGCCGCACAGCGACATCGATTACGCCGTCAATCACGCGCCGAAGAACACTATCGTTCTCATCGACGAGGCCTACATCCACTTCTGCGATGAGCCGCGCTCGCTCAACTACGTCAAGGAAGGCAGGAACGTGATTGTCCTGCGGACCTTCTCCAAGATCTACGGCATGGCCGGCATGCGGATGGGCTTCGCGATTGGACGGCCGGACCTGATGAAGAAGCTCGACTACTTCGGACGCAACATGCTGCCGGCGTCGGCCATGTTCGCCGCGCGCGCCAGCCTGCAGGATGCGAGCCTCGTTCCTACGCGCAAGGCTGCCATTGCCGCGACGCGCACAGACACGCTCGCATGGCTCAAGCAGCAGGGCTACTCGGTTACTCCATCGGAGAGCAATTGCTTCATGCTTGACACGCGGCGGCCTGCCAAGGACGTGATTGCCGCCATGGCCGCCAAAGAGGTTTACATCGGCCGCCCCTGGCCATCCTGTCCGACACAGGTGCGGGTCACCGTTGGCCTGCCCGATGAGATGATGACCTTTCGTAAAGCCTTCTCCGAGGTGATGGCGTAACTCGGCGGGTGTGATGTGGCTCACATCTTCGAGTGCGCCGCCGCACTGTCCGGGCCTACAATTGGTGCCACGCTTTCAAGTTGCGAGGTTGCGCAATGGCAAAGATCGAACAGGACCGCTGGTCGCGTCCGGGCATCATTCTTGTAGCCTCGGACCTCAGCGATCTCGACGGCCTTATGCCGCACGCCTTGCAACAGGGCGCGGAGACAGGCGCGAGGCTGATCCTGCTGCATGCCGTGCCAACCAGCGAGGCCGTGGCCTCTGACGCATCCGGAATGCCTTACTACGATCCGGCGGGGGCGCTCGACACGGCGGCCCGCGCTCTCGAATCAATCTGCGAAGCGGCACGGAAACGTCACGTAGTCTGCGAGGGGCTGGTGCGCGAGGGAAACGCCGCGCAGCAGATCCTGGCGGCGGCGCGACAGTTTCACGTGGACCGCATCATTCTTGGCACCCGGAGCCGGGGCAAAATCAGCAAACTGCTCATCGGCTCCGTGGCAGAACAAGTGCTGCGTTCGGTCAACATCCCGGTCATTACCGTGGGACCCGAGGCTCATCTCGAGGTGGAGAGCACCCAATCCGAGAGGACTGTGCTGCACGCCACCACTCTCAGAGAGACCTCTCGCCCGAGCGCAGCACTTGCCGGCCATGTCGCGGCCACTCTTAACGCCAGGCTTGTCCTGCTCCACGTGCTGCCGCCGGTTGCCGAAATGCAGCGGAAGGGCATACCGACAGGGCTCGAGTCGGCCGCGATGCACGAACTGAGCACCCTTGCCGCTGCCACATCCCGCGATTGCAATGTGATGATCGAGCCGCACGTGGTGCACGGCAATCCGTCCATCGAGATCCTTGCCGAGGCATCGGGGCGCAAAGCCAGCCTGATCGTCCTCGGAGCGACGCACCGGTCCGCGTTCGACAACCTTACGCGCGACCGCACGGTGTATAAGGTGCTGGCGCACGCGCGCTGCCCGGTGATGACGCTTCGCGAGCCGCTTGCCGAAGAGGAAGAGCACGCGACGGATCGCGCGGCGATTCACGCATAGCGCAAGACGAGCGAACATCCCTCCCGGCACCCGGCTTGCGGAATACACCGGAGATCAGTCGGCCGGATTCACTGGGATCGTGAATGAGAACTTCGCTCCCTGGTCCACCGCGCTCTCGGCCCAGATTTTGCCTCCGTGGCGCGCGATGATCCGCTGCACGGTCGCCAGTCCGACCCCGGTGCCCGGAAAATCGCTCTGCGCGTGAAGCCGCTGGAAGGGGCGGAACAAGCGGTCCGCAAAGCGCGGGTTGAAGCCGACGCCGTTGTCGCGCACGAAATAGACGACGTCCGGCCCGCTGTCGGCGAATCCAAATTCGATCTGCGCGCCGTCTTTCCGCGCTGTGTACTTCCAGGAGTTGCGGAGCAGGTTCTCGAGCACCAGCAGCAGCAGCCCTTCGTCCGCGATGGCGTGCGCACCCTTCGCGACGTTCCAGTTCACGTGGCGCGTTGGGTCTTCTGCCTGCAATCCCTTCAGGACATTCTCCGCAATCTCGCTCAGGTTGATCGCCGTCCGGTGCAGCGGCGTGCTGGTGGCGCGCGAGAGGTTGAGCAGATCGTCGATGAGCAACGACATGCGCCGGCTCGCTTCAAAGAGCTTTGCGATGAGCGCCGCGGCTTCGGTATTCTGCGCGGCAGCCTTGCTCTGCAACAGGAACGTGATGTTGCTGATGTGCTGCAGCGGACCGCGGAGGTCGTGCGCCACTGAATACGAAAACGCCTCCAGTTCCCTGTTCGCAGCGGTCAGTTCCGCGGTGCGCTCTTCCACCCGTTGCTCGAGCGCTTTCCGGGCCTCGTCGAGCGCGGCGTCGCGCTGCTCGATCTGCCCCAGCATCTCGTTGAACGACTCCACGAGGAAAGCAAGTTCATCCGACGTGTGCGGAGGATGGGCGCGCACGGAGTAGTCGCGGTCGCGGCTCACTACCCGCGCGACGTCGGTCAGTTCCGTGAGAGGCTGCGTGATGAGCCGGCGCGTGGCCGCGGTGGCCGCGATCGCCACAAGGAAGCACAAGAGCAGGATGCAAGCCGAGACAATACCAAACTGCCATGCGTGGTGGATGAGGTCGCTGGTCTCGGCAACCAGGTACACCGAGCCAATCGTCTTTCCGCTGAAGTCGATGCGGCGCCCGAGGACGATGTTCTGTCCCACCAACCAGTAGCTGTAACGGTCGCCGGGCGCGAGGCGCTCAGAGATCGCGGCCGGTGCGGTGCCGACCCGGTCGTAACGGGCAAACTCTTTTCCATTCTCATCAAGAATCGCGCCCGAAAGCACATGCGGAGAAGCACGAAGGGCCGAAAGCGTTGCGCCGGCGGACTGCGGATCGTCGTAGAGCAGCGCGGTGATGCTGTTCGAGCCAAGTATCGAGGCATCCGATTCGAGCGACGTAATCAGGTTCTGCCTCAGCGCATACACGTCGTAGGCAACGAATGCCACGTAGGCGACCAGCAGCGCAGTCCCGGTGACCAGCAGGTTCATGCGCGTGAGCCGCGCCGCGATGGAGCGCCTGTTCCAGAGCTTCATGGCGCGCCCTCCCCGGCGGGAGCCCCGGTCACGGCCACCGCAACCTTGAGCAATTCCGAGCTCAGCGTAAGATGTGTCTGCCGCACGGCGCGCAGGTTGACGGAGAAGCGCACGTGATTCTGAGAGAGCAGTAACTGGATCATGCCTCCTTCACCGAGAAAATCGGGCGCATCGCTTACAGTCAACACATCCGCGCCCTTCAGCGCGTCGAGATCGGCATCGATTCGTTCGCCTTCAGCGCTCAGGTAGGCGATATCGCAGTTTCGCGCCTCGCGCGCCTCCGTAAGCTGGCGGACGCGCACGGGGCGGTTGTCAATCTGCTCGTTCGCAACCAGGCCCTCCAGCGCTTTGCCGATGCGGTCGCGGCCAACGATGCAGATGTCGAACGCATTGCGCTGCCCCGCCTGGGCGGGAGGCGCGACGTGCATGAACTTGCCGAAGTTGAGCAGGTATGCCGCTTCTACCTCGGACTGGCTGTGCTGCGCCTCGACCGGCGCTGCCGCGCTCAACAGCGCCACCGCCAGCATGACGGGCAGAACGCCGCGCGCAAAGCTCCTGACGGGCGCGAACCACACCCTGAGCATCAGCGTTCTGAGTACGCGCGGCATACGAATCTACCTGGTCCACACGATCTTTGCATAGACGCTGCGCTTGATGAGCACCATGGGACCCGGGTTTACGTTGAATTCGGCGTGGTGCGGCTGGAACAGGTTCTGGCCCGCCACAGACAGCGTCCAGCTCTCTCCAGGGTGCCATGCGAGGCGCGCGTCTCCTGTGACGTATGCGCGCACCTTCTGCGCGGGCAGTTCGCTCACGTAGCGGACCGCCTGGTCGAAGTTCACCCGCTTCCCGATGTCGATCTGCGACTGGAGAAATGCCTGGCTGTTGGGGCTCGATCCGTGCAGGGTTGTCACCGTCGTTGTGTCTGAGAACCCCTGCTGGCCGCCCAGGTGAAGGTGCAGATACGAGTACCCGGCGCGGATTCGCCACCAGCGCGCCGCCTGCCAGTCCGGCGCGATCTCGCCTCCGTCGGTATTTCCGCGAATGGCGTTCTGATACTGGAACGAGACCAGAACAGATCCCGGCGGAAATGGGGGATTGGCGGCCGGAACGATTACCGGCGGGCCCTGCGCAATCAGGTCGTGATAGGCGTTGTGAAAGCCTGCGAAATCGAGATAGAAGCGGGGCACGAGCAGCGCACGGCCTCCGCCTTCGTACGCAATGAGCCGCTCCACGCGCATGTTGTTGTTGCCCAGAATGCGGGCAAACACGGGCGGCGGCTGAAACGCGAACGCATCCACCTGGATGTCTTCATCCACGCGATCGGGCGTGCGCACCGCCCGCGATACCGATGCCCAGAAGCTTGCGGTCGGCCTCGGCGTGAAGAGCAGCCGTCCGCTGGGCTGGCTCTCGTATCCGGTGTACCTGTTCCAGTCGATCTTCGATCCCACGGTAAGCGACAGCTTGTCGGGAACGATTCGCAGCTCGTCCTGCAGGAACGTGCTCGCGATCCAGTCGTTCTGGCGCGGCGGACTGAACGTGATCGTCGGGACGACCTGCGTAATCCGGCCGGGGCTGAGGCGCGCGCCGAGCCCCCAGGTGAACTGGTTGTGGTCGCCCAGCCAGAAGCGGTGCAGAAAGTCTATGTCAACAGTGTCGCGATCTTCGCCGAAGTTCGACCCGATCCTGTGATCGTGCCACCAGTATCCCTGCAGATACATATCCGCGCGGTCGCCGAACTTCCTGCGCCAACGGCCGACCAGGCCGCCGCCGGAGACGTTCATCGACTGGTAGGAGATGGTGCTCGCAGGCGGAACGTACGTTGAGAGCGACTGTGCGTCGCCGAACTTGCCCCAATACCCATAGCCTTCAAACATCAGCTCGTTTTGATTCGCGTTGCGCTCGGCGCGGAATCCTGCCTGCGCGAAGCGCGACCAGTCGTAGTCAGGCTGGTCTTCAATGTGATATTCCGCGGCGCGCACAAATCCGAATGCGTTCCCGCGGTATTCCCACTTGCCCCGCTGCGAGCCGTAGCGCAAATCCTCCGTGTTCTGGTCCACATTTCCGCCGCCGGCGGAGAGGAGCGCTCCCTGCGTGTCGCGCGGATGCTTGGTGATGATGTTGATGATGCCGTTCACTGCGTCCGAGCCCCAGATCGTCCCGCCGGGGCCGCGAATCACCTCGATGCGATCGATGTCCTCGAGCATCACGTTGTCCACGGTCCACAGCACGCCCCCGAACAGCGGCGTGTAGATGCTGCGGCCGTCGACAAGCACCAGCACATACTTGGAGTATTGGTCGCCGAGGCCGCGAATAGCCACCACCCAGTTCCGCGATCCGTTCACCCGCGCCACATTCACGCCCGGGATCAGGCGCAGCGCGTCCGGAATGCGGGTGACTCCGGAGCGCCGTATGTCGTCGCCTGTGAGCACGTAGATCGCAGCCGGCGTGTTCCACACCTCGGTGGGTTCCTTCGACTGCGTTGTCACTTCGATCTGGCCCAGTTGAGCCAGCGAAAGCGACTTGAGTTCCTGGCCGTGCAGGCTCGTGCTCGGAGGCCGGATCTGGGAAAACGCTGCGACCGAGGACACGGCCGCGAGTAGTGCAAAAAGTTTCTGAACCATGGGGAACGGAAGCCCCGCCCGTTTTGGGGATGCGCAGGGAGAACCTCTAGTTTGAAGCGAACCAGCCGTGAAAAGGTTGCCCGAAGCGGATGAATATTTCTCGGGGCAGGACAGCTGAGGGCTTATGAGTCTTGAGCGGGACTATGCGGTTAACCGCTCAAGCTGCTCGGGCCTGGTGATCGTCAGGCTTGCGCCGCGAATCTGGATCCACTCGTCGCGCCGGAACTGGTTCAGCAATCGCGTCACGGTCTCGCGCGAAGTGCCCGCCATGTTTGCGATCTCCTCGTGCGTCAGCGCCATCGTGAAACGGATCTCACTTTTGCCGTTGGAAGCCGACCGTCCCCAGTCGAGAAGCAGGCGCGCCAGGCGGCCCGCCGCCGAACCCGACAAGGCCAGCCGCTTGGCATCATGAAACACGTTGAGATACTCGCCGCTCAGCGACTGGGCCGCGTGCATGCTGGCAATGCCGTGATGCCCGAGAAAGTCAACGAACTCCTGCTTGCGAATCGTCTTCACCTGGCACGGCTCGATCGCTTCGGCGGTGACTTCGTGCGGCACATTGGCCAGCACGGCGCTCAGCCCCATGACGTCGCCCGGACCGGCAATCTTGAGAATCATTGTTTTGCCGTCGCGCGAGGTGGAGGAGATCTTTACCTGCCCGAAGCAGATGATGAACACGTTGCGGGCCGTATCGCCCTCGCTGAAGAGCTTCGCGCCCCGCGAGTGGCTCATCATCATTCCGATTCGGCCGTAGTCCTTAAGCGCATCCGGCGTGAAGTTACAAAACATGCGTAGATGCCGATGCTCGCAACTGGCGCAATCTTCAGGCGCGTGATGGGTATGAAATGAAGCCATGTATAGCTCGTGAAGTTACTTGAAGTATATCGCACTTCACGAGTGCAACGGGCCCCTCTCGCGGTGATCAAACGCGCAATTGCGCGCAAGAGTGCCGTACGTCACACGAGGGTATTTAAGCGCTTGCAAGCAAAAGCATTAAGCAGTGGCCGTGCGCGCGTAGGAACGCCTCGTCCTGACGAACCGCGGCACGCTGCACACGTGGTAAGCGCGCGACACTTCGCGGGCCAGTTCTTCGAGCAGCCGCATGCGGAGCGGCGGATGTGTCTCGAAAGCACGTCGGAGCGCCTCAATGGGGAGCATCAGAAGGGATCCCGCGGTCTGAGCCACCAGCGAGTATGTGTGGAGCCCATCACCGAGGGCAGCCGCCAGCTCCACCAGGTGACCGGCGCGCGCAATGCCGAGCGTAACCCGGGTCTCAATCCGCTCCGTTCGCCGCACCAATTGTCCCTCGATTACCAGGTAAAGACCGGCACACGATTCAAACTGGCGAAAGATGATCTGCCCGGTATCGAAGTCGATTGTCTGGGCCGCGGCGGCCAGCAGGCTTGCTGTCGCCGGCGGGCACGCCAACAACTCCGCGAGCGGATGCGCCTGGATCGCCTGGAGTCCGTTCAATCTCGCCTCGTCCTGCATGATCCCCACATCCTTCACCTGCCGCTGACTATTCTTTGCGGCGCCCATGAGTGCTGCATTCCACATGGCCGCATCCTGTTGGAAGCTCGCGGAGCCGCCAACTTCCATCTGGACGAACTACTTCTCTATTTCATCGATAATCCAATGATAGGACATCATCCGATTTCCATTGCGAAGCTTCTGGCCTCATTGGCTGGCGCGTCAGCTGTATGGTCGGGAACGCACAGAACCGGAGCCCAGGAGCCGGCCAGCACCGCGAACACAGTGCCGTGCGGTCCCGGCGTGGCACTGCGGCGCTTTACGCCAACCACCAGAATGCCGGGGCTGTACTGGATCACTGCGCGAGCGATTGCCTCTGCCGGATTGCCGTCCTTCACGACGCAGCGCACCGGAAATGCCGCGCTCGTCCTCAGTCCGCACTCCTCGAGCGTTGCGGTACACGGATTCAGGAAGGCCGAAGCCTCTGCCGCTGTTCGCGCATGCAATACGATCAGCGTGCGATGGAACACTTCCGCCAGCGACGACGCTGCCTCAACCGCAGCTTCGGCCGCTTCGTTCCGCTCCATTGCCAGCAGCACCGGGCCTCCCGGCTCGGGACGGAACTCGCCGGCGTTCCAGTCTGCCGCTACGGCGAGCACCGCGCACGGCGCGCGCCGCACCAGTTGCTCGGCGATGCTGCCCACCGCAACTGGCCCGGCCCCGCTGCGCCCGCGCGTTCCAATCACGATCAGGCCAGCGCCATACTGCCGGGCTACATCGAGAAGCATCTCCACGACAACCGCCTGGCGCACCTCGGAGTGGCTGTGAATCCCCTCCCGAATGAGTTCGGCGGCCATGTGGTCGAGAATCTCTTTCGCTTTCGCCGGCAGGGTGCGCAGAACAGCCTTCGGAACCGAACCGACCTCGGCGAACTCCATCGGATCGATGCCGTGGGCGAGGACGATGCGCGCCCCATACGCCCCGGCCAGCTTGCGCGCGTAATCGAGTGCCCCGTCTGCTCTGCCGTCGAGCCCCGTGGCCACGACAATGGTTTTCAACTTTTCTGCGAATCTCACGGCTGCCTCCCTTCGGAGCCTCGCCTGCGTTGTACCCTCATTCGCTCTTGCTTTTCGAGTCTGCGCCCGGCTGGGTGCGCGGGCAGTGACCATATTCACCAGCCGGTGTGATTCGAATCACGCAGAGCGTCAAACGAAGGATGCCGACGGTTTCCTATACACGCGCGGGGCCAATGCGTTAGCCTTTTGCGCGTCATGAAAAACATGGAGAACGCCTCTCTTCAACGGATGATTCGTTGTGCTTGCGCGCTCGCGTGCGCGCTGTTCATCGGCGGTGCCCTTATCTCCGCCCAGGCGCCGGCCCCCGAATCGGCTGAGATCGAAGCCAGGGCGCACGACATGCTTTCGAAGCTCACCCTTGAGCAGAAGATCGAGCTGATCGGCGGGATTAACGACATGTTTACCCACGCCGAGCCGTCGATCGGGTTGCCGAGCTTCAAGATGTCCGACGCCTCCGTGGGCGTGCGTACTTATGGACCGACGACTGCCTATGCCGGCGGCGTTGCCCTCGCCGCCAGTTGGGATCGGCAATTCGCACGCGAACTCGGCGAGAGCCTCGGCAAGGATGCACGTGCCCGCAGCGTCAATTTCCTGCTCGGCCCAGGCGTCAATATCGCACGGTCGCCGGTTGCGGGACGCAACTTCGAGTACTTGTCAGAAGATCCGTATCTGAACTCGGCACTCGTCGTGCCCTACATCGAGGGCGTGCAGTCGCAGGGCGTGGTCGCCACTGTCAAGCACTACGCGCTGAATAACGAGGAGTACAGCCGCCACGACACCGACGTTGAAGCCGACGAGCGCACCATGCGCGAGATCTACCTGCCGGCCTTCGAGGCTGCTGTCACGCAGGGCCACGTCGATGCCGTCATGGACTCCTACAACCTGATCAATGGCCAGCACGCCACGCAGAACGAGTTCCTCAATCTCAAGGTCCTTAAGGGAGAGTGGAAATTCAACGGCATCCTCATGTCCGACTGGGACGCCACCTATGACGGCGTGGCGGCGGCCAACAACGGCCTCGATCTCGAAATGCCGTCTGCGCGATTTATGAGCGCCAAGAACCTGCTGCCAGCCATCAAGTCCGGCGCTGTCAAGGAATCGACGATCGACGACAAGATCCTGCGCATCCTGCGCACCGAGTTGCGTTACGGATTCACGGACCGGCCGCAGTTCGACCCGTCCAACTCGACGTACTCCATTGCGGACCGGCATGTGGCCCTGCGTGGCGCGCTTGAGAGCATTACGCTGCTCAAAAACGACGGCAAGCTGCTGCCGCTTGATGCAAAGAAGATCAAGACCATCGCGATCATCGGACCCGATGCGTGGCCCGCGGTTCCGGGCGGTGGCGGTTCGTCGCAGGCCACCGCGTTCGCGCCGGTCAGTATTGTGAACGGCGTCGCCGATCTCGTCGGACCTGATGTCCGCGTGCTCTACACGCGCGGCCTGCCGGAGATGATGGATGTTTTCGGGCAGACCAAATGGAGCGGCCCTGTCAAAGTCGAGACTTTCCCCAGCAAGGACTTCAGCGGCACGCCGCAGACAGCCGCTCAGCCAACGATCGCCGACTACAGGAACGACTGGTGGGGACCGGCCGACAAGGGTCCCCGCACCGTTCGCTACACGGCTTCGTACAAGGCGGATAGCGCCGGCAAATATGTGCTGCTGGCCGATGCCGCAGGCGGGGACAAGTACACGATTACCGTCGATGGCAGACAGGTGCTGGAGCAGACGCAGGCTGAAGGGCAGGTAGCCCTGACGGCCAGCCTCGACCTCAGCGCCGGGCAGACCGTGAGCGTCGTCGTCGAATACCGGCCGGCGTTCGCAGGCACGCGCCTTGGAGTCGGGCTGATGAGTGAAGCCGCCATGATCACTCCCGAGGTGAAGCAGTTCGCCTCGATTGCGGATGTTGCGATCGTCTCGGTCGGCTTCAATCCGGATTCCGAGGGAGAAGGCGCGGACCGCACGTTCAGGCTGCCGTTCGGGCAGGATGCGCTGCTGGACGCCGTCGCGGCTGCGAATCCACGCACCGTAGTTGCGCTTACTTCGGGAGGCGGCGTCGATACGAGCCGCTGGCTCGACAAGGTTCCGGTGTTGCTGCACAACTTCTATCCGGGACAGGAAGGCGGCACCGCTATCGCATCGGTCCTGTTCGGCAAGCACAACCCCGAAGGCAAGCTGCCGATGACATTCGACAAGAGATGGGAAGACAACCCTTCGTACGCGTACTACTACCCGATCAAGGGCGCGGACACCGTGCTGAAGGTGCCGGAGTCCGACCGCCCGCCGACCAACATCACGATCGGCCATGTGAAGTACGGCGACAAGCTGATGGTCGGCTATCGTTACTGGACCACCGCCGGCAAGCAGCCGCTCTTTCCGTTCGGATTCGGCCTCAGCTACGCCACGTTCAGCTTCGCCAACCTTCAGGTTCCCGCCACTGCGCAATCGGGATCGACTGTTCCGGTCAGCTTTGACGTGACCAATTCGGGCAGCGTCGAAGGCGCGGAGGTCGCGCAGGTTTACGTCTCCGATCCGTCGGCGAAGGCGCAACGGCCGGAGCGCGAGCTCAAGGGATTCGAGAAGGTCCGGCTTAAGCCCGGTGAGACGAAGCACGTCACGGTCAACCTCGATAGGCGCGCGTTCAGCTACTGGGACGAGAACCAGCACAAGTGGACGATCGACCCGGGCAAGTTTGTGATCCGCGTCGGAGACTCGAGCGAGAGCACGCAGCTCTCCGGCGAGTTGACGTTGCAGTAATCACTCTTGCGCCGGAAAAAACGCGCGAGGATTGGGCACGGGAGTGTGGTGGGTAGGAGGCGAAGGGCAAATGCAGGCCCCTTCGACTGCGCTCGGGGCAAGCTTTCGACTTCGCGGGACAGTGAAACTGTCCTGCTTCGCTTCCGTGAGAGTGCTCAGGATGACGGGCACCTGTGGAATTTCCCGTTGACTCGGCTCTAAAATGCGAACGATAGTTGACTGTTCGATTCCCTAAAGAGGCTGCGTCGTATGAAATCACGCGCCAGGACCTTTTTCCCCATCGCGCTGAGGTTGACCGGACTGGGTCTTCTTCTGCTCCTTCCGACTTTCGCATTCGGTTCAAATCCGACGGCGGTATCGGTGACTCCTAGTTCCGGCGCAGGCACAGTGCAGAGGTTCGGACTGACTTACTCCGATTTGGCTGGAGCTTCCGACCTGAGCTGGGTGTACGCGCTGTTTACCCCGAACGGCGACGGCGCCCATGCCTGCGGCATGTATTACCACCCGGGAGACAACCTGATCTACCTGGCCGACGACAACAACACGACGGTGCTCGGACCCGGGGCCATGGGATCGCCGGGTACGCTCTCGAACAGCCAGTGCACCATCGACGTGGGGGCGTCTGGTACTGCAGTTATCGGCAACATCCTCGAGCTGGGAGTGTCAGTCACCTTCCACGTCACCGACACCTTTGATGGCGCGACCAGCGTATACATGTACGCGGAGGACAACGAGGGCAATGACAGCCCCTTCCAGAAGCTCGGCACGTGGACAGTAGACGCCAACGTGTTTCCGACGGCCGTCGACGTTACGCCGTCGGCCGGTACTGGAATTTCCCAGACGATTGACTTCACCTACTCCGATGGGAACGGCGCCGGCGATCTGCAGTGGGTATATGGGTTTCTTTCAAAGACCGCCGACGCTACCAATAGCTGTTATTTCTGGTATCACCCAAGCGACAACCTCATCTACCTTTCGGACGATAACGGAGGTTCGTTCGGCCCGGTAGTGGTGGGACAGACTGGCACGCTAGCGAATAATGAGTGCAGTCTCGATGCGCGCATTTCGAGCGTGAGCCGAACGCCCAATACCCTGACTTTGAATGTCGCTTTGAATTTTGAGGGTCAGCCGGGGGGCCAGAAAAACATCTACCTGTTTGCCGAGGACAACGAGTACCACATGAGCACTCCGCAGAGCCTCGGCACGTTCACGGTGGAATACCCGGCATTTTCCGCGGTATCCGTGACGTCGCTCTACAACGGGAGCTACCTCGTCAATAAGAACACCTTCACCGTGACGTTCTCAGATACGAACGGCGGCAGCGGCATCAACTTCGCGTACGTCCTGTTCTCGCCCAACAATGACGGCTCACATGCCTGCCCCGTCTATGTGCACATGCCGGAGGGGTATGTTTACCTCGCGAACGACGCGAACACCGCGGTCTTCGGGCCCGGCCTTGTGGGCTCCCCGGGGACGCTGTCCAACTCCCAATGCACGCTCGACGTGGGCAATGCATCCGCAACCGTGGGGCCAACGACGCTGACACTCACACTGCCGGTCACGTTTGCCTCGGCGTTTTACGGACGGCTCAACGTTATCACCTATGCGGAGGACAACGCCGGCTTGAACACCGGGTTCCAGAACATCGATGTCTATACGGTGTCCGCTCCGGTCGCCCCGAATTACGTGTTCGGCGAAATAAATCCGACGGTGGCGTACGCAAAGTTCGCCGACGCGAACGGGCGCCAGGACCTGCAGACTCTGTACCTGATGCTCGCGCCTTCGTTTAACACCACTGCCTCGTGTTATATACGTTACGAAATGGCGACCAACACGATGTATCTCTCAGACGATGCCGGAGGCTGGCTGGGGCCAGGACAACCAAATCTGGTGCTTGCCAACTCCGGAGTCCCCGCCGTTCCTGGATCGCTGACCAATCATGAGTGCACCATCTACATGCAAGATGCGATTGCCGGTTATGCGATTTCGGGGACGCAGCCCGACACCGATCCGACCGAATGGATCCTCTACGTCGGGTACACGGACCTTATCGAGCCGATGGGCTTCAGTCTCTGGATGAATGCGGTGGATAACGAAGGCAATTCTGCGGGGTGGGCGCCGGGGCCCATATCGTGAAGAGTGCGGGATGAGTGCCGTGAATTCGGCTTCACGAAGGCCTGGGGTGTGGGGATTGGTGGTTTCCAGGGTTCCAGTGATGATGCGATATGGATGGGGCACGGAGTGTGGCGGTTAGCCGACGAATAACTGACCACTCTCTACGGCTGCCCGTTCTCGTCCTTCGGAACATGCGACGTGATGCCCTTGAGGATGAACTCCTTGATGAGGTTCTCCGCGGCATCGGAGCCTAGTTCTACGAAGGAATTGAAGAACACGAGCCCCGGGCCGCGTTCCGACGCCGGGTAGTAGAGATTCGAAATCGCGCCGGAGGTCATCTTGCCGAGCACGCTCGAGTAGTTCGGCATCCAGCGGCCGTTGTCGCCGCGCGCGATGACGGCCGCGGAGACGGCGTAGAGCGCGCGCGAACCGATGCTTCCCTTCCCCTTGTAGAAGTAGCGCGGATCCTGATGGAAGATCGAAGGATAGACAGCGCGGGCGAAGAACTGGTCGCTCACGTGGTTCGCAAACGTGGCGCCGTAGCGTTTGCCGTAGCCTTCAATGCCTCCGCCGAAACCCGGGTACACGTTCTTGTACTGCTCCGCGCCGGCAACGCCCGCGATGACAATGAACGCGGTCGGATCAAACGTGGAGCGCATGCTGAGCTTGAACTTCTGCCTGGCCTGCATCGGCGGCGCGTTCCAGTCGTAGGTGGAGTAGAAGTTCGGAAGGACGCCGAGGATGCGCTGCTGAACGGCGATCTGGACCTGCTCTTCAGCTAGCTGCTCTTTGTCGGCGGTCACTGTGACGGTGGTTTCGCCGGCCTTCACGGCAAGAACGATCCGCGGAAGCATGCGCACATCGCCCGCCTTGAGCAAAATCTCCGGCGACGAGTAGGCGCTCATTCCCGCGCCGGTTACCTGAATTTTGTATGCGCCGGGCGCGAGGCCGGAGAACGCGAACTGACCGTCTGCGCCCGATTCAATGGTTTGTGCATTTCCGCCGGAGAGATCGCGGAGGGAAATGCGAGCGCCCTGGATTACGTCGCCGTTCGTGTCGGCCACTGTGCCCGAGAGCGTCGCCGAGCCCGGTGTTGACTGGCCCGATGCTTGCGATGCAACGGCCTGCGGCTGCGGAGCGTCGGGAAGGCTGACCGTGCCGCTACCCGGATCGTTAAAAGACTGGGAATCGTGAAGAGACTGCGAACGCGCCTGCACTTGCGCAAGCGCCAGAAAGCCAAGAATGATCGCGGCGCACATCGGGAGAGAACGCCCGCGCAGGAATTCGACCAAGCCCAAAGAACCTCCTGAGCCGACAGATGGCCCCTCTCATGGACGGGATGCAATCGGCTCAGTGATCCGGCAAGGAAGATGAATGTTTCGCGATGCGGGAATCAAACGCAAAGCAACCGCTGCGCGGTGAAGCGCATCGCCGCATGGCGACGCAGCTTTACCTCAGCGAGCGCAGGGCCGGATAGAGCTTGCGCCACTTCGCATAGCCGCTTTTGTAGGCGGCCGCGTCGGCGGCATCGGGCGCGATGCGCTCGGCCACTTCAATCGCCTGGCCGCACGCCTGGTCGAGGTTCGCCCAGTGGCCGGTGCCTACGCCGGCCATCAGCGCGCAGCCAAACGCTCCGCCCTCTTCCGCCGTCAGCACTTCGACCGTGTGACCGTAGACGCCGGCCTGGATCTTCCGCCACAGCGCGCCGCGCGCGCCGCCGCCGCCCAGCCGGATGCCCGAGACCGGAATGCCAAGCTCCGCGAACAGCGTGAAGGTGTCCTGAAGCGAATAGGCCACACCCTCGAGCACAGCGCGCGTGAAGTGCGCCGAGGTATGCACCGTGCTGATGCCGGCAAATGCCGCGCGCACCTCGGGGTCGAGATGCGGCGTGCGCTCGCCCAGCAGATACGGCGCCCATTCCAGTCCTTCGCTGCCGGCCGGAACCTTCTCGGCTTCGCACGTCATCGCGCCGTAGTTCTCGCCGTCGAAGAACGTGTTGCGCAGCCATTGCAAGCTCAGCCCTGCCGACTGCGTTACGCCCATTACGTGCCAGAGGCCCGGAACCGCGTGACAGAAGGTGTGCAGCCTGCCCTTCGGGTCTTTTGTGGGCTCCGCGGTCGCGGCAAACACTACGCCCGAAGTACCGATCGTCGCCGATACCGAGCCGGGCTGCAGAATGCCCATGCCGACTGCGCCCGCGCCCTGGTCACCGGCGCCCGCTACAACAGGCGTGCCTGCCCGCAGGCCCGTCAGCCCCGCCGCCGTCTCGCTGATGCGCGCGCAGACCTCGGGCGACTCGTAGACCTTCGGCAGCCAGCTCTCGGGAATCCCCGCGGCCTCCGCGACTTCCTTCGACCAGCGGCGGTGCGTCACGTCGAGCAGCAGAGTGCCGCTCGCCTCCTGCACGTCGATCGCGAACTCGCCCGTGAGCCGGTAGCGCACGTAATCCTTGGGGCACATGATGTGGCGGATCTTCGAGAAGATCTCCGGCTCATGCTTCTTTACCCACAGGAGCTTCGTCAGCGTGAAGTTCGGCAGCGCCGGGTTGCACGTGAGCTCGATCAGCTTTTCGTAGCCGATCTTCTCCGTGAGCCAGTCGCACTCGGGCTGCGTGCGCGTGTCGCACCAGATGAGCGACGGCCTGAGCACCGCGCCGTTTTCGTCGAGCATTACGGCGCCGTGCATCTGCCCCGTCAATCCGATTCCGGCGATTGGCTCATGCGGCTCGGGAGCTGCGGCGAGCGCAAGGCGGATGGCCTGCTGCGCGGCGCGCCACCAGTCCTCGGGGTCCTGTTCGGCCCATCCCGGGTGCGGCGTGCGGAACGGTTCGTGCTCGGCCGACGCCCCGCTTACGAGCCTGCCCTGCGCATCCACGAGCACGGCGCGCGTACCGCCTGTGCCCACGTCCATTCCCAGAAACCACATCGCCGTTCTCCGTCGCCTAAATCGTTTTTCCTGAGGCTTTCGCAGCATATCAGGTTTGCCGCTGCCCCGAAAACTCGCCCCTGACAACGAGCAATCGGGCGGCGCGACTCGCGTGCGCCGCCCATTCAAAGTTGACCGCGTTCTATGCGGCCGCGGATCTTTGTTTTCTGATTCCTGGTCCCTGGTCCCTCATCCCTGCCTCAATCACTGGATGATCACCACATTCATGCTCCACGGATCGAGGGTCAGCGTCAGCGGCAACGCCTGCGCGCCCATATTCGTTGTCGTCGGCGGATCCCACTTTCCGTTCTTCGAGTCGTCGTAGATCGCCTTGCTGTAGGTGATCACGGTGACCCCGTTGCTCGACTGCTCCGCCGAGAGCGAGATCGTCACCGGTTCGCTTGTCGTCTCGTTCAGGTTGAACAGAACCAGGGCCGTACCGCCCGCATGCGTCGCAGCATACCCGCGCACGTCGGTCGTATCGCCCTGCACCGTTGGCGGCGCCAGGGCCTTCTCCCCGTCCACCAGCACATTACTGAACAGCTGGAACGCCCGTCCCGTCGGCGACATGGTGCCCGCCGGCCCCGCTCCCGGGCAGTTCGGATCGGCATCGGAAAAGACGTCGTACGAACCCCACGTGTTCTGCCAGCCATACACCAGGGGGCTGTTGTTACCGGCGCCAAGGCAGTTCCCAAACCCGATCCACCAGGTCAGGCGCGATATTCCGTCGTTCATCGCCTCGCCCAGCAACTGGCCTGCATAGAGGCCCTGCGTGATCGACCAGCTCTGCGTGCCGGGATTGCCGCTGTTCGCGCCGATCTCGCCGATGTAAATCGGCGTGTTCGGTTCTCCGGCCGTCGCCAGTTCGGTTTTGATCGTGTTGATGTTCGTCGTGAAGTCATTCGCCGCCTGCTGCACCAGGTACGTGTCGCTGGTGATGGGTCCGGTCTGCACCGAGTAGTACTGCGGATAGTAGTGGAACTCAACAAAATCGTAGTAGCCCTTGGCGTTTGCCAGCACCGTCGAGTCCCACCCGTTTGTGCAGCCGTTGGAGGTGGTGCAATTTGCATCTACTACCACCCCCACCTGCACGTTCTTGTCGATCGCCTTGATGTCCGGATAGTAGCCGGTCACCGTGGCGTTGGCGTATGTCGCCGGGTCGTGCGGCTTGGCGTGCAGGTCGGTCTCCCAGCTTGCACCATAATCCTCGTTACCCACCGTCACGTGGCTGATCGTGCCGCCTGCCGTCTCCCACGCCTGCACCCAGTTGGAAGCTTCCGTGGGGTCGCCGCCTCCCGTGCAGGCCGCGTTCGTTCCGTAGTTGGCCGTCATCGCCACATCAAGCCCGCCGGCAAGCTCCACGTCGTTGATGAAATTCGTGTACGTCGCGGCTGGGTTCGCCCATCCGCCCGGCGAAAGGTTAGGCGGCGTGCCCTGGCAGGTCGAATTCGTCTGCCAGTGATAGATGTCGGACCACGATCCGCCCGGCCATCGCGTCGCCTTGATGCCCGCCGCCTTGAACGTCGGCACCACGTAGGAACTGGTCGGATCGAACCATGCAGCCATGTTCATGCCCAGCAACTGGTCGGTCAGCGCCGGCCCGCTCACTCCCTGGTTCACCGAGACGACGCTCATCTGCGTGACCGTTACGGTCGACGACGCGTTGCTTGTTGCCGATTTGTAGTTCGGCAAGCTAGTTGAATCCGGCGTATAGACTGCGGTGAAGTTTGCTGTCCCCGCCGTCAGCGTGAACGCTGGAATGTCGATCTGCGCGCTACTGCTTCCTGTTCCGCTTGTGAGCGTGGTGGCGGCGGAACTGTATGAACCGCTGCTCAGGATCACGGAACCGGTGGGTGTCCCGCCGTTGGGGGTGGTGGAATCCGTCACCACCACAGTCACCTTTAGATCCTGCGCCGTGGTGATGTTCGTTGCCGCAGGCGTTGCCGTCACGACCGGAGTCACCTTATTCACCGAGACCGCACTGCCGCCCGACGCACTCGAGTAAGTCGCGGCTGCCGCCGTGTCCGGAGTGTAAGTCGCGGTCAGGACGTCGTTGCCTGCCGGCAGGCCCGACACAGAGATCGCAGCGCTTCCGCTTGCGAGCGTTGTCGCTGCGGAGGTGTATGTTCCGCTCTTGAGCGTCACTGTACCCGTGGCGGCCGGGTTTCCGGTTCCGCCGCTGACCGATATGGTCACTTGCAAGGACTGCTGCACATAAACGGTCCCTGTCGGCGGCGTTACTGTCACCGTCGGAGTAATCAGCGGGGTGATAGTCACCGCTCCAGATCCCGATGCGTTGTTGTAGAGCGCCGCCCCCGCAGTGTCGGGAGTGTATGTCGCCGTCAGAGTGTCATTCCCCACGGCGATTGAACCTGCCGGGATGGTCATTGCCGCCGAGCCATTCGTCAGCGGCGCCGCAGCGGAGGTGTACGAGCCGCTCGTCACCGTCACCGATCCCGTTGCCGCTGGCGCGGCGCTGCCCGCGCTCACCGAGACGGTGAGCTGAACCGCCTGCCCCGTGCCGTAGCTCGCCTGCGCCGGCGACACTGCCACGGCCGGCGTTGCCTTGTTCACCGTGACGCTGCCATTTCCAGTCGCGCTGTTATATGCCGACGAGCTCGCGCCATCGGGCGTATAGGAGGCCGTCATCGAGTCGGTCCCGACGGGCAGGGTTCCCTGGGCGATCTGGATGGCCGCGCTGCCGCCCGCCAGCGTCGCGGCAGGGGAGGTATAGCTTCCGCTCTTCAGCGTCACGGTGCCGGTGGGGGTTGCGCCGGAGCCGGCCACCGCTACGGTAACTGTGAATGGCAGCACTGTCGTGACCGTCGCCGGTGATGGTGTTACCGTTACCGTCGGCGTGGTTGGATTGCTCGGCGGCGGATTGCCCGTGCCCTGGTTAGCGCCCCCGCCGCCGCACGCCGATAAAGCCAACACCAGACCGCTCGCTATAAATAGAGAGAGACTCCCCCTGGCCATCCTCAGTCGTCCAATCCCGGATTTGCTCCGCAAAACCTGACACGCCCCGCAAGCAGGCTTACCGGTCCCCGGTAGCAATCCGCTGCAATTGATTTTCAGAATCCCAAAGAATATTACCTCAGAACCCGCACCTCGCGCCGGGGCAATTCCTGCCGTGACCGCCGCCATGGGATCGAGCCCATCGGTCCGCGTCCACGCTCAGGTTCCGCCATGGGAAAAATACTTGTTGTCACTGTGATTTTCCTCACTGGCAAACTGCGCATCGCGCCCAGACAATAAGGCCTGTCAGGCCGGTGATCTTCTCTTCGTGCCGGCCCGGAGTGAGCACACCATGAGCGATCTCGCCCCTCTCGCCGAAGCCGTTGCCGTCGACCCCCTGGTCGGGCACCCAGCCGACTTCCACGTGTTCCACCAGTTCATTGACCGCTGCCAAGACCTGCCTGCGATCACGACCGCAGTCGTATGGCCGCACTCGGAGGTCGCGCTGAAAGGCGCCATTGAAGCCGCACAGGCCGGCCTGATCGAGCCCACCCTCATCGGCGACGAGCACGAACTGAGGGCGCTCGCGCTGGCTACCGGCGTCGACATCAGCCGTTTCCCGATTCTGCAGGCCGAGGACGAGGGCAAGTCGGCGGCGCTCGCCGTGGCGATGTGCCGCAGCGGAAACGCCCAGGCCCTGATGAAGGGGAGCCTGCACACGGACGAGCTGCTCAAGCCCGCCATGGCCCGCGACACCGGCCTGCGCACCGCCCGGCGCATCAGCCACGTATTCATCATGGACACGCCCGCCTACGCCCGCACGCTGATGATCACCGACGCGGCCATCAACATCAACCCCGACCTCGAAGACAAGGTCCACATCGTGCAGAACGCCATCGATCTCGCGCACGCGCTCGGCATTCCCGAGCCCAAGGTCGCGCTGCTCTCCGCAGTTGAGACAGTGAACCCGAAGATCCAGTCGACGCTCGACGCAGCGGCGTTGTGCAAAATGGCCGACCGCGGCCAGATCACGGGGGGCATCCTGGACGGGCCGCTCGCCTTCGACACCGCGGTCAGCACCAAGGCTGCAGCCATCAAGAAACTCGAGTCGCCGGTTACAGGGCAGGCCGACATCCTCGTCGTGCCCGATCTCGAAAGCGGCAACATGCTCGCCAAGCAGCTCGAGTACCTCGGCGGGGCGCAGCTGGCCGGAATCGTCCTGGGCGCGCGCGTTCCGACGATCCTGACCAGCCGGGCCGATTCAGCCGAAACGCGCCTCACGAGCTGCGCCGTCGCCGTACTGCTTCACGCTGCCACTACGCCCGCTGTGAAGGTGTAGCGGGCCGCACTTCGAGTCTTCATTTCCGCCGAAAGCTATTGCGCTCCCCGCGTTTCGATTTTGGGACCCGGGACACCCAAGGCGCCACCGGGCGACACGGCGCATGGAGGACTCGTACGCCTTCTTTCCGCCAAATCTCAACCGTTGACTTCAGTGCGAGCCGGGAATTAGCGTTGATCCGAGCGCTCGGGGCGCATCCAGTCCGCGGAAAGGGCCAAGCCCACCCGACAGCAGTTGCACAGAGACATTACGACAAATCTTCTTTCTGCCTGCGATGCGGACACAGGCCACGAACGGAAAGGAGATTTCCATGCAAGCACAACTCCCGTTGCGCCCAAGCCTCGAACAGCTCAGAAAACAAGCCAAATCTCTGTTGAAACGCCAGCTGGAAGGCGATGCCGAAGCATTGGCTCGCGTACGCGAGGCCCACCCGCGCTTGCGAAACGTGCCCGGCGAACAGATTGCCGCGTCTCCGTTCACGCTTGCGGACGCGCAGTTGGTCATCGCGAGCGAATATGGATTCGCGTCATGGCCCAAACTGCAGTCTCACGTCAAGACGCTCGAAGCAGCCGGGGCGGCTGCCGAGGCCGGCGCGGCCTTGCGTGATGCGGCAGGAAGGGGCGACCTCGCCCGGATCAATGCGCTTCTTGATGCGCATCCGGAGCTGATCGACGAGCGAGGCGGCGAGGGCGTGAGAACTCCGCTGCATCATGCGGTTTTTGGGAACAGCGAAGCGTCGGTGAAGCTGCTGCTCGAACGCGGCGCCAACCCTAACGTCCGATGCGAGGGCGACAACGCTTATCCGCTGCATTTCGCCCTGGAGAAGCATCGCTTCCCGATCATCCGCCTTCTGGTGGAACACGGAGCCGATACCGTCGGCGAAGGTGACTATCACGAGCTCGGCGTCATCGGCTGGGCTACGGCGTGGGACTATATCCAGGCTGACCCGGAAATCGTTGCCTACCTGCTAGCCCATGGCGCGCAGCACAATATTTTCTCGGCCGTGGCTGTGGGAGACACAGAGAGTATCCGCGAACTGGTGCGGCGGACGCCGGGCGACCTGGAAAAGCGCATGAACGGCACCAAGATGCGGCGCATGCCGCTGCATCTGGCCGTCGTCAAAAAGCAGACTGGTTCGCTGCTGACGCTGCTCGATCTCGGCGCCAACCTCGAGTCCATTGACGAGGCTCGATTCACGGCGCTTGACCTGGCTGCCCTGGATGGCGATGCAGGCCTCGTTCAGATTCTTCTCGATCGCGGCGCCCAGGTGCGACTGCCCGCGGCCGTTGCGCTGGGAAGGACGCGCGACATTGAGCGCCTGCTGCGCGAGGATCCGGACGCCCTCAAGCCGGGCTGCCGCTGGGCGAACCTTATCGTGCGCGCCGCCGAGCGTGGCACAGGCGAGGTGGTCGAAATACTGATCCGCAATGGAGCGTCAGTGAACGTGCACGACAGTCCGCAGACTTCGATCGACTCGACGAGCGGCTACACGCCGCTGCATGGGGCAGCTTGGTACGGCAACCTGAGCGCGATTGATGTGTTGATGAAGCACGGCGCAGACGTTCGCGCGCACGAGGAGAAATATCACGGCACGCCGGCAGGGTGGGCGGACTATTCAGGGCATAAAGAAGCGCGCGACCGGATTCTGCGGGGCCCGGTCGACATCATCGATGCAATCCAGTACAACCTGCTTGGACGCGTCAAGGCCGTCCTCGATGAGGACCCCGCCGCTCTGAATCGGACGTTTCATGAGTACGGCCTGTTTCCGCTGGATGCGGAGGGGTGGCAGACTCCCCTGGCCTACGCAGCGTTGCGCGGGCGCGCCGACGCTGTGCGGCTGTTGATCGGGCGCGGCGCGGATGCGGCGTTGCGTTCGCCCAAAGGCGAGACGCTGAGCGCGATTGCCCAGAAGGCCGGCCACCACGAAGTCGCGCTGATTCTCGACGAACAAGGAGAAAGGAACAAAAACGAAAGCCGGGAAAAGCGCGAACCCGCTCGCTGACGATCCAACCTGCATGGCGAAGCCAACCAGCGTCCCGCGAATCGGCCGCCTGTCCGTGGTTCAGCCCGGCCCGGAGGCTACTTGCCGTTGCTGACCGCGGACGGGAAGCTGGACTGCTCGCCGAAGTAGCACTCGATCGATTCCAGCTTTCCGTTCGCGAATCGAAGGTACTCCACGTTCCGGAACGATTTGCCGTTCTTGGTGTGGCAGAGATACTTCACGAATGCGTCGTCGGCGCCGGTGGAGATTCGCTCCAGGTCAGAGCGCTCGATGTAGGCAACCTGCGTGTCCCAGCACTGCGTCTTGAACTGGGTTTTGCTGATGTGGTCGTCGCCGGCGGCGCTCGAAAAGGTGAAGTTGTCGGCGAGCAGGGCGTTGAACGTGTCCAGGTCCTTGTTTACCCAGGCCGCGTACCATTTGCGGATAATCTCCTCGTTCGCCGAGTTCTGTCCTTCCAGTGCGCTGGCTCTCTCCGGTCCCGGCAGAGCCACCGCGCCCACGAGCACGCATGCTCCGGTTGTGAACAGCTTCCTGCGCGACACTCTCATTCTCGACATTGGCAATTCTCCTTTTAAAGTGTGGGGTTCGGGCGTTCGCGATGTGCTGACACTTTGACGTACAGACAGGTTGGTATGTAACAGGGGGAGCGAATTGGATTCAATGCGGCCCGCGCCGCCTGACGTTGCGCGCGGTACTCGACGAGAGTTCAACCAGATCGCGCGCAGTTTCGCCTTCCCGCGCTGGATCTTTTTCGACACCGGCAAGATACCAACCAGTATGTACGCGACGGCTCGCAGTAAGTCAACAGGATATTCGCCGTCCGATTCGCGGACCCTGAGGAGGCAGCGTGCCTCTTACTTCGCCGCGCCCGCCCTGCTCTTCCGCTTCTTCAACAGTGGTTTCGGGTTCGCCACCGCGACGGCCGGCGGTTGGACCCGCGGGGCTTCGACTCTTCCAGCCGGCTCGCGAGCCAACGCCGGGCGG
This sequence comes from Occallatibacter sp., assembly GCA_035263625.1. GTDB lineage: Bacteria > Acidobacteriota > Terriglobia > Terriglobales > Acidobacteriaceae > Telmatobacter. Next base: position 24,585 of record DATFRB010000060.1, read on the forward strand.
TTTTCAACGATCGTCCACAGCACCCCCACATGCTTCACGGGCATTTGGACGTCGTTGAACGCCAGCGTGTAGTCACCAGTGGGAAAGTCGGCCGGAGCGTGAAGAATCACGATCTCGGCAAACGCGAAGCCGCCGCCTTCGAGCGGGCTTCTCCTGGCAATAATCTCGCAGGGGGCGGTCCGCCCCATTCCGGTCAACATACCAGCCAGCAATACCGAAACCTGCATGGAGCTCGATCTCCAGTAACCTGTGTGTAATCAGCAATTAGACCGCAGAACACCCTCTAGACTCGAGCCCCGGAACAAAGTGCAAACAGAGAGGTTTCTGGGGGATGGCGGAAATCGCCTTACTGTCGTATGAATTCTTAGATGGCAGAGAGCCGCGGCTATGTTGCCTACAGGACAAAGAAATTTATGCGTTTGTCCGAGACAGATCGGTGGCTGCGAGGAATCTCGATCCTGGATTCGACCGGCGACCTCGGCTAATTGAGGCAGTGCTGATCCCTAACTGTAAGAATCCACGGCACATCTTCGTTTTTTGTGATTTGCGCCGCGTCAGTCCATGGCCATGCTGAGCTGGTGGCGAACATCCGCCCCACGGATCCAGAAGATCACGTCGGTGGCGATATTCGACGCATGGTCGGCAATCCGCTCAAGCGACCGCGACACGAACAGCCCGTTCATGGCTTGCTGCGTGTACTGCGGGTCCTTCTGGATCATCTCCAGAAGATCCGAATGCGCCCGCCGGTTGATGCGGTCCACCTCGTCATCCATTTCGCGGACGTGATCCGCGAGGCGCGCGTCGCCCTCAAGCAACGACTGGATCGCCGATCTGATCATCCGCGCCGTGCACTCGCCCATGGCCTCAAAGTCCACCGGCAGTTCCACGTACTCGAGTTGGAGTACTTCGCGGGTTCGCCGCGAGATGCCCAGCGACTGGTCGCCGATCCGCTCCAGGTCGCCGTTAATCTTGATGACGGCGAGGATGAACCGGAGATCGATGGCCATGGGCTGCTCCTTGGCGAGCAGTTCGTACGCCATCTCATCCAATTCGCGCTGGGCGGTGTTGATAGCCGTCTCGTTCTGGCGAACGTAATGGCAAAGGCCCTGATCGCGCTGAAGATACGCATCCACCGCCGATTCCACGGCCTGCTGCGACAGAGCGGCCATAGCCAGGAGCTTGTCCTTCAATTCGGCAAGTTGAAGTTGAAAGTGGATTCGCGGCACGACAGAGCTCCCCCCTTCTAGCGATTGTGCATCATCGTATGTTACATACCTGCGAAATTCCCTGTCACGCACCAATGAGGTCACGCCCCCGGATGCCGGATACGGATCGGACCCGGATTGGAACGCTTCCCCCAGCCGCTTAGACGCCCATTCCCGGCGATTGATGTTCTACGATTCAGGTTGATGAGCGGATTTTCTGCCCCCATGCTGAACATCGATCCTGCCGGCCACCCGGCGCGCGACGTGTACAAGTTGATGACCGGCATTATTGTGCCGCGGCCCATTGCGCTGGTTTCCACCCTGGATCGGGATGGAGTACCCAACCTGGCGCCGTTCAGCTTCTTTTGCGGCGTCGGATCCGCGCCGCCCACGCTGCTGTTCTGCCCTGCGTTACGCAGTTCTGGCGACGAGCCATCTCCGCGCAAGGACACTCTTCGCAATGTTGAAGAGACGGGCGAATTTGTGGTGAACGTGGTGACCGACCAGATTGCCGCCGCGGCCAATGCCACGGCCGCCGAGGTTCCGCCGGAAGTGGATGAATTCAAGCTCGCAGGCCTGACGCCGCTGCCGAGCACCATGGTGCGGCCGCCGCGGGTGGCGGAGTCGCCCGCGCACATGGAGTGCAAGCTGATGCAGGTGATCTACACGAGCCGCAAGCCCAGCGGGGGAGTCATCGTGCTCGGGGAGATTGTGCGCTTCCACATTCGCGAAGAGCTGATCGACGGTTTTCGCATCGATCCCGCCGGGCTGGATGCAGTTGGGCGCATGGCCGGCAACACGTGGGTGCGAACGCGAGATCGCATTGAACTGGTCAGGCCGAAGTGATGGCCTGGGTGGAGAGGATGGGGCGGACTCAGTGGCGCTTGCGGTATTGTCCGCGACGCGAGGGCAGCGTCTCGACATCGTCGGGCGAGTCCCACCGATTCACTTGAGGCGACTTCACCGGGCGTGGCGGTTCCTTTTCCCGTACCGCAATTTCGCGCTCCGGCAGGTCCGGCAGGCGCGGCGGAATCAGCTCCGGGCGAGCTGTGACTGCGGCAAGCGGCCCCACCAGCGTTTCATCGCCGGAAGGGCTGTCAGGCACGGCATACACTGGCCTCTCGGCGACGCGGATTTCCGTGATTGCGTCGGCTTTCCGCTGTTCGGTTTCCTTGTGAAGGTTCTGGACGCCGAGCGAAACCAGCAGATTTCTCAGGCCGCCCAGGCGTGACGCGGCGCTGAAAGGCAACCCGTCGGACTCCTGCGCGGGATCTTCTCCGGCAGAGACGGGCAATGCGCGAGCCGGTTCGTGAGCGGCGGTGTTCTGCGGTTCGGCATAACCTGAGAACCGCGAAGCCGTCGCATCCGCAGTGGCGACATGGTCCGGTTCGAGTTGTGGCCAAGAGCCAGACTTCATGGCCGCCACGGCGTCCTCGTCCGGGCTCCAATACTTCTGGGGGGCACGTGTTTCCCGCGCGGATTCAGGCGAAGGGTCGCCGCGTTGCTCAGTGGCGGGAACGAAGGGCAGATCAGCATGAAGGTTCGCTTCTCTGCGATACACCTCCCACTGCGCCGCCACCAATTCTTCTTCGCTCATCGACATGGGCGATGGCATTGGATCGGCAGGGGTGACGTGGACACCCTCGCGTCCACGAGCCGGCCTCGGGGCAGCAGGCGGCGTTCGCGTGTCTGTGCGGACGGATTGCACCTCGTTCGCGGCCGCCGACGCAAACGGCCACGTTGCATCAGGATCAAAGGGCGCCGCCTGGGCGGGCGCGGCAGCCGCAGATGGTTCGTTCCATGGCTGGTGAAACTGCGGGGAAGGCTCGCCGCTCATCTGATCGTAGCCTGACGCTGGCACGCGAGCCTGAACAGGTTCGGGCCACGACGCTTCAGGTTTTGTATCGAACGCAGGCGGCTCCGCAGGGATTTCCGAAACCGGGATTTCGTGAGCGGGCTCCGGATCCGGATCGATGAAGCTCGCGCGCTTTGGCGAAGCTATGGGTTGAGACACCTGCGGGCGCGATTCCCGGGAGGCAGGTTCAGTCATCGGCTCGGAACCGGCGTTCCAGAGACGGTCAGAATCCGGCGATCTCCGCGCGGATTCGGTATCGCGGCTTCGCTGGGAGGCCGGCTCTGATTCAGAGAGCGCCGGCATCTCGTTTCTGGCTGCCGCGCGGTCGAACGCCCGCGCCTGGTTCCGAATATGCTTTTCGACTGCCCGCACCGACTGTTTGAACGACGGATTGGCGTTTTCGACGGAGATGCGGTTCAATACGAATCCCACGGCGGATACTTCTAGCCGCTGAAGTGTCCGCGCTACTTCCCGCAATTGGGCCTTCGTTGTCACAGCGGATTCAACGACGATGATCGCGGAATCGACGAACCGCGCCAGGTACTCTGTTTCGCCGGAGACAAGCAGCGGAGCAGTGTCGGTGACTACGATCGTGTCCTCTCCTGCCTCCTGCGTCATCTGCTGAAGCAGCGCGGTGGACCGGCTTCCGCGCGGAGAGTGAATGATTTCGCTTCCCGGCGTTAGCGCTTCAAGCGGCCTTGCCGGTGGCGGCGTCCCAACCGCATCCACCAGCACAGTCGCGCGCCCCATCGCCTGCAGCATGTTGGTGACGCGCGTTGAGACCGTGGTGACTCCCGCGCCGGGAGCCACGCCGGTAAAGATGCAGCTGTTCAGCACGCCCTGCTGGTGCGCATGTTCCACACCTGAGGCGAGGCGGAGCATGTATTCTTCGGCGACGCCGGTGCCCACTTCGTAGAAATCCGGCAGCAGGGCCATGGGCGAGAATCCAAGCACCCGTTCGACGTCGGCGGCGATATATATCTTCGGGTCAAGATTGTGGGCAATGAGCGCTGCGCCCAGCGCGAAGACGAGCCCGGCGATCAGCACGATGAGGCCGTTGCGCATGACCGTCTTGCGCGCGGCATGCAGCGGGGGCAAGGCGGCAGCCGAAAGGTACACCGCGCCGGGGGCATTGTTTTCCATGGTGAGGTTGCGGTACTGCTCGTCGACCACGGCGAAGCGGTTCTGCAGGCGATTGATGTCGGCGGACAAATCGCTCTCACGCTGCAGGCGCGGCGTTGCGCTGCCTGCGGTCGATGTCATCTGCGCCAGCTGCGCGTTCAGCGTTGCTTCTACTGAAGAAGTGCGCTCGAGTGCGTTTTTGAGCCGCTGCGTGATCTCGGCCCCAGCCTTTGCGCGTAATTCCTTGCTCATGGTGTCGAGCGAGGTATTGATCTTGGAAAGTTCTTCGGCGTCCTGCTTGTACTCCGGATGATTCGGCGTCAGGTTGGCCATTTGTGAGATAAGTTCGCTGCGGCGCTTGTTGAGCGCCATCTTCATGCTGCCCAGGCCAGGATCGGCCGCGACAAGTTCGTCGGCTTCCGCATCGAGAGCAGCCGAATTCTGACCGGAGCCGGTCTGGGAAGTGAGCGTGGCCGCGGCTTCGTCGTGGGCGGTGCGCGCTTTTACGAGCTCGGCGCGAACGGCGGCGATCTGGTCGTCGTACGGATCCGGCGTTGCCGCTCCGACGCTGGCTACGCCCAGTTTCTTGTTCAGGTCTTCCTGCTCGGTGCGGTCGCTGGCCAGCTCTTTCGTGATGCGGTCGCGCTCGTCGCCCAGAAGCTGAATGCGCTGCGGATCGCCGGCGCGCAGTTCGCGCGTGGCGCTCTGAATGTAGGCGCCGGCGACGGAATTGGCCGCCAGTGCCGCGCCTTCGGGATCGGTGGCTGCGGCCTCAATCGATATCTGGTATCCGTTGCCGACGCGCGTGACTTTGAGATTGCCGTTCAGATGATCGGCGGCCGCCTGATCGCTCTCGCCTTGTCCCTGAAAGCCGGGAATCCTCTTCACCGCGGCGATCAGCACATCGGGCCGGGTAACGTCGTGGATCTGCTGCTGGATGTAGGACTCGTACGTATTCGCGTCGTAAGGCCACTGCTGCGCGGGGCCATTGGCCATGAGGCGCGGCGGCGAAGGCTGCACATACACGATCGCCGACGCTTTGTAACTGTTCCACCGCTTTGCCATGTACCCGCCCGACAGCAGCAGAAAGAAGAGAAAGATTCCGACCGCCATTTTGCGGTGCATCTGCAGGCTGCGCAGAATGTCGAAGTGAAAGAACACCTGGCTGGGATGAGTGGCCGGCATCCGCTGCACAGAGGGCGGTATCTGCATCCCGGCAAGGCGATGCTGAAGCTCGTCGTACCCCGGCTCCTGGCGCAGCGCGCTCATAGGGCACCGTTGACTGCTGCCAGTGTCGCCAGCGTTGTAAGCGGACTCAGGCGCTCAAGAAAGTACGTTGCGCGATAGAATCCGCTCACCGGGACGTAAATGATGTCTCCGGGCTTGAGGTTGACCTCAAGCGATTTTGCCGGATTCATGAGGTCTTTGAAACTCATCACACGCGAAGTCCCGGTCTTCGGATCGACGATCTGAACGTGAGGATTACTACCTGCCTTGTCGGTGATCCCTCCTGCCATGGAGAGCACTCCGGGAAGAGTGGCCTTGGCATCGAGCTCGACGGGGCCTGGATGATTCACTTCGCCCAGAACAGAGACGAAGCGCTCCGAGGGATCGGGAACATAAACGACGTCGCCGCGACGAAGGCGAAGATCGGCCAGCGGATTGCCTGAATCGATGAGCTGCCGCAGTTGAACCCACATCACCTGGTCGTTGTTCCGATAGATTGCGCATTCATCGGGAATCTGAGGGCGCTTGAGCGGCCCCACCAGCGGCAGGCCGCCGCGCGTGATTGCTTCAAGCAGAGTGGGGCTGCCGTCGAATTCCATCGGCCCCGGATGATCTACCGCGCCGAGAACGAGAACGCGGTTGGCGGTGTACTTGGTGACCGTAACCATGGCGCTGAGGTTCGAATAGTACGGCGCGAGGGCGGCCTCGATTTTGCGCGCAGCTTCCTGCCGCGTTACATCGACCAGCATGACTTCGCCGGCCAGCGGCAGAGTGATGCGGCCATCGGGCCCGATGGCCAATTTCGCCTGCAGCTCCGGACGCCCCGCGAAGTCGATCTGGATTTGATCACCGCGGCCCAGGCGGTACTCTTCATCGGCTGCCGGCTCGAACTTGCGCAGGGCATCGATCGGATTGGGCTTGAGTTTCGGATCTGGCGGCTCCTGGCCCTGCCTGACGGAGGTCGACGCGACACTCTGGCCGGGAACTGAACTCTGATCGGACGCCGGCGCCTGGCCCGGAACAGGCGCGACCGCGCTCCACAGCAGCGCGAAGGAGACAGCCGCAAGCCGGTTTGTTCGCCAATTTGACGACACGATCGCCATCGTGAGCAGCGTACGCAATTGAGGGCAGAACCTGAATCCCACGAATGGCGAAATACTGCCCCCTTAGGTAACCACAAAGTAACTTGAGGTCCAAATGGGGATAAATATCCAGGAATCAGATAATTCCGCTGGTAATGGCAGCCCGGAGTCAGGGTGCTGGAGCAGCTTGCCGCGCAGGTCCGGATGAGCTCGATCCGTAGCATCGATCCGCGTTAAATGTGAGCGGGCTTCCGGGGCCGCCATCCGATCCGCCCATCACGCGCAGGTAGCAGAATTCTGCAGGATTTCCGTAACTGTATCCGCCCGGCCCGCTGCCTCCCGTTACGTCTGGTCCGATAGCCGGAAATGGATGCTGCGCCCACCATGACGGCTTTCCTGCCAGGTAAAACGATGGGGGTAACGAGTGGGCCACGCCGGGCGCCCACTCCGTCGCGGTCGTGACGTTGTTGAAGTTGCCATGGAGAAGTTGTGTAGCCGAATTTCCCGCTGCGTGGCACGGAGGTTTTCCGCCGCCGCAGCCGTCGCCGGTTCCGTCATCGTTGGCGCTGCCGTATCCGAACGAGAATGGCGTCGCGGCCTCGTAGGTGCGCTTCGCCGGGTAGTCCAGTCTGGCGGCCTGCGGCACCGGCATCGTGTAGCCGCGCAACGATTGCATCTGCGCACTCCCCACCACGTTGCCGATCAGGTTATTGCGGGTGGATAAGTACGAAAGCTGCACGGCCCGCGCAGCCTGGAAGCCATAGTGACCGTCGGGTCCGGAGCAACTCACGGCTCCGCGCCCATGCAGCGGCGTGCACACCTTGTTCGTCCCGACAACCCAATTACGGAAGGCCGTCGTCTGGCTGGAGCTTCCCCACACGGAATCGGCGTAGATCTCCGTGAGAACGTTGCCTTCGAGCAGATTGAACTGCGGATGCGCGCCGTGGAAGTCTACGCCGCCAATTACGACGTTGGGCGCATTGCTGTCGAACTCGCCCATCATGTAGTTGTAGGCAATCACGTTGCCGGCCGCGCCCCACTCGAGCATGACGGACTCATGCGTGCGCTCGATGATGTTGTTCTCCACGAGGCTTGCGCTGGTCTTGAGCGCGAGGTCGATGTCCGAATCGTGCGCGCCCGGCGTATGCAGAAATGCATTGGAGAAATAGCTATCGCGCACTTCGTCGTGAAATCCCCAGAACACCGTGAAATGATCGCCGTCGGCGTAATTCGACTCAACGCCCCTGATCCAGCACCGGGCGCACATGTCCATGCTGAAGTTGGCGGCGTATCCGGTGTTGTTGGCCCGGACCTGGAGGTCTTCCACGCCGGCGTGATCCACGGCCATGTCGAACGGAACGGCCACGGGATCGTGCGTGTACGGCGAATAGAGGGCCGGCGAAAACGAGACAACATTGCCGGCCACGGACGTCACGGCGACGATCTGGCCCCTTGCCAGGGAACCATCCTTCGACCATCCGCCGTCGCACCAGTTGCAGTTGCCTCCGCTGCCGGCCGAGGTGACGTAAGCCGGATCGTTGCGCTCCGCCAGGCCCAAGTATTGGCCGGCGTGAATGCCATCGGCGGAAACCAGTTCGATCTGCGTCGAGCCGGCGGCCGCGCCGTTACGAATGACGCGCGGCCGATACGGTACGCCGCCGACCCCGAGCGCGATTACGGCGTCGCCCGAACCAGTTGCGTTCAAAATGGTCTGGTCCGCGCCGGCGCCGCGAAGCGTCACGTTGGACGGCACGTGGATCGTTCCAGTGATCGAGTAAGTTCCGGGCTGAAGGTAAACGGTCTGCCCGCCCGGGCACGATGAGAGCGCTGCGTTGATGCGGTCAAGCGTCGCGGCTGGAGTAAGTGAAGCGCATCGCGTAAGCCGCGCCGGAATCGGTCCCGCGCCGGCGCCGGACCAGTCGATCGCCTGATTCTCGCGGAGAAACGGCTTCCAGACCTGTGCGTTGCATGGCAGCGCGAGTGGGAAGAGAGCGGACAGGATGAATAGCGCAATGACTGCTCGCACCGTCCGGCGTCTCATACCGTCCTTTCATTTCGCGGCTTCACACCGCGACGGCCCGTGCCTTTCCCGTCAATCGATCGAGCAGTTCGAAGTACTCTTCCTGTTTCGCGTTCCAGTTATTCGCTGTAACGAACTCGAGTCCGGCCTGGCGCATCTCTGCTCTTCGATCCGGCTGCTCCATCAGGTGCAGGATCTTCTCCGCGAGATCGCGCGCATTGCCCGATTCGAAGAACTCGAGCAGGCGATCGTTGAAGTAGTACTCGTCGATGCGAGTCCTCGATGCGACGACGGGAACACCCATGGCCAGGAATTCCATGATCTTGGTGCTGAATGCGATGTCCCCGAATCCGTCCTTGCGCTTGGGCACAACGCCCAGGTCGATACGCGCCATCGTCTCCGCCACGTCGTTCAGGGGGATGGTTCCCTTGAGCGTAACGCGGTCTTCCAGCCTGCGCTCCACGATCAGGCGCTCGAGGCTTTCGCGCTCCGCGCCATCGCCGATGATGAGGAACTTCAACCCCGGCGCACGGTCGCGCAATAGGGCCACTGCTTCAATCGCGACATCGACGCCCTGGTGGCGGTTGAGCGTGCCCGGATAGCACATGATGAAGTCGCCCACGGTCTCCGGTTCCGCGCCCTTCGCACGAGCGCGGGGATAGAACATCTGCGCATTGGGGTAGTTGATGATCGTAGTGCATTTCTGCGGCCGCACGGACCGGCGGCCCAATACCGCCTCCGCGACCATGTGGTTCACCACAATTACGTGATGCGCGAATGCAATCGACAGCTTCTCGATCAGAGCGAGCGTGCGGATCACGAGAGAGCGCTCGCTGATGTGAAATTTGCTCGCGTAGAATTCCGGCGTGATCTCGTGCATGTCGAGGATCACGCGCGCGCCCATGAGGCGTGGAACGAGCGCCGCGAACACTTCGAAATCGGGCAGATTGTGAACGTGAATCACGTCGTAGGGCTGCTTGAATTGCCGCCAGGTAAGGAACCACGCAGACCTGATGAAGAAGAGAATGAGCTTGATGAGATAGCTGAAGGGACCGCCTTCGTCGCGCGTCCGGCTCTGCAACCGGAACAGACGAACGCCCTCGATGACTTCAAAGGCCGGTTGGCCCGGCTGCCCGATAGCGACCGCATCCACTTGATCTCCGCGGCGCACGAGCGCTTCGGCATAACGCCGCACACGGTTGTCCGCGTCGTAAAACGAGTAGGCCAGCATGCAGACTCTCATAGCTGCTTATTCCGGCGCCGCTCCGCAGTCGATGCACAGACCACCGCCACACTTCCCCTTGTACTCAGAAAATCAGAACCGCTCCTGGACTGCAACTCCATCTATGTCGCCGCCTCTCCCCCGGAGGTGGTAGCTGCCGAGGCCGAACCGCGCTTGCGGCCGCGCAGTTCCCGCATGAGTTTTGCCAACGTGCGGAGCGGCGCCGGGCTGCCGTGGAGAATCACCACCCAGCTTACGTACATCGTGCCGAACAGTACCGTAACGCACGCAATCCGCAGCGCGGCTCCACCGGCGCCCTGTGCATCGACAAGAAACCGGGTGTGCGCGAGGAGCCAGTACGCCGCCGCGCCCGCAACCAGGGCCGCTGCGATGTATCGCCAAATCGCCCGGATGACGGGGCCTGCGCCGAAGCCGATCGGCTTGCCCGCATACCAGATTGCCGGCAGGGTCAGGATCCAGAATGACACGCTCCACGCGATGGCGATTCCCTTCGGGCCGAGGGGCAGCCCGGCAAGAAACAGCGAACAGGTAACCACCCACTCAAAGATGCCCCAGCGCAGCCAGCGGTCCGCGTGCCCCAGCGACACATGAATCCATCCGTGCACGCCGCTCACCATCATGACGCCGATGGCCGGCGCAAAGAATGTGAAGATCCATCCGGCCTCTCCCCATTTCGGCCCAAGCAGCACACGGATCACATCCTTGCCGATCAGCGTCAGATCGCCGGACAGGCCCATGCCGATAAAGGCCAGCATTCCGATCGCGCCAAGCAAGTAACGAAGGTATTGCTCCCGGTCTTCGCGAACCCTGCTCAATGCCGTTACCGCGACATTGGCGTTGTTTGAGACCAGCTGCGTCATCGACATCGCAAACAGGTCGTATGCCTTCTTGTAGTAGCCCAGCGGATTTGCGCCGAACCGCCAGCCGACCAGCAGATTGTCAGAGTTGCGTACAAAGTAGTTGATGCTGTAGCGAACGCTGATATGACCCGCGAACTTCAGCGTCGATCGAGTCTGTGCGCGGCGGCTTGGAGGCGAGGGAACCCACGGGCAAAGTATCCAGACCCCAATCGCCACACTCAGCGCCATCGCAACCTGGCCCATGACCAGGGCCCAGACACCCCATCCGGCGACACCGAACGTGATGGAGACAAGCACGCTGACGGCGCGCGAGATGAGGTCGTTCTTCGCCAGCGCGGGAAAGCGCATCGCGCGGCGCAGCAGCGTCGCGTGCATCACCGGAACGACCGCGAGCAGTATCGTCGCGGACATTCCTACGGTGACAATGGCAACAGTGGGCTCGCTGTAGAACCTGGCCAGCAGCGGCGCTGCCGCAATGAAGAGAAGCGTGAGCGCTACCGCGATTGCCAGGTTCATCCAAAACAGGTTGCTCGCAAGTTCCCGCGTGATCTCCTTGCGCTGCAGGACGGAGTCGATGAATCCATTGGAGCTCGCGTTGGTGAGAAGAAGGCTGAAGGTCGTCACCATCGCCATGAGGCCGAAATCGCGCGGTGTAAGGAGCCGCGCCAGCACCACTGTGGCAATCACCTGGATGGCCATCGCCATGGCGCCGGAGAAAATGTTCATGCCGGCGCCACGCACTGCCAGGCTGCGCAGCGCGGTTCCGCCACGCGGAACCGATGGCGCAAAAGCTCCACTCGCGTCGAACGGCTTCAATCCTGCTCCTTAAATATGAGATCTATCTTTTCAAGAGAGCCCACTGCGCTAGTCACGATTTGCCCGCCCGCGCCGCCGCAGAAAGCATCTCGCACACTTTTCCGACGGTGATGATGCGCGCCGATTGTGCGGCATAGTTGACGACCATTTCGAAAAATCCAGGCGTACAGCCGTAGGGCGACGGGTTCTCGCTTACGTCGTGCGTGGAAAAGATCAGCCACCCCTTTGCGTCGCGGTTCATTTCAATCGCCTGACGGATCGCCGCGGGATCGTGCCGGCTCTGTTCGAGAAAGAATGACTTTAGGCAGTTCAAGTCCGCGATCCCGCTGTTCAATGTCTGGCCGCCTGCCCGGCAGCAGGCCGCGTGGCGCGCCGCGACTCGCTTCACGCCCGCATGAGGTTCTGCCTTTGGGTACGAGAACGCGCGAATCGGCGTTTGCGGGCAGAGAGCCGAGAGCGCCGCCCGGTTGGCGATGATCGACCTCTCGAATGTGGCCGGCATCGTCAGCATTGCGTCATGATGCCCGTAGGTGTGGCATCCGAGTTCGTGCCCCTGCGCGATCAGGTACTCGAGGTCCCGCCTTGTAAACATTTCGCCCGCCGCATCCATCTTGCCCATCAGTCCCGCGCACGCATAATAGGTGCCGGCGGCGCCGTGCCGCTTAAGGATGGCTCCTCCTTCATACAGGGCCGTGCGCGGAAAATCGTCGAACGTGAACGACACAACCGGCTGCTCAAATTCCAGACGAACCAGGCGCCGGTGATACCGGTAACCGGTCTCGCGCAGAATGCGATTGCGAACTCGCGTGAGCAGGCCGGCATCAGGCATTTGCGGCGGCCTCCAGTTCGCTCAACACTGTCACAATTCCGTCGTCGGGGATGGCCTGACCGCACCGGAACACGAGCGACTGCACGCCGTCCCGTTCTTCCACCTGCTCGAATCCCATCTCAGCGAAAACTTTGCCCGACGGAGCGTTTCTCTCTGTCCGCCGGTACTTCGCAAAGAAGTCTCTCGCTCCGTTCATGGCGAACCGGTGAAGCAGAAAGGTGAGCACTGCGTGTTCCACGCGCTTGGCCTGCACGCGGCAGCTGAACATGAGGTCGACAAGGCACGGACGCAGCGTTTCCACCACCGCAAAGCCCACGATTCCGTAGTCGCCAAACCTGTCCCGGCACTGCACCACGAAGCCCTTGAGGACTGCCGATCGCATCAAGTCCCGCAACTCCGACTCATGGTAGCGATTCCCTGAAAAATTCATCTGGTTGGTACGCTGCGCCAGCTCGTAGACGCGGCGAAGGTTCTCTTCCTCAAGCGGCCGGATACTTGCTTCGATTCCGCATGAACGCAGAAAGCCAAGATAGTCGCCCGTGTATCTGTTCTGCGCGGTTTCTCGCTGCTCCTGCTCGCGATACATCTGCCTTCGGTTGCGGCTCTCGGCGGTCACATTTCCCTGGCACTCGGCGCGCTGCGGCAACGATTCGCATTCCGCTGCGTCAATGACGATGATCTCAGGCAGCGCAGTCTGCACCTCCGATCTCTCAAAGGCCTGGTCGTCAACAAACGCCATCGCGTCGATCCCGATGTTCAGTTGCTGCGCAATCCGGCGAATGGACTCGCTCTTCGGAGTCCACGAAATCTGCGGAAACAGGAAATACTCCTCAATTCCAAGTTTTTTCAGCAACCGCATGGCTTCGTCGTGATTGTTCTTGCTGGCAATCGAATGCAAAATTCCGCGCTCGTCGGTCGCCTTGATCACGTCGACTACGCCCTGCCGCAGCCGCACACCTTTTTCTCCATCCTCGATCAGCACGCCGTCCCACAGCGTGTTGTCCAGATCCCACACAATGCATTTAAGCGTCCGCGCGCCGGCGCCACCCGGCGCTTTCGCGGCAGTCGTTGCCGCGGCCCCGCTGCGCTCTTTCACGAAATCCATCAGACCGAAATAGAGCGTGGTGTTTTCGCATCCATTGGGAATAAGTTCCACTTCGAACGGGTGCGTCGTGTCCACCGCGGCGGCGATGGCCGCAAAACCCACTCGCGCTCGCGTGTAACCCTGGGTGATCGCGATGGATTCTTCGAATCTACGGATCACATCTCGGTCCTTGTTCCGGACCACGAGCGTTAACGACACAGCGCGGGCATTGGGGTTGAAGCACTCCAGCACAAAACAGTCCGGCGGCACTTCAGCGGGCCCCGCCGATGCCAGCGTCACGCGCCTGCGGTAGTTGATCTTGCCGAGAACTCGCGCCTTTGGGCCTGCCGGCAGGGGCGTGGCGCGCGCAATTGCGCCCACCGCAATATGGATGCGCTCCGTCCTGTCCGCACGATCCAGCGGCTTCAGTTTGAGTGAGCCAACGCTCCAGAACTTCGCCCACTGCTTGAATTTCACCTTGAGAATGTAGGGGTTCAGTCCGTCGCGATGATCGATGCGAACCGCGTCTCCGGCAAACTGCCGGCATCCTCCATCTGCGCGGCGCTCGTACAGCGCGCATGTCGAGTAGCAAACCGGCCAGACGCACTCAGTGCAGTGTTCTCCCCACGGCAGAGTTGTGCGCGCCTCTACCTGGCTCCTGAACTCTGCAAAGCGCTCCCGCACGTCCTCGGGAAGAGTCTCGATCGACTCCCTCGCATTGTTGAGTTCCGGTTCGTACATCGCCTAGCCCTCGTGTCGTATCGCATCAAGCATTGGTCGATCAGCCGAAGCGCTTCTAACGCGCGTGGATCACTGCAAGATGCGCATCTCGGATTGCGCCTTCGGTCGAAGCCGCACGAATGAAACATCGACTTGTGTTTTTCCCGCCAACGCCCATGGAAGCGCGGTGACAGCGACCAGAAATCCGGTCCAATCCGGGCTCATCATTCGATATCCAGCCTCTGTGAACCCGAAGACCACGGCCGCGGTCAACACCGCAATCCGCAGGCGGCCTGCCGTGGGGTCGCGCATGTAGAGCAGAAAACCGTTGCGATATCCAGTCACGATCATCAGCCCCAGCAGCGCAATGCCGATCCATCCGAGGTTCAGGTAGAGCTCGAGGTACCCGTCGTGCGCCTGTTGGATACCGACCTGGCTCATGGACCACACCGACTGCATGCGGTCGCCCATCCAGAAGCTCTCGAAGCCCGCGCCGATCAACGGGTTGATGTGCTGCGCGAGCACCGCTCTCCAGATCATGGTTCGGCCCGTCAACGTCGGGTTGCGCCCGATATTCTCGAGCAGGCTGCCGCCCGAATCCATGAAGAGCGCAAACCCTGCTATCCCCACCGCGAACAACACCGCAGCAAGCAACACGCCCGGCCGCCGCTTTGCCAGCGGCGTCGCGGATACTGCCATCACCATTCCGGCCAATGCAAACGACGAGAACGACGTCATCGAATCCGAGCGCACCAGAAGCCCAAGCGCCAGCAGAACCGTGATTCCATAAGCAACCAAATGCCGTTTGCGATTGGGCATCTCACGGTCCTGCCATGCCGAAATCAGCGACCACAGCGCGCCGAGGCCGCAAGCCATGCACATCACCCCGAGCAGGTTTTTGAACGTGGCCACGCCGGTGTACATCGTCACGTGGTCCGAGACGTTATAGCTGGTGCCCAGCGAGGGGAAGAACAAAATGAGCAACACCGACATCGGCAGCAGCACGAATCCGGTGTATGTGTACATCCGTTTTACCGCGGTCTCGCTGTCCGCGTCGGAAAGCACTACGAGCACCATCCCAAAGTCCCCAATCGCCTTAACAAGCCGCTTGGTAGCGACCATGGGATCGTCAGACCACACAACGCTGACGGCGCAGTAGGCAAAGAACAGCACGATGGGCAGGTTCGCCTGCAGAAAGCTCTTCACGCGATCCGCGCGGCGGTTCAGGACCAGCAGTGCAGCAAGAATCAGGAAGCCGTAAATCGTCGCATCAAGCGGGCTGCCTTCGGTAAACCGATCCATGTAATCGGTGCCCTGGTCGGGATGAATCCAGTTCGATATGGGCCGCGAGCAAATGATCCCGAACCACAGAATGGGTATCCACAGTGCCCATGACGCGCGCGATTCATCCCGGGCGAGCCGGAACAACAGCACAATGAAGGCAAGGATAACGGCTGTGGCGATAATGCTCATTGTGCGTCAATCAACAACCGGTGAAGGTGCTCGAGAGTGATCAACTTTGTGATCGTGGGCGCGTAATTGGCTCTGCCGGAAAGGTGACTCTCAACCATGCTCTCGACTTCACGCGCATTCAGGTAAGGCCGGTGCAAGGTTCTGGGATCCAGCAGCATCTCGCGCACATATCCGGCCAGAGCCTCGCGGTACCACAGCGCGAAATGAGTGAATTTGTGGATTCCCATGAACGTCTTCTCGAGTCTCCTCCCCAGAAATCCCCTGTCGATCTGCGCGACCCACTGCGGATTTCCGTGCTCGCAGGCATACTCTGCGCGCATGGTGGCGCGACAGAAGAAGTGGCTCACCGCGGTTGCGACTTGACCGCCCCTTCCGGCAAAACCGAGGTCGGTTCGAATCTTCGCGAGCTCCGGGTCGCCATCGCGAATGATCTGCACGCGCACGTCGTTGGTCACCAAGGTGTGGGTCGGAGCCCGATAGGCGGTCCTGACCACTGCATTGTCAAGATACGGCGTGCGCATCCCCACCTGCGACGACTCAAGCGCCCCGAGTCCGTGAAACACCCAGGAGACTTGCCGCGTGGCTGCCTGCGTCGGCGATAGTCCGTCAAGCGAGCGCGCGCATGTCTCCGCCGCCGCGTGAAGCCGCGGTTGAAAATCCGCGTTGAAAATTCCATCCGAAGGCACAGACGGACGAAACCCAATTCTGTGCCGCAGCACCTCATCGCCATAGTTCCCGGTCATACGAATCGGAGCGATCTCCCGCGCGATCCGGTTCGCATACAGGTTCGGCGCGCAGTCCACCTCCGCGTAGCCATCGCTCAGGTACACGGTGCGCTCCGCGAGGCGCGGAAACTGTTGAAGGAATTCGTCTGCAATCGGAATCACCTGGTGCGGCTGCCCGCAGGCCTGCGCCACGCGCCGCGCGATGCGCACGTCGCGGCTCTCACGGAACGTCCCGCCAAATGTGTAACAGGGCAGCGTCCCGGGATCGGCCTTGTGCCGCGACATGATGATGCGCGTGTCCAGGCCTCCGGTCAGCGAAATGCCTATCCGTTCCGCGTCTTGAAAATACCGTGGCAGGTTGCTCGCGATCGCGCCGCGCAGTTGCTCGTGGTAGTCGCCGGGGGGCAATTCTCCCTGCTCTTCCCACTCTTTTGCCGTGAAGTAATGGCCCTTCGATTTCAGTTCCCTATTGCGGAAAGTCCACTTCGCCGCCCACGGCAAAATGCCGATTCCATTGAACAGCGATCGATCCTCCAGCACGCAACCGCAGGTTACAAACTCGCCCAAGCCGCGTTCGTCGATCGCACGCAGTTCCGGCTTCACAGCAAGTAGGGCCTTTGCCTCGGCGGCAAAATAGAACCCATCATTCGCTTCGTGATAATAGAGCCGGCGCGCAGCGAAGCGATCATTGAAGAGCGTGACCTCGCCGCTGTTGCGGTCCAGCAGCAGGCCGTGAAACTGGCCGTTCAAATCAGCGGGAAAATTCTCATCCTCTTCGGCAAGATGCACGAGATGCCCGTTGCTGCTGCGGCACACTGTGTGCCCGCGTGCGCAAAGATCCTGCGCCAGCCCCGGCTCCGGAAATTCCTCTCCGGAAAACACGAGCAATTTGTCGCCACGCTCATTGCGCAGCGGCATCGCACACCGCCGTGGATCCTCCAGTTCGGCCCATCCCACATAGACGCCCATGCCCTCGTCGGTCCACGTCCCCGTGACGTAGAACGACTCGTGGCGCATTGAAGCGACCATCCGCGCCAACTCCTCCGCGGCCTGTTCCCTGGGCTTCCTTGTAATGATCCCTGCAAGTCCTGGCATGATCTCAGCTTTTGTGCGATTCCTTTTTGGCAGGCGAGTTCCGCCGCTTATACCACCGTGCGCGAAGATCCCTAAGTTTGTGGCCCACTCCTTCGGGCAGCCGGTCTACAAACCTATGGTGCAATCCGAGCTTAAGCGCCGCGGCTCCCCACACCGTAAGCGGCACGTAGTACCTTGGCACTTCCACTCGCTTGAAGCCGTTGTTCTCTTTAAATTCTGTCAGACTATCCCGCTCGCGGTTCGCAAACGCGAACGGTCCATAGGTGAGGTTGGCGATTCCACGCGCGGCACACGCCCGCACGCCTTCGCCGACAAGCGCGTTGGTCGGGGCCTTGTCGCGATGCTTCATCTTCGACAGGATGTTCATCAACCCGGCCTGGACTTTATCGTCATCCCAGACCAACTTGATGAAACCGATCAGTTCGTCGCCCATGTAGGCGCCCACAAAGACGCTGCAGTCAAGGTAAGTGGACTCTTCTCGGTACACCGACTCAAGGCTCTGGCCGTAATGCGGGTAGGGCCGGCCCTGCCGGATCGGAGTCTCGTTGTAAATCTCCCAGATTCCCCGCACCAGTTCCTCGCCAAAAGGAACCTCGCGCAGCACCGCGCCTCGCTTGGTCGCCTGCCTCACGCGGTTTCTTGGCACGCTCGTTATCTGCTTCTCAAACCAGTTCTCGTAGGTAGAGACGGGAATCGCCGCAAAGTTCGCCGTCTCGTGCGGGTAGTTGTACCTGGGTGTCGTGTCATTCACCTTCTGCACAAACGTGAAGAGGTCGGGCCGGTCGGGCGATTTCCGCAGAGTCTCGATCACGGCTTGCGGGTCGCGCAGAAAACGGTACATGTCGGCATCGAGTTTGCCGATGCGCACTCTGCCGCCGTCGACCCTGATCTCATCGCCGGCTACATGCATCCGGTTTGTCCTATCTGCGCGCACCGGGATGCCGGCCTGCTCCGCGGAATTGATTACTCCACCCACTTCTTGCTTCCTCCAGTTCCCTTTCTCAGTCGCTCACGTACTCTTCGCGAATCGGGTCGATGCGCATCAGGTACAGCAGCTTGCCGACGTGATCGCAGAGCTTCACCAGCAGCGTCATAAAGCGGTGCTGGCCGCCAAGCAGCGCAAACGGCAAGCCGATCGTGTAAACCGGCACTGCAATCACCGATTTCGCGATGCTCACCGCGCCGCAATCCGGCTGCAACGCGCCGTAGGCCCCGTGCAGCAGCGATTTGCGTATGAAATACGAGCGCTTCCAGCGCGCAGGCGGCAGCACCTCGTGCGCCACAGCTTCCGCGGACCAGACGAACGAACGGCCTTCTTCGATCTTTCGCCGGAAAAAATCCTGGTCCTCGCCTGCCTTGAACTCAGTGCGAAACGGCGTCTTGTCGCCGGCAAAAAGATCGCGCTTCAGCAACACATTCCCAGTGCGCGCGCTGCGCCATGCCACCTCAATTCCGGTCGGATTGACCGGCCGGTCGTAGAGCCGGCTCTTCTTGAGCCATCGCGGCGGTTCCTCATCGAAAAACCTTTTCACCGGGCCGAGCACTCCATCTACTTCGTAGCGGCGCCGCGCGTTGAAGAGCTGCAGAAGCCAATCCTGCGAGGGAAACTCGTCGTCGTCGATCAGCGCGACGAAATCTCCCTCAGCGTTCTCGATCACCTTGTTCCGCGCGCGCGCAATGCCTCGTTGCGGCTCCGAGCAATACTTCACCTGGATTTCGAGCGAGGACGCGGACTCAGCGACCACAGCTTCGGCCGAGCGCTGCTCGTCGTTATCCGCTACCACAACTGAAAAAGTGAACAGCCCTCCGGTGCTCTGGCGATTCAGATCCGTGAGCAGACGCTTGAGCGGCATCGGCCGCTTGTAGGTGCAGATGCAGACGCTGATGTGCGGCAAACGCTCGCGCGGCTGCTCGCGGGTGGCTACGCTGATCGGTCGCTCCTTCGAGCTTTGCTCCAGCGTGGGCGCGCTCGCCATTCTGGCCGTCGCGGATCGCAGCCGGTATCCTCGCAGCACTGTCACATCGAATCCCAGGCGCTGCAGGTCGCCTCGCATCAGAAATTCGTATTCCGCAGGCCTCTCCGGATGCGTCTCCACCTCAACGTTCGCTCCGCGCGCGATCTCCAGCACCTTCACAAGCCGTTCGCGATCGAGCGGCGCCAGGTCGAAAAAGTAATCCGTGATGGGATGGCGCCACGCAAGCATCCGGTCCTGCACGCCGCGGTAAATCAGGTTGAACGCGCCTTTTTCGCCCCTGCTGAAAGTGAAGTTGCGGCGCGCCATGATCCCCTTGGGCAATAGCCTCTGCCACTGCACATTGGCGCACAAATGCATGTGGTGGTGCCCATCCACGCGATTCGGGACCGCACCGTACAAGCGCTCAAACTCTTCGAGTTGCGCCTTCACCACGTATTCGAACGCGGAAGCCAACGCAGGATGAAACAGCGCCTGGGCAACGCGCCGCTCCCGCAGCACGCGCGCAATCTTCTGCTGCAGTTCCATGAGCCGTGCTGGAACGCCCGGCGCGGAAAACTTCGAAGTCAGGTTCAGATGCAGTCCGGCATCCACCGTGTGCTCACGCGCAAGTTCCGCCGAGCGCTCCGAGTCCTCCATGAAGACCATCGCGCTTGTGGAAGATACTGCGCCGATTCGAATGCAGTCGAAAATGCGATTCGTTGCAGCTGGCCGCTTGCCCCAGTCGTCGGCATTCACAATCAGGGTGGTGCGCGGCTCAGGATGCGTGTGTGCAGCGGCAGGCGCGCGCAGTTCCGCCGTCGTCCGCAGCGCAACCGCGTCCGCGTCCCTGACGAAATGCCCTTCGATCTCCATCTGCGCCGCTGCCTTCAATTAACCCTCGTCAATGCGCCGCCTGCGTCCGGCGCGCATTGCCCTCTCCCTCGTCTTTCCCGGTTCGGCCGCGGAAAAACCTAGACAGTTGCTCCATCTCTTCCTTGCGCCGGAACGCCCTCAGTTCGCGAGGCACGGGCCGTTCCGCTCCGGTTGCAGCCGCCCAGACGTATCCGGCAACGATGGCCATGCCGCCCACAACATATGGCCGCCTCGTCATCTGGTAGAGGCCCCGGCAGAACTCCCACAGCGGATGGTTGCCGATCGCCCAATCCCTTCTGCCCAGAATGAGGCGCGATTCAATCAAACCCTTCTCCGCAGTGCCCATCACGCGATGGTGAAGCGACGTCCTCTCGTGAAACACCTGCGTCTTCCAGCCCTTGCTGCGCGCGGTCAGCGTGGCGATCGAGTCGATCGCGCCGCCCTTCGCCGGAACATATCCCCCGATCTCTTCAAAGCACGCGCGCCGGAACACCTGGCAGGCGCCCGAAACGTGCGTCTCGCTCACGAAGCGGTAGTCGTACATCGCGTTGGTCGTCGTATCCCGGTATGGCGTTCCCACCACGCCGAGCTTCTCGTCGAGCGCCAGTTTCCCGAGCAGGAATTCGAAGTAATCGGGCTCAAAAGTGATATCCGCGTCCAGGCTTGCAAGCACTTCATAGTTGAGCCCGCGCATGCGCTCCAGACCTGCATTGAACGCAAAAACCTTCCCGGCGAAGTGCCGTTCGGCGCGCTGTGGCATGCGTACCAGCTCGATCCATGCGTATTGCGCCGCATAGCGGCTTACGATTTCTTCGGTCCCGTCGGTTGACCCGTCGCTCACGATCGCCCACTTCAAAGGGCGCACTGTCTGCGCCGCAACTGACCGGATGGTCGATTCGATCAACTGCGCCTCATCGCGCGCTGGAGTCACGAGCACGTATGTCGGCAGAGGGGCCGGGGCGTGTTGTATCAAATCCGTCATGCGATCTCTTAGGCCCTGGCCGGCGTTGTCTCCAGCGGAGCTGCGGCCCTGAGAAATATTCCGACCTCCTCCGCAATGCGTTTTTGCTGCGCCGACGCAAGCTGCGGAAACATCGGCAGCGATACGATCTCCCGCGCCGCGCGCTCCGTTACCGGGAACGCTCCTTCGCCGTACCCCATCCCCGTATAGGCCTTCTGCAAGTGAAGGGGGATCGGGTAGTGAATCCCCGTTCCAATTTCCGCCTTTTTCAAATGTCCGATCAGCGCATCGCGTTCCGCCACGCGAAGCACGTAGAGGTGATACACCCCGCGTGAGTTCTCCGGCTCCGTTGGCAGAACCAGGCCCGGCTCGCCTGCGAGAAGGCGGTTGTACTCCGCCGCGCGCTCGCGCCTTTGCGCATTCCACTCTTCGAGGTGCGGCAGCTTTGCCGCAAGAAACGCGCATTGAATCGAATCGAGCCTGCCGTTGTAGCCCTCGATGTCGTGGTGATACTTCTTTGCCTGCCCGTGGTCGCGCAGCAGGCGCATACGCCGCGCCACTTCTGCGTAGTTCGTCGTGGCCGCGCCGCCTTCGCCAAGCGCGCCAAGATTCTTGCCCGGATAAAAGCTGAACGCCGCTGCGCGCCCCATCGACCCCGCGCGCATCCACGCGTTGCGCCGCGCCGAAAAATACTCCGCGCCGTGCGCCTGGCAGGCATCCTCCACGACGGTCAGTCCAAACTCATCCGCGAGTTGCAGGACCGCGTCCATGTCGGCCATTTGACCGTAGAGGTGCACAGGCACCACTGCCGTCACCGGCCTTCCGCTGCGCAGGCTTGTCACCCTGCCGGAGCCATCGCGCGTGCACTGGGTCCGCAAGTATGTCTCCAGCGCCCGCGCCGACATGTTGTACGTGCGCTCGTCCACATCCACGAACTCCGGAAGCGCTCCAGCCTGCGAAATCGCCTCCGTCGTCGCGATGAACGTGTTAGGCACCGTCACGACAACGTCGCCCTGCCCGACACCACATGCCATCAGCGCAAACCGCAGTGCATCCGTGCCGCTGTTCACGGCGACCGCGTGATCCGTATGGCAGAACTCCGCAAACGCCTTCTCGAACTCCGCAACAGGCGACCCGCCAACAAAGGTCGCAGAGCGCAGGCAGTTTCGAAACGCGCTCACCAGCTCCTGCTCCAATTGCACGTGAGGCGTTACAAGGTCGAGAAACGGAATCGGGGCCCGTTCTGTCACCGCAGCCGGCTGCTCGATCATCCGCATTACCCGCGCGGGGTTTCCAGCCACGACCGAGTGCGGCGGAACATCCCTCGTCACGACGCTTCCTGCCCCAATCATTGCGCCCTCGCCCACCGTAACGTTGGCCAGTATCGTCGCGCCCGATCCGATCGAAGCTCCCTTCGAGATCCGCGTCCGCTCAACCTTCCAGTCGGCCTCGGTTTGGAGGCTGCCGTCCGCATTCGTCGCTCGCGGGTAGCTGTCGTTGATGAACTTCACGCCGTGCCCGATGAAGACGTTGTCCTCGATCTCGACGCCTTCGCAGATGAACGAGTGGCTCGAAATCTTGCAGTTGCTGCCAACCGTTGCGTTCTTCTGGATCTCGACAAATGCGCCGATCTTCGTGCCGTCGCCGATTGTGCAGCCGTAGAGGTTGATGAACTTTCCCAGCTTGACGTCTTTGCCCAGGCGCACGTCGTCCGCGATGCATTGATAGGAGTTCATAGCTTGATCAGAGCTCCTCTCTGGCGAAGGGATTCGCTCGCAGCCTCCAGCATCTTCACAATCCTGAGGCCGGCGCGGCCGTCGTTGAACGGGTCTTTGCCCGTCGTGATGCACTCGACGAAATAATTCATTTCAAGCTGAAGAGCTTCCACCTGTTCGATCCGCGGCGCGTGCATGTCTCCTGACCGGTAGTTCACCAGCAGTTTGTACACGCCTTCCTGCGTGGTGGTCTTCACGCCGCGGTCGTACACCCTTACCTTTTCATCGGCCACCAGGTCGTTCCACACCACCATCCGCTTTTCCCCGCCGATCAGGGTCATCCGCACCTTCACCGGCGAGAGCCAGTTCACATTGATGTGCGCGATGGTCTTGCCCGGGAAGTACAGCGTCATGTAGGCAACGTCCTCATAGTCGTTCAAGTGTTTCTCGCCTGTCGCCACCACCGCCTCAGGATTCTCCTTGATGAGGTAGTCCATGATCGAGAGGTCATGCGGGGCAAGGTCCCAAAGCACGTTCACGTCGTGTTGCAACAGCCCCAGGTTCACGCGCGTGGAGTCGTAGTAATACAGCTTTCCAAGCTGGTCTTCCTCAATCAACTGGCTGATCTTCCTGACAGCTCCGGTGAACAGGAAGGTGTGATCCACCATGATCTTTAGCTTGCGGCGCTCGGCCAGCTCCACCAGTTCCTCGCCCTGCGCAGAGGTGCTCGTAAAGGGCTTCTCGACGAATACATGCTTTCCGTTCTCGAGTGCCGCCTTCGCAAGGTCATAGTGTGTCCACACCGGGGAGATCACCGCGACGGCGTCAATCCGGGTGGAAGCGAGAACTTCTTTCGGGTCGGCTGTTACATGAATCGACGGGTAGGCGCGTTGTGCGCGCTGACGGGCGCCCGCATCCAGGTCCGCAATCATGATGACCTGCGAACCCTCCAGCATTGCGAGGTTCCTCACCACGTTCGGGCCCCAATACCCGTAGCCGATCACTCCGAAGTTCACTTATTTCCACCGTTCTCAAGAGGATTCGCATCGGCAGTATATGCCGCGCCGGCACGGAAGCTAATATCCATATGAATTCCCTGCGCGCCAGACAAGGGCGAATTGAACTGGGCGCGCATGGCCAGGACGCCTAGTACGCGCCCGCGCCTTTGATCACGGCCATGGGAGTCCGCAGAAGAATCAGCAGGTCAAGCCACAGTGACCACGACGTCGCATAGCGCAGGTCCAGCCGCACCATGTCGTCGAATCTCACCAGGCTGCGGCCCGTCACTTGCCACAGCCCCGTGATTCCGGGCTTGGCATCGAGAATGCGGCGGCGATGCCACGTTTGATAGGCAGCCAGCTCGTAGGGAATCGCCGGGCGCGGACCGACCAGCGACATCTCGCCTTTGAGCACATTAAGAATCTGAGGCAATTCGTCGAAGCTCGTCCTGCGCAGAAGCCGGCCCAGGGGCGTAATGCGGCTGTCGTTCGTCAGTTTATATACGCCTTCGCTCTTGGCGCTTGCGCCATTTCGTTTTGCCTGGTTTGCGATCAGCTGCATCACGTAGTCCTTGTGGACGCTGTGATCGTTGTTGGTGTACATCGAGCGGAATTTGTAAACCTTGAAAAGCTTTCCGTACTGGCCCACGCGCTCCTGCCGGAAAAATACCGGCCCGTTCGACGTGAGCTTGATTGCAATCGCGATGGCCAGAAGAAGCGGGGCAATCACGACGAGCCCCACGGCGCTGCACGCCATGTCGATTGCGCGCTTGAAGTGCAGAAGTCCGCGCCTGCGGCTGCCGGGATTCACAAGGTCGGGATACAACGCGACATTCGTGGGTCCCTGCCCGCTGGAATGGTCCCAGTCGTCCGGGAAGAAATGGAATGACAGACTCACGCGGTTGAACTGGTCGAACGTAAGCTCATGGCGCAGGACGCTGCTCACGCGAGTCAGGATGGTAGTGAGGATAAGGCTCTTGTCCGTCACGATCAGGCCGGTGAACACGACCCCGATGACCGCCCGGTCCTTGTACCAGCCGAGGATATCCGTCTCGCGGCTCGACCCTCGCAGCACCGCAAGCATGCTCTCCAGCACCCTCTGATTTTCCTGAGATTCCGGGTCGCTGCCCACTTCAACAAGCATCAGCAGGAACGGTTCCTTCGACCGCTCGCTCCGCTTCCGCTCGATGGCGATCATCCGTGTGAACGCCTTCTCGGCCAGCACGTCGCGATCGCCAACCGAATTTGAGTCAGATATCTGATGGCCCTGCCCGGGGAAATTTTCAACGCGCAGCGATCTCACAACGCACTCCCTTGCTCTTCATGGAAAGCCGTCCGTCGGCCGTGCATAACGGCGCGGTTCCAAATCTTCCTTGAATTCTGTCTGTGACCTGTGGCGCGTTTCAATTCGGCGCGGCCGCTTCCGCAGCCCCCACCGGATTCCCCCTGCGCTTCGGCCCGACCCCCTGCCGCTATCACACCCAGCGCGGCCATGTGACTACGTTGATGTGGCTTGATCATAGGGACGCGTATCTGGCCCGGCAATCACCCGTTCGTGCTAACAGAAGTATCTGAAAGTAGGTAATATGCCCACATTACCGACGGGGATTACTTCGACTTAATCTCCGTCTAAGAAGACCTCGTCAGCCGCAATTCTGTCGTCTGTTTCTGCCCTTTTTCTATCACGAATTTTGCACCCGCGAAAGAGAAAGCTGTTGCAACAAGTAATACGCATCTGGCATCCTGAATGCGCGCAACCGCGCCCGGCGCTTTCCCGCTCCGGAATTCCCTGCACGGCGCAATCTTCGCGCGTTACCCGCTCCGAGCCCATTCGGCCGGAACCGAAAGGAACCCACAATGATCCGTTTTGCTATTGCCCTTGGGGCGTTGGCCCTCGCGCTTCCCGCAGCGGCGCAAACTTCTACCTGGAACATCGATTCCAACCACAGCGAAGTGGATTTCACGGTCAAGCACATGAGCCTGTCCAATGTCCGCGGGCACTTCCACGGCGTCAAGGGGGCCATCACTCTCAACGAAGCCGACATTACAAAGTCGTCCGTCTCCGTCACGATTGACGTCAGCAGCGTCGACACCGGCGTCTCCATGCGTGACAACGACCTCAAGAGTCCGAATTACTTCGACGCGGCCCAGTTCCCCACAGCCACCTTCACCAGCACCAGCGTCAGTGGGTCTGGCACCAACCTGAAGGTAAGCGGCAATCTCACGCTTCACGGTGTCACCAAGCCGGTCGAGCTGGATGTTGAAGGTCCCAGCGGCCCGGTAAACGGCATGGACCATAAACCCCACGCCGGCTACACTGCCTCGGTCACGCTCAACCGCAAGGACTTCGGAGTCGGCGCCAAGACGCCGAACGGCATGGTCAGCGACGAGGTCAAGCTGACCATCGACATGGACGTTGCGAAGCAATAGCACCACATGCCGCGGCACGCCGCTCGCAGGCCCCGGCGGAGAAGGAATCGCAACCCAATCCGGAAGCGATTCCCGATTCGCCTGGGCGTCTGAACCAGAGAGTTTCTGACACCCTAAAACAGCGGACCACGAACTTCGTTTAGAAGACCCGGAGCGCTTCTTGCCCAATCTGAAATCCGAGATCGCTCAGCAGCGGCCTTTCTCCAGCCCGGCCGAGGAGGCGCTTCTCAATCTTCTCCGCACGACCGACTGCCTGCAGCGAGCCATGCAGCGAGCCACCCGGCGCTGGGGCATCACCGCCACACAGTACAACGTCCTGCGCATCCTCCGCGGAGCCCAACCCGAAGGACTCGCCTGCTCTGCGATCGGCGCGCGCATGATCACGGCGGAGCCAGACATCACACGCCTTCTCGCCCGCCTCAGGGCCCTCCGGTACATTCGCCAGCAGCGCGAAAAAAAGGACAAGCGCGTACTGTTGACGCAAATCTCCGAATCCGGACTTGCCCTTCTCGAAGAGATGGACGAAACAGTTGCCCGTTTTCCCATGGAATTGCTCGGGCATCTGAATAAGTCTGAGTTAGGCAAGCTGATCTGGCTGCTCGAAAAGGCGCGTCTCCGCTGCGGCGACGCTGCCACGGCCGTGTCCTGCGATGGCGCACAGGAAAGGCCCTGCCGCCCGAGTGCTGCCTCCGGGCGCCAAAGCCGACGATCAATTAAAGATTTGGATTAACGCCGCACGACCCGCTGAGCGATCAATTCCTCGTCGGCGTCCGACTGGATGATCTTGTTGTGCAGGCAATAGAGCGCAAGCTCAAGGCGGTCGCTGACTCCCAGCTTGTCGTAGATCTTGCGCAGGTAGTTCTTGATCACCTGTTCCGTGGTACCCAGTTGGAAGGCGATCTCCTTGTTGCGCTTGCCCTGCGTGATGCACGTGATGATCGCCATCTCTTTGGGCGATAGCCTGGGCTGCGTCCGCGGGCTCACCAATGCCGCCGCCTGCGCCCGGTACGCCTCGATTACCCAGTTGACGCTCTGGTTGTCGATCCAGGTTTCACCCGCCGCGATGCGCCGTACGCAACGCACCAGCAGGTCCGGCGAGATAGACCGCGAAATAATTCCCCTCACGCCCCGACGGTACAGTTCCACCGTGTGGCTCTCATCCGCCGAAACTGCCTGGACGATCAGCTTTACCTCGGGAGCAATTCGCAGAAGGTCGGCGATAACCGTGGGAGAGCTCGATAGAAGAGCACCCTCCAGCAATACGACGTCGGTGGGGAAGCGCTCGATCGCAGCCTTGAGGTTCTCAAGCGAATCTGCCTGCGCCACCACTCGAATATCATCTTCAAGCGCAAATATCTTTCGAATTCCGACGCGGTAGATGGCCTGCGAGTCGGCGAGTATGATGCGGATCGTGCCAGGCTTGGCAGCCGGATCAATTACTTCCACTTCGGGGGAGTCTTCTAGAAAGTCCATAGGCGTTCGGCAAGCACAAACAAAGACTACTGCTCCACGAATTGATAATCGTCAATCGTGGCAGCAATCTGGGTCTGGGCTTGTCTCTTGGAGCAGCGTACCACACGTCCGCGGCAATCCACCAGCACATCATGCGGAGTTCCCAGCACCGGGCCGGGCATGCGCAGGTTAAATTCAATCGAATCGCCAACCTTAAGCACGGTCTGCATCTCGAATAACACCCCGCTCGCCGACACATTCCTGGTCTGCGCGCGATGTTCGCGGCTCCCGGCCTGAATCACGACCGGCAGGCTCACGGGAAACCGGACGGCACACCTCACCTCTCGCCCGGAATCAGGCGATGCCCGATGCCCTGACACGACCGTCAGGCCTGGCTTTGCGGCTTCTTGCATAAAAGTGGGAACCCCTTGTCCGACCCGGGGAATCTGAGAAATGCAATAACACTGTATCGGACTTCCAGCGGCGAGGCCAGAGCCCGATAGTGTAGGAAGGTAACCAACATGCAGTTCACTCCCGGCCCGGCGGTGTCCTTATCGCCCGCCTTCAGGCCTTTTCCCTGCCCCGGAAGAAAGCCGCCGAAGCTCCCACCCACTCCTGGTTGCGATTGTGATCCACTCCCATCATCTTTCCCCGTCCGAGCCGCACCAGGGGCAGGGCGGCCCTGAGCGTCTCCCGATCCGCCCACAGATACATGATCCGGATCTCCGCCTGCGTCATTCCCTGCGGAGTGTCGATCGTGGGCTCAAAGCGCATCCGCTGCTGCAGCAGGTATCCGCGGCGCTCCGCGCGCGGAATTGCCTCCAACTCTGCGTGCGTTGGGTCGAACTGGATCCCCTTGCCGGCAAACGAAAAGAGCGGCTTGAGAAGCAGTTCGGTGTAGGTGGTATCCGGGCCGGCTGGCGGTATACGCAACCCGGCCCGCTCCAGCACAGCCCGCCCATCGCCCTCCAGAAACTCGTCGAGGAACACCGCCGGGGGCACAATCCGTTCGAATCCGCCGCGCCGCGTCAACCAGGGCAGCGCAAACTTGCTGATCAGGAAATACCAGTTTGGGTGTCCGGCCCATTCAACGTCCCACCGTTTCGTGAGATCGAAGGGCAGCCGCACATTCCGTGAAATCAACTCATCCACGATGGCCCGGTTGTAGATCCGGTGGATCGCCGTTCTGGCTTCGGTTCCCCTGCGGGAATCAGTTCCTGCCCGGTAGTAGAGTTTGTTCCCCTCGCCTTCCAGTTGCCGGATGTCGACTACAGCGATACCCAACTTGCGCGCCGTTATCTCGAAATCGGGCCGCGTCTTCTGGTGCTCTGGGTCCAGTTCGATCAGGGCAACGTGCTTCGGATCGTGCCCTGCCAGCACGGTCCTGGCAAACAAGCTCCAGTAGCTGCGCTCATCCAGTCCGTCCAGGTAGCAGCCCAGGTCCGCGCCGAGCCCGAACACGTTGCGGTAAGTCGCGTTTAACACCGCCTGGTATCCGTATATAGAGGGAAACGCCTGAATCTCCACCAGCCGCGGCTCCAGCCCACCCGCTCCGTTTCGTACCAGCGCGAAATCGGCGGTCAGAAAATGCGGCCGCGCCGTCTCCCCTGCCACGCAGTAGCCCGCCGGAATCGCCTTCCGCGCCGCGGCCAGATAATCCGCGTCACGAATCAGGGTGCAAGCCAGCTCCGCGCCCGCCCGCGCCATGTCATCCAACAGCACCCGGTCCACGAAAATCGGCGTCTCAGC
This sequence comes from Occallatibacter sp., assembly GCA_035263625.1. GTDB lineage: Bacteria > Acidobacteriota > Terriglobia > Terriglobales > Acidobacteriaceae > Telmatobacter. Next base: position 54,074 of record DATFRB010000060.1, read on the forward strand.
CACGCGAAATTCAACGGGCGCCCCGGACCGCTCTTCCAATTGCGACAGGAATAGCGCATACTTCTCAGGCGTAAATTCTCGATTGAAACGGCTTCGCAGTTCGGGAATCAATGCGGCTCCTTTACGTGGGTCTCGTTCCAATCGGTTTGAGTGGATCCCAATTGCAATCCAAGATACCCGCTTTTGTCCCCGATTGATCCTTGACTTCGCCGCATTTCGGGGTAATCTCGGAGTGCATCCCGGTGGATTAGCAGTTCTGCCAGTTGACCCGTTTCCGCGTAACTCCCTAAAGATTTCCAAAAAAGTTACCTTTGTTGTAGTCACTTTGACACTTGTGGGTTACTCTTTCTAACAGATTTGTGTGAAGGAGTATCTCTGCCCATGCGCGCCCACTCGCTGGTCGTTCGTTCAGTCTTTTTTTGCATCGCTTTAGCTTTTTCTTCTCAAGCTCTTCTCGCCAGCCCGGTGATCGTTCCGCCCATGCCTCCAGGGCCCACTCACCTTGCGGCCAGCCCCGTCATTGTGCCTCCCATGCCTCCAGGGCCCACTCACCTTGCGGCCAGTCCTGTGATCGTGACGCCCATGCCTCCAGGGCCGACGCATCTCGCAGCCAGTCCCGTCATCGTGACGCCCATGCCTCCAGGACCGACGCATCTTGCGGCCAGCCCTGTCATCGTGACGCCCATGCCTCCAGGGCCAACGCATCTTGCAGCCAGCCCAGTCATCGTGACGCCTATGCCTCCGGGCCCGACCCATTTTGCAGCCAGTCCCGTGATCGTGACGCCTATGCCTCCGGGCCCGACGCATCTCATCTGATTTCAGCAAAAATATCGGAACCACTGTTAGACTCTTGTCGTAGAGCTTCTATACAAGCTGCTTGACACCCTTGCGACTCGCTTGAGGGCAGGAGACTGACAGTGTCTACGGACTCATTACTTGGGTTTGCCGGTATCGGTGCGGAGGCACTGCTGATTGCGACCCTCGTAAAGAGGCGGGTTTACAAGCCCTTTCCGGTCTTCAGCCTTTATATCCTGCTGAGCGTTGTTGCCGATTCCGTGATGATGGCCCTGAGCCGTCTTTATCCGGATCGCTTTCTTCGCGCCTTCGTCGTAGAGATGAGTATCGACTCCGTGGTGCAGTTCGGAGTCCTCATCGAACTTGCGTGGTCGGTCCTCCGCCCCATCCGAAACTCGCTGCCGCGCCGGTTCATCTTCGTGATCGCTCTGCTCATCCTCGTCGCTGGAACGGCCGTCTGGCCAATTGCCGGCAAGCTCGCTCTTCATGGATTCACCCCGGAGTGGTATCTGCTCTCCCGCCTGGAACAGACTTTTGCCATCCTTCGCGTGATATTTTTCCTCGGCATGGTCGCCTTCAGCCAGGTGCTGGCCATCGGCTGGCGCGATCGTGAGCTCCAGGTGGCGACCGGCCTCGGACTCTACTCCCTGGCCAGCCTTGGCGCAGCAGTACTGCACACACATCCAAGCACCGCGCTCTTGTATCACCACGTCGACCAGGTTGTCGCTCTGAGCTACGTTTGCTCCCTTTTTTACTGGGTGTACAGCTTCCTCCAGCAGGAGGCTCCCCGCCAGGAATTCAGCCCCCGCATGCAGTCCCTGCTGTTGAGCGTCGCGGGCGCCGCCCGGGCAAACCGGCTCGCCATCGAAGAAACCCGCAAATCTGGCCAGCGCTGACCCGAATCAGCACCGTTCAGGCCCAGCGTGCCCCATTTTGGGTCCCTACTAGCCTTCCAAACGTCTACATTACCTAAGTGCACCACCCTTTCGATTACCCCCGGCACAACAAAAGTGGATGGATTTGAATGATTTCTGTGGCACAATGGCTTACAAGTTTGGTACTAGTAATTTGAGATCAAATGACAGCTGGTCGCACCTGCTGCGATTTCTGGTTACTAATGTCGGGCATGAGGGTCACCGATGATTCTGCCTCTCCTTCAAGTTCTTGGTTTCGCGGCCGTGGCTGTCTACTTCGCTTGTTGGCGCTCAAGCCACAAGCGTAGGAATAATCAAACCTGGGATACTTTGATTGCTCGCCTGCGCCCTGACTGGAGCGCCCGCGAGCTCAGCGATCAGTTTCTATGGCGTGAAAGCCTGAACGCGACTCCCGATGATGCCTGGCAGCGGATGGAAGGCCCGAAGGGCCTCTGGGTCATGTACCAGAATGCGCGCGTCATGCTGGAAATGGCGGACTATGCCGCCCGCCACGATTCCACCGTTGACCGGGTGGTCGTAGAAACTCTCCGCAGCGACGCCATGCAGATCAGAGTATGCGTCCTCATGGCACTCGCGCAGTATGGCTTCAGCCAGGCCAGCGAAGGCGTTCGCGTCAACGCTTACCGCACGGCTTCGATCTACTCCGGTATGGCAGCCCGCCTCACCGCTCTCCTCCAGGATCATGCAGCCGGAGTCCTTCCCGATTTCGTGGCCGCGATGTAGGGACATTTCCCGAGCTTAGTATCTAAAGCCACCCCGGCGAGCGCCGGGGTTTTTTGCTGCGCGTCAATCCAAGCCGGCCTCAGGCCGCGTTATCAGTCAGAGACTGGTTGATCCGCCCGAACTCCTCCTCGTTGAGCCTGAAATGGAGCGCCGGGGCCACTCCATCGACCTGCTGTGCGCTCCGCCCGCCAACGATCGCCGCCGTGACCGCCGGGTTGTGCAGAGTCCATGCCACCGAAACCACCCCCGGCCCCACGCCGTGGCCCGCACCGATCTCGCGGAGCAATTCCACCAGTTTCATATTCCGGCTCAGCCGCGGCTCGTTGAATTCCACGCCCCGCTTGCGCCAGTCATCGGCCGGAAGGGCCGCCACGCGTTCAGCCGTCATTTTTCCCGTCAGCAGTCCCGAAACCATCGGCGAGTAATTGATCACCCCGATCCCGTTCGCCTGCGCAAACGGCAGGATCTCGGTCTCGATCGCGCGGCGCAGCATCGAGTAGGGAGGCTGAAGGCTGGTAATCGGCGCAATCTTCTGCGCGCGCTTCATCTGCTCCACATTGAAGTTCGACACTCCGATCCAGCGCACCTTGCCCTGTTTCTGGAACTTCGCGAGCGTCTCCCATCCTTCTTCGATCTCTTCTTCGGGATTGGGCCAGTGAATCTGGTAGAGGTCAATCGTCTCAACGCCCAGCCGCCGCAGCGACCCCTCCAGTTCCTCCTCAAGCGATCCTGATTTCAGCGATCGCCAGATCGACCGGTCCGCGTGCCAGCGCATCGAGCACTTGGTGAACACCATCGGCCGCGCTCCGGGCCATGTATTCAGTGCCCGGGCGACAATATCCTCAGAATGCCCAAGGCCGTAAATGGCCGCCGTATCGATCCAGTTCACGCCCAGCTCGAGCGCCCGGTGAATCGCGCCGATGGATTCGTTATCGTCCTGCGGCCCCCAGGCAAACTCCCAGTTGCCGCCGCCGATGGCCCAGGCGCCAAAGCCGATGGGCGTCAATTGAAGGTCTGAATTTCCAAGCGTGCGCAGTGCGGATGATGTCGTAGTCGCCATACCACCACGATAGATGCATGAAGCGTCAAATCGCTTGAAAAAGGTACGCGCAACTCGATGTTCCTGCCGCGAATTTGATGGCGCTCATGCCGGGCTGGTACAAACCGTCATTCCAGCTCGCCTTCCAGATCATCTTTGAGCTGCATCACGTGCTCGGCAGTCACGGCGCCAACTGGTCCTGGATCAAATACCAGCAACCCATCTTCCAAAGTTGTCGGGACTTCGGCAGCGAACCCATGTCTGGAGTCCGCCTCTGCGCTGTTGCAGACCTGTTCTGGTTCGTCGGACTTATTCATATCCGCTCTCGCATTTGCTCATGGCATGATCCCGGTTACGCCCCGATCAAGAACTTCCCCTCGCGCATGATCTGCTCGGTCCCCGCATCCGACTCCAGCCAGATGTTGAACCCCAGCCCCACCACGTCGATATGCGTTCCCGACCGCCACGGCGCGCCTGTGTGCTCTCCATATGGATTCCCGAACGCGATGTGAATCCCGGGGAATTTCTCATCCTGCAGAATATTCCCGATCACCCGCTCCACGCCGATGTTCGTCCCGATGGCGAATTCGCCCACGCGATCAGAGTTTTCGTCCGTATGCGTGTACTTCCAGAAGTCGTTCTCGAGCTCCTTGTTGGTACTCGCGCAGCGCACGATCCGGTTGCCGGCAATCTCGATTGTCAGCGGCTCACGCTCCAGCAACCCGTAGCGCGCGCAAAGCCAGTCGCCCACCACGCCGTCCACCACGAAGGTCCCGTTCACTTCCCCAGGAGACGTGAAGCACTCCCCGCCCGGCAAATTTCCCCACTTCTCCGGCGAAATAATCCCCGATGTCTTGAACCACTTGTACGCGGGATTCATCTCCGCCGTGATGTCCGTTCCCGCCGCCGTCGTCGCGCGAATCCGCTTGGCGAGCCGTACGCGCTCCAGCACCTTCTGGCTCAGCCGGTCCACTTTGTCGTAGTCGGCCCGCATGCCTTCGCGCATGATCTGCGGCGTGATGTTCACCATGTGCGCGTGCCGCATGCGCCGCCGGTTCACCACGTCCGTCATCTGCATCCGCGAGCGCAGCTCGTTCGCCTGCACCTGCACCGCAAAGATCGACACCTCCGACGACTCCATATCCGTCAGGATCTCCGCCGGCATATCGGTCAGAGGCCGCGGCGCCAGGTCCTCCAGCACAAACCCGGCCCATCTGCATCCGAGCCGTTCCAGTTCCTGTGCAATCGCCGCTCCGATCGTCTCCGTCGCGAAGTCGGTTATCAGCGTCACTTTTTCGTCGGGCTTGATACGTAAACAGGTCGTCACTGCCGAGCGGGCTCCCGGAGTGAAATCGGCAGGAAAATCCATTGAAAGCAGGTGCGTTGCAGTTTCCATCATGCGGCTGGTGCGGTCTCTCCCCGGCGCCTCGGAACGAGACGCGTATTCCGTGAGATTAAAGGAATTTGACAGGGAAGGAAACCGCGCCCGCCGCCGCGATCCCGCGGTCACAGGGCCAGAGCCGGCAAGTCCTTCAGATTCTATCGGCCGGCTCGCCCGTGTCCACCTCCGTGAAGAACTCTCATCGCTTGAGAGAGTACGTTACGTTGATCGTCGTCTCCACCTCGATCGGTTCCCCATTCAGCAGCACCGGCTCGTACTTCCACTGCCGCACCGCATCGATCGCCGCCTGGTCAAGATCCCCGCGAACGCTCTGCTGCACATCTATGTGCTCCACCGACCCGTCCTTGCCGATGATCGCGTTCAGCATCACCTTGCCTTCCACGTGCTCAACCTTGGCTTGCTTCGGATACTGCGGTGGCACCTGATGAACAAGCTTGAGCATCTTCACGTCGATATGCTTCGGCTTCGTGACGCTGCTGTTCGCCGCCGAATCATCCACGCCCACGCGCAGGGCCAAGGCCGATGCGCACGCCGCAACTCCGATCAGCGCGCACACGGCGATCACGATCGCCCGCCGCGCTCCGCGCATCTCTACGCTCTTTTCCGTCAGTTTCATGATTCTCCTCTCAAAGTCACGTGAATCGAAGATCCCAAGCGCCTGCAAAGCGACGGCCGGCGCTGCCTGCGACAGCATTCCTGCCAGACGCAGCAGGCTGCGCGCGTAACCCTCGCGTCCGTCCACCGCGTCCGCGGCCATCGCATCGCAAACGCGCTCGCGGCTCTCCACCATCCGCGCGCGCGTCAGCCACAGCGCCGGATGCCAGGCCACGGGCAGCACCATCACTCCGTAGATCAGGTTCTTCGCAAAATCGTGCCGTGCCATGTGCGCGAACTCGTGCGCCACCACCGCTTCAAAATCACCTGCCGGTATGTCCTTCAGAAAGCCTCGCGGCGCCAGCAGCACGCGCCGCCGCACGCCAACCGTCACCGGCCCCGCAATCTGCGCAACGGCAAGCTCCGGCGCATTCCCTCCAAATCCGAATGCCCGCTGCAACCTTGCCCACTTCTGCTCGCGCTCGCCCTGAAGCAATAGCCGCTCGGCCCCGCGCAGCATTCTTCGCGTCTGCACCAGCCCCCACGCCATGCGGCAGGCCGCGTAAGCGGCGCCAACCGCGAATGCGATCAACAGGACCCACAGAACAACCATCGACACTTGCAGTGTGCCCGGCACACCCGCGCCCGGCCCCAGGACAATGCGGACGTCGCCGCCCGACCTGCCGCCTCGCAGCGCCATCAGCGCTTCGATCCGCAGCCACAAATCTGTCGGAGACCAGGGGCACGCCGGAACAAGCGCCTCCGCCATGAGTGCCCCGGCCCACACGCGATGCTCCAATCCCGGGCCCGCATTTGCGGCCAGCCGCGCCGCGCCCCATGCCGCCAGAAACACCAGCGGAATCTGCCAAGACGCGTTCACGAGGTAGGCGAGCAGCCAAACTTCCATGTCCTTCATTCGCCGCCTCCTTCACGCTCCAGCCTCCGGCTCAGCTCCGCGATGCGCTTTGCATCGATCTGCCGCGTCTTGATCAGGCTCATCACCAGCTCTTCGCTCGATCCGCCGAACATGCGGTCCACGAGGTCGCGCACCGCGTGCCCCAGCGCCTTCGCTTCGCTCACCGCGGCGCTGTATTCGTAGGCCCTCCCCGCAAGCTTCCGCTTCAGCTTCCCCTTGCGGCACAGGATGTTCAGCATCGTCTGCACGGTCGTGTAGGCAAGCTCCTGCTCGAGCGCTTCCTGCACGTCGCCCACGTTGCTCGTCCCCCGCCGCCAGATCACCTGCATGATCTGCAGCTCCAGCTTCGTCAGCGTCTCTTTCGCTGCCTTCCCCATGCCACTCGTCTCCTAACGACTTAGGACATTACTCCGGCCGCCTCGGAAAGTCAACTAAAGTTTTAGGACTTCGCTTCCGCGCATCAAGCCGGTATGTCCCGTCTTCAGCACCGGGAACAAGCAAACCGGACCGGGCCACGGCCATAGCCACTTCCGCAGTGCCGGCCATGACCACTTTCGGAAACCAATTGTCATTTTTTCCGCTCCGCAACAAATTCCGGCCCGTTCGCACCCAAACGGGCATAAAATTGCGCCAAGAGCGGTCAATGCCGGCTCGCAACTTCCCTCGCCCGCCAGGCCGCCAGGAATCTCGAGTAATTCCCTGCCCTTCTGGAGGCGATATGCGCACGTCTGGCATTTTCCCGGCAGTTCTCCTCCTGGTCTCCGCGGCCATAAGCCCCGCAGCCCAGCGCGTTTCGGTCCAGCAGCTCGAGCAGGTCCTCGCCCAGTCGAAATCCCTCGGCGATTCCGATCTCGCGGCCAAGCTCTCCGATCTCCAGCTCACCGAGCGCTTCTCAACCGCGCGCCTCGCGCATTGGCGCGCCGGCCTTGCCGGACCAAAGGCCCAGCGCGCGCTGACCGGCCTCGCCGACCGTTCCGCGTTCCTGCCGCAGCCGGCCTCCGACGTCCCCGCCCAGCCGGCCCCCGACATCGCCCAGCAGCGCAAGATCATGGGTTTTGCGGCCACGTACGTGACCCGCACTATTCCGCAGTTGCCGCATTTCTACGCGACCCGCGCCACGACCCATTACGTGGGGGCTCCCAGCGAGACCCTCGCTGATGACTCCGATCTCCACGCGGTGCACATCTCCCGCGCCGTAGTTCAATACCGCGACGGAGAAGAGGTCGTCCAGCCCGGACTCGTCAAGGCAGGCGACTCGCCGGCCCCCGACCAGGGCCTCCGCACATGGGGCGTGTTCGGGCCCATCCTCTCGCTCGTCCTCCTTGACGCGGCTCAGAACCAACTGGCCTGGAGCCACTGGGAACAGGGCTCCAGCGGTCCTGTCGCCGTCTTCAGCTATTCCGTGCCGCGCGACCGCTCCCACTACGAGGTCCGCTACTGCTGCCAGGTCGGCGCTTATGGGATGGAAACCACAACCTTCCACGAGATGAGCGGCTACCACGGCGAAATTGCAGTTGATCCTTCCACCGGCACCGTCGATCGCCTGGTTCTCGAAGCCGACCTTCAACCATCCGATCCCATCTCCCGGGCCGCCATCATGGTCGAGTACAGCCAGGTCGACCTTGGAGGCCAACCGTATACCTGCCCGGCTCGCAGCGTCTCCGTTTCGGTCGCTCGCACTCTCCGCCTGCAACAGGGCACCGGTGGTCAGAGCTACCCGGCGATGGGCCCGCCGCAGATGCTCCTCAATGACGCCGATTTCTCCCAGTACCACCTCTTCCGCGGCGAAACGCACATCCTCTCCGCCTCAGAGGAGCGGGCTGCCAACGCAGCTCCCGATGTAACTCTGCCGTCGCCCGATCAGTCCGTTGAATCATCATTGCCCGCGGAGGAGAGCCTCTCCGACGCTCCTGCCAATCCCGCCTCCGCAACCGGCGGCGCCATGCCCGCTTCTGCTTCGGCCACCGCTTCGGCGGCCGTGGAGAACGAAGCGCCCGAAATCACCGCAACGAAGACTACTTCGATTCCCGACCGGCCCTCCGACGCCCAGATTCAGCCGCCCGGCTCCGCCGCCACCGATTCCGGCTTCCGCCTCCGCCTCAATGCGCGCCTCGTTGACGTGAACGTAATCGCCCTCGACAAAAAAGGCCATCCAATCCCCGGCCTGAACCGCGACGACTTCGAGATCTACGACAACGGCGTCAAGCAGGAGATTCACTCCTTCAGCCAGGCCGACTCCGAAGCTACCCCCGAGCCAGCCCCTGCGGACTCCACCGGCAAGCCCGAGGGCGCTCCCGTTTTCTCTAATCGAGCGAGTACGCCTGCGGCAAAACCCGTTAAGGAATCCGGCAACACCTTCGTGATTCTCTTTGACCCGAGCAACATGGTCTACAACGACTTCGTCGACGCCCGCCTGCAGGCCATCCACTTTCTCAAGCAGCTGCCCGCCGACGAGCCCGTGGCCCTCTACGCCATGCGCTATCACAGCTACCAGGTCCTGCTAGAGCCCACCACCGATCACGACGCGGTGATGACCAAGCTGGCCAAGTGGATGCCCTCGGCGCAGGACCTCAACAACGCATGGGACCAGGAAGAGCGCAACCGCCAGCACATCGAGACCGTCCGTAACCTCGAAGACATGCTCAGCGTGAACGGCAACTTCACCCTCGATCCCATGACGCAGCAGGAGGCGCAGGACCCGAAGCTGCGCGAGCTGGGCCAGAATTCGAGCGGCACCGCCCTCGATAACCTCGTCAACGTTGCCAACCACCTTGCCTCGCTCCCCGGCCACAAGAGCCTCGTCTGGATCACCAGCGATAACGCCCTGGTCGACTGGAACCGTATGTCGGTGAGCATCGAGAAGCATGCCAAGTACATCGAGCCGGCCGCCCTCCGCACCCAGGAGGCCATGAACAACGCGCACGTCAGCCTCTATCCCCTCGACGCGTCGCGCCTCGAGGCCAACGTCGTGACTGCGGACCTCGACAACCGCAACGTTCAGCTCACGTCCACCTACCCCAACCCTTCCGAAATTCCGGCCGCAGCCCAGGCGCTGCTGACGAAAGAGCTTGGACCGGAGGCCTCTGCCAATTCAGACAATGCCGACCCACAGCAACCCCACGCAATGAACCGCACTATCGGCTCCAACAACCGCCTTTACGCGCAGATGCAGCAGGATATGCGGCCCATCGAAGGCGTGTTCCGTGAAGTCGCCGACGCCACCGGCGGCCACGCCTTCCGCCGGTCCAGCAACATCATCGGGGAGCTCGGCACGGTGCTCGCAGAAGGGCATGCCACCTACGTCCTCGGCTTCGCGCCTCAGGGCACAGCCGACGGCGAATACCATCGCCTCACCGTCAAACTGGCCAACCATCCGGGCGCTACCGTGCGCTATCGCACTGGCTATCAGTACGACAAGGAGCCCACTACCCTCAAGGCGCGGTTCGCCCGGGCAATGTTCCAACCCGGCGACACCAGCGAGATCGCCATCAGCGCGCGCCCCGTCACCGACTCTGCCGGAAAGGCTCTGCGTGTGACCATTGCCGGAACCGATCTCGATCTCTCCCAGCAGACCGCTCCAGCCCAGGCTGCCGCCGCGCAAAGCCAGCAGGCCGCCGGGGCTTCAGCGAATTCAGCGCAATCAGCGCCGGCCGCTCCCAAGGCCCGCGAATTCTGGGCGGGCAAGCTCGACATTTTCCTGATCCAGCGCGATGAAGCCGCGCAGAGCGCAAGAGTCACCGGCCAGACCGTCGGCCTCCGCCTCAAGCCCGGTACATACCAGCACGCTGTTTCCGATGGGCTCACCTTCGACGAGCGCGTCAGGCCGGGCGCCGGTGTCGCGACGCTGCGGGTCGTCGTCGTTGACGTCAACTCCGGCCGCATCGGATCCGTCACCGTCCCAACGAGCGCCTTCACAACTCAGCTCGCGACCCAGACAACGCCCCAAAATAACTGAGCCCACACAGGCTTTTCGGACGCCAGTCAAATCTCTACAAACGGGTGGCCCACCCATTTCACAGCGTGACTGCGAAATGGGTGGGAGACCGCGAAGCACATCTCCGGGAACCTACTTGTTCCGCACCACCCGAAATCCCTGATCCGGCCCCGAGCCGTTGGCAGCCAGGTTTCCGCGGTAGGCGGTGGCGGTGCAGAAATCAGCTCCGATCCACCCCCCGCCTTTCCAAACCCGGCGGAACCCGCTTGCGGCGCCTTTCGGGTCGGTAACATTGCTTTGCAAATCGCCGGACCAGTCCCAGCACCACTCCCGTACATCTCCCGACATGTCGTAAAGCCCGAGCTCATTGGGCTTCTTGCCGCCCACCGGCCTCGTCCTGTCGTGGTTCTGTTCGATCTCCGCCCAGTACCAGAACCCCGTGAGCGGCCGGTCCCCGGCGTTTCGCCAATACCATGCGACCTCGTCCACGTCTTCGCTGCCGCTGTAGGTGGTGCTCTTGCTCAGCTGCCCCCCGCTCGCCGCGTACTCCCACTCCGCCTCCGTCGGCAGCCGGTAGCCATTCGCCTCTGGATTGATCGTGACCGTCCACTTGATCTCGTCGAGATCGCCAAACTCCGGGTCGGGCTTGTTATTCGTGTCCTTCGCGGTTTTGTCGATGTTGTAGTACGGCCTCAATCCTTCTTTCGCGCTCCGCTGATTGCAGTAATCGACACTGTCGTACCAGTTCACGCTTTCTACCGGAAGATCGTCGCCCTTGAACTTCGACGGATTGGTTCCCATCACCTCGAACCACTCTTTTTGAGTTACGAGATACTTGTCGATGTAGAAATCCGAGACCGTCACGCCCTTCCCGTAGTAGTTGGACTTCGTGTCCTTGAACGTTCCTCCCTTCACCAGGACAAAGTTGTCCGGCATTTTCCCCGGCGTGACGCTGGCACACGCCGCGCCCCCAGTCAGGAAGGCAACCGCCATCGTCGCGGCCACTACGAACCGATTGTTCATGGAAATATCCGCCCCCGCCCGATACCTCTCTGAAGCGCATTGCACACACCGAGGGGCCGGCGGCTTTCACTCCGGCCGGCCCCAGCGGCAACCAACGATCAGAGACACACCCTGCCTACCACGTCGTCGCGTTCACATACCCGCTACGGCCGCCGTAGGACTCTGTCCCCAGGATCATCAGGTTGAAAGTCCCCATTTTCATCCCGATGCTGTTCCAGTGATTGAAGTGGTTACCGGTCGTCACCGAGTGGTTCGATCCGGTCGATGACCCGCCCCAGTTGTCGAGGTACTGGTTGAACGTGGCTGTGCCCTGAATGGAAGGCTGGTTGACCTGCGTATGCTCGTAGGTCGTGTACGTATGTCCGTCGCTCGAAACGCTGCCCTTCTGCGACCCATTCGCCACAGAGCCAAACTCGCAGATGTAATACTCAACCAGCGGGTTTGTCGTCCACCCGTAGATAGAGATGTTGTTGTAGCCGCTCGCCGCGCCTACGTTGTAGCCAACCGTCCTGGGCCCGCCAGGATTCCACCCTTTGCCGCCGACCACGTCGTTCACGCCGGACCAGCTGATCGCATAGTTGCCGGCGTACTGGGTTGAAAAGGTCATGGTCGAGGAACCGCCGGCGGTGTACAGCATGTAGTAGAAGCCCTGGTTCGTGCCCCTACCGTTGTTGTAGATCGTCTGTGCGCCTGCCACAGCTGCTGTGCAACCCACTGCGACAAAAGCGCAGAGGATCGCGTGTTGAACTCGCGATGAGACGAATTTGAGTGACTGCATAATGCTTGCCTCCCTTTGGCCTTTGGTTTGATAAAGCCGGAACAATACTTCCATCGGGAGCCAACGAGAAAATGCCGCCACGGTGACCCGCAATTACCGCTGACCTTGGAAAGCGCATGAAGCCGCGGTCCCTCGAGCAATCGAAGGACTGCACCCAGGAGCCAGACTCACTCCGGGGACCAGCTATCTCGAAAAATCGGGAACAGGAACGGATCGCCATGCCAGGTCTCTGGTCGCAATCCGGGGAAGGATAAGGCGCGCGTCAAATTCGGTTTCCACTCGGCTCTGTTTGTAATGGCCCTTTACGGTGCGCGCTTAACCAGCTAGGAAACCGCTGATCGCCTCTTTCACGATCACGTGAAAACTACCGGATTTGATGCGCCGTTGCAACAAAAATAAATTGATTTACTAAATTGATTTAGTGCTATGCGCTCTCCGTTTCGTAATCTCAAAATCCGGCCCCAGCCGATCATCCCGGCAGACGCTCCTTAAAGCCCCTCCGCCGTCTCCTTCACCATGTAGTCCACCACGGCTTTCAGGTCACCGCCGGTCTCCTCGAATACCTTGAGCTGCCGGTCCGCACCGGTGCCCGTCTGCATGATCTTGCGGATCCCGTTGATGGCCTCGCGGCTGCCCAGCTCGTCCACTTCGCGGTCGATCAGCACCAGGTACTCCTCCAGAAGATCGCGCTCCGGAATCTCCTGCTGCCGGCCAAAATCGATCAGCATCCCGTCCAACCCGTAACGCACCGCACGGAACTTGTTCTCCATAAGCAACGGCCGCGAGTATTGCCGGAAGTCCTGGTTGCCCTCGTGGAGCCTCGCAAGGTACGCCGCCGTCGCCTGGATCAGCGCCGCGATCGCCACGGTCTCTTCCGCGCGCAGCGGAATGTCGCACGCCCGCACCTCGACCGTGTTGAAAAAAGGATGCGGCCGAATGTCCCACCAGATCTTCTTGCCGTTGTCGATGCAGTTGGTCTTCACGAGCAGCTTCACGTACTCGTCGAACTCCGTGTAGCTCGAAAACGCATCGGGAATCCCCGTCCGCGGAAAATTCTCGAACACCTTCGAGCGATATCCCTTGTACCCCGTGTTCAGCCCGAGCCAGAAAGGGGAGTTCGTGGCCAGCGCCATGATGTGCGGCAGAAAATACCGCATCGAATTCATGACGCGTATCGCTTCTTCGCGGTCTTCGATGCCGACGTGCACGTGCAGCCCGAAGATCAGGTTGGCGCGCGCCACGAGCTGCAGGTCTTTCACCACCTGGTGATAGCGCGGGTCGGGATAGATCTGCTGGGTTCTCCAATCTGCGAAGGGATGCGTGGCTCCGGCAACCAACTTGAGATTGTGCTCTTCGGCGAGCTTGATCATCTCGCGGCGCAGCTCGTAGATGTCCTCGCGCGCCTCGGCGATGTTCCTGCAAACGCGCGTGCCCACCTCGACCACAGAGGTGTGCATCTCGGCCTTGACGCGCTCCTGCAGGCGCAGCTTGCCGTGCGCCAGCATCTCTGTTTCGATATGCGAGCGCAGGTCGCGCGTCACCGGATCGACGGTCTGGTACTCCTCTTCGATGCCAATCGAAAACGATGGCCGCATGACGGCTCCTGGGACAGCTTGAGGGCATTGTACGGCACGGACAAACTGGGCATGCGGGCCGCAGTGACTCAAAGGTAGAATTCTCACAATGTCCATCGACCCCGCCGACCTTCTTTTCGTGGCGTTCACGTCCCATGGCATTCATGCGATCCGCCAGGAAGAAGAGGTTGACGTCCCGAATCACCAGCTCCGAGCATCTTGCGCCGTGTTCAACCGCCGCGAACAAGCAAACCTCACGATCCTGCAACTCGACATCAGGATCCGATCGAAGAAGTTCCGGGACAGGCTATTGATCGAGTCTTTTGCTGGATACGGCAATGACGAGGAGGAAGCCGTCAAGGATGCTTTTCATAAATTCACGCAGGCATCACTCCACGTATTGCTCGCCGCACTCATTGATGTCGAACGCGGCGAAGATCAGGTTGAGTGGGAAAGTTGGACAAGCCATGGCCGAGAATGGCGTGCCTGCCTGGGACCGTTGCTCGTGCAGGACTTGGAAGAAGACGAAGACCTTCGATTTGGGGAACTCCTGGATACGCTGCAAGCGCTCTTGCCCGAAAGCTTGAGTACTGCGCCCCATTGGCTCAGGGTCTTCTACTGGCGAAAAGACGAAGTATGCCTCACATCGGAAGCCCTTCTCGACAATGAACCGTGGCCTGAAGGTGAATCCGTCATAAACCGGTGGAACTGGCCTTCAGGCCGGTACAGAATTCGCAATTTCCTGATGCTACTCCCGGATGGGACGGGCACAGACTCGAGAAGAGACTAGGATGAGGCCGCTTCCTCAGCCGGCTTCACGGACACCTCCGGCGCCTTCTTGGCCTTCGCGCCGCCGCTCTTCTTCGCCGCTGCTTTCTTCTTTAGGGCGGGCTTCTTCGCCGCATAATCCACATTCAGGAACGAAGTCCAGCGCAGTTCTAGATGCATCGGCGCGGTCTTCGCCTTGGCAATCGCAAGGTCCGCAACCTCGTTCACGATCCAGTCGAAGTTCGCCTGACCGACTGAGTGCAGGTCCGCGTCAGGCGCAGGGTTCATGAAATCGATCGCGTAGGGGATGCCGTCCTCCACCGCAAACTCCACCGTGTTCAGGTCGTAGCCGAGGGCCTGGCACAGTTTCAGCGCGTCCTGCTCCACGCGCTTCAGAAGCTTTGCGTCGTACACGGGCGGGTGCTTCAGATACCGCTCGTGGTGCGCCTGCCGCGGATCGTACGGCATGATGTGCACCTTCTTCTGGCCCACCACGTAGCAGCGAAAGTACTCCTTGAAGTTCACTGCCTTCTGGTACATCATGCACAGGTCGTGCGACTGGTCGAACGCGCGGAAGAACTCCTCGCGATTGTGGATGTGGTGCACATCGCGCCAGCCGCCGCCATCGACAGGCTTCATGAATCCGTGCTCGCCCACGTAGGCGAACACCGCATCCCAGTCCAGCGGGTACTCGAGGTTCCGCATCGAGCGATCCGTCGTGCCTTCGGGATGCTTCTTGTGCGGCAAGATCACCGTGGGCGGCACGGCCACTCCCAGCTTCGCCGCCAGCGTGTAATTGAAAAACTTGTCGTCGGCCGACCACCAGAAGGGATTGTTGATGATCACGGTCCCGTTCAGCGCGGCATGCTTCAGGAAGGCCCGGTAGAACGGAATGTCGTGCGAGATGCGATCGACGATGACGGCGTACTTCGGCTGCCGGTCCATGTGCACCGCGCCCGTCTGCACGAATTCGGCCTCAATGCCATCGATGTTCCGCGCGTTGATCGCCTCCACCAGCGCGCCCGGAAAACTGTTCTCCATGCCGAACAGAACGCCGATCTTCTTCATGCCGCCCCTCCTGCTGAGACACGCAGGAGCGGCGCCGGAGTTGAGGCGCCGCCCCGTCGTTCCCTCAGTGTAAGGCACGCATGTTGCGCGGCGGATGTTACTTCTTCTCCACCTCAACCCAGTCGAAACTCAGGCTCGCAATGAGCTGGTCAAGTTTGTCGGTTGCCGCGTCCCGCTGCTTTTCGAGATCCGCAATCTGCTTGCGCGTGCCCTGCAACTGGTCCTCGGCGTGATTCAGCTCGTCGACAAAACGCTTCGCGCCTTCGCTGCCCTTGAGGGCGGTCACATTTTCGCGGTAGCGCGCTTCATCGGACTCCGCTGTCTTCTCGTCTTTCTGTGCGTCCGCAATTTTCAGAATGATCTCCGACAGGGTGGTCTGCGCATTGAGCACAGGATCGAGTTGCGCGCCCGCTTCGGGAATCTGCTTCACGAGCATGAGCAGGAAATCGTGCCGGTCGGGATTCGGTTCCAGCGTCACCTCCATCACTTCCGGCCCGTGTTCGCGCACTTCGACCTTCTCCGTCGTGTGAGACTTCACGGACAGCCGCAACCTGTAGGCCGTGGGCGTTGTCTCGGCTGCCTTCAGGTCTCCGTCCAGTGTCCAGCCTTCCACGCCTGTGTGGCGGGGATGCTCGATCAGCACGGCGCGGTCCTCGTCGCCGGAGTTGGTGGCCGTGTATGCCATTCCCTGCACGTTCATGAACGTCTCCACGATGGACCCCTTGCGAATAGCGAGACGATGCACGCGCCGCGATCCATCCAGCTGGTTTGCGTGCACCTTCATCGCCTGATCAATCGCATAGGAAAGCAGCCGCTTCTCGCCGGGGTGAATGGGATCGAGCAAGCCCTCACCGGCGAACTCGCCGCTCTCGAAGATGGAGAAGCTGCCCGAGTCGAGCGTGAGCTTCGACTTGTTCTGGAGCCACACCGCGCGCAGCGGCAACCTGTTGTTGGGGCTCCACAGCGTTACGTGCTCGGCGGGCAGTTCCTGTTGAAGGATCGGCACCATCGCCGACTCGTTTTTGTGAATCGTGACCGGCGCAGCGAGCGAGTAATCGAAGAAATCGTCGAAGGCGTTGGTCGAAACATCGCCTTCGCTGATGGCGTCGGAGGGGCGATAGACTCCCGTGCCCATTCCACCGCCCGATCCGGCACCTTCTGCTGGACCGGAGGAAACTCCCACCCCCAGCGTAGCAAGAGCTGAGAAATTCTGGTTGTTGGTGGCGATTTGCTGCTGATTCATGAGCGTCTCCAATCCTGAGCCCGCGAACCGATCAGTTTTCCTCGGAATCGCAGCCGGAGGAGGTGCGGTCAACTTGGCTGCAAGCTCTATCCTGTCCATTTCCGCTGCTTCATGCGTCTGCGGCGTAGTCTCCGCAGCCGTCGCAATCGGGATCTCCGGCCTCCGCGTATAAAGCGGCTGGCTCAGCGGTTGGATGAAGCTCTGCGGCGCGCCTGCCACCAGCGACAACTGCACGTTGTCCCAGTCCGAGCCCACCGTGTTATCCACCACTGCCCAGCCCTGCACGATCGCGTTCTCATACTCCTTGCTGCCCGCCGCTTGCGGAAAGACGATCCGGTACGTCGACTTCCACACCGGCACTTCGCTGATATAGCTCACACGAAGCTCGCGCTGGCCCTGTCCCAGCGCATTCAGCGTCAGGTGGCGCAGCCCGTTCGCGTGTGCCGAACTCAGCAGCTCGAGATACCGGTCGAGCTGGCCCTGCAGGCTTGCATCCAGCGGCCGCACGCTCAGCGACGGCGTCAGCTCGATCACGCGCACCGCGCCCGTCGCCGCCACGAGAGTCAGGTAGAACTTGTCCACCGTCGCCGCGTCATCGCCCGCGCCCGTCTTCTCCGTCCGCGACTCGATCGACATCAGGCGCCCGGTCATTGCGCCGCCAGGCCCACCAGTTACTTCCACCCGCTGTCCGCGCAATGCCTGGAATAACTCTGTCGAAGTGGGGTCGTCCGTCATCCCCAGCGACAGCGTCTTCAACTGCTCCGCCAGCGGCGTTGTCGAGTTGTAGTTCACGCCGCCGATGCGCCCGCCTCCCTCGTCGAGCACCGTGAGCGACTGCAGCACGTCGTTCAACTGCGATGAAGTAAAGTCGATGGCCACGCGCTGGCTGCCCGTCACAGAGCCAGCATGCTCAAAGTAGCCCACGCCGTTCTTGTACAGCACCACCTTCCGCACCGGCAGATCTTTAATGGAAGCGCCGGCCGCCCCAGGCACAGCAGCCGACGCAACAGCAGAAGCAAGCGGAGCAGGCGACTCCGCAAACACAGGGCAAACAAACACACCAAGACACACGAATGCACAAACTTGTCGCACGGATCCCTCCTTTGGCAAGCCAGCAAATGCTACTCACCATTGGACCCCGCTTGAAGAAAAATGGTTCCCGGATTCAGTCAGGAATATTGAGCGCAAGTACCGGCATGGGAGAACTCTGAGGCTCTCGCCATACGCAAGCAGCAATTGCGCAGCGCTTTATCGCGAGCCGTTGCTCACTTCGACGCAGCGATCCGTTCGAGCTGCCCCAGATGATTCAGATCGTGTCCAGCCATGGTCTCCACGATTGTCTGGAATGTCATGGTGCCGCGTTCCGGATGTGTCACGGTCCGATCCGCCGCGCTGGGAAGCGCTTTGCCGATCAGCATTTGGTTCCAACTGCGCAGCGAACCAAATACGCCGAGCGCTGAGCCCGCCGAAATGCCGCCATATTGCGCCGCCCACTTCTCCTGATCGAAAGGCTGAATCACGTGATCTGCTTCGGCCAGCGTCTGGCGCAGGCGAAATGCGAACACCAATTCGCAATCGGCCAGGTGGCAAACGATCTCCGCTGCGGACCACTTGCCGGGTGCGGGTGGCTCACTGCACTTCTCAACGCCGATCTGCGCAAGAAGAAATGCAATCTTGTTCGTCGTGGCGTGAAGGATCTCTTCCAGCGGCCGCCCTTCCAGAAACTTCTCGTATGGGTTGAGCTCACTCATGATCGCAGCTCCCGTGTGTGCGTGCTGTTCGCTACTTCCTGACTCACAAGTATTCCTGAATCATCTTCTGCCACGTTGGCCAGTCGTGCGAGTTCCATGTGTCCCAGATGTAGAGCTTGTGCGGGATCCACTTGTCGTTCATGATGCGGTCCATGTTCTGGTTCTCGGCGAGGCACTGGTCGTCCCAGCCGGTGCCGAGGATCCACGTGTTGCGCGCATAGCGGTCGAGAAACCAGCGATCGTTCATGTTGGGCAGGAACTGCGCCGGCTGGTTGTAGTAGACGTCCTGGTCGTGATAACCGCCGAGGAAATTCGAAAGATCGAACGCGCCCGACATCGACAGCATGCCCGTAAACACATCAGGATGCCGAAGCGCGGCGTTCAGAGCATGAAATCCGCCGAAGCTGCATCCGAGCGAAACCAGGTGCGGGTTCTGGTTCTTCTGCCGCACCAGCGGCACCACTTCATGCACGAGATAATCGTCAAACTGAACGTGGCGTGCGATGCGCCAGCGGGGCGGAACGCTGCGGTTGTACCAGCTCTCCATGTCCACCGAGTCGACGCAATAGAACTGCAGCTGCCCGGCTTCGACTCTGCCGCCGACCGCGCCGATCATGCCGCGATCTTCAAACTCGAAGAACCGCCCGCCCGACGTGGGAAACACGATCACCGGCAGGCCGGCGTGCCCGAAGACCAGCAGCTCCATGTCGCGCCCGAGCCGCATCGAATACCACTTGTGATACTCACGATTCATCGCCTGCTCCGGATTTGGAGGACGGCCATTGTTCTTGATACTGTAACAGCCACAGGCCCCTGATTCAGGTGTCGCGCGGCCAACGCGATAAGCAGACATAGACAGAAAAGAGAATGACTGGATTGAATCTGGAATATCAAGCAGGCGCGCAGCCGCCCCAACCCGCTTCGCCGATCATCCAGCCCGCCACGCCCCATCCGCGCCTGCATCTCCATCGAGCGTTTCACAGCCGTCATCTTCCCGACGATCGCGACATCATTGTCTACGTCCCGCCCGAGTATGATCTCCATCCCAATCGCGCTTATCCCGTGCTGTACATGCACGACGGCCAGAACCTGTTCGACCCTGAGACGTCGTTCATCCGCGGCCGCACTTGGCAGGTCCGCGAGCACGCCGACGCCGCCATCGAGGCCGGTGAAGTCGAGCCGCTCATCATCGTCGGCATTTACAACACCGGCGACCGCCGCCTCGCCGAATACACGCACGAGCGCGACTGGCAGCGCGGTGGCGGCGAGGCCGAACTGTACGGCCGGTTGATCGTAGAAGAGCTCATGCCCTTCATCGCCGCGAATTATCGCGCCCGCGCCGGCCGCGCCTCCACCGGCCTCGGCGGCTCGTCGCTCGGCGGCCTCGTGACTCTTTACCTTGGCCTCAGTTACCCGCAGCATTTCGGCAAGCTCGCGGTCCTTTCTGCGAGCGTATGGTGGAATCACAAAAGCATCCTCAGCTACCTGAGCGAGCGCGCACCGGAGATCCGGGAACGCCCGCGCATGTGGCTCGACATCGGCGAAGCCGAAGGCCGCCGCACCATGCAGGATGCCGAACAGCTTATGCGCCGTCTGTTGGCCGCCGGCTGGACCCCCGGCGAAACGCTCCACTTCGAGCGCGTCCCCGATGCCACCCACGACGAAGCGAGCTGGGCGCGCCGCGTAAGACCCATGCTCGGCTTCCTCTTCCCCGCATAGTAGGCGCGCCGCTCCGAACGCCGCCGCGCAACGCACCCTTCCCCGTGTTTTTCATCATTTGCGCATTGCCTGACGCCCTCGCTTCCCCTTACCCTTTACGCGAGGAACCCGCTTGAGCGAAACGCAAATCCAACCGGTCCCGGCGGCCGCACCGGAGGCCGCCGAAGTCACCCTACGGCTCGCGGGTCTGCGCAAGTCGTTCGGCGAGGTTATCGCCGTCGATGGCCTCGATCTACAGGTTGCGAGAGGCGAGTGCTTCGGCCTGCTTGGCCCCAACGGCGCCGGCAAAACTACGACCATCGAAATCTGCGAGGGGCTCACCACCCCCGATGCCGGCACGGTCACTCTGCTCGGCATGGACTGGCAGCACCACGCGAACGAGCTCCGCCACCGCATCGGAATTCAGCTGCAGGAGACGCAATTCCCCGACAAGCTCACCGTCGAAGAACTGCTCCAGCTCTTCCGCAGCTTCTTCGTCCGCGGAATCCCCGCCGATGAGGCCATCCGCATCTCCCAGCTCGACGAAAAGCGCAAGGCGCGAGTCGGCACGCTCTCCGGCGGACAGAAGCAGCGCCTCGCCATGGCCTGCGCTCTCGTGGGCGACCCCGAGCTGCTCTTCCTCGACGAACCCACCACCGGTCTCGATCCGCAGGCGCGCCGCCACCTCTGGGATCTCGTCGACGACCTCAAGCGAGCCGGCCGCACCATCATCCTCACCACGCACTACATGGACGAAGCCGAGCGCCTGTGCGATCGCGTCGCCATCATGGACCACGGCCGCATCATCGCTCTCGGCACCCCGCAACAGCTTATCGCCACGGTCGGCGGCGATCACATCGTCGAGTTCGCCGTCACGGGAGCAGCAGACCATACTCTCGATCCAGAACTCCTCACCGCCGTTCCGGGCGTTCAGTCGCATCGCGTGGATGCAAGCCTGCACCAGCTCTCCGTCACCGACCTTCACACCACCGTCCCGCGCATCTTCGCCGAGCTTGAATCGATGGGCTTCGGCCTCTCTGAATTCCGCACCCATTCCGCCACCCTCGAAGACGTCTTCGTAGCCCTCACCGGGAGGAACCTGCGCGATGAGTAGCCTGCGCGAAAGCTCGCTCTTTCAGCTCACCGTCACGCGCTTCCGCCTGTTTCTGCGCGAGCCTGAGGCACTCTTCTGGGTCTTCATGTTTCCAATTCTTCTTGCCATCGGCCTGGGCATCGCTTTCCGCAATCGCCCACCGGACGTGCTCCCCGTCGCGGCCACCACGCCCCAGCTCACGCAGGCGCTCTCCGCGGAGAAGGGTCTCAAAGCCGCCACAATGGACGAAGCCTCAGGCACGCACGCGCTGGCAACCGGCGCCATCGAGCTGCTTGTCATCCAGGCCCCGCAGGGCGTCGCCTACAAGTACGACGACACCAACCCGGATGGCCGCACCGCGCGCATGATCGCCGACCGGGCAGTCCAGCTCGCCGCAGGACGCCACGACCCCGTTGCCGCAAGCAACGACCTGATCCACGAAACCGGCGCGCGCTACATCGACTTCGTCATCCCCGGCCTGCTCGGCATGAACCTGATGGGCTCCGCCATCTGGGGCCTCGGCTTCTCCATCGTGGAGTCGCGCCAGAAGAAGCTGCTCAAGCGCATGGTCGCCTCGCCCATGCCGCGCTGGCAGTATCTCGCCTCGTTCCTCCTGTCACGTCTCATCATGCTGGTCATCGAAGTCGTCGCGTTCCTCGGCTTCGCGCGCCTGGTCTTCGGAGTGCCGTTTCGCGGCTCGCTTGTGGATCTCGCATTCCTTTGCGTGCTCACCTCGCTCTCTTTTTCCGCGCTCGGACTGCTCATCGCCTCGCGGGCGAAAACAATGGAAGCCGCATCGGGCCTCATGAATCTCGTCATGCTGCCCATGTGGATCCTGTCCGGAGTCTTCTTCTCAGCGTCGCGTTTTCCGAATATCATTCAGCCGTTTGTGCGGGCGCTGCCGCTCACCGCCGCCATCGACGCGCTGCGGGGCAACATGCTGCAGGGCGTGAGCCTGCCTCATCTGATTTCGCCTGTATCGATTCTGCTGGCCTGGCTGGTGGTTCCTTTCTTCGTCGCGTTGCGCGTCTTCCGCTGGCGATAGGCCCGGATCAGCGCGCCCGATGCTGCGCCGCCGCCGCGTCGTACGCAGCCTTCCCGATCTCCGCGATCACCCGGATCCGTGTCGCCTCATCCGCGCGCGAGTCCGTTACGAATACTGCCACGGCAAGCTTTCGGC
Organism: Occallatibacter sp.; assembly: GCA_035263625.1. Classification (GTDB taxonomy): domain Bacteria; phylum Acidobacteriota; class Terriglobia; order Terriglobales; family Acidobacteriaceae; genus Telmatobacter. The sequence goes on from DATFRB010000060.1 coordinate 76,588, forward strand.
CATCAGGCAGAGTGATCAATCCGATGTCGTTCGTGGCGTGCGCCAACCCGTTGTCCACATCCGATGATCCAGTCTTATGCGCAATCTTCGTTCCCGCCGGCAGGTCCGCGCCCAACCGTGTCTTCTCCGGCGGCGCCGACATAATCTCCAGCAAAAACGCGGTGTTCGCGCTGTTCAGCGGCGACCGCTGGTCAATCATCCGCAACAATTCCACTGCCCCCGCCGGCTCGAACCAATTCCGGTATTGCAGATCTTTCTGGTGGTGAAGCGCGTTCTCGTTGTCCACTAGGTGAAATCCCCGAATCCCCAGCGACGCAATGTAGGAGTTCACTACTGCCGGCCCTCCGGCAAGCCGCAGAAGGATATCTGCCGCCACGTTATCGCTCAGCGACACCGTCAGGCGCAGGAGTTCACTCAAGGGAACGTCCACGCCGGCTTGCGGGTACTTATCCTGCAACGGACTGTAGGCATGCGGCAGAATCCTGTCGGATGGCTGGAAGCGCACCGGCTGATCGAGCTTCAACTTTCCCTGCTCCACCTGGTGCAGCACCGCGATCCCCAGCGGCAGCTTGAAGACCGACTGCATGGGCGGATGACCATGCGGATTCAGGTCGCAGTTCAGGGGCGCACCTTCAAGCCAGCACGCGGTCGACACCTTCCCCTGCGCTTGGTCCGCTATCGCGCGCACCTGCTGCCTGAGCCCGTTCTGTGCCGCTGCCGGCGCCGCCGCCAGCAAAATCGCCAGAATCCATCGCATTGCCCCAAGTATACGAATGGCCTATTTTCAATTCGCACATCGGAACAATCGGGGTCTATCCTCCGTAAACCCTCACAAAGGAGATTGAACTCCATGCGCAAGACCGTCGTCTTCCCCGGCCTGTTGGCCCTCATCACACTTTCCGCCCTGGCAAACGCTGCTTCCCCGGCACGATCAACCTCCGGTTCCCTGGTCATCGTCTTCAAAGACGGACACCGCCAGGCCGTGAGTCTTGCAGACATCGAGCGCGTCGAATTCAGCGGCGTGGGGACAGCTTCATCGGACTCCGTCCCCGTCAATCCCAACGCCCCGCCGCGCGGCCGCTACGTCGGCAAATGGGAGGTCGGCGACGGCAACGGTCACAACTTCGACATCACGCTCAAGGAGGACGGCGACGCCTTCCGCACCCTGGGCAACGTCCACGGTACCTGGAAATATGTAAACGGCGACGCCCTCATCACCTGGGACGACGGCAACCAGGACGCCATCCGCAGGGCGGGCTCGCGCTTCCAGAAGTACGCCTACTCCTCGGGGAAATCGTTCAACGACTCGCCCGACAACGTGACCGCCGCCCGTAATACGAGCCCTCGGCCTATTTAACCAGGAACCGCGCCGGACTCCCCTGATTTGGCAGGGTTGATGCGTTGGCGCGGTTACTTTTCGCATGGGTGTTCGTGTTGCAAGTGCAATACGAATGATTTCGATTGCATGTCAATTGTCACAAGCCCCTGAATTTTCTTGAAAATATCCGTTGCAAAATCGATTCAGCCGGTGTATCACTACCTTCACGAACACGTGTCCTATGGGAGGATGCCGATGCGAGCCAGGCCGCAGATCTTTGCGACTGTACTCTGTCTATCCTCGTTCGCCTGGGCTGGCACGACAGTAATCGGGACCGCCAGCTCGTGGGGCGCAATGACGGTAGATGGCAACCAGGTAATCAGTAATGCAACCTTATTCGACGGCACCGTGGTAGAAACTGCCCAGAAGTCCGCAACCCTGCGGCTCGACAAGGGAGTTCAAGTCACGTTGGCGCCGGATTCGCGCGGTACGCTGTATCGGGACCATTTTGTATTGCTCAAGGGAGAATCGCAGGTTGATGCCTCCCGGCCATTTCCTGTACAGGCAAATGGTCTGACTGTCACCCCAGACCAGCGCACCTCAAAGGGTCTCGTCTTCGTGACCGGATCCGATCAGGTTGCCGTCAACTCCATGTCCGGAACCTTCCACGTGATGGATGGGAAGGGCCTGTCCCTTGGAACGGTGGGCGCCGGAAAATCCATGACATTCGCAAAGTCGGCTGATGGATCCGGCGGCGGATCCGCGGGCGGATCGGGCGGAAGCTGGTGGTCGCAATACGGCACCTGGGTTTACGTGGGCGCCATTGCTGCCGGCATCGGCATCGCCGAATGGCAGATTCACAGTTACTATCCTTCGGCTAGCCGCTGATCCACCTCGGCCCGGCCAATCGAGCTTCAATGCTTATCCTTGGTCATCCCATCGCCGTTGCGCGGTGGGATGAAGTTTTTTGAGCCCAATTACTAATTCAAACCCGCCCGTCCGCAACTTTCGCATCCCAAAGCCCTTTGGAGTGACGGACGCTCCCGGCCCTCCTTCGCGCCACTTGCCCTCAACCCTCTTCATCAGCGATACTTAGGTGTTGTGTCTTGCAGGGTTGGGCGTTCTGCCCGGCCGGTCGACAGTGCGGCGCGTTGTGCGTCCTCCCGTCACAGGATCTCAAGCTCTGGTTTTTCTGAAAGGAACAGTATCGCCGTGGTAATGATTCGTCTCGCCCGCTTTGGAGCCACCAAGCAGCCTTACTACCGTGTCGTGGTCATCGAAAAGGACCGCGCCCGCAATGGCCGATCCATTGAAGTTGTCGGCACCTACAATCCGCGCACCAGCCCCGCTTCAGTGGACCTGAAGCACGACCGCATCGCCTATTGGCGCGGCGTCGGGGCCCAGCTCTCCCCCACTGTCGCAAAGCTGGTGGAGAAATTCCCGGCAAAGGCGCCGGCGGAGCCAACCGCGGCCTGATTATCGCCAGGGCCGCTCCCCGGCTCCATATGAGCAATTAAGTGCTGATTGGCACGGAATTGCTGGCAGCGAAGGCCAATTACTGATACTATTCGCGCACGACCTTCAGCAATTTTGGGGACGTCGAATTGGGTTCAACAGCCGTTCGGGTGAAACGCCAGGCACACGGCGGAGCCCCAGACCGGCCAGTCTAGCGTCAGTTGTTCCCCGGAATGCGGCAAGTCGCCTACTCTTCGGACCGGACGGTCAGGGGCACGAACATGACCCAGCACGATATGGTCGCAATTGAGGAACTGGTTCGGGAGATCGCCAAGGCCCTGGTGGACGAACCAGCAGCAGTTGAAGTCCAATCGGTGAGCCGGGAAGAAAACACGGTCCTGAAATTGCGGGTTGCGCCCCAGGATGTCGGCAAGGTGATCGGCAAGCAGGGCCGGACTGCGCGCTCTGTGCGCACCATCCTCGGAGCGGTGAGCATGAAGCTTCACCACCGCTACACCCTCGATATCCTTGAAGAAGACGAGATGGAGTAGCACGGGGGTCGTTCGCGCCTCCAACTGCGCCCGAGGAGAAGTGTGACCGCGCCTGAAACCGCCGATTGGGTCTGGCTGGCGCGCATCCGCCGTCCGCAGGGTCGCAAGGGCGAAGTCTTCGCGGACATCCTCACCGACTTTCCTGAGAAGTTCGCCGAGCGCACACATCTGTGGCTCATCGCTGCAGGTGATGATGCCGCCCGGTCTTTGACTGCTCCGCGCGAAGCCGAGCTCATCGCGCATTGGCTTCACAAGGGCGGCGTCGTGCTTCACTTCGCCGGGATCGATTCAATCTCCGCGGCCGAAGCTCTCGCGGGGCTTATCGTTGCGATCCCGCGAGCGCAGCGCGCCGAGCTTGGGGAAGACGAGGTCCACATTGCCGACCTGATCGGCTGCACCCTCGTCGATGTCGCGTCCGGCACGCCGGTTGAAGTTGGGCGCATCGAAAACGTCGACCGCAGCGCTGGACCTGTTCCCCTGCTGATCTTGCGTGGAACGCGCGGCGAAGTCCTGGTGCCGTTTGCTCAACCGTATGTTCGCAGCCTTGACGTTGCCCACGCGCGGGTCGAGATGGCTCTGCCTGAAGGGCTGTCTACGGTGAACGAGTAGAGCCGGCTCCTGCAACGCACTCCTCGTCCGGCGGCAGTGTGCCGTTATGATCGAGGGGAAAGCTATGCGGTTCGATATCGTCACCATCTTTCCGGAGTTCTTCGCGGGATTCTTCGAGCACGGCATTGTGCGGCGTGCGCAGGCGGACGGGCTGCTGTCTATTCAAGTTCACGATCTGCGCGCTTTCACGCACGACCGTCACCGGACGGTGGACGACCGGCCGTTCGGCGGCGGCGAAGGCATGGTTCTGAAGCCCGAACCGCTGGCTGAAGCTCTTGCCTCGATCGGGATTCAACCCACAAACGATCGGACCGAAGAGCGGCTTTCTATTCCGTGCTCCCAGGCGCCTGAGACTCGCGTCATTCTGCTGTCGGCGCAGGGATGTCGTTTTACGCAGGCGGTTGCGCGCGAGCTGGCGGCAGAACCCGGCGATCGCGTTGTGCTGATCTGCGGGCGTTACGAAGGCGTGGACGAGCGGATCAATGAGCTCTACTGCGACATGGAGCTCTCGATCGGGGACTATGTGCTAAGCGGCGGCGAGCTGGCCGCGGCGGTGGTTGTTGACGCGACGATGCGGTTGATTCCGGGAGTGCTTGGGAACGAAGCTTCGGGCGCGTTCGAGAGCTTCGGCGCGCCGGATGCTTCGATTGAAGTCGATGTTGAAGGAGTGCCGAGGTCCCAGCATGGGGCAGGAGGATTGCTCGATTACCCGCACTACACGCGGCCGGCGGAGTTCGCGGGCTTGCGCGTGCCGGAGGTCCTGCTCAACGGCGATCACCAGCAGATCCGGAAGTGGCGGCGCGAGCAGCAGCTTCGCAAGACGCTCGCGAACCGGCCCGACTTGCTCGAGGCGGCGGTGCTCACGGACGAGGACCAGCGGGCGCTGAGGTCGCTTAAAGACGGCGTTTAGCTACGTGGCTTTACTCGACCCTGAGGGCGCGGGCCGGGTCGATGGAGGCGGCCCTTCTTGCCGGGACCATTCCGGCTACGCAGGCTGCGGCGGCGAGGATCATGATGGCCGCCGCGAGAACGCCGGCGTTTACGGTGGTGATGTCGTAGAGCTGCGACTTGATATAGTGCACGCCAAGGTACGCCACCGGCGCGCCGAGCGCGAGCCCGATGAGCGCCTGAATCAAGGCTCCGCGCATGACCATGCCGACAACCCACGAGCGCCGCGCGCCCATCGCCATGCGGATGCCGATCTCCTGCGTGCGGCGAACCACTGTGTACGATGTGACGCCGTAGAGCCCGACGGCAGCGAGAAGCAGGGCGACGGCCCCGAAGAGGCTGGTGAGGCGCGCAATCATCCGGTCATCGGAAAAGTTGTCAGCGATCTGCTTGGAAAACGTGAGAAATTTGACCACCGTGAGATTGGGATTGATGGATGAAAGGGTTTCGCGAGCCAGCTTCTCCATGTCGTTTACGGGCCGGTCTGTCTGGATGACCAATGTACCGGCGTAGAGCGAAATGTCGTCTGTGATCGGCTCCTTTGTGTTCGCCGGCCTCTGCGTGATGGGAACAAAGTACATGGCGTGGTCTTTCCAGCGCACGGTCGTGTAGGCGGTATCCTCGACGACGCCCACGATCTCCCACGAACCCGAAGTCTCCGGACCAGGTGAGCCGAAGCGGTGGCCGATGGGGTTCTCGCCGGGCTTGAACAACTGCTTGACGAACTCCTTGTTCACGACCGCGATGGGCGGAGCGTTGAGCAGGTCGGTGGGCTTGAATCCGCGGCCCGCGACAACGTGCGTGCCCACGGAGTCAAAGTACTCGGAGTTGCCCTTCACCCACGACGCGTTCTTGTGCAGATCCTGCTGGCCCTGCACCTGAATGGTGTTGCCCCAGTTGTTGTCTTCAAGCGGCGTGTAGGTCGAGATGCCAACCTTGACCACACCCGGCAGGGCGTGGAACCGATCTTCGATGGTGCGGTAGAGAGCTTCAACCTCGGTCTGCGAATACCCGGCGGCCTGCGGGTTGATCCGCACGATATACCGGTTGCGCGCGTCGAGGTGCAGATCGGTGGTTTCGAGCTTGTTGAGGCTCTGGACGAACAGGCCGGCGCCGACCAGCAGCACGAGGGACAGCGCGGCCTGCAGAATCACGAGGCTGCGCTGCAGCAGCGACGCGCCGCCGCTGGTGGTGCGGGTCCCGGAGCGCAGGGCCTCGGCCGGCTGAGCCTGAGCGGCCACCCACGCCGGAGCGATGCCGAACAGGATGCCGGTGATCATGGAAAGGCCAACGGCAAACGCGAAGACCGTCCCGGACGGCGCCGCATTGACCGGGATCCGCGGGCTGTCAGGAAATGCGAGTGCGATGAGCATGCGCGCCCCTCCATAAGCAACGGCAAGCCCCAGGGCGCCGCCGACCCCGGCAAGCAAGACGCTCTCCGTGAGAAGCTGGCGGACGATGCGGCTGCGCTGCGCGCCCAGAGCAGTGCGGATGCTCATTTCGGCGCGGCGGCTCATGCTGCGCACGAGCAGCAGGTTGGCGATGTTCGCGCACGCGACGAGCAGGACCAGGGCGGCGATCCAGGTAAGCAGCTTCAGGGTCGAGCCGTAGTCCTCCTGGCGCACGCTGCTGCCGCCGCCGCCGGGCGTGAGCACGACGTGGGTGCGGGCGAGAAAGGTTTTGTTGCGCTCGGTCTTGAACCAGTCAAACGTGGAGAACTGCTGTCGAAGGAGCGTACTCACCTTGGCCTGAACGGCGGGCAGAGACGCTCCCGGCTTGAGGCGGCCGATGATGTCAGCCCACTCCACCTTCGGGTCGTGCAGGTATGGAATGTTGAGCAGCACGCTCATCGACTCGAGCGGCAGGTAGAAGTTGGGCGGGTTGCTGGTGATGCGGTCGCCGAAGTAGCCCTCGGGCGCGATGCCGACGACGGTGACAGGCTTGGTGTTGATCCAGAATGTGCCGCCGATGACGGACTCGTCGCCCGCGTATTCATGCTGCCACGTGTCGTAGCTCATGACCGCCGTGAACGGCGCGCCCTTGGTATCGTCTGCATCGGTGAACAGGCGGCCGGAGCGAGGTGAGAGGCCAAAGGTCCGGAAGTAGTTGCCGGAGACGAATTCCCCCATCGTGGACTGCGCGATATTCCCCGGGCCCTCGCGGCGCACGGTGATCGGGCGGTAGCCGAACCCGGACTCCATTGCCGCCAGGTCCTGGAATTCGGGGAGGCTCTTTTTGAAAAGCAGGTAGGTCTCGGTGGAGAACAGCGAATAGTTGCCGTCCTCGTTGATGCCGGAGTTGACGCAACAGCTGTTGTCGTCGCCGAAGCGGACGAGCGTGCCGGGGTCTGTGACCGGGAGGTTCTGGAGCAGGAAGGCGTTGACCAGCGTGAAGATGGCGGCGTTGGCGCCGATGCCGAGGGCCAGCGTGAGCAGGATGGTGATGGTGAACCCGGGGGTCTTCCGCAGCTGGCGGAAAGCAAACGCTAGATCGTTGAGCAACACCCTCATGCAAGCCTCCGGGCAGAATTAGTCCCGGAGGTGGTTGTGCACGTCGATTGCCCATTGCGAGGTGCGTGGAAGTACAAGGATCGAATGGGGTTGGATGCGAGCGCGGCGGCTGGAGGACGGCGTTGGATTGTTCGGTTGTGGCAGGAGGTGTCCGGATGCGGACAGGTTTATTTGGGCCTGAAATGCAATGCGGGGATCCGCAGACCCCCGCGACATCCGGTCAGGAGACCGGCGGTACGATTTTCCGCTACTCGCCTGTTTCGGGCGTGACGGCCTTGGTGTTGTAGCGGACGAGGTTGCGCTTCTTGTAGTCGTTGGCGACGTTGCTGGCGAAGATCTGGAAGGCTTCGTCCTGACGCTGGCGGAGGATCTGGTCGCGGGTCTGGTCGAAGTTCTTCTGGATGTCCTGCGCGCTGGGTTCCTGCTTGTCGTCGATCTTTGCCACGACACCGGTGCGGCCCGCGTTGATGGGACCGCTGATGTCGCCCGTCTTCATGTCAAAAAGCTGCGGCGCGATCTGGCCCACGTCGCCGAAGTCGGGGACCTGCGCGGTCTGACCCACAAGGTCGCTGGTCTTTACGGTCGCGCCCACTTCCTTGGCTGCCTTGGCGAGGTCGTTTCCAGCCTTCGCCTTGTTGGCGAGCTCCTGGGTCTTCGAGTTCAGCAGAGCGGGAAGCTGTTCGGCGCGGAAGTCGTCGAGGACGTGATCCTTCCAGTCGGCAAAGGCGGGCGCGTGCGCGGCGGTGACGTCGGCCACCTGGAAGATGGCATAGCCTTCGCCGGTGGTCGCGTACTGGGGAGCGTCGCCCTTCTTCGCCTGGAACGCCTTGGAGATGATATCGGAGCCGTTGGGCAGCGCGGCGATTGTGCCGCCGGCCTGGGTGGGCGGAGTGGTTACAACGTCGAGGTGATGCGCGGCGGCCGTTGCCTGAAGGCCCTTCTGCGCGGCCTCCTGGGCGAGCTGGCCGGCGTAATTCTGCTCTGCCTGCGAGACCTGCTGGCGGCTGAGCGTGGCCTTGATGGTGTCGGCCACTTCGGCGAGGGACTGCGAGTGCGCCGGCTGGCGCTCCTCGACCTGGATTACGTGGTAGCCGAACTGCGACTTGACGACGGAGATGTCGCCGATCTTCTGCGTGAAGATGGCGTTGTCGAACTCGGGAACCATGCGGCCGCGCTGCGAGAAGCCGAGCTCGCCGCCGGAATCCTTCGATCCGGGGTCGTCGGAGTTTTTCTTGGCGATCTCGGTCCAGTTGCCGCCGTTTCTGAGCTGCTTGGCGATGTCCTCCGCCTTGGCCTTTGCAGCGGCGTCGGCTTTGGCGTCGGCGTTGGGCTCCAGCTTGACGAGGACGTGGCGCGAGCGCGCCTGCTCCTGCACCTGGTACTCGCCCTGGTGCTGGTTGTAGTAGCTCTGGATATCCTGCTGCGAAGGCTGCGGGATGCCGCCGGGCAACTGGTCGGGCGTGAATGCGAAGTAGGTGATCTTGCGCTGCTCAGGCACTGCGCGCGCGTAGCGGGCCACGTTCTTCTTGAAGAAGGACTCGAGCTCCGTGTCGGAGGGGTTGATGGTCTTCTTGAGGTCGTCGCTGTTGATGACGGCGTAGTCGAACTTGACCTTGATGTTCTGCTTGCGGTAGTTGTCGCGCACTTCCTGGTCGCCCACGGTGACGCCGGCGGTGATGAAGGACTGGAGCCGCTCGATGATGATCTGGCGGCGGACGCTGTCTTCGAAGTCGGGGACGCTCATGTTGAGGCGGGTGTTGATGAGGTTCTGGTAGGCCGAGTCGCCGATGAACTTGCCGTTGGGGAAGAGAGTTTCGCCGGTGGGGCCATTGTGAAGGTACTTGACGACGTCGTCGTTGTTCGCGCTGATGCCGAGCTTCTTCGCCTCGGTGAGCAGGATCTGCTGCTCGACGAGCTGCTGACCCACCTGCTGCGTAAAGAAGTTGAGGATCATCGGGTTGTCGGCGTATTGCGGGTTCCGCTGCTGGATCTGCTGGCGCGCGACCTGCTGCACGCGCTGCAGGCTGACGGGCGTGCCCTCATGGAGGACCTTACTGTACCAGTGCGGATAAACCTCGGCGTAGGTGTCGGGCGCGGCGATCCCGGTGTTCATGAGGCCGGGAATGAGGTAGACGACCATGCCCACCGACGCGGCGCCGATGATCACGACGTAAATGGCCTTGGCAATTTTGGTGTCCTGCTGCAGGAAACGGATCATGAGTGGATTTTCAGACCTTCAACTCTCTACGCGCGCGGTGCGCCTGCACCTAAGGAGGGGCAGGGCGGCGTGCAATGTTCGCTCGACGCGGTTCCATCCATTATAAAGGCTGCAAGCATCTGTTGGGAGCGGCGCGGGAACGGACGGATTCGGCATGCGGGTTCGGCGTCATGCGCCGGCGGCGGTTCTACACTCATGGTTCGGGGGCATGGATGTTCGAGCGCTATACAGAGAGGGCCAGGCGCGTGCTCGGGACTGCGCAGGCGGAGGCGGGCGCGTTCGGGTCGCCGGCTATCGAATCGGAGCACCTGCTGCTGGGGGTGGCGGAGGAGGACCTGGAGATCATTCATAAGCTGATTGCGCCGGGGATCACGCTGGAGACTTTTCGCGGGCCCATCGTGGCGGATTCGCCGGCGGGAGAGCCGGTTCCTACTCATCTTGGGTTGCCGTTTTCAAACGAGTGCAAGCGGGTGCTGGCATACGCACATGAAGAGGCGGAGAGGCTGGGGGACCGGCACATTCGCCCGGGGCATCTGCTTCTGGGGCTGGCGCGGGAGAAGGGCGGATGGGCGGCGGACCTGCTGAAAAGAGCTGGGGCGGATCTCGGAAAGATGCGGACGAGAATGGCCGCGGAGCCGCGGGCGCCGGAGCTGCTGGGCGATGCAAAGGGAGCCGTGCGGGCGGCGATGGCTCAGCCGCAAGCGGTTTCTGCTGTCGCGCAGGTTTCGCCTCCAGCTAAGGCTTCGGTTCCGCAGCAGGGCTCCGCTCCCCTGCCTGAAGAGGCGCGAAGGCTCGATGCGCTCGACAGGTGCTCGGAAAAAGCCAAGCGGGCGATCGTTTTTGCGCGGCACCAGGCCGGCCAGTTCGGGAAGGGCGAAATCGAGCCGGAACATCTGCTGCTGGGGATGTGGAAGGAGGGAGTGTGGATCATCCACGAGCTGATGGGCAGGACGACGCCGCTGCCGGATCTGCGGCCGCCGCTCCGGGCGCACCTGGGGCCGGCAACCATCGGAATGAAGATCGATAAGCCGCTTTCCGATTCGAGCAGGCGCGTGCTTGAATTCGCGGCAGAGGAAAGCGCCAGGATGGGCGAGGTGCGCGCGGGGATCGGACATCTGCTTGTCGGGATTCTGCGCGAGAAGGACTGCTTCGCGGCGCAGATTTTGCGGCAGCACGAGGCGGATTTTCAGGCGGTTCGGAAGAGGCTGGCGGAGTGGAGCTGGTGAGGGGCTGACGGCAGCGGCTGACTTTGAGTACAAACACAACGGGCATCCCAAAAAGAGGACGCCCGTGTGTTTTGCTCAATTGCCGGGCTTTAGCGCCAGTAGTAGTAGCCGTTCACGACGTAGTAGGGGCGGTAGTAGACCGGCGGGTAGCCACCGGGATATGAAGCGTACGGGTAGGGAGCGGGATAAGCACCGTAGGCTCCATAGCCTCGCCGCTGGTAGAGCTGCGGGCCACCGGGGTAGAGGCCCTGTGCCAGCCGCATTACCACTTCGCGGCTCACCGGATCCACGGTTACGGGCGCGGTGAGGTGGAACGTGACAAGCGCTTCGGCGGGAATCCACGCGTGGGTTCTGCCCGCCGCGGAGACTGCCGTGCCTGTTGCGCCGCCCGCGACTGCGCCGACGGCCGCTCCGCCGCCGCCACCGGCTGCGCCGCCAATGATGGCTCCGATGAGGGCGCCGCCGATCGCGTTACCCACGGTGTGGCCGGTTTTGCTCGGGCCCTGGACTCTGAACTGGTCGGACTCGAGCGGGTAGTTGTGGCCGTCGATGTCGAGATCGGTGACGGTCAGCGCCAGTTCCGGCGTTCCTGTGAGCTGGCCGGAGTGCTTTACCTGCGTGATCACGCCGTGCACCATCGCGCCCCGCGGAATCGCGAGGTAGCCATTGACGAGCACATCGCGGATGACGGTGAAGTCGACCGGCTGGTCAGGATGGGCGTTCTTGTCGGAAATCTCGTCGATGGTGCGCACCTGGAGCACCGTTGACGGCAGCACGGTGATGGGGCCGCGCGCCGTTGCATAGGAAGGTTGCTGCGGCGGGTACGGCTGGCGGTATCCGGGAGGAGGCGGGGGCGGGTAGCCGTAAGGCTGCTGGCCATATTGGGGCCGCCCGTTCGGGGGCGGAGGGGGGTAACCGGGCTCCGCGCCGGGTTCCTGGCCGTAAGGGGGCTGATTCTGGCCGTAGTTCGGCTGGCTTTGCGGCTGCTGCGGATAATTTTGCGGCTGCTGGGGGTAGCCGGGCTGTTGCTGCGTGTTTGCCGGCGGCGGATTGTAGCTGGGCGGGTTCGCGTTGCCCTGTTCATCCGCGGCTGGCGGCATGCCGTTGTCGTCCGCGCCGCCCTGGGCGTTCGGGTCGTCTGCCGGGTTGCCGACCTTGAGGTGATTGTTGACCTTGGTCACGCCCGGCACCTTGGCCACGATCGACTCGGCAAGCTGGCGGTCAGCGTCGCTGGCGACCGTTCCGGACAGCGTGACCTGGCTCTGGATGGTTGCGGCGGTGATGAGGTCGTTTTTCAGGGCTGCCGAGGCATCGAGAGCCTGCACGACGGCCATTTCGATCTGCCCGTCGGTGCGCTGGCCGGACTGGGCTGGGGCTGGATTCTGAGCGACGAGGGCCGCACCCGAAAATACGAATACCGCAGCCACCGCCAAGACATTGATCTTGAAGCTGTTCCGCAGTGCGCTGTGCATAACCGTCCTTCTCCTCCACGGGAGCTGAATGTGCATGAGATTGAGCGCCATTGACATATTAGACGTCGATTCGGCGCTTCATGTCGTTCAGATAAACCCCTGTGCAGTGAAAAAGTTCCGGTAATTGCACCCCGGACTCGTCAATTTCCGGGGCTCTGCTCGAGCTGTTCCTCGCGTTCCGCCTCCGGGTCGCCCCCCGCGGCGTCTGCTCGCGTTTCAAGTCCCTCTTCTGAGATTCCGTCGAGGTCGGGGAGAAAAAGCTGGAAGACGGTTCCCGAGGGCCCGCCGGCCCCGGAGACCCGGCTCCGGACCCTCACGGTGCCGTGGTGCTTCACGATGATCTCCTGGCTGACCCAGAGACCGAGGCCGGTTCCGGTTGCGTCCTTGGTGGTGAAGAATGGCTCCCAGATGCGCTGCCTTACTTCAGGCGTCATGCCGGTTCCGGTGTCCGCAACCGTGAATCGCACGCCCCACGCCTCCCCGTCTGCCCAGTTGCGCGAGCGCCGGGCCCGAACGATAAGCCGGCCGCCGCCCGAAGTGGCGTCCATAGCGTTGCCGATAAGGTTCGCGAGCACCTGCCGGATCTCGCCCTCGTAGCAGAAGAGGGTGGTTGCGGGGTCGTACTGCCGCTCGACTTGAATGTCGAGCGTTCCCATCCGCATCTTGTAGAGGTCCAGAATCGAGTCAAGCAGTTCGGCAAGCTTCGCGCGCGCGGGCAGCGTGGTCTGGCGGTAGAACCGGAGCGTTTTCTGCGCGATCTCGGCGATGCGGCGAGCTTCGTTCTCCGCCATCTCCGCGTATTCGGATGCCGGAGAGGTAAGCCCGCAGAACTTGCGGAGCAGGTAGAGCAGGTTCGTCAAACCTTCAAGCGGGTTGTTGATCTCATGCGCGATCGAAGCCGCGAGACGCCCGGTCGCGGCCAACTTTTCGGTTCTGCGCAGCGCCTCCTCAGACCGCGCTCTCTCGCTCACGTCGCGGATGACGATGCCCGCCCACCGAACCTTGTTCGCCGTGGTGCGCACGGGGTAGGCGCCGACGAGCCAGACCCACGGCCGCTCCGTAGGGCTCTCAATGCCGCTGAATTCGAGGTCGGCATGGGGTTGCTCGTCGCCGAATACGCGGTCGAGCGCCTCTTCGAACTGGATGGCCACATCCGGCGGGAGAATCTCAGACGGGGTGCGGCCAAGATGCCGGCTCGTGAGAATCCCAGTGAGCGAGGCGAACACGTGGTTGACCCTGACGAAGCGGTTGCTGCGGTCAAAGAACGCGAGGCCCACGGGCGCGTTGGCCAGCATGGAATCGAGCAGCGAGAGAGTGTCCTGCAGGCCGGACCTCTGTTCCTGGATCGATGCCACCATGCGGTTGAACGCCTTGATCAGATCGCCGAGCTCGTTGTTGACCGTAACGGGCAGCGGAAAGGCTACGGTCGACTCGGGCACGGCGGCCAGGGCGCGCGTGCCGCGATGGAGGATTGCCAGGGGCCGCGTAATGAAGAACGACATGAGCCATGCGAGCAAGACCGACGCCAGAATCCACACTGCGCCGAAGACAAATGTCGCCCGCTGAGTGTCGGTGACCTGCTCGTCGTCCCAGAGTGGATCGTCCTCGATCCACGCATAGCCGCGCACCTGGTATCCGACGAAGATGGGCTTCACACCCTCCCAGCGGCCATGGCCGAGCGCGAAGATGCGCGGCCCGGAGCCCTCGGTCCTGCCCATCCACGACTTCTCGACCGGGCCGAGGTGCATACGGTTCGGGTCCCCGGCGCTGATGTACATCATGTTCCCGGCGGCGTCGGTGATCTTTGCGCGGAGCACGCTTGGAGCGCCGCCCATCATGCGCACCGAGACCGCTGTCCACTCGGGATGCTGCTCGGCGAAGGCCTCCTCGGCCTCGACGGCGAGCGAATCTGTCTGGTGCTCCAACCGGTGCTGCACGCGGATGCGCACGTCGCGATCCTGAAGGCGCGTAAGCAGGAGCGCGAACATGCCGATCGACAGGGCCTCGAGAAGCACGAGCCCGATCAGCATCTGCCATCGGATGGAGCGAGGCCACCAACGCATGCGCCGACCCTCGGGGAAAAAAGTGGAGTGATGAGACTCAGTCTTGCGGTGAAATAAGGCTTGTGGCCAAGGCGCGTGCGATCTGCCTGCCGTGGAACCGGCCGTTCTCAATAAAAATCTCGTTGGTGCGGGACCCCGCAACGATCACTCCGGCCAGGTATACGCCGGGGATGTTGCTCTCAAGACTTTCAGTATGGCAGATTGGGAGCCGGTCCGGCCCTTCGCAGCGGACTCCCAGGCCCTCGATGAACGCGAAGTCGGGCCGGTAACCCGTGAGCGCGAAGACAAAGTCATTGCGAAGCACTTCACGGCCTGCCGGAGTTTCGACGGTTACCGAATCCGGCGTGATCTCAGTGACATTCGAGCAGAACAGCGCACGGATCTCTCCGTTTTTGATGCGGTTTTCGATGTCGGGCTTGATCCAATATTTCACGTGCCGGTGCATCTCCGGCCCGCGGTGGACGAGGGTGACGCGGGCGCCGTGCCGCCAGAGCTCGAGGGCGGCGATGGCTGCGGAGTTCTTACCGCCGATGACGACGACATCCGTGCCGAAGTATGGATGCGGGTCGTTGTAGTAGTGGTGAACCTTGCTTAAGCTCTCGCCGGGAATGTCGAGCAGATTGGGGATGTCGTAGTAGCCCGTGGCGACGACAAGCTTACGCGCGCGCAACGTTCCGGCGCGGCCGAACCGGTCCACGATGTGCGCCGTGAAGCCGTTGTCGTGGCCGTCGATGCGCTCCACGCGCTGGTACTGGCGCACGTCGAGCCTGTAGTGCGCCGCGACGTGGCGGTAATACTCCAGCGCCTCGTTGCGCGTAGGCTTGGCGTTGGGGCTGGGAAACGGGATATCGCCGATTTCGAGCAGCTCGGACGTGGTGAAGAACGTCATGTGCGAGGGGTAGTGGAAGAGCGAGTTGCATACACAGCCCTTGTCGACCAGAACGACTTTCAGGCCGACGCGCTGGACCTCGATGGCGCAGGAGAGGCCGGTGGGGCCGGCGCCTATGACGAGGACGTCGAAGAGCGCATCGCCGTTCACGTCTTCGCGGGTTGGCATTGTTCCCGGTTTTGCGTCCGGGACTGAGTCGAAGGGGAAATCGGACATACAGCTTTAGATTAGGACATTTGCGAGGTCGCACGTCTCGCGTGGGTCACGTGGTAGAATGGTAGACGCATGTGGTAGAAAGGTGGAATAAACGTGAGTCTGAATATTAAGGACGAAGAAACGCATGCAATTGCGCGAGAGCTTGCAGCTCTCAAAGGTACAAGCCTCACGTCCGCGGTAAAGGATGCGGTACGGGAAGCGCTCGCCCGGGAAAAAGCTGAGCGAAAGTTAACTGACGCGAAGAAGAGCAAAAGCCGTTCCGAGATTCTTATGGAGTTCGCCCGCGAATACGCGAAACGAGTGAAAGACCCGATTCACTCCTGGGAGATTAACGACCTGCTCTATGACGAGGATGGGCTGCCCAAATGATCGTTGACACCTCGGCGCTCGTTGCGGTGATCGCGCTGGAACCGGAGGCCATGGCGTTCGCAACTGCCATGGAGAATGCCGAGATGCTGCGGATTTCCGCGGGGACATTCGTGGAAGCCGGCGTGGTGCTTAATCGGCGCGGGGACCCGGCACTGGACGGCAGATTCGACGCATTGATGGAAGAAGCCGGCTTCATCATCGAGCCGGTTACAGTCGAGCAGGCCCGCATCGCGCGCCAGGCGTATCGTGACTACGGCAAAGGCAGCGGGCACCCCGCGCAATTGAATTTCGGCGACTGCTTCAGTTACGCGCTGGCGCGCGAAAAGCGCGAGCCCATCCTGTTCAAAGGCGACGATTTCCGGCACACGGATCTGCGTCCCGCAATTTAAGGATTAGCGACTGGTCATCAAGGCCAGGCCGGTCCGCGCTTCTCCTACTTCCTGCTTACTTCCACGATGATGAAGGTATTCGGCTTCATCTTTGGCCGGCCGCCGCCGCTTGCCGCCTCGAACTCCGCCGTGGGCAGGTAGAGCTTGTGCGCGGCCGTGTCGAGCCCCATGGTGCGCGCGCCTTCCGGCGTCGTGACCGTCTGCTCTTCAGCGTAGCTTCCGCCCTTTTCGCCGGCAACGATCAGCTTGCCGTCGCGGCAGCTTGCGAACGCCTGTGCCCCATCCACCTGCGTGGCATCGACGCCTGCGCCGATCGGCACGGAGCCCACAACCTTGCCATCGTCAGTGCTCATGATGACGAGTTTCTGCGGATTGCGGCAGCCGATCAAGAGACGGTGCGCCTTCTTGTCGAGCGCCATGCCTACCGGATGGCCGCCAGGGGCAACGGGCCAGCGCGCGATCACCTTGCGGCTGTTGAGGTCGACTTCGGCCACCATATCCTTGTCTTCGAGGTTCACAAACACCTTGCCGTTGCCGTCGGCCTGGAGAAACTCCGGTGCGCCGCCCAAGTCGATCGAATCCACCTTGCCGTTGGCAGGGTCGATATCCGGCTTGAAGAACATCAGCTTGCCCTTGTCTCCTGAGACCGCGAGGACCGTGTTGGTGCCGGCATCGTAGATGATGCCGTCCGAATCGGGCATCGTAGGCAGAGTGCTGATGACGGAATAGGTCTTGAGATCGAAGATCACGATGGCGCCGTCTCCGCCGCCGTCGGTGATGAATCCGCGGCCAACTGCAGGTACGAGGGCAACGCCGTGCGACCGCTTCTGCCCGGGAATATCGCCGAGGACCCTGCCCGAGACAGCGTCAATGACCTGCGTGTGCGTGCTGCGCGTGACGAAGAGCCGGTGCGATGACGAGTCCACGGTGACGTAGTCCCACCCGCCTTCGCCCCCGATGTGCATGGTGTTCGTGACCTGCCATTGCGGTTGCGCGGCCGCCGGCATCAGTCCAGCCAGCGGCAGAAGGGCCAGCGACAGGAGTGCAGTTTGCAGCCTGGGCATATTCGCTTCTCCTCGGTTGATGGTTGGAGACAACTTCATGGGAACCGCTTGAACGGTGTACAACCTAACACAGACAACCTTAGATTTCCCTGAAGGCAGGGTGAATCGCCAATGCGCCGGAGATCACGCCGGCAATCCGGCCAAGCTCAGCCGTACCATGAAGAAGTGGCGCGGCACAGGCTGTACACCATCGGTCATTCCACGCATTCCATCGAGGAATTCGTCGCGCTGCTCAAGGCGCACGGCGTGGAGCACCTGGTTGACGTCCGGTCCATTCCAAAGTCGCGGCACTGCCCGCAATTCAACGCGGACGCGCTCGAATCGTCGCTCGGCGGCGCGGGTATCGGTTACACGCTGCTCAAGACGCTCGGCGGCCGGCGCCACTCGCGTAAGACCTCCATCAACACCGGATGGCGCAATGCGTCGTTTCGAGGGTACGCGGACTACATGAGCACGTCCGGCTTCGCCGAGGGTCTGGCAGAGCTGATTGCGATTGCGGAAAAGAGCCCAACGGCGATCATGTGCGCCGAAGCCGTCCCATGGCGCTGCCACCGCTCGCTCATAGCGGATGCGATGGTGGTCCGCGGCTGGGAAGCGCGCGAGATCATCAGCGCCGCCGAGCCGCGAGAACACAGGCTCACTCCGTTTCTCAAGGTCGTGGACGGGCGGATTACTTACCCGCAACCGGATGAGCTTAATTTCATCTGATGCAGCGGCCACGACTCAAATCGACGGGGCCAACTTCGACGCCGGGAAGAGTGAGTTCTCTACATGCTGCCTGAACCGTCGACCACAACAGGAATCCCTCCGGCACGCTTTGCGGGAGGTTGCGGCTGATCGGTACCCGAGACGATGGTGGACGTAAATCCGAGCCGCGAAACTAACGTAGACTGCCAAACGCTTCCTATCCCGGTGGTCGGCATCGATTGCGGCTTACCGGACGATGCGCCCGGCGCCGGAGCGGCAGATGCAGCCGGCGGGGCCGGCGCACTTGCCGTGGAGTTGCCGCTGACAACCAGAGGCGGCGCGGGCTTCCGCATTTTGGCCAGCGTCCGCTTGAGCCGGCCACGGAAACCGCGCTCGTTCGAATTGTCGGAACCGATTTGAGTGATGGTGAGCTTGATAGAACATCCCTGGTTGTGGCTTCTCAGGGCAACCACGTCCTTGAAGACGGCAAGGTCGCCGACTACGACGAACGACGCTCTCTGAGTGAGGTCGTCGATCGCGAGCACGCCATAGTCGTTGGGATTGTTGAGCGTGCTTTTAACCGCAGTCCACATTACATCGCAGGAGAGCGGATAGTAATCCGGGTCCGATTTGGCCAGGGACGGAACGGCAGGCAACAGCAAGAGCAGTACGGCGAGGGATTTCCGGATCATAAAGACCTCGAGAGAGCGCGGCTAAGCTGGCTTGTCCGGCGCACACTCAAAATACGGGCGCAATTATACATTCCGTTGTCAATCGCGGCGGTGATAGCCGGCCTGATGCCCGATGCGCCGCTATTGGGAGGTTTCTGTCGCGGCTTGTCCGGGCGCCGTAGCCGCCGGCTTTGCGGCGTTGGCTGCCTGCACCTTTGCGAGCGACCTCTTGAGCCGATGGCGGAAACCGCGCTCGTCTGAGTTGTCGGAGCCGATCTGGTAGGTGGCCAGCTTCATCTCGCAACCGCGGCGCTGCCACCGCACGCTCATCGCGGACGCGATGATGGTTCGTGGGTGGGCAGTGCGCGAGATCATCGGCGCAGCCAAGTTACGCGAAGACAAGCTTACGCCGTTCTTCAAGGTCGCGGATGGGCGGCTTACACATCCGGACCTGGAATTAAACTCCTGATGCGGACGACGAGCGGACGCCGCTATTTCTTCTTCGGTGGAATGCCAGCTGCCGTAAGCACTCCAGTGGCGTCGGCGGAGAACTCACCCTTCGGATCGAGTTCCAGGTACTTCTGGTAGGCCTCGGCGCATCCCGGAGGCAGAGAAATCTTGCCGGTCTTTGAGTCGACAGTTGCCTTGGAGACGAGCGCCTGCCCTTTGAAGTAGTACAAGATGGCGCGCGTGGGATCGAGCGCGATGGCCTGGCTTGCCGAGTCAAACTGCGCATCCACGTCTCCGGCCTGGAAAAACAGGATAGTTTCATTCCTGCGATATTGAGCCGCTTGCATCGGATAGTCGGTCACGGCGGTGTCAAAGGCGGCCTTCGCGTCGTCGAATTTCCTGTCGTGAATGTACACTTCACCCAAGCTGGCGTACGAGGTGCCCAGGATATCGGGAGTTCTGGTTTGCCCGTTGACGATGGCGATACCGCCGACCGCGTTGCGAGAAGCGCGTGTAGCTCCAGGCGCAACCACTCCGGGCGCGTCTGGCTTCTGGTAGAAATCGCTGTCATGCTTGAGCGCCTGGGTGCGAGAGTCGATGCCCAGTGCCAACTTAAAGCTCTTCTCAGCGCTATCGTACTTTTTCAGCCCCAATTGCGCCAGCCCCAGTTCAACCCACGGAGGAACCAGGTTAGGGTCGGATGCCGTTACTTTTTCCATTAACGCCTCGGAGTCAGCGAAGCGCTTTTCCGCAGTCGCCTTTCGCGCCGCGACGAGGGCGGCGTTCACGTTCACCACCTCTTTCTTGACTAAGTCAGAAGCGGCATCCGTGTTTGCGGCCGACGCCGGAGAAGGCGCTGGAAGCGGCAGCGGCGCGCCGTTCTGCTGCGCTAAGACCGGCGATATGGACACTACCAGGAAAATGGATGTATAACCCAAAGCTTTCATGAAACCCCTTCCCCCTTCAGCAGGGATAACTTGCCGCACTTATCGGATTTGCCTGACATGAACAACTGGCAGGACTGCCTGTTTCCAGGCAGAAACTCAACTGCGTTTTAGCGAATGAAGCTATATTACACCTCCGGGCTGATTTTGAAATGACATGTCTCCGAAGACTTATCCGAACTGGATTCCTTGACGACTCCTTGGCGCATTCTTGGGGGGGGATTGCCTCCACGAGCAATAGCCGGAACGGCTGCCGGTTTCTGCCAAATGGAATACTTTACCCTATAAGAGTGACCTTTTCGGAGTTTGGTATGACCCTTATCCGCCAGCAGGACCTGATCGACAGCGTCGCCGCCGCGCTGCAATACATCAGCTATTACCATCCGGTGGACTACATTACGAGCCTCGCGAAGGCCTACGAGATGGAAGAGTCTCCGGCGGCCAAGGACGCGATGGCGCAGATCCTCATCAACAGCCGCATGTGCGCCGAAGGGCACCGGCCTATCTGCCAGGACACGGGAGTCGTCAACGTCTTCCTCAAGGTCGGCATGGACGTGCGCTTCGCCGGGTCAGACGGCGGAAGCCCGACAATGACCCTTCAGCAGATCGTCGACCATGGTGTGCGCAAGGCCTACCTCGACACCGACAACACTCTCCGCGCCAGCATGCTCGCCGACCCGGCGGGGGCACGCAAAAACACGCGCGACAACACGCCTTCGGTCGTGAACGTCGAGCTTGTGCCCGGAGATACGGTTGAGATCACCGTTGCCGCGAAGGGCGGCGGCAGCGAAGCCAAATCAAAGTTCGCCATGCTCAACCCGTCGGACTCCATCGTCGAGTGGGTGCTCAAGACCGTTCCCACGATGGGCGCGGGATGGTGCCCGCCGGGCATGCTGGGCATCGGCATTGGCGGCACGGCGGAGAAGGCGATGCTGCTCGCCAAGCAGTCTCTGATGGACCCGATCGACATCCAGGACCTGATTGCGCGCGGCCCGGTGACAACGGCGGAGAAGCTGCGCGTTGAGCTCTACGACAAGGTGAACAAGCTCGGCATTGGCGCGCAGGGACTGGGCGGGCTGACGACGGTTCTCGACGTGAAGGTGCTCGACACGGCGGCTCACGCGGCGAACCTGCCGATCGCCATGATCCCGAACTGCGCGGCGACACGGCACGCGCATCTTGTGCTCGACGGATCAGGGCCGGTTTACCTCGACCCGCCTTCGCTCGAGGATTGGCCGACATTGACCTATGATCCCGTGGGCGCGCGGCGCGTGAACCTTGATACCGTGACCCGCGCCGAGGCCGCGACGTGGAAGCCCGGCGAAGTGCTGCTGCTTAACGGCAAGCTGCTGACAGGCCGTGATGCCGCGCACAAGCGCATGACCGACATGCTCAACCGCGGCGAAAAGCTGCCTGTCGATTTCACCGGCCGCTTCATCTACTACGTCGGCCCTGTGGATCCGGTGCGCGAAGAGGTGATCGGCCCCGCCGGACCCACCACGGCCACGCGCATGGACAAGTTCACCCGCCAGATGCTCGCCGCAACCGGACTGCTCGGCATGGTGGGCAAGGCAGAGCGAGGGCCGGCAGCCATCGAGGCAATCCGCGAGTTTGGCGCCGTGTACTTGATGGCCGTGGGCGGGGCGGCGTATCTGGTGTCGAAGGCGATCAAGGGCGCGCGGCGGCTCGCATTTGACGACCTCGGCATGGAGGGCATCTACGAGTTCGACGTTGTGGACATGCCGGTAACCGTCGCGGTTGACAGCAAGGGCACCAGCGTCCACCAGACCGGTCCCGCCGAATGGCAGCAGCGCATCGCGGGCGTGCCGATTTTGCAGTAGAAACAAGCTATGGCGACGCGCCGACCTTCCGCCGAAAGCAACGGATCGATCGAGGAGGCTTTGCGCGTTCATCTCTCGCGGAATCCAAGTGTTCTTCGCGCGCTGGAGTTCATGTTTTCAAAGCCACGGGAGGGCTGGTCATTTCAGAGTCTGCGGATCGAGCCGCTCGTTGCCACGCATCGCAACCTCGTCAGCGCGGAGCCATTTCTGCTGCCGGCAGATCGTTTTGGAGGGTCGAAGGACTTGCCGCTGGTTCCCTTCCTCCGCCACGTTGTCGATGAGTCGCTGCGCGCCTTCGCTCGGACCAGCCCGCAACTGCTTGAATGCGTCGGGAAGACGCCGATCTCTCCGTACGGGAGCCTGAGCCTGAGTGTCGCCCGTTGGGGATACGTGGACTGGGACTATATCCGCGATCTAGACTGGCGCATTTTTCTTCCGCCTGCGCTCGGGCATCTTTCGGGATTCAAATCGCACCTCGAGCGGACTCTGACCCAGGAGCTGCTCAAGTACAAGCTCCATCCGGTGCTGTTCGGCAAGGACCCGCAGGGGATTCCGCAGGTGCAGCTGCGCGAAACCGGCACCACGGCCATTCACGGATTCCACTTCTACCTGATCGCTATGAAGCCGGGGTTCGTCCGCGGGAGCCTGCATCGCGACGGCGCCTACTCACCGCACTTCGCTTATTTCCCCGAGGACTCGCTCGATGAGCATCTGGAATCGGGCAGACTGCTTTGGTCCGACCTGATCGTGCAGCAGCGCGAGGACTACATCGACGTCTTTAACCAGCTCAGCTTTAACATCTTCGGCGAAAACTCGGGCGAAGACCGGCTCTACAAGACGCACGGCTGGTACCTGCACAAGGCGTTCAAGTGGTACGCCACGCTGGCGCGGTCTCGCGGGCTCTTTTCGCTCGAAGAGGACCTGCTCTATCAATACGAGCATTTCAAGGGGTCGGAGGCGGAGCTCTCGTATCTTGCGCGATACCGCTACTACGCGCGCATGTCGCCGAGCCCGCAGCATCTTGACGACGTTGACCGCGACCTGGCTCGTGCCCTGAGCATCGCGTATGCGCGGGCGCGAAAAGCCGATGACCCATTGGTCGGGCAGAGCGTGAGCGTCGACGGCACGGACATCATTCTCCTCGAGCAGGTTCCGCAGGAGTTTCGTGCACCCGCGCAGGAGCTGTTCGAAGAGATCAAGGCGGATCCTTTAGGTCGCGCTGCAATCTACTCTTCCGCTCGCTTCGCAGACAATCTAGCCGCGCCTCTTTGTGCCGATCTCGACGGGCGCGACGAAACTGTCCTGATCCCTGCCGAGTGGTCCACTGTGTTTTGTGATTCGTATGCCCGCCAGCTTGTGAAAGCAGCAGAGGAAGAGAACCGGCCACTTGCGGAACAGGATATTCGCCAGGCTCTCGCTGCGCTGTTGGCTTCTTTTTTGGGTGGGGTATCGAGCCAACCCGGCGATCCCCCTGGTCGTAACCGCAGCACCAGGGCCTGAATGATCCGCCTTATCAAGCAGGCATAGTTCCAGGCGTCATGCGGCTCACCTGCGGGAGTGTATGTTGGATGCCCGCCCACGGAGGTGATTTGTGTACGAAGTCATACTCAAGCGCTTCGATCATCCCGATGAAGTCCGGGCGTTCGAGAAGGGCAAGTTCGAACTCGTCCGCATCGGCGGCATGACACTCGGCCGCGCGACCTACGAGCCAGGCTGGCGATGGTCGGAGCACGTGGGCCGCGCGCTCGGCAAAAAGAGCTGCGACGTCGAGCACGTGGGCATGGTTATCTCCGGCCGCGCCACGGCTGCAATGGACGACGGCCGCGTCTTCGAGATGCGCGCCGGAGACCTGTTCTACATCGAGCCGGGACACGACAGCTGGGTCGTCGGTGACGAGCCCTACGTTTCCATCCACCTGATGGGTGCCGCCGACTACGCCGCAAAGAAATGACTGTCGAACCCCAAAAACACAGCGGGCGCGATCCGCAGCTGCAAATCGCGCCCCGATCGCCGGCCCTGCTTTCTGGTCCCTGATCCCTGGTGCCTGGTCCCAGCGTCTTATTGCTTTCCAAACCGGAACACGAAACCGCCGGTGAACCCGCGCGAATCCTGGAAATCCGATCCGAACCCCGTGAAGAAGTACTCAGGCGCGAGCCGCAGCCCGAACGAGGGGCTCAGGTTCAGCTCGCCGATGATCGCGGTTGAAGCCGCAAACGTGCCACCGTCGGGCCACAGCCCGAGCGGCGTCGAGCCGAAGCCGTTCGTGTCGCCGGAGAAGTGCCCGTGGTCGTACCCGCCCATCACGCGCGCCGCAACCGAGTACCGCGGGTGCAGAAGCAGCCGGTACTGCGGGCCGCCCATGAACGCGTATGTGCTGATTGCCGGCTTCGTGACGGAATTGGTAAAGTTCAGCCCCGTAAATGTCGTGCCGTAGTAGCCGCGCGCATCCAGCGTGGCGCCCAGGCGCTCGCTGTAGTAGCGGGTGAAGTCGACATTCCACGCATAGAGGGTTGTGCGCTGCAGTCCCTCGCCGTTTGTGCCCGCGCCCGGAACAAACCTTAGATAGCCCATGCCCACATACAGGTCGTAGAGGTGCAGGTAGACGTCCTTGATGGCGGCTTCGCGGCGCTGTTCGCGGCGTGCACGGATGCGCGCCTGCACACTCTGGCTCCCCTGGTCGGAGGTAGAGGGAGCCTGCGCCTGATCTGGCTGGGCCTGCCCGGCCTGCGACGCGCCACTCTGCGGCTGGCTCTGCTGCGTCTCCGGCGCCTGGTTGCTGCTCGAACTGGACTCCTGGCCAACTGTCACGTGCGCGGCCGCAACGGCGAATGCCAGCACGAGGGCAAAACGGCGAAAAGAAAACATCGGTCTCGGGTTTCCTCCACGGGATTGCGGAAGCCTCGCGCGCACTCCTTCATTCCTCCGCGCCCTGCCGGGTCTGATTCCACCGGCTTTCGGGCGGCGGCCGCGAATCGAGTCGTGTGCGGCTTCTCCCTCTAGGTATTAAATCACCTCGCAGGGAGCCCTGGCTGTTGTCCGGCTACGCTTTGGACGCGGGCCGGGACGATTTGCATCCCGCCGTGCCGCGGGAGCCGCGGCGGCGCAATTACGCGAACACGCCCTCCGGGGCTGTCCTCATCTCATAGACAACTGATTCGTGTCCCGTTTTTGGATCCGTCCACGTCCCCGCGGGGATGCCGCCCAGCTTCTCGATTGCTTTTTGAGATCGCCAATTCTGCGGCCCGATGTGAAACACCACGCGATCCACGAACAGGAGGGCATGCTGCACCATCAACTGCTTCATCTCCCCGTTGAAGCGGCCACCCCAATGCGACCGCGCCAGGAAGGTCCATCCGATTTCGATCTCGCTTCGTTCCGCATCGTACCCGTTGTAGCGCGACGACCCGATGATTTTCCCGTCGCTCCGATCGATGACTACAAAAGCCCCGCCCGATTCCATCCCACCGCGAAAGTACTCGCGAAACACCTCCGGCTTGTAGCGGTCCGAAGACGGATGCAGCTCCCAGATCAGCGGGTCTGAAGCGGCCGCATACAGTGCGTCCCAGTCGTCCTCGCGCAGTGGACGCAGCTCCAGAAGGTTTCCTCTTAATGTGGGCTGAAGTTCGAAGCTCATTTCCCTATCCTCGCAGACTCGCGGGGCGCGACCCCGGCGAAGCCCGTCCTCCCGCCGTCCCGCGCGGGTTTCACCTCGGCATCGGGACAAAAAAAGCACTCCTTCAGCGCGGTTTAAGCCCGCCTCCATAAGCTAGGATGAATCTGTTTACGGAGGCTGGTCAGCAATGGGTCGACTTCTGCTCGGAATCATCATCGGCATCATCCTGGTGCCTGTGGCGGTCTACGCCTGGCTCAAATTCGGCAAGGTTCCCGTGGCCGTCAGCGACCCGCCGCTGCCCTACGAGCGCGTTATCACACACGGGCCGCTCAATGCGCGCATCGATCGCGAGATGGTCAAGAATCCGCCCGTACAGACTGGCGAAGACACCTTTGTGGCAGGCGCGCACATCTACGCAGATCATTGCGCCGTCTGCCACGGCTATCACGGCAAGCCCTCCGTCACTGGAACCCATGAATTCCCAAGCGCGCCGCCGCTCTGGGAGAAGCACCATAACGGCGACGTCGTCGGCGTGAGCGACGATGCGCCGGGGGAAACTTACTGGAAAGTGGCCAACGGTATCCGTCTTTCCGGCATGCCCGCTTACAAAGACGTGCTGAACGAGACGCAGATGTGGCAAGTCAGCCTGCTGCTCGCCAACGCCGACAAGCCGCTGCCGCCGGCTGCGATCGCCATCCTCAAGGGCGAGACTGTGGAAACACCCGCGGGGCCAGAGCCTTCCCAGCAACCGCAAAAGAAGTGAGGAGCCGATGGCACTCGCCGCCACGTTGCGAAAGGGACTGAAGTTCCTGCTGATGAGCTTCGGCGTCAGTGTGCAGCAGAAAAAGCCACCCGCTCCGCCTCCCACGCGGAAACCTGAAGCATCCTAGCCCGTGCGTGAATCCAATCTTTGTCATGGCTGAGAGAAAAGGATTCTGGCGGGCGTTTCTGGACTTCTTCGTCCTGTTCAGCGGCGTTTCGACCCGGTCGAACCTGTCGCGCACACGCAACGAACCGGTGACGGAGCGCGGGCTTTTCCTTTTCCGCCGGCCAAAGAAGGCCGATTCGACGGATGCCGGACAGAATGGCTCTCGAAATCGGTGAGTTGGTAGAATCCTGATATGCCGCTGACACGCCAGGAAGCCCTCGAACACTTCAGCTCGCCCGATCTCATCGGCCTGGGTTTCGAGGCCGACGCGGTCCGCCGCCGTCTTCACCCCGAGGGCGTGGTCACCTACATTATCGATCGCAATATCAACTACACGAACTTCTGCACTGAGTACTGCACCTTCTGCGCCTTTTACCGGCCGCTGAAAGGACCGCGCGCGGATGAGGGCTACATCCTGCCCTTCGAGACGATCTACGACAAAATCGCCGAGACCGTCGAGATGGGCGGCACCGGCGTGCTGATGCAGGGCGGAATCCACCCAGATCTGAAGATCGACTGGTTCGAGAGCCTCTTTCGCGGCATCAAGGAACGCTTCCCGCAAATCTGGCTGCATTGCCTGTCAGCGTCCGAGGTGCTCGCTATCGCGGAGTACTCGAACCTCGACCTGCGCACAACCATCTCGCGCCTCCGCGACGCCGGCCTCGATTCGATCCCCGGCGGGGGCGCGGAGATTCTCGACGACGACGTCCGCTTCCGTATCGCGCGCCTCAAGTGCCGCACCGAGGACTGGGTTTCGGTTCACCGCACCGCACACCAGCTTGGCATGCGAACCACGGCGACCATGATGTTCGGCGTCGGCGAGACCTTCGACCAGCGCATCAACCACTTCGAGGTCGTCCGGCGCCTGCAGGAAGAGACCGGCGGCTTCACAGCCTTCATCCCCTGGAGCTTTCAGCCGAAGCACACCGCGCTCGGCGGCCGCGGCTGGGACGAGGCCACATCTGTCGAGTACCTTAAGGTGCTCGCCATCGCGCGGCTTTACCTCGACAACATCCTCAATGTGCAGGCCTCGTGGGTCACGCAGGGGCTCAAGGTACTGGAACTCGGCCTCCACTTCGGCGGCAATGATGTAGGCTCCGTGATGCTCGAGGAGAATGTGGTCCGCGCGGCAGGAACGTCGAACTGCACGACGGAGGAAGAGCTGCGGAGAATCATTCGCGATGCGGGATTTAAGCCTGTCCAGCGGGATACGCTTTATCGCACGATGTTCTTAAACTGAGCTAGTCTGCACTGGCTATCACGGATGTGTCTGCCCGCCGGCCGCCACCTCGATCCCGTGCCGGATCAGCTTCAGGATGGACGAAAGGCTCTCCGTCGCGCCACGCTCGCTCCCCGGCAGGTTCACGATCAGTGTCGCGCCCCTGAGTCCAACCACGCCGCGAGACAGCCACGCGAACTGGTTCTTAGCGGCGCCGATCGACCGCATCGCCTCGGCCAGCCCCGGAGCTTCGCGGTCGATCACGCGCCGGGTCGCTTCGGGCGTCCGGTCGCGCGGTCCCAGCCCCGTTCCGCCCACCGTGACCACCAGCGCCGCCCCATCGCTTGCAAACTGTTGAAGCAGCATGGTGATGGCATCCTCTTCGTCGGGCAGCAGCGCCGTGTCGATGTGCGCCGCGGCAAAGTGCGCTCTCAGGATTTCGACGACGGCGGGACCGGCCGTGTCGGTCATCTCGCCTTGCGAGCAGCGATCCGATATGGTGACCACTGCAAAGAACATGCGCTGATTGTAAGCCGGAATTCGCGGTACGCAAGTACTTTAGGGCTCGGCATTTGGCGGAATCAGCAGCGTGAGCGTCTCCGCCGCAATCTCTATGCGCACCGGCAAGTGCCCCAGCACTTCGCCGTCAGCCTCCACGTACACGTTTGCGCCGTTTGCCGGTCGGCACTCTACCGTATCGGCCGCTATCAGCTCGACATCCTGCGAATACGTCTGCCGCTTCGCCAGCACCGCGAGCAGAAACCGCATATAACGAAATCGGCTGCGCGTTTTGAACGCAACAAGGCATAGTTTGTTTGCATGTAACGAAGCACCCGGCACAAGCCGCCCCAGCGCTCCGCCAAACGAGCGAATACGGACAGCCAGCAGCTGCGAAGCCTCAACCTGGCGTAATTTCCCGTGCCCGTTCGCAAACGACGCCTGAAAAAGCGGGAACGGATGGCTCGCCCAGATCCGAAATGCCTCAATGAGATACAGCAGATACCCGAAGCGGCGCTTGAGGCCTGGGTCCATGCGCGCCATCAGCAACGCGTCTGCCCCGACTCCGGCCGCCACCGTAAAGTACCGCGAGCTTTCTGCCCCGTTGCCATTGCGAAATGAGATCCTGCCGACGGGAACATCCACCGCATCGGCACGAAGCAGGGAGTTGATCGCCTTCGCCGGATTCCTGCTCAGCCCCAGATCCGAAGCGAGAGCATTTGCCGTACCCATCGGGACCACTCCGAGCGCAACCCCGGTGCCCACAAGGCATTGCAAGACTTCGTGCACGGTTCCGTCGCCGCCGCAGACAAGCACGACGTCGCACCCGCGGTCGACCGCCTCACGTGCCAGCTCCGATCCGCTGCCTGGCCCGTCGATCGTAAGGTGTTCGACCTCAATGCCTTCGCGCAGGAGCGCTTCCAGGGTGGAGTTCACCATGGCATTGCGGCGGGATGAAGTCTGGCCGGATGACGGATTGTCCAGCAGCGCGACACGGCGCATCGTTCGAGGTCTCTCTTGCACTTCTGATAAAGGCTGGGCGGATTGTAGCATTCATCCCTCGTTCACATTCGATGCGCCACCTGGCGAAAAGTCGTGCTTTTCGAGACGCACACGGAGAACGCGGGACTCTCCCCGTGCATGACTCAACTTCTTACCGTGAAACAACTCTGCGACGCTCACCCCGCATCTTTTCATTCAGGCGGATTCGAGGGAACGGCTGGCGCCGTGGTGGGATGATGGGGGTGCGTCTTGGTAGTTCTCTTTCTTATTCCACTGTTGATTCTGGCGATTGTGGCGGTTGTTCCCGCGTGGCCTTACAGCCGCAACTGGAGCTACTACCCGTCCGGAGGCCTGGGCGTGATCCTCGTTTTGACCATCGTTTTGCTCTTCATGAATCGCATTTAAGTTTCGCCGCTTATTCCTAAACTACAGTGCGCCGACTGCGGCGAGGCGTAGTACTGCGCTTCGCCGTATTCGTTCTTCAGCAGGTCAATCGCTCGGTACAACTATGCCAGAGCAGGCGCCGAATCCGATGCGCGGCATTCCCTGCCGCTGCGCAGAGGCGCGGAAGGTCACTTCGTCTCCGTCTTCAAGGAATATGCGCGTCTCGCCTGTCGGAAACCGCGGCGGATCGGAGCGGTGCTTCATCTCGAGCAGGCAGCCCTCTGAGCCTTCACCGGGACCGGAGATCGTTCCAGTAGCGAGCAGATCGCCGGGACGCAGATTGCAGCCATTCACTGTGTGATGCGCGACAAGCTGCGCGATCGACCAGTACAGATCGCGTAGATTGCCTCGGCTCACGCGAACCGCTTCGAGGTTCTGCTCGCGCATGCGCGCCGACCGCAGATACACCTCGAGCGTGAGATCCACGCCATCTCGCCGTGCGGTTGGAGAAGAGAGGTACTCGAGCGGGGCGGGGTCGCCGGGCGGCCGATTCGCAACCGGAACGCGGTATGGGGCGAGCGCTTCCATGGAAACAATCCACGTCGAGATTGTGGTTGCGAAATTCTTCGCGAGAAACGGCCCGAGCGGCTGATACTCCCACGATTGAATGTCGCGCGCAGACCAGTCATTGACGAGACAAAGCCCGAAGACATGCTCTTCTGCGTCACCTATGGGAATGGGCTTGCCCAGCTCGTTGCCCGGGCCGATAAAAATGCCTACCTCGAGCTCGTAGTCCAGCGACCGGGCGAGCCCGAATACCGGTTCGGCCGCCTGCGGCGACTTGGACTGCCCGCTCGGACGTCGAACGGGCCGGCCGCTTACGACGATCGACGATGCGCGTCCGTGGTAACCGATAGGAATGTACTTGTAATTGGGCAGCAGCGGATTGTCCGGACGAAAGAGCTTTCCAACGCGCGTCGCGTGATGGATCGACGCGTAAAAGTCGGTGTAATCCCCGATCTGCGCCGGCAGCCGCATCTCGGCATCGCGCATGGGAACCAGCATCGCGGAGAGCCGCCGCTGCGTCTCCTCGTCCGCGTTCGATGCGAGCAATTCCGTCAAACGCCGGCGCAAAGCCGACCACGCCTTTGGTCCCAACCCCATGAGGGGATTAAGCAGGCCCGCAGTGCACGCATCTACCACCTCATCCGGCAATGGCGCGAGTAACGATTCGCTTGCCACGGCGCGCAGATCCAGAATCCGGTCGCCGATGGCCACGCCGATTTGCGTGGAGTGCCCGTGCGCGAACACGCCGTATGGAAGATTGGCCAGCGGGAAATCGGTATCGGGAGCGTTGGCGGAGACGATCCAGCTTGTTGGATTCATTCGAGCGGCCATCCCATGGCCTCGAGATCGTGAATCGGCTCGGTAAACGAGCACGAGCCGAAGCTGATAAAGAATTGTCGCACCTCGCGCAGCTGATCGACGTTCCAGACATGACCGCGCACTACGATCTCCTCATCCGTGACGCGGAAAGCGGCAGGATCCTGTTCTTCGAGAACGTCAACGGCCTCACGTGCAGCGCCGCCGAAACGAATGACTGCCGCGGCGCACAACAGGTTCATGAACCCATGCATCATGCCGCAGGGGCTGTCTGCCGCGTAGGTGAGCGGATGGCGCGAACGCACAGGATGGTGGAGGCCTGCGGTGGCTTTGAACGGCACGCGGCGATCGGCAAGAAGCTGCAACGCACGAACAACGTTCTCCATGGCCGGAAAAGCCTCGGCGACAACTCCACCCATCCGCAATTTCGCCCGCGCGCCCACTGAACCGAGCGCATCGACGGCTTCAGAACAGAGGGCCTGAACAGGTATCTCGAAATATTGCTCGAGTGTGGGCGGCAATGCCTCGGTGATGCGCGCGATGGTCAACGGCGCGTCGCACCTGATCTCAACCGATTCGATGCGCAGGCCGTCATCCCTATGGCGCGCGATGAGTTCCGGATCCGTGTCAGGAGAAGCGATCACGCTGAGGCGCATCCATGTAGAACCATCGCCGGTGGCCTCGCGGAGTTCATCCAGCCGTGCGATATCGACTATAAACCGGCCAAGAACTGCCGAAGACTTTTGCCCGCCATAGCCAAGGTAGTTACGCACCGCCGCGCGCATGTCGAGCGCCGCGGGAGGGTACAGGCCCGCGTAATCGATGAGTCCCCGCAATGCAGATTCGATCGCGGTCATTCCGATTGCGACGCGGCGCCGGGGTCGAAGCGTTTCTTGAGCCCCTGCCAGCACTCGAAGTATTCGTGCTGCAGGATGCGTGTCTTCATGGCGAATTCCGTCGGCCGCACCGCCAGCTGCGTTTCGAACATGAACGCCAGCGTGTTCGCTAAATATTGCGGCTTCAGCTCCGCGTCTGATGCCTTTTCGAACGTCTCCGCGTCGGGACCGTGCCCGGCCATGCAGTTGTGCAGGCTTGCGCCTCCGGGCACGAAACCCTCGGCCTTTGCATCGTACGCGCCGAAGACGAGTCCCATGAACTCGTTCATCAGGTTGCGGTGGAACCACGGCGGCCGGAATGTGTGCTCGGCAACCATCCAACGCGGCGGAAAGATCGCAAAATCGCAGTTCGCCGTGCCGGGATTGAGCGACGGCGCCGTGAGCACCGTGTAAATCGAAGGATCCGGGTGGTCGAAGCTCACCGTATTGATGCAATTGAACTGCGACAAATCATATTTGTACGGCGCATAGTTCCCGTGCCAGGCCACCACATCGAGAGGCGAGTGGTCGATGAATGCCGACCACAGCCTTCCCAGGAACTTCGCCGTAATGTGGAACTCACCGTCGCGATCCTCATAGGCTGCAACCGGCGCCTTGAAATCGCGCGCATTTGCAAGCCCGTTCGCCCCGATCGGCCCCAGTTCAGGCAGCCGGAACGGCAGCCCGTAGTTCTCGCAGATGTATCCGCGAGCCTGGTTTTCTTCAAGCACGACGCGGAACTTCACGCCCCGCGGAATCACGCAGATCTCGCCCGGGGCAACCGCGAGAACTCCCAGCTCGGTGTGGAAGCGCACCGCCCCGAGTTGCGGCACAATCAGCAGCTCGCCATCCGCCGTGTAGAAAAACCGGTCCTGCATCGAAGCATTGCAAGCATACAGATGGATCGCTAGTCCAGCCTGCATCGCCGGGTCGCCATTGCCGCCGAGCGTCACGATGCCGTCAACGAAATCCGTCGCCTCTTCGGGCACCGGCAGCGGGTCCCACCGCAGTTGATTCGGCGTGGTCGGCACCTCAAGGAACGGCCCGCTGCGAATCATCTTCGCGGAGATCTCTTCATACGGCCGATGCGTGACCGAAGGCCGGATACGATACGTCCACGTGCGCCGGTTCACCGCACGCGGCGCGGTAAACGGCGACCCGCTGAACTGCTCTGTGTAGAGCCCCAGGGGATGCTTCTGCGGCGCATTCTGACCGACCGGCAAGCCGCCCGGAACCGCCTCGGTTGCGAACTCGTTTCCGAATCCCGACTGATACGAGAGCTCGGCGGGCGCCGATTCCGCATCAAAGACTGCCGCGCTCGACTCGCTTCTCTGCTTCATGCATCGCCTCATACATCTGGTCGAAACTGGTGATTGCGAACAGGACCTTTTGAAATTCATCCACCTTGACGGGCGTATTGAGCACTTCGTCGAGGGAGAAGTCGTGCACCTCGCAGCCGCCGCTGAACACGTTCTCGCACTCGCCGTGCGAGCTGATCACGCCACTGCCGTACGCCTTGATCTCGCCATCCTGGCGGATGAGCCCGAACTCAACCGTATACCAGAACAGCCGGCCGAGTCTTTCAAGAACCATTTGCTCGCCGATGCCGGCGCACACGCGCCCATAGTGCTCTAGGAAATCGCCAAACACCCGATGCGCATGCATCGGCACATGCCCAAACACGTCATGGAAGATGTCGGGCTCCGGAGTGTACTCCAAAGACTCGTGGCTGCGAAGCCAGGTCGTCGTCGGGAACAGGCGGTTCGCCAGCATCTCGAAAAACGCCGGCGCGGGCAGAAAGCCGCTCACTGGCGTCGAACTCCACCCCGTCCGCGGCCCCAGCCGCTTCGTGATCTCCGCGAGATTCGGCAGCCGGTCCCGCTGCAGCCCGATGATCTCGAATCCTTCAAGATACTCGCGCGCCGCGTGCTTCTCGATGCCCGGCAGCACGCGCCCGACGAGCTCCGCCCAAACCGAGTGCTGCCCGGCGGTGTAGGCATCGTAGTTCTGCTGGATCAGGTAAGGTGCGGCGGCGATGAGAGTTGCCGTGGCCATCGTTGTTCTCCACGTGCGAGAGTTTCGTGCGTCCGTCTAGAGGTTTCCGCGCAGTTGCTGTTCGCGCTCGATGGCCTCGAACAGCGCCTTGAAGTTGCCCTTGCCGAAGCTCTTCGAGCCGCGCCGCTGGATGATCTCGAAGAACAACGTCGGCCTGTCCTCCACCGGCTTGGTGAAGATCTGGAGCATGTAGCCCTCGTCGTCCCGGTCCACGAGGATGCCCAATTCGGCCAATTCCTCCATGTCCTCCTTGATCGACCCGACGCGCTCCGGCAGCATGTCATAGTACGTCTGCGGCACGCGCAGGAACGAGACGTCGTTGGCCCGCAGCGCCCTTACCGTCTCGATAATGTCGCCGGTCGCCAGGGCGATGTGCTGCACCCCGGGGCCGTGGTAGAAGTTCAGGTACTCCTCGATCTGCGAACGGCGGCGGC
>DATFRB010000061.1:0-2384 GCA_035263625.1 Occallatibacter sp.
AAGATCCGGTGCATCCATGTCACTTGACTGCAGCGCGCACATCGACACGCTGCCGTCCGGCTCGATCGTCAAGCGCAGAACCATCTGGCCTTTCAGCGCTGGGTTATTGCGCAGCTCCCGGTTGTACAGCCGGTAAAACGAAGCCTTGTAGCGGTCGAACACGATCTGTATTTCCTCGTCGGTGCGAGCAGCACCTGGTCCGCTGCGTGCCTTTGGCCGGTCGCCGCCGGTGATCCCGTTGATCGGACTGACTGCGCGGCCTCCGCCGCCGCCAATCCCGCCTGCTCCGCCAGCGCCGCGTCCACCCACACCGCCGCCGCCGTTGCCGCCGCCGCCTCCTCCGCCACCGCCTCCTACATTGCGGCTCAGGGAAGCGACATTGATGCCACCGCTCCCCCCAGGGGCGCTGCTGGTCAACAGAGAGCGTGCAGAGGGCTTGCCCACTTCATCGGCGGCCACGTGACGCGCATCTGCTCCGAGAGGCACGACGACGTTGTCCTGTGCCAGGCTCGCGATCTTGTCCTTGAGCGCCAGGATGCCGGCGTTCGCCACGTTCGACTTTGGCGCCGCCGGTACGCCCACTTCCGGACCTGGCGGGAGTTCTGCTTTCCCAGGTACGTCTGGACCTGCTGGGGCGTTTGGTCTCGGTTTCGCCGCGGGTGCAGGCGCCCCCTTTAGGGCACCCGGTTCACTCGGACGCAACACATCATGCGTTTTGACCGGGATCTCCGGTGGACGATAGAAGACGATGTCGAGTTCTTTGTTGGCGGGCACGTTGCGAAACAGCGCTTGCGCCGGTATGACCATCAGCAGGACCAGCACGAAGATATGGATTGCCACGCTCTTCGCCATGCTGCGGGCCGTAGGAGCTCCGGATGTTTTTAAGATGTTTTTCGCTTCCATGGTTGTCACCAAGCAACCACCTCAATTGGCTGCGACAAATTCGATCTTCAAATCCTGAACACCGGACTTCGCGAGATCAATGATGCGTAGCACTCCCTCGTAGTTCATGTGATCGTCGACGGCCAGGAACAGCGCGCGCTGCTCCGCAGGCCGGCCACCCAGAATCGACGCCACGCGCGCGGGCAATTCGGCCGCGGGGATCTTTTGATCCGCCAGGGTCACCTGACAGTTCTTGGGGATCCCCTCCCCTGCTGGCGGCCCGAACATGGGGCACGCCGCAGGCCCGATGCTGAGGATCAACTGGGATTCGGCAACCGGAGCCGACGTATCGGCGGAGGCTCGAGGGATATCGACGTCGTAGCCTTCCATCAAGAGTGGCACGACGACCATGAAGATGATCAGCAGCACGAGCACCACGTCGACGAGCGGCGTGATGTTGATTTCAGACTGCAGACTGGAGCCGGAATCGTTGCTGTTGAACTGCATGGTGTCACTTTCCTTCTGCGCCTGCGCGCTTGGCGATCAACCCCACTCCGTGGAAGCCGGCCTGCTCGACCGCGACCATAGCCTCCCGGACTTCGCGGAAATTGAGCTTTGCATCGCCCCGGATCACGACCCTGGGGTTCGTCTCGGCGCCCACGGCAGCCCGGAGAGTTTCGTCGAAATGCTCGGGTTTGACAGGCTGGTCGTTGATCCACAGCCCGCCACCCTCGTCGATGGAGACCAGGATTCGGCCTCTCTCATCACCCTGCGAGTTCGGTTTTGTCGTGTTCGGTACGTTAACGTCCGGTCCTTTTCGCATCTGCGGCGCCATCACCATGAAGATGATTAGCAGCACCAGCACCACGTCGACGAGCGGAGTGATGTTGATGGCCGCTTGCATTCGGGCCGGCTCACCGAGTCGCATAGGCCGGACCTTCCTTTTTAACTGTCGGTGCCTTGACTTCAGCCCCTTCTTCGTCGTCAAGTCCCTGAAGCGCCGGTATTTTGAACAAGCGGTTCAAGAGCTGGGACGAAGCCCGATTCATCTCGACATGGAAAGTTTCAATCTTGCCCGTGAAGGTGTTAAACGCCACGACGGCCGGAATTGCGACGAAGATACCCAGGGCCGTCGAGACCAGCGCCTCAGCGATGCCGCCCGAAACCACAGACATTCCTCCGGACCCCGTGGCCGCAATGCTGCGGAATGCGTTAATGATTCCGACTACGGTGCCGAAAAGACCGATGAAGGGGGCAGTGGAGCCGATCGTGGCAAGGAACCCGAGGCCCCGCTTCAGCTGAATCAGCGTTTCGGATATGGAGTCCCTGATTGCGCTTGTGACGAGCTCGAGCGACGCGGACGGATCGCCTCCGCTCTGGCTCACGCCCTCGTACTCGCTGATGGCCGCCGAGACCACCTGCGCCACGTAGGAATTCTGGTGCAGCTTCCCCGCTTCGTTCAGATCCTTGACATCTCCTCCGTGAAGGAACTTCTTGAACTC
>DATFRB010000062.1:0-5081 GCA_035263625.1 Occallatibacter sp.
GAACTTGTACTCCACGCCGTCGAAGGAACCGTGGCCGATGAGGATGAGTGCGAAGTCGTCGTCAGCCTTGGCACTGCGCGCCACTTCGCCGATCGTTTCGGCTAGATGCGCGCCCGTAGCCTGCTCGCCGGTGAGCAGGTACACGTGCGCCGCCGGCCCCGCGGCTGTGAAGATCCGATGCAGGTCCTTGGCCGCAGCCGTAAAGCGCTGTTGGTAATCCGGCTCGGCGCCTAGCCCCGCTACCACCACGTAATATGTTGCCGCATGGGCCTCGAGCGCAGGCGCACAGGTCAGCAGCAGCACGAGCAGCGCGCGCTTCATATCACGCCCCATTTTCGACGCAACAACCACTCGGTGATGGGCAGACCGAGCAGGAGCAAAAAAACCATGGGCATATCCCACAGCTGTTTCGTATTACGAACGGAAATCCCGGCCTCGGAGTACGACACCTCTCCGGGCAGGTTCTTCAGCTCGGACGGCGTCCAGTATCGTCCACCCGTGTCGGAGGCAAGTTGCTCCAACAGGCGCCGATTCTGCTCCGTGTGAAAGTTCTCCGCCACGCCGTCTTCGCGCCGGAACGTCAGCACATCGCGACCAAGTTCCTGGGGTTGACCGCCCGCAGATTCCGCGGTGACTTCGGCGAGATAGGTGCCAGCCTTCTCCGCAGTCCATTCCGCTTCATACATCCCGGGCGTGCTTCCCGAGGGCGTCAGATCAATGAAGGCACTCGTCTCTTGCGGTCCGACAATGTGTGCCGTGACATGCGCATTTGTGGCCTGCTGAAACTGCTTGTCGCGCACTTGGGCCTTCAACACTGCCCGCCCTTCATCCATAAGCAGCCGCGCCGGCATCGAAGCGACAATCGGACCCGGCGATTCGGCCACCAGCCAGCGCAACAACTGCTGCCAGAAAAGATCGTGCGATGGGTCACCGAGAGCCTCGCTCATCTGCCAGCGCCAAGTGCCACCGGTTGCCAGAATCGCCGTGCGGCCGTGCCCGTAGCTCTCGGTAATCAGCAGCGGCAGTTTCCGGCGGCCCGAGTGCAGGTCGGCTAGCACGGTTGCTCCGGGTTTCGGCGCCCCGGCGTCTTCATAGTCTGCCAGATAGGTCAGCTTCTTCCAGCGCTGCGCATTTTTCGCCGGATCATCAAGCAACTGGGTAATGGGCGAGTTCAGACCCTGCGCCGTCAACTCGACCGTCGCTGCGTTGCGGTGAAAGTTGTTTTTTCCTTGCGGAAGAATGGTCGGTAGCAGATCGCTTAGGCTCGAGGCGCCCCATCCGCCATCGCTCAACGAGAACCGGCCTCCGAGAAACAGGATCCCCCCGCCGCGGCGATCGACATACTCACGAAGCAGCTCCTGCTGAAGCGGGGTGAAATAATCGGCGTCGACGGACCCGATGATGACGCCGGTATAGCCAAACAGGTTCTCGGGCCGGGCCGGAAACCCGCTGGCTAGCTCGCTCGGATCGCTGATCCCCTGCCGATAGATTTTGTTTTCGCTGGTGCGTAGCATGGACACGAGCTCGACGGTGGGATCTTCCGCCTCGGCTCGCCGTATGAATTTGTATTCCCAGCGCGGTTCGCCCTCGACATACAGAATTCTTCGCTTCGCGTCGCTCACAAGGATGGGCCGCGTCATGGTATTGTTCGCGAGGTTTTCTTCGCCAGACAGCGTCTCCATGCTGAATGTCAAACTTTTTGCAGCCGCGGCACCGGCAGGGAAGGAAATAGGCTCGGTTTGAATGCGCCCATCGGCCGCCAAGGTGATCTCACGCTCCGCGATCTCTTTAGCTCCATCGAGAACCGTGAGTTTCGCCTGCTTACCGGCGTAGCCTCGCTGTGTCAGGCTGACCGTCGCGGAAATCCGGCTCGACGCGATCGCGCTCGCGGCGATGCTGACGTCTTCCATCTCCACATCATGCGCGCTCTGCTCCCGCCCGAATCCCACGGTGTGCACCGGGAGCCGCCGATTACGTAGCGCTTGAAGAACATCGCGGCCGATCCCCGAGCCGCCCCCTGCGCTATTCTGGCCGCCATCGCTCAGCAGCACGATCGCTCCGACGGGCAAGTCCGACGTTTCGGTAGTGAGCCGCTTCAGATTCTCGCCAATGCGCGTGGCCGGCTCTACAGGCGTAATCTCTCGCGGCCCGTCCGAGGGCGTCAATTCACGGCCGAGCCGGTAGAGCCGCGTTTGAAAACGCTGCCGCAAGCCTGCGAGAACACCTCCCTCGAGCGCCGCCACTGCTGCCGCCTCTCGTGTCTTTCCCTCGCTGTCCGCAATGCTCATGCTCCGCGAATCGTCCACGACCACGGCAATGATGTTCTGCTGTGAGCTGAGCTCTGCGACGAGGATTGCGGGTTGCCACAGCAAAAACAGGACCAGAGCTACAAACGCAGACTGTGTCCCCCAAATCACCCAGGCTCGCCAGTTTCGCACCTCAGGCGCGGCGTTCCGGAGTTTCCAACGAATCAGCAGCGCAAGTCCGACCGCCGCCGCGCCAATCGCCACGACCAGCAGCCACCCAGGCCACTTCCCGAGCAGCACGAATTGCCCTTTCCGGAATACCGCGCTCGGGTATCTGAACAGAAACTGAAACATGCACCCTTCGTGCCCTTAGTAAGGCAGCGAGAATCCTGCCCTTGGTCGTCGATCTTCACGCCATCCGCTGTCCGGCAAAACAAATCGCGCCGTACCACTCCTAATGAGTCATCCCATACAGGATGTAGTCCAGCCCTACGCGAAACGCCATGGACGCAAATGTCTCCGGGTAATTGGGATCATCAGCCCACTCCCACGCATCGCCGAGGTGCATATTGTGGCAGATGGCGACGATAATTCGGCCCTTGCGATCGCGGATGGCCCGCCATTTGGGCTGATAACCGTCCTTCTCATACGTCCGGCGGGTCCAAACATATTGCTCACCGGGTATCTGCATCTTGTCGTCGATGTCATAGAGCGTGTGGAAGATCTCATCGCCGCTCGCGAGGTCCTCGACCTCAGCGTCAGGCAGCACCAGCCGCATTCCGTTCATGAAGTTCTCCCAGTCCTCCGTACCATGGAAGTCATCGACCATCAGGAACCCGCCCTTGAGCAGGTACTCGCGCAGTCGTTTGGCTTCCTTGTCGCTGAACGTCCAGGTCTCCACCTGCACCGCGTAAATCCAGGGATAGTTGAAGATTTCGTCAGAATCGAGGGTAACCACCTGTTCGGTTGGCCGCCCGTCGATGCGCGTCAACCGGTGCATGGCAATCAGAAACTGCCGGTCGGCTTTGGGATAGTCGCGCGACCACGAACTCCGCCACCCGTGGCCGTAACCACCGAAATTACTCGCCATGTTTGTGGAATAAGCCAGCCGCGACCAGTAGAACTCCGCCTTGACATTGCTCGGGGAATCGTCATTTCCGAAACCGAAATCCCCCGTCCGCTGAGCCCACAGCACCGCGCACCCGGCCGAGGCTGCCAGAATCGCCAATGCGATGTGCCTACACCTCATAGTGAAGCTCCGCGAAGGCGAGTACGCGAGAATCATTTAGACGAAGAAAGTGCTCACTTGGTTGCAGTTAGCCCGGTCTACCCCCTGGCTTGCCCGGCCCATATCCCGCGTGAGACGATCGAGCCAGGTCCCGATTTTCACATGAGCGGCATGGCCTTGGATAGGCGCGATCTCCTCAAACTCGGCAGCATGGCTCTGGCTCACGCCGCGATGCCGCGGCTGCCGATCGCCGAAGGGGCTGGCACTCGAGGGCTGCCCACAGGCCATGCCCCCGATGACCACCCCGATTACTTGCTTCGCATTGCGCCCGTCACCGTGGAACTCGACCGCTCCCACATTCTCTCCACCACCGGGTATAACGGTGCCGCACCCGGCCCGCTCCTTCGAATGCGGGCCGGGAGACGGGTCAGTATTGACGTCGTCAACGACACGGATACACCGGAGCTTGTTCATTGGCATGGCATGCTCATCCCGCCCGAGGTCGACGGGACGCTGGAAGAGGGCTCGCCGATCGTACCAC
Organism: Occallatibacter sp.; assembly: GCA_035263625.1. Lineage (GTDB taxonomy): Bacteria > Acidobacteriota > Terriglobia > Terriglobales > Acidobacteriaceae > Telmatobacter. The sequence continues at coordinate 4,016 of DATFRB010000062.1, forward strand.
CGCATGGACGGCGGCGCTTCGAACTCACACCTGGTCCAGCTGGAAGCCGGTGGTATCACTCTCACGCCATGGCCATGGATGACTTGTACAAGGGCGGGTACACGGGCCAGTTCGGCTTCGTTTACGTCGAAGACGGCAAGAACCCGGGCCGGTACGACCAGGAACTCTTCCTGGCCTTGCGCGATTGGGAGCCCTTCTTTACATCGACCATGGACGATGAGGACGACGACACCCATCATGGCCCGTTGCTCGAAAAGCCAGCCACGCTGAACACGGACCCGGATGGCCTCGAGGTCGGCTCGAACACCTACTCGATCAACGACAAGGCGCTTGGGGCCGGCGACCCGATCCGTGTTCGTGAGGGTCAACGGCTGCTGATGCACTTCCTGAACGCCAGCGCTATCGAAAACCGCCGCGTGGCGCTGGCGGGTCACAAGATGAAGGTTATCGCACTCGACGGCAACCCGGTGCCGACTCCGCAGACACTCGATTCCATTTTTATCGGCGGAGGTGAGCGCATCGACGTGGTCGTCGAGATGAACAATCCGGGAGTTTGGATCCTGGGCTCAACAGAGAAGGTCGTGCGCGAATCGGGCCTCGGCGTGATTGTGGAATACGCTGGCCAGCATCGTCAGCCGCAATGGATCGATCCGCCTCAAGGCCTTTGGGACTATACCCTGTTCGGAACCGCCAACTCCTCCTCACCCGCTCCGCAGAAGACCATCGAACTCATTTTCGAGAAGTTGCCCGGCGCGGCTGGCAAGTTCAATCTTTGGCTCATCAATGGCAAGCCTTATCCCCATGAACGCGAATTCGTCCTGGAACAGGGCACGCGCTACCGCCTGGTGATGCGCAACCGCACCGACGATGCCCATCCCATGCACCTCCATCGACACCTTTGGGAGTTGGCAGAAATCAACGGCAAGAAGACCGCAGGCATTATGAAAGACACCGTTGTTGTCCCCTATTTTGGCCGAGTTATGGTTGATTTCACTGCCGATCAGCCGGGGCTGGCGCTTTTTCACTGCCACATCCAACAGCACATGGACTACGGATTTAAGGCTCT
>DATFRB010000063.1:0-2057 GCA_035263625.1 Occallatibacter sp.
AAAGTGAGCATTCGGTTGGCCACGTAGTGCCAGAAGTAGTGGACGCGCTGTGGGCCACCGAGAAAGCGTGAGCCGTAGACGACGTCTGCGCGGCCGTCGATGATGGGGTCGAGTAATACCGGATAATCGCGCGGATCGTATTCAAGGTCGGCATCCTGCACGAGCACGATGTCACCGGTGGCTTCGGCAAACCCTCGGCGAAGCGCGGCCCCCTTGCCCTGATTGGGCATCTGAAAGAAGAAGCGCAGATCGCGCAGTTCAATAGGTTCGCCACCGTCCTGAGCGGGGACAGATTTTTCGCCCTTGGCCTGCTGTGTGGCCATGTTCTCCAGAATCTGGCGGCTGCCGTCGGTCGAGGAGTCATCGACGATGATGACCTCTTTGCGAAGCTCCGTTTCCAAAACTCGCCGCAGAATCTCCTCGATGGTGGCTTGTTCGTCGTAGACGGGGATCACGATCGAAATCATTGGATTGTCCAGCGCGGTCGGATTGCTTCGCCGATAAGCCATGGTCCGAAGATTGTAGCGGCGCGGCATCCGCTGAGTAAAGGCGAGCCCCGGAATTGACGATTCTTCGCGGGCCTGTGACTTCCCGCATGCGGAGAAAGCCGGTATCCTTATGCCGCGGGAGATAGCAATCATAAGCGGCGGGGCGAATCGGTGACCACGTTTTACATCCAACAATTTGGCTGTCGCGCTACGCAAGCCGATGGCGCGGCGCTGGAGCGGCAACTGCTCGAGCGTGGCTGTGTGTCCGCTCGGGACGCCTCCGCTGCTGACATCGTCGTCGTGAATACCTGCACGGTAACGGCTTCCGCTGATGCTCAGGCACGCGACGCCATTCGAAAGTTGCACTGTGCGAATCCCCGGGTTCGCGTTATCGTCACCGGCTGTTACGCGCAGCGCGCTCCGGAAGAATTGAGTCAGCTTCCCGGTGTGATATGGGTGGTGGGCAATTCGCACAAACCGCAAATCCCGAATCTGATTGGCAATATTGGGGCCCAAACTGAGCTCCCGCGTTCGAATGGTTTCCTCCCGCTCTCGGCTATCTCGCCTGCCTCTTCAAAAGACTCTGGCTACTCAGTGGGGATCCTGGTCGGCGACATTTTCGAACAGCAGACGCTGCTCACGACTCCTGTCTTCGGGGGAGAAGGGAATCACACGCGGCCGACGCTGAAAATCCAGGATGGCTGCAATTCCCGATGCGCATTTTGCGTGATTCCCTTTGTTCGTGGGAAGAGCCGTAGCCTGCCGCCGGACACCGTCATTCTCGAACTGCAAAAACTCAGCGCGGCGGGCTATCGCGAGATCGTTCTGAGCGGCATCAATCTCGGCACCTACGGCCGAGACCTCTCGCCGCGCGTGGAGTTCGAAGACCTCCTGCGGCGGATTTTGGACGAGACTACCGTGGAACGCCTGCGGGTCAGCTCTATAGAGCCGATGGACGTCACGCAGGATCTGATCGAACTCTTTGCCTCGACCGACCGGCTCGCACAGCACTTCCACATGCCTCTGCAGTCTGGCAGCGACAGCATCCTTGCTGCAATGCACCGCTGGTACCGCGCCGAGCACTACGCGCGCCGCGTTGAGCTCATCCACGAACGCTTCCCGCATGCCGCCATCGGCGCCGACGTTATTGCGGGTTTTCCCGGCGAGACCGAAGACGATCACGCCGCCACTCTCGCCTTCATCGAGGCGCTCCCGTTCACCTATCTCCACGTTTTTTCTTATTCGAGGCGCCCTGGCACAAAAGCCGTCGCTCTATCGAATCAACTGCCCGGTGCCGTCATTAAGCGCCGCGCCCGCGAACTACGCGCCCTCGGCGAACGCAAAGCTGCTACGTTCCACCGATCGCAAATGGGTCGGCACCTGCGCGTCCTCACTCTTCATCCCTCCGAAGATCGGCCTAGCACGCGGACTCCTGCACTTTCGAGCAACTACCTTCGGCTACTGGTGGATGGAGTTTTCCCCGCTAATCAATGGATGGATGTAAAGCCCTCCGGCTGCGAGGGAAACTTCCTGTTAGCTCAGCTTTCCGAGTTCGATTTTGCATCAGTT
>DATFRB010000064.1:0-3976 GCA_035263625.1 Occallatibacter sp.
GCAAGCCCGGCCGATCAAGAATCGCGCCCATGCCTCGTCTCCCTTAGCCTCCTGCGCCACCGCGATTTCCACCGCCTGCTTTCCGAGCGTCAGAGCTGCCTCAATCTGGCGCCCAATCAGGGACACCTGTCCAAGCCGTATCAACAATCCAGGCTTGTCCGCTAAATCATGCATCTGTTCAGCATCGCTGACTGCCGCTCGTGCGAGTTGGAGCCCTTTCTCCGCACGGCCGGCGCGGGCATAGGCAACAGCAAGGGTCGAGGCAAGCCGGGGGCGCGTCAGTCGATACGACCAGCGATCGCACAGGCCCAGACCGCGTTCCAAGGCGCTGACCGCCTCCTCGAGCTCGCCCTTGCGCAGGAGCACGCGGCCGATTGAAAACCAGCCAAGCACCTCGCTCAATGGATGGCCGGCGCGCTCCGCGATTTCGAGCGCGCGCTTTGCGTGCCTCATACCAGCGCTGAAATGGCCACATTCGACCTCGGCAAACACCAACCACATCCGGCTCACAACTGAGGGAATTACGCTCAAGTCGTAACGGTCGTGACGAAGTTCATCCGGGGTGAATTCCAGGCTTTGCTCGAGCAGCTTGATCGCCTGCCGAAATTCCCCGAGCGCGTAATTGCTTTGTGCTACTCGCAAGAGTAATTCACCCAGTAGGACCCGGTCGCCGCACTCGCGTGCGAGGCGAACACCCGTCTCACCAAACTCGATGGCACGACGCTGTTGGCCGATGAAGAAATGATGATTGCATCGGAATGCGGCGTATCGCGCGCTGCGTAGCTTATCGCCGAGGCGGGCGAGAATGGGATCAAGCTCATCCAAAGAGCGCCCAATCCGATCCTGCTCGCCTAGTGGCAGCAGAGCGTTACGAAGCCCGAAGCGAAGATCCACGGCCTGCCTGAGATTGTCGGGAGTTTCCGGAAATATCTTCAGGACTGTCAACGCGCGCTCGAAAAAGCGCACAGCGTCCGCGTTTGCGTAACGCGAGAACGCCTTGACGCCTGACCGCTGAAGATACTCAAGCGCTTTATCCCAGACAGCACCTCTTTCCGCGTGATCAGCCAGTCGCTCGACCTGCTCGCCCAGCCGGTCGGCGTATAGCTTTTCTATGGCATTCACGACGCGCGCGTGGATCTCGCGGCGACGTTCACGGAGCACGTTGCTGTACGCGACGTCATGGGTGAGGGAGTGCTTGAACGTATATTGCAGGTTAGGAAACAGCTGTGTCGAGTAGAGGAATTCGGCAGCCTGCAGATGCTCGAGCAGGCCACGAAGCTGGTCCTCGGTCAGCCCGCAAATTGCATGCAGGAGGGCGAATGGCACCTCGTGCCCGATTACGGCCGCCTCCTCCAGCAGGTGCTTGGCGGCGGCGGGCAGCGCGTCGATACGCGCAGCGAGGACTGCCTGCACCGTGGGCGGGACCTCGGTGCCGGAGAACGGCCTCGCAATTCGGTAGCTGGGTATCCCCTCGAGCACGGCAGTGTCGACCAAGCTTCGCACGATCTCTTCGGCGAAGAACGGATTCCCGCTGCTGCGCTCCACCAGGAAGCTCTTGAGGGTGGACAGGCTTTCGTCAGAGCCCAACAGGGCTTGAAGGAATTCCGCGAGGCCACTGTTGGCAAGGGGATCTAGACGAAGCTGATGGTAGTTCGGCCGGTTCTTCCATTCGTCCTTGTATTCCGGGCGGAAACTGACCACGAGGAGCAAGCGAGCATCCTGCACGGCTACGACCACCTCATTCAGCAGACCGCGAGAGAGCGAGTCGTTCCAGTGAAGGTCCTCGAAGACAGCGATGACCGGTCGCACGCGGCTCTCGCTCAACAATAGGCGAACGACTGCCAGATACGTACACTGACGACGCTGAACCAGGTCGAGGGACCGAAACGGATTGTCGTCATCCAACGAATCGAGAAGATCCAACACCGGCGGAATCGCGTCCTGCAACGAGGCGTCGAGCGCCAAAATTCTGCCTGTCACTGTCTCTCGGATGGATCGCGTACTGTCGTGGACGTTGATCTTGAAATATTCCTTGAGCAGCTCGACGACCGGCAAGTAGGGCGTTGCCTGGCCATAAGCAGCGGATTTGGATTCCAGAACCAGCCAGTCCACTGTGTGATGCGAATGAACGAACTCGTGCACTAAGCGCGACTTGCCTACCCCCGCTTCGCCGACAATCGCCACAACTTGGCCGCGACCTCGGCCGGCAAGTTGTTGCGCGCGGCGAAGTTGCTCCAGCTCGATATCGCGGCCGACGAAGCGCGTCAAACCACGCTCCGCGGCGACTTCAAGCCGAGTCCGCGCGGCGCCGGCACTCGTCACTTCGAAGATTTGTACCGGACCGACGAGTCCCTTCACCGACACGGGGCCGAGGGGTTTCACCGCGACGTAGCCTTCCGCCAATTGGAGAGTGTCGGAGGTTGTAAGAATGGAACCGGGCTGGGCCATCTGTTCCAGACGAGCCGCCAGGTTCGCGGTCTGACCCACGATCGTGTAATCCATGTGCAGGTCGTTGCCGATGCCACGAACAACGATCTCCCCCGAGTTGAGTCCGACTCGGATCGTGACCGCCACCCCATGAGACCGCTGAGCCTCTTCTGCATATTGTCTGACGGCCTCTTGCATCCGAAGCCCCGCATAACAAGCGCGCACGGCATGATCCTCGTGGGCGATCGGCGCGCCGAAGAGTGCCATGATGCCGTCGCCCATAACCCTGTTAACGGTACCTTCGTAGCGGTGGACAGCCTCGATCATCCGTTCGAGCACAGGGTCGAAGATCTTCTGCGCTGCCTCTGGGTCGCGGTCGGCGAATATCTCCATCGAACCCTTGATATCTGCGAACAGCACAGTGATTTGCTTACGCTCGCCCTCGAGAGCCGTCTTGGAGGTGAGGATTTTCTCTGCCAGGTGCCTAGGCGTGTAGGTCTCTGGAGAGGCGAAACGTGACTGCAACGCTTCCGCGCCCGTGGGGTGGGCGCACTCTGGGCAGAATTTGGCAATCGGCGAAAGTTGGCTTCCGCAACTCGCACAGATGCGCGCGAGCGGGGTGGCGCACATCTCGCAGAATTTGGCCTCGACTCGATTATCGTGCCCGCACTTCGAACACCGCATAAGTCGGCCTCGACGGAGGGGCTAAGAATGATCGGAGTCTAGCGGCGGAGATCATGGGCAACAAGAAAAATTGCACACTTTCCAGACTGTGGCTCGGCGCGCGCAGGCCCCAGAGCGGCCAAAAGCTGCACCGACCGCGATATTCCTTCAAGCTGCCATAGCGCAATGCTCGAACATTGGATGAACTGCATCCATCAGACAGGCGGACCTTGCGTAGTTTTTTGGACCTCTCGATACATATGATCCCAGGGTTGTGCGCTTGCGGTAAATACGTCCATCGCGAGTCGGAAGATCGATGGATCGCCCAAGCTACCTGCTTGTAACCCCAGAATATCCGGAAGCCGCTCCAATTTTTCGTCTCTGTAACATAGATCTCGAAGGCGGTCGCGCCGCCGGGATCGTAACCGCGGAAGGGGCCTGTCGAGCTCCGGCAGCAGTACTCGCGGCCGGCGCATGGGCGAGCGATCTCGTGCGCCTTGCATTCACCGTCCCTGAGCCCCTCAAGAGGCAGGCATTGGCGGTAAAACCACGCCGGATGAGGGAACCCTTAGCCACGTTCGCGGGCACTGCAGCTCGACCCCCAGGTCCGGACATGAGTTCATGACGAGTTCGCCCATTTGCCCATTTCGCGGCGTACGCTGTGATCAATGGTACGGCGCCGTAGCATGACGCGTATCCTTCCGCCGCCGGCCTAGGGCTTGGCCACAATGGCCAACGTCAGTTAACCCCCTGTTTCCTGTCGTGATCGCTGCAGCGCGGAGACTTCAGCTGTGTGCCAATGATCGGGATAGGGGGGAGCCTCACGGCGCCGCCCCTCCCACACCACCTGGCATACGGGTCCGTACCTCGGCGGTTCGACCAGGTT
>DATFRB010000065.1:0-7441 GCA_035263625.1 Occallatibacter sp.
CACTAGCAGCCTCACAACTTCACTGGAAGAAGTCAGCCGCTTGCTCAACGCGTACGCGTCCGCCATTCTGGCTTCTGAATCCTGACTCCTGACTTCCATATCCCGAAGGGATATCAAGGGCGAAGTCCTTGTCTAGTTAGGGGCGCTCCATTGGATCAACAGCGCCACGGTGACAGGTGGAGCAATTGATGAAGTGTCCGTTGGGGTTGGGCGCCAGGTTCTGCATCTTCGCAAGCTGCTGGTTGATCGCGAAGTGCATCCCGGCCATGTCGCGGGCGCAGAGCTTGGGACGCTTGTCGTCCTTCGAAAAATCATCTTCGACATGGCAGTGCTTGCAGTTCACGCCCAGTACTTTGCTATAGCCCTCGTTCATGATCAGCAAGAACCGGGCAGCGGGAACCTTTTTGAGGAAATCCACCTGGATGTTCTTGAACACCTGTCCAGAAGGCTCTTGCTCGTGCCCGGCAATCTGCTTGGAAATCTGCCGAACGAAAGCATCATTGATTTCCTGGTTAGAGAGTTCCTTGGGTGCGGACTGAGCGGCTGCCGGCGGACTTTGCTGAGATTGCGTCCGGGCCGCGAGGATCATCCACTCCGCTAAAACAACGAAGAACACGGTTGCAACGACTCTAATCCAAGGGCGCTTCATAACGCCTCCTGATGAGTTCCCTAAGCGCGGTCGCCCCACGAATTAGATGGACTACGAAATTCGCCAATCGTTAGGCGCCCTCCGGGTCGACAGTTTTGGTCGAGATAGATCCAAAGGGCGCGGGAGAGCAACGTCGCTAGTGCGGTATTGACGGTGGACCGTTGAATTGTTCATCCTCGATCGGAACGTTTTGCTGAATGTTCAGAATCTTGGTCGAAACTTTTGTGCCCCATGCACCACCGGGACTGGACCATCGTACGATGAACGGCATTCTCACTCCGTCAATTTCACGGTAGTCCTCAAAGTCCGCCTGTATCTGAAACCCGCCGAAAATGGTCTGCTCTACGATGTGCCGCCGCAGAAGCAGGCCCGTCTGAGCATCGAAGAAGAATTCTTCGCTCGTACTTTCCGGCGACGTTCCCACGACAACATAACTATCGTGTTCGCCGATCTTCTCCTTGCCCTTAAGTCTTACGTCTAAATACCGGCTCTTTATGCGGCTGCCCTGGTAGAGCTCCGAATCGCGCATGATGGAATTCCGTTGCGGCGTATTCAAGATTCCCCAGTAGGATTTTTCCGAGTCCTGCGCCCAAGCGCGCGTACCATTGAATCCAACCCACAGACTGTAACCCGACGATTCCCTAGCAAACAACACTTTGTCCGGTGCTTTCTGGTAAACAGTTGTTTTTGATTGAGGGTTGCTGCCATCTAGCGGTGCTGTTCTTATAATCCGACTCTTCACGCCATCAACCGCTGCCGGCCCTCCGAGGGCTTGCACATAGTGGTTGAGCACTTCATCGACGCTCGGAAGCGGGGCGCCAGGGAGTGCTACGGCGGCCGCCCGTTCCGACTTGGGGGCTCGGGGTGGAGGAGGAACTATGGGCGCCAGTGAAATAGGATCCTTGCTTCCTTCGTGGCAAGTGAAGCAGTTGACCTTGTTTTCGCCATGAAATGTGCGCTGGTTAATTTGTCGCACCATCTCAATCATTTCTCTGGCGCGTGACTTTTCCTTCCTTATGTCCTTGCCAAAATCCTCGCCGCGGTGGCAGTAGTCGCAGTCCACACCCAGCGAGCTCGCAATGAACGACATCGCACCCTGCAAATCCCCTGCCCGCATTCCCTTCAGCACCTGAATATTATGGAAGACTTTCTCTGCAGGCTGGTCCTCGATGGTGTCCGGCGTCCCGCTCTGCGCGATAGCCATCGGCGCATACACCACCGAGCCAAGCATCAGGCCGGCAAGAATCGACCACTCCATCGCAAGTTTCTTCCGTTTTTTTTTTTCTCATGCATGTAAAAGCGTCCTCCCCATCTCCCTACGCACGTGCCATCGGCCGACGCAAGCAAACTGTTTAAGCCAATTAGCGAACGTATCTGGGGAATTCAAGGGATTTGGGGTGAAACGCGCCCCTACTGGGGCCAAACGGATTTGCGTAAGGTCGCACCAGCCACCTGGTTGTAATTCCGTGAGAGGAACTGGCTTAGTGGCTCGATCAGTTTATCGCGATAATTTCGGCTCAGTGTCAATTCGGTTCCGTCGGTCAACCTCACCAGGTAATCGCCGTGAAAAACCGGCTGCAAAATGAATCACCACGTTTCGCCCCCAATGCCGACGCTCCGATGGAATCCGTCTCGCCAGCCAAATAATCACCGGAGCAAGCAGCCCCCACAGGTACCATTCGCCCAGATTCATCTTTAGGATGAGTCCTACGGGTGCGCGTCCTCCCGAGCTCCTGTAGTTGAGATACGTCTGGCTGGCAAAAAACAACGCCACGAAAGTCCAGGCCAAGAAGGCCAGCAGCCAGCGAGTCCAACGTTGTCCTAACATGTTTGCCGTCTTAATCCTTCTACACGATTAGCGAACTTCGCACCAATGGCCGGATTGTCTTCGGCCGTGTCCGCAGGCGTCGATGAGCACGTAGGAGGTGCCACTCGAGGCTCAGTGCGGTTGGTCGGCCATCCCGCAGGTGACCGCAACTCGCCACTACGGCGTTAGGGAAGACTAATCCTCGCTGACGTTGCAACGTGGCCTCAACTTCCGGTTTGCGCGTCATCCGTCCACGATCCAAATCAGGGAAAGCCGATGAACCGCCCAGCGGAGTGCGAAGGAGGATTGCGCGTCAGTAATCGATAGCCTGCCCCGAACCCTGTGCGGTCCTTCTGAGGTGATAAATGGCAAACTGATTCAGAGCTCAAACCGGATTCGAAGCGTCGGCCGTTGCGCTATTCCAGCCGCAGGGCGTCCGTGGGGCTCACGTTCGAGGCTCGCCATGCGGGGATGAATGCTGCCACGAGCGCACCGGTGGCGAGGACCAGTGCGGCGGCGGCAACGGTCGCGGGATCGGTGGCAGTGACTCCGAACAACTGAGACTGGACGAGCTTGCCGAGGGCGGCGGCGCAAGGGAGCGCGATGGCTATGCCGGCGGCGATCATGATGACGGCGTCGCGCAGGATGAGGCGGATGGCGGAAGCACCGGTGGCGCCAAGCGCGAGGCGGATACCGATTTCGCGTGTGCGGCGCGTGACCACGAACGACATCACGCCGTAGAGGCCGATGAGCGAGAGCAGTAGCGCGAGAGCGCCGAAGCTTCCGGAGAGAGCGGCGAGCATGCGCTCGGTGTTTAAGGAGCGGGTGACCTGCTCTTCGACCGTGCGGAGCCCGAGGATGGGCAAGTGCGGATCGGCGTTACGGACGACGCCTCGGATCACCTGAAAGGCCTGCTCGGGAGTGCCGCGGAGCTTGACGTAGAAGGCGGCGCCGAAGTCCTCGTTCTTGTCTGAGATCGGGAAGAACGCCTGCTCCGTTTGCGCGCGGAGGCCGCGATAGTTGAAGTCGGTCACGACACCGACGATGGGGATGTCTGGCTTGACGTCGGGGCCGGAGCCGACGCCGATGCGTACTCCCAGGGCATCACGGCCGGTGAGATAGCGCTTCACGAACGCTTCATTCACGATGGCGCAAGGGCGGTCTGGCTCGCCGGCTGGACGGGAATCGTGCTGGTCAAAATCGCGGCCGGCGAGGACGCGAACGTTGAGCGTGGAGAAGAAACCAGGACTGACGGCGTTGAGGTCGACCCCGCGATCGGTCGTGTAGCGGCGATCGGTCTGCATGGTAACTTCGTTCCTCCAGCTTCCGCCGGTCAGAAGCTCGTTCCGGGCAATGCCCGAATCACGTGTGACGGGCAGGGCGCGGACGGCATCGTGGATGCGCTCGATCAGCTGGTGCGAGTCCACAGCGGAGTAGCCGTTCTTTCTGGGCTCGAGGCTAAAGGAGACGAGGCTCGCGGTATCGAAGCCGGGGCCCTTCGCGAGCAGGCTGGAGAGCGTGCGCAGGAAGAGCGCGGCGCCGATGACGAGGATGAGGGAGAAGGCCACCTGTAGAGTGACGATGCACTTGCGCAGGCGGACGCCGCCGAAGCCAGTTCCGCCGCGCTCGCGAAGCGAGCTGACCAGGCTGTCGCCGCGGGCGTGGAGGGCGGGAGCAAGGCCACTCAAGAGGCCGGCGGCCACGCTGGCGAAGAAGGCGAAGGCGAGCAGGCGAAAGCTGAGGGTGCCGCGCAGGTCGCTAGCGGCGAGGTCCTGCGGCAGGAACGCGATGAGCCCGCGGATAGCAAGCGGAGCCACGACCGCCCCAAGGACGCCACCTGCCACCGCAAGGAGCAGGCTATCGGCAAGGAGCTGGCGGCCGATACGGCCTCGGGAAGCGCCGAGAGCGAGGCGGGTGCCGATCTCGCGGTCCCGTGCAGAGCCGCGGGCGAGGAAGAGGCCGGCAACGTTCAAGCAGGCGAGGCCGAGTAGAACGCCGGTGGCGGCGAACAATACCCAAAGCGGTTCGGATAGGCTGCGGCGGAGCGGCGCATGGCCCTGCGGCGCGGAAGTGAGTGTGAGAGTGGATGCCAGGTAGTCGCGGCGGCGGTCGGCCGAAATCATTGGGAAGCCGGGGCGAAGCATGTTGTCCGGGAGCCAGGCCTTGAACCACGGCTGCAGACCGGCCTGCGCCTGCGCCGGGCTGACGCCGAGGCGGAGGCGGGCGAGGATCTGCATCCAGCGGATCGGGCTGTTGAGGAGATCCTCCGCGCCGGGAAGCGCCTCCGCATACATAGAGGCGGGGACCCAGAGGGCGGGCACGGCGCCGACGTCGACGCCACCGAAGCCGGCGGCGGCCACGCCAACGACGGTCATGGGGTGATTGTTGATCAGAACCCTGCGGCCGATTACATCCAGCGCGCCGCCGAATTGCGCCTGCCAGAAGCTATAGGAGAGCACCACGACCGCGCCGGCGCCGGGGGCGCCATCGTCTTCGGCTTCGAGGACGCGGCCGAGGGCGGGGCCGATGCCGAGAACCGAGAAATAGCTGCCGGAGACGATTTCGGCAGCAACGGGTTTCGGATCGCGGCCTGCTGCGAGATTCACATCGATTTCCGCGCGGCAGAGAACGCCGTCGAAAAACCGACTCTGCTGCTGGAGGTCGCGGCAGATTGGATAGGACATGAGGTTCCAGGAGCCGAAGCCGCCGGCGACGTGATCGCCGTCCCAATCGACAAGGACGAGGCGGGCGGGATCCTTGATAGGCAGAGCGTGCAGGATCACCTGATCGACCAGCGAATAGATGGCGGTGGTAGCCCCGATGCCGAGGGCCAGCGAGAGCAGCGTCACCGCGGTGAAGCCGGGGCTGCGGAGGAACGATCGCGCGGAGAAGCGAAGATCGTAGAGGAAATCGCGGAACCAGCGGGTGAGCCAGACATCCCGGACTTCCTCGCGCACCTGAGCCATGCCGAGCTCGACGGCGACGCGGCGGCGCGCCTCGGGTTCGGGAATACCGGACGCGGTAAGGTCACCGACGCGGCGATCGAAGTGATATTGCAGCTCGCGGTCGAGGCCGCGCTCCAGGGACCCGCGGCGGAACCAGTTCCAGAGCTGGATCATCGGCTGCCCTCCTCGAAGATCAGCTTGACGGCACCGGAGAGGCGCGCCCAGCTCTTCTTCTCGACGGCCAGCTGGCGGCGCCCGGCCTGCGTAAGGGAGTAGAACTTCGCCTCCCGGCCGGTTTCCGATTCTTTCCACTCGGCGCGCAGCCAGCCTTTCTGCTGCAGGCGGTGAAGGGCGGGATAGAGCGAGCCCTGGTTGACCTGGACCACCGAGCGCGAGATTTGCTCCAGCCGCTGCGCGATCCCGTAGCCATGGGCTGGTTCGAGCGACAGGATTTGCAGAATCAGCATGTCCAGCGTGCCTTGCGGTATGGGGAAACGTGGAGAGGGCATCGATACCTCAAGCTTCTACAGTTGAGCATACATCCTGGATAGGTCGAAGGTCAAGGTATGCTCGGAGCACCCGACCTGCGATGCAGACGCTTTGTGGTCGCTCTAGGGGATGCGCCTGCCATTGTTCCTTGGTCGGATCACACGCGACTCTTCCATTGCCAGTTTGTGGAATGAGCAAGGGCGGATTGTCGGCATCCGGAAGTGATCCTGCGTCCCCCGGCCCGCGCAAAAGCGTGGCTAGGTGAGCTTCGACAGCCCTTTCCATGCAGATAGGTAACGAGTAGTTCGCCAAGGGGCGAGTAATCCGCCGCCCTGAGGGTCAGCGGCTCTCATCTGGCTCAATGCTAAGACGGTCGTTGACGGCGTTGTGCAATCTCTGTTTGCAGCCATAGTAGCGCTCTGTAGTCTGAATGGAAACATGCCCGAGCAAGAATTGGATCTGGTCCAGTTCGCCGCCTGGCATAAAACGGGCATAGCGACGTAGGTCATGCGGAGCAAGTCTGGCTATGCCTGCTCTGCTAGCGGCGTCGCGAACGACCTCCCAAAGCACCTTCGCCGTCATTCCATTGCCCCAGACCCGGCCTTCTTGTTGATCGATCGAAAGATCGCGCCTTCCGTGATGCCGCTGGCTGCCTTCCATTCATCGATCGCCGCCTTCACCCACGCTGGGATCGGAATTGTACGCATGTGTCCGGCCTTCCCCATCAAGTCGGCCATCACCCAGCGTTCCTCTCGCAATTGTATGGCGTCGACACGCAGGGCCAGCAGTTCGCCCCGTCGGAGTCCGCATCCCATCGGCGTGGCAAGAATGGCGTAGTTCCTTTTACCGCGGAGCGATTTCCGATCCGCGCCCGCCAGCAGTCGCTTGCCTTGCTCTGGTGTCAGCCAATTCCCGACGCGGCCTCCGATCCGGCGCACTCCCTTTACTCGTCTAATTCCAGCAGCAAGCTCCGGGCTGAGCAGACCGGAGTCGGCAGCCTCAAAGGCAACCCGTCGGACGGCAGCTAGGCGGAGGTTGATTGTCGTTGGTGCGTACTGCTTCTGTTCGAGATAGATCCTGTACCGCAGAACTACGGTGCGATTTAAAGCGAGCCGCGGCTCTGAGCAATACCACTCGACGAAGTCGGTTATGGCCCGGTCATAAGTTCGCTGGCCGCTTTTTGACGTGAGGCTGTTCAGGACAGCAGTTTTGGACTGTTCGAGGTCGGGAAGCGCTAGGATTCGCTTCGGCGCTCGTTTCTTCCTGCGCGGTTTCGGCATGGGTGACGGCCTCCTCGGCCGTCACCCGTGAGAATGTTCGAAACTCCGCACTACGCGCGTTAGGGACGGCTAGTCCCCGCTGGGGTACACTGGCACCCGCAACCGCATCCCAACTTCCGGATAGCGCGTAAGATCGGCATAGGGGCAGCGGTTGCCCGCTGACCCCTGCCACACCACCGTGCGTACGGGTCCGTACACGGCGGTTCGAGATGGTTACGCTAGCGTGCATCCTCCAGATTCGGGAGGCCGAGCGATGTGAAGTAGCCATTGG
>DATFRB010000066.1:0-42745 GCA_035263625.1 Occallatibacter sp.
GCGCGCATGGCGGCGAATCCACCCACCGAGAGCGGCGTCACCGCTGCCTCTGATCCGCCCGCGATCATCACGTCCGCATCGCCGTGCAGGATCATCCGCACCGAGTCGCCAATCGAATTGGCGCTCGTCGCGCAAGCCGTGGCCGTCGCCGAGATTGGCCCCTGCGCGCCATACCGGATACTGATCTGCCCCGCCGCCATGTTCACAATGGCCGCGGGAATAAAGAACGGCGAGATCTTGCGAGGTCCGCCCTGCATCAGGTTGGCGTGTTCGCGCTCGATGATCTCGAACCCGCCGATACCCGAGCCGAGGAACACCCCCGTCCGGTCCGCAATCTCGGGCGTGATCGTCAGGCCCGATTGCGTCAGCGCTTCCTGTGTGGCCGCAAACGCAAAGTGAATAAAGCGCCCCATCTTGCGCGCTTCCTTCTTGTCCACAAAATTGAGCGGATCGAAGTTCTTCACTTCGCATGCAAATGTGACGGAATACCCCGATGCGTCGAAGCCCGTGATGGGCGCCGCACCGCTGGCTCCTTCCACTAGCTGCTTCCACACTTCCGGTGCGGTATTGCCCACTCCGCACACCAGCCCGAGGCCGGTGATGGCGACTCGACGATTCACCGGCTACTTGCCTTTCGCGGTCTTTTCGTGCTTCTCGATGTAGTCGATGGCATCCTTTACCGTCTTGATCTTCTCCGCGTCCTCGTCCGGGATCTCGAGGTCGAAGGCCTCTTCGAACTGCATCACCAGCTCGACCACATCCAGCGAATCAGCGCCCAGGTCTTCCTGGAAGCTCGCGCCCGGCGTCACTTCCGCCTCGTCCACCTGCAACTGCTCGACAATGATCTGCTTAACCTTCTCTTCCACGGCCATGCGTGTGTCTCCTCGTCTGTTCGAAACTGCCTCTTCGGAACTGTTTCTTCGGAACTCCGAAACCCGTCCAGGGGCCACTTTGCGATTGATCCGCTCAGGCTCCGCCAGCCGAGAATAACGGCCCACGGCGGGGCAACACAACCGCAGCGCGGCAAAAAAACGCGCTCGGCCCTGAAATTCCAAGTCTAACGGGCTGGTTTGGGTGTGTAAAGGCGTGCCACCCATCAAGATGCGCCTTGATCCATTATCGATGCGCCGGATCACATACCGGCAAAAACATCAATACCCACGGTCCGGTTTGAGCGAGAATATGCACAGAAGATAAGCGTACATTAGGCGAATAGAGGAATCCCTTCCATGAATGTCAGCCTCATATTGATCCCGCTCGTCTCCGTCGCCTTATTCGGATTGGGCCTGTGGCTCGGGTTGCGCCAGGCCAGCACAAAAAGCCACGAGGAAGCCGAGCAATCCCTCGCCGCGGAACGCAAGTTGGCTGAACAGCGGGAGCGCGCACTCAAAGAGAAGATCGGTGAAAGTGCAACCGAACTTGCGCAGCTGCGGCCCAAGGCCGAGGAACTCGTGCGAGCCCAGGAACAGCTCAAAAACGAATCAGCCAAATACGAGCAGATGAAGGCTGATTTGGATAAGGCGTTCAAGGGTGCTGCGGCTGACGCCCTTCGCGACAATACGCAGTCGTTTCTAGCGCTGGCGAAACAGGAACTTGGCGGCCAGACGCAAGATGCAAAGGCAACGCTAGATGCAAAGGAGAAGGCAATCGAGACTCTGCTGAAGCCTCTGGAGACTACGTTGAAGCAACTGGATGAACAGACTCGGCAGATCGAAGCGGCTCGCTCCGGGGCGTATGGCGAATTGAAGAGCCTCGTTGAAGGTATCGGAAAGGCAGTTCCCGAATCCCTCAATTCACTCCGGTCCGAAACGTCGCAGCTGGTTTTTGCATTGCGTGCTCCAAAGACGCGCGGAAACTGGGGCGAACTTCAACTTCGTCGCTGCGTGGAATACGCCGGCATGATTTCTCATTGCTCGTTCAGCGAGCAGGTTTCGACGCTCACCGAAGAGTCCCAGCGTCTGCAGCCGGACATGACTATTCAACTTCCAAATGGTCGCACTATTGTGGTCGATGCCAAGACACCTTCCGATCTGTTTTCTGACGCCACGTCCCCGGCAGACCCGGCGCAACTGCAAGAGCGCCTGATAACGCACGCCTCCCGCGTCAAAGCGCATCTTCGCGACCTCTCGGGAAAAGCGTATTGGAAGCAGTTCGAGCATACGCCCGAGTTTGTGGTGTGTTTCCTTCCCAGCGAGAGTCTGTTCAGCGCAGCTCTTGAGGGAGACCCAGGCCTGATTGAGTTTGGCGCGAATGAGAACGTCGTATTGGCCACTCCGACGACTCTGATCGCGCTGCTGAAGGCTGTCGCCTACGGGTGGCAGCAGTCGAAGATCACCGAAAACGCGAAGGCCATCCAGGATGCCGGGAAGCTTCTTTACAGCAAACTTGTCAAAGCGCACGAGTATTTTGAGAAGCTTGGTAATTCTCTGAAGTCAACGGTTGGCCATTACAACAGTTTCATTGGCGCCGTTGAGGGGCGCCAGAGCGCCTTTTACCATGCACGCAAACTCGGCTCTTTGGTCAGTGATGGCGTTGAGATGGAGATCACTGAGCCGCTTGAGGCTGAACCGAGGGTGCTCGCGGCAGAAGACTGGACCTCGCAAATCAGCCTGCCTCTTCCTGATGAGTCCGAAGAGGTCATCGCATCGGAGTAGTTTCGTTGAAGTCAGCGAGAGCTGGTTGCGTGGCCGGGAGAAGCAGCCCGGCTTCAGGATCCGAACCTAAAATCTGAACAACGGCCCCGTAGAAAACCTCGTCGAAGAATTCTTGACCTCGTTCACGTTGTCCTTCGACCTCTGGAAGTGCGTGTTGAAGAAGTCGCCCGTAACGCGCCACGCCAGCCGCCGGCTCATGCCCGCATCGAGACCCGCACCCACCGCAAGCGCAAACGAGTTCCCATCGTGCAGATCAGGCGTGGCCGAAGAGCTCAGGTTCGAGCTGCCCAGCATCCCATGCAGCCACACCGTCGAAGTGCTGATGTGCAACCCCACCTGCGGCCCGACGAGAAAGAACATGTGCTTCGTGCTGATGTCCGGGCCGTCCTTGCTGTTGAATCCCGACACGTCGCCCTTGATGCCGAGCAGCGGGCCCAGGATCGGCACTTTGAACGACGAGTCCCAGCCCGAACCGCCGTTGGTTCCGCTCGTGCCGGGCGCGGAGAAGATGTACGAGTAGCCCGCGTAGAGGTCCCAGTTGGGAACGCCTTCATTGCCCTTCGGCCGCGACTGCGCCGAGCCCAGCGCCGAACCAAGCATCGATGCGATGGAGAAGAATGCGCAAACGGAGAACGAGAGAGCCCTTGGCAACATGACACCTCCTCGAGAGGAACAGAGGATTGGGCCCGACTGAATCATCCGATCTCGAAAGTCCAGTACTGATCGGATATTCCCCCGCCGTCATGTGCCGGTCAATGTACAACCAGGTACCCCGTATCTCCGGACGCACCTGCGCCGCAGTTCAAGAGACCTCGCACGCCGCGCGGTCCCACTTTCCGCACACCGCCGCCGCCTCATACGTCGTCTGCAGAAACTCAAGCAGCTCCGCATCGGGATCCGGCGCCGTCCGCATCGCCTCGTAAGGCAGCACGAATTCGCCAAACGCCGCATTGAACACCGCCGCCGCCGGCTTCACCGCGAATTCCCGGTAGCCCGCCGGCTCAGGATACGCATAGCTGTAAAACATCGCGTCCATTCCCGGCCCGCCCGGCCAGAATCCCGCGCTCGACACTTCATGCGAATAGGCATCGCGCGTCACGCGGTCCGGCAGCCCCGGCATGCTCGGGTGCTCAGGCGCAGTTCGGCCGCTGAACCGCGTGCAGGCCAAATCCATCGCACCCCAGAACACGTGAATCGGGCTCACCTTGCCGAGAAACCGCGCCCGAAATGTATCGAACACCCGCGTCGTCTCGAGCAGCACGCGCCAGAACCGGTTCGCAAATTCACGATCGAACGCGCTGTGCACCTCGTCCGTGTCAAGCCGCACCGGGTCCGCGACCTCCATCGGCATCGGCCAGATGCGCACCGGCGTCCCCAGTTCATCGAGCGCCTTCATCACCCTCGCGTAGAACTCCGCAACGGTCATCGGCGCCAGCGGCACACTCTGTCGCCCTCGCTCGCTGCTCTCGATCCGCAGCACGTGATCCACAAAATCGAAATCGATCTGCAGCATGCCCTTGCCATACGGCATCGGCGACGTCGTCAGCCCGCGGATCGTCGGATACAGCGTGACATTCCAGGTGTGATTCAGGTGCGGCGTGAGCGCCAGCCGTATCTTGCCCACCACCTGCATCCACAACTGCAGCGAAGTGCAGGTGTCGCTCCACTCCGCGTAAGGCAGCGCGGGCCAGGTATCGGTCGCGCCATTCTTCGTGCTCGCAGAAGCCGTCGTCATCGAAGCATCCTCGCGAGCTTCATAGTACCGCCGTTCGGCGCTCGCCAACGGCGGCACTCCGCCCGCTACTTGATGCCCACCACCATCGAGTCCGGCCCGACAAGATGTTCCACGCGCGCCTCGCGGAACCCTGCTTCGCGCATCCACGCCACGCCGTCTGCTCCGGTGTAGTCGAATCCGCGATCGGTTTCGATCAGCATGTTCAGGCTCATCAGCAGCCCGAACGCGTTTTTCGACCTGTCGTCGTCAATGATCGCGTCGTAGGCAATAAACGCTCCGCCCTCGGGCAGCGCTTCATACGCCTTGCGCACCAGCACCTTCTTCTCCTCGAGGCCCCAGTCGTGGAGAATGTGGCCCATCATCACCACGTCCGCCTTCGGAATCGGCTGCTCGAAGAAGCTGCCCGGCTCAAACTTGACGCGCGCCGAGAGGCCGTGCGATTCAACGTATTCCTCGAAGATCGGACCCACTTCCGGCAGATCGAACCCCACGCCCGTCAGGTGTGTATTCTTGAGCAGCACCTGCGTCAGCAGATCGCCCTGCGCCGGCCCCGCATCCACCACCGTCTTGTACCCGCTCCACGGAAACTTGTTCGCGATCGCAAGATTTGCGCCATGGCTCACGCCCGTCATTCCGCGCAGAAACACCTTTAGGCGTTCCGGATCCGCATACATTGCCGCGAAAACATCTACCCCGCCATGCGCCGCCTCATTCTGCTTCTCGCCCGTCCGCAGCGCCTCGGTCAGGTGGTTCCAGTGATGGAACAGCCTCCGGTTCGCCATCTCCAGAATCCCGCCGATATACGACGGCTTGTGCTTATCCAGAAACAGGTCCGTCGACGCCGTGTTCGCGTAGCTTCCGTTCGTGCGCTCGAGGAACCCGAGCGCCACCAGCGCATCCAGAAAATCGCGCGCCGACCGCGGATGCAGTCCGAGCCGCCCGGCAAGCGCGTCGATCTTTTCGGGGCCCCTTGCCAATTCGGTGAATACTTCCATTTCCACCGCGCTCAAAAGCGTTTTCGATGCCCAAAATCCAAGGCCGGTTTGCAGAATCTGGTCCGGCGCCGGCGCAGAAGCAGCCGCCATGTCTCCTCCAGGGAAAGAATTTTCCCGCAACTTACCCGCGCGGAGTCTGCCGACTCTCACTATCGGTCTGGATTTCCGGCAGCGGCGAAGCTTGGGGTGGATTCAACCTAAATGGGCCGCCCGCAAAGCGTCAATTGGACAATTGCAACCGCACACGGTTCCCGCACGCGCCAGGCTCGGCTCCCTCTCTCACTGTTTGGATCGCTTCAGCGTGAGATCCATGGCCGGGAAATTTCCATCGGACGATTTCACGCTGACCTTCATCTCGTCGCCGTTCACCGTTCCCTGGTGCGTGATGGTCGTTCCATTGAAACTGGTTTCCCAATAGACCTTGTCGCCGTCCACCTTGCCGTTCTGGATGTCGAGCGGATCGCCCTGCGGGCCCTGCACGCTTCCCGTAAGCTTTGTTCCATCCTGCTTGAAGGTAAATGTGAGCTGCATGCTGTTGCCGTCCGGCGCCTGCATCTCCGCCGTCCAGGAGCCGGTTACATCGGTTGCCGCGAACGCCGGCGAGACGCCGAGCGTAAGGAGCAGAACTGCGCAAAGCCCCAGAAGCTTCTTCATGATTCGGCCTCCATAAGTTGAGCCGGAGGCGCCGGGCAAATGGCGACTCCGCAGAATCGATTGTTTAGACGCTGCATGTCGGACCTGAGGCCCCGCGCCAGATTATTTTTCGCCTGCGTTCAATTTTCTGTGCGCGGCGCAGACAAACTCGGCCCGGACCGCCTCTATTTCACCGCAAACGCCGCGCGCAGCCGCCTCCACGTCGTCGCAAGGTCTTCCGGCAGCACCCGGGTCTCTCCAATCGCCGTCATGAAGCTCGTATCGCCCACCCATCGCGGCATGGCGTGCAGGTGCAGATGTCCGGCTACCCCCGCTCCCGCGGCTTCACCCAGGTTCAGGCCGAAGTTGAACCCGTGGGGGTGATAAAGCTCCTCAAGCACCTGCTCTGTTCTCTGGGCCAGTTCGATCATCTCGTGCGCCGTTTCTCGGTCGGCTTTCGCCAGCCGGTCCACGTGCGCAAAAGGCACGATCATCACGTGGCCCGACGTGTAAGGAAAGGCGTTAAGGCTCAAAAAACAGCGCTTCCCCCGGAACACCAGCCCGCCCGAAATCTCCGCCTCGTCCCGGCTCAATCCTTGCTCGACGGCGTAATCGATTGAAGCCACAAGGTTACAGAAGACGCAGCCGGTGTTGCCCTCCCAGCCAGCCAGGGATTTAGGTACTCCCGGGCGCGCGGATTTATCCGCCGAAGTAATGTACGCAAACCGCCACGGAGTGAACAGATAATCCATCGTTTAGCCGCCGCCGGCATCAGTATAGGAGGTCTGGATGGCCGCCTGCTCCGTTGACCCGAAATCGCAAGGTTGGTACACTTGAAAGCGTAGCTTCCTGCGCGGATTCCAGCAGCGAGCTGCGGCCGCCCTCCAGCCTGCAGTTGCCTGCCGGGTGTTTCCCAGTGGTGACGAATATTGTGCTCGCCCGGCGTCCCCGGCCGATGCGTCGTCCCCGAGAAAAACCCCAAGCACCTCAGGACTTGAAGGGAGCCAAGTAGATGGCCATCCTTCGCCACAGCGGCGCAGGAGCCACGCCGGCGGAAGCTGCACGATCCGTCGGTTAAAGGAATCCTGGAGCTAGCTGTGATGGCAAACGTCCTTAATCCTGAAACCGAGAGCACAACCCTGAACACCGAATTGGAAACTCCCACCCTCGAACCTGCGACGGAGCTTGAGCAGCCGTCGTTTGAATCCACGTCCCAACACGAGAGCGCAGCAGAAGCACTTGCGGCGCTGGACGCCGATGCCACCACTCAGCCTGTAGCCGCAGATCCGGCCGCCGAACCCGCGCCCGCGCCTGCCGCAGCAGCAGATGTTCAAACCCCAGAGCCTGCGGAGATCGAAGCCGCTCACTCCATCGAAGCCGAGCACCCGCAGGAGTCCATGGAGGACTTTTCCGCCGCGCTCGAAGCATTCGAACGCGAGCAGGCCGCCGAAGCAGCAGCCGTTGAAGCCTATGGCGACAAGGTTGTTTCCGGCACTGTGGTGAAGCAGACTGAGAAGCACCTGGTTGTGGACGTGGGCCTCAAGTCCGAGGGCCTTGTGCCGCTCGAACAGGTGGTCGATCATACCGGCGCCGTGAAGTTCAACCCCGGCGAAGTGATCGACGTGGTAATCGAGCGCGAGGAGCCCGAGGGCGGCTATCTCGTCAGCTACGAGAAGGCTCAGCGCCTGCGCGTATGGGACACGATCGAGAAGGCCTCCATCGAAAAGACCCCCGTCCTGGGAACGATCGTCAGCCGCGTCAAGGGCGGCCTCACGGTCGACATCGGCATGAAGGCCTTTCTCCCCGGCTCCCAGCTTGAGATCCGCCCGGTGCGCAATCTCGACGGCTATCTCGGCCAGCAGATTGAAGTCCGCGTCATCAAGCTGAACAAGAAACGCGGCAACGTCGTCGTCAGCCGCAAGGAGATCCTCGAGGAAGAGCAGACCGCCAAGCGCTCCCACACCATGGAGCAGCTCGGTGAGGGAGCGGTGCTAACCGGCACCGTGAAGAACCTTACCGACTACGGCGCGTTCGTTGACCTCGGTGGAATCGACGGCCTGCTGCACATCACCGACATGAGCTGGGGACGCCTCACGCATCCCCGCGACCTGGTCAACGTCGGCGACGAGATCCAGGTGAAGGTGCTCAAGTTCGACAAGGACAAGCAGCGCGTCTCGCTCGGCTTCAAGCAGCTCACACCCGATCCGTGGCTCGATGCCTCCGAACGCTACCCCGTCGGAGCGCATGTCAAGGGGCGCGTTCTTTCGGTCACTGACTACGGCGCGTTCGTCGAGCTCGAACAGGGCATCGAAGGCCTGGTTCACCTCTCCGAGATGACCTGGTCCAAGCGCCTCAAGCACCCCTCCAAGCTGGTCAAGCCCGGCGACGAGGTCGAGACGGTCGTCCTCAGCGTCAATCCCGGTGACCGCCGCATCTCGCTCGGCATGAAGCAGCTGCTCGAAAACCCGTGGGAGCACCTCACCGAGCGCTACCCGGCCGGAACCGTTGTCGAAGGCCGCGTACGCAACCTCACCGACTTCGGCGCCTTCATCGAAATCGAAGACGGCATCGACGGCCTGGTTCACGTTTCGAACCTGAGCTGGACCAAGCGCGTCAAGCATCCGTCCGAGGTCGTGAAGAAGGGCGAAAAAGTGAAGGCTGTCGTTCTCGGCGTCGAGCCGCAGAACCGCCGCCTCTCGCTGGGCATCAAGCAGCTCCAGCCCGACGTCTGGGAGAGCTTCTTCGCCACCCATCGCGTGGGCGACGTGGTGCACGGCAAGGTGCTGCGCACGGCTCAGTTCGGCGCGTTCGTCGAGATTGCCGAGGGTGTGGAGGGTCTCTGCCACATCTCCGAAGCAGTGGGCGACGACGGCCAGCCGGCGAAGCTCGAGCAGAACGACGAACACGAATTCAAGATCATCAAGATCAACGTGGAAGAGAAGAAGGTGGGCCTCAGCCTGCGCTCGATTGGCCACGAGGCCAGCCGGCAGGTTGTGGAGCACTACAAGGAGCACAAGCAGCCCGTCTCCAGCTCGACCACGACTCTGGGCGATCTCATTAACTGGCGCAAGAACGAGCGGTAGTTCAGTTCGGTCTTGTTCGGACACGGCAGACGGCCACCCTTCGGGGTGGCCGTTTTCTTGCCCCTCGGCGCCGCACATCCGGAGTCATCAACATTTCACGCCCCTTCCTGCCCGCTGACAATTCAATGACACTCCCCTGACACTCGGGGTGAGCGCCGCGAACTATGGTCTCCCTGTCGGTGTGCCCTCACGCCGGCAGGAGGAAAGAATGTTTCGTTCGTCCATTCGCTCGTGCTTCCAGGCCGTGGCGCTTGTCGCCTTGACGCTTGGGCCGCTCGCCTTCCCCGCGATGGCTCAACACTACCTCCAGACCAACCTCGTCGCCGATCAGTCCGGCGTCGCCCCCACCACCGATCCCAACCTCGTCAACCCGTGGGGAATGTCGCGCAACGCCGGCAGCCCGTGGTGGATCTCCGATAACGGCACCGGCCTGTCCACTCTCTACACCGGCACGGGCTCTATCGTGCCTCTTGTCGTCACCATCCCCACAGGCGACCCGACCCAGAGCCCCACCGGCACGCCCACCGGAACGGTCTTCGCAGGAGGCGCCAAATTCGTGGTCGCCCCTGGCAAGTCGGCCCTCTTCATGTTCGTCACGGAAGACGGCACCATCTCCGCCTGGTACCCCGGTATCCCTTCCAACATCGCGGCCATCAAGGTCAACACCAAGAGCGCATCTGTATTTAAAGGCGCGGCCCTCGCCACGGTGACTGACGGATTCGGCAGCACGTCAACCTTCCTCTACGTCGCAGACTTCCGCAAGGGCCGGGTCAACGTCTACGACGAATCCTTCAATCAGGTCTTCACGACCGAAGGGCAGTTCGACGACGACCATCTTCCCCACGGCTACGCCCCCTTCAACGTCCAGAACATCGGCGGCGAGATCTACGTCGCCTACGCAAGGCAGGACTCCGCTAAGCACGACCCAGTCGGCGGCCCGGGTCTTGGGTTTGTCGATATCTTCTCCACCTCAGGCCGGCTTCTCCGCCGCCTTGAACACGGCCCGTGGCTCAACAGCCCGTGGGGCCTCGTGATGGCCTCCGGCGACTTCGGCCCCTTCAGCCACGACCTGCTCGTCGGCCAGTTCGGCTCCGGCCAGATCGCAATCTACAATCCCGTCACCGGCCATTTCAAAGGCCTGCTCGTGGACTCGTCGAACAATCCCATCACCATCGACAGCCTCTGGAGCCTGTCGTTCGCCAGCGGGGGAGCCTCCGGCTCTGCGACGGCTCTCTACTTCACCGGCGGCCCAGGCAGCAACTCGCTCGGCCTCCTCGGAACCATCACCCCGGTCGAAAACGCAGCCGGCAATTCAAACTAGATCCCTACGGCTGACTCACTCAAATCTGTCAGCAGTAACCAGCCTTCCCCCAAACGGCCACCCGCAAGGGTGGCCGTTCCGCTATTGCCGCAAATGCCAGCGGGCTGACCCAGCGCTGTTACCATGTTCGTCATCACGAAGTATGGAAGACCTGCTCGCAGCCGTGCTGGAGTTTCTTCTCGAATGCCTTGTGGAAGTCCTGATTGAATTCGCAATGGGACTTGCCGCTGATGTAACTGCGCGTGCGATTCGCAGGACGACTCTGGGCGGCCGGCGCATTGGACCCGCGCTGAGTACATTTCTCGTCGCGCTCGCCGGTTTCATTGCCGGATTCGCGAGCGTGTGGATCTTCCCGCATCCGTTTGTGCGTCCCTCGCGCTTTCATGGTGTGAGTTTGATCATCAGCCCACTCGTGACGGGAATCCTGTTGGCGCTTTTGGGCCAAGGTATCCGCAGACGCGGAAAAGAGTCCGTCGCCATTGAGAGTTTTCGTTACGGATTCGTTTTTGCCCTGGCAATCGCGATCGTGCGCTTCGCCTTCGCGAGTCATCTTCCCGTTCACTAGGGATCGATGCAAACTAGAGCGGTTCTCGCGACACGTGGAACTTGTCATGCCCCCGCCAAACAATTACCTTGGACAGTCGGCGCGAATGGCCGTAATCGCGACCGATCGAGAAAGGACCCGCTCGATGGACCGCCGTACATTTCTGGCCGCCGCTTCTTCCGCAATTATCGCCGATGCCCTGCTCCCCGCCGCTTCGCAAGCCGAATCAACCGCCGCAACCCTCAAGCCCATGGCCGTCGGCCTCCTCGTCAGCCCGCACGGCGCGCCCGAAGCCACCATCAAGCGCGTTCACGACCTCGGCTTCTCGAACTGCTTTCTCTCGCTCGACGGGTACATCAACAACTTCACGCCCGATGCGGCAACACAGATCAAGGGCCTGCTCGAGAAATACGAAGTCGTCGCCACCACAGTCGAAGTCGTCGGCCCTCCGCCTCTCGAGTGGAACTTCCTTCGCGGCCCGTCCACCATTGGCCTTGTTCCTCCCGCCACGCGCGCCGCGCGCATCGACGCGCTACGCCAGGTGTCGGACTTCGCCAAGCTCATCGGCATCGGCCAGGTGCAAACGCACTGCGGATTCATCCCCGAAGACCCCGCCGACCCGCTATACCCCGGCGCAGTCAACGCGATCCGCACCGTGGCGCAGCACTGCCAGGGCAACAGTCAGTACTTCCTGATGGAGACCGGGCAGGAGACGCCCACGACGATGTCACGCGCCATCCGTGACGTGAACATGCCCAACCTCGCCGTGGGCCTCGACACCGCAAACCTGATCCTCTACGGCAAGGCGAATCCGGTCGATGCAGTCGATATCATCGGCCCCCACGTGCGCAGCATTCACGCAAAGGACGGCCGCTGGCCCACCGACCCCAGTAAGCTCGGCGAAGAAGTGCTCATCGGCAAAGGCCTCGTCGATTTCAAGGCAGTCTTCACCAGGCTGCATCGCCTCGGGTACACCGGCGCCGTCACCATCGAGCGCGAGACCTCCGGCCCGCAGCAGATAGAAGACGTCCGCCAGGAAAAGCTCTACCTCGAGAAGGTTCTGCACGAAGTGCTCGCTTAACATGCGGATGTCCGCGCCGTTGGCGCAAAGTTTGTTAGCCCCGCGCTTCAGCGTGGGGTAAACGTTCAAAAATTCCCTCCGGAGTCCCGTAGGGACGGCGCAAACCGCCGAAACCTTTGATGACGGAGCCCAATCGAAATGAACCGTCGTGATTTTCTTCAAACTGGATCCGCAATCTCCACCATGCTCCTGCTCAAGCCAAAAACCGCATTCGGATACCAGGCCAACTCCGCCGTCCGCCACGCCCTGCTCGGCTGCGGAAACCGCGGCACCGGCGTCGCCACCTCGTTCGCGCAGAACACGTCCGCGCAGGTAGTCGCGCTCGCCGATCTGTTTCCCGATAAGCTCGAGGCCGGCAAGCAGCACTTCGACAAGGTCAACGCCGACCTCGGCCACGCCGCCATCGACGACAAATTTCTCTTCCGCGGCCCCCATGCCTTCGAGCAGCTCGCTAACGCGCAGGGCGTCGACCTCATCCAGATCTCCACGCCGCCGTTCTTCCACGTGCAGCACCTCGACGCCGCCGTCGCAGGAGGCAAGCACGCATACTGCGAGAAGCCGGTGGGCATTGACGTGCGCCAGGCCAGCCAGGCCCTCGAGATCGCAAAGCGCGTGAAATCCACGCAGAGCGTCGACGTCGGCTTCCAGTGCCGCAAAGCCCCGCCCATCGCCGCAATCTCAGAACGAATCAAGTCCGGCGCCATCGGAAAGATCGCCGCCGTCAGCGGCAACTACAACGCGCCCGCATCCACTGAGAAGACCCGCCCCGGCGAGTCCCCCGACGAATATCGCGTGCGCAACTGGCTCTGGGATCGCGCCCTCTCCGGCGACATACTCGTCGAGCAGAACATCCACATCATCGACCTGTGCAACTGGATGGTCGGTTCTCATCCGCTCAAAGCCACCGCAACCGGCGGCCGCAACGTCCTCACGCATTGGGGCGACATCTGGGACAACTATCAGGTCGACTTCACTTATCCCAACAACGTTCACTTCTCATTCGCGTCCACGCAGTTTGGCGTGGACAACCAGTTCGACGCGGGCCTCAAGCTCTTCGGCGCCGAAGGCTCCGCCACCGTGCCCTATTCAGGCCCCATTCAGCTCACCGGAAAGAATGCCTGGTCGTGGAAGGAGTCGATGGATACAGCTCCAGGCTCAGGCCAGTTCGCCGCGGCCGGCAACTTCCTCGACAACCTCAAATACGCCGATCGCGAAAAAGAGCGGTCGTTTATCGACAGCATCGTTTCCGGCCCCGCGCACAACCAGATCGCCGACGGCGTAGAGACCGCGCTGAGCTGCATGCTCGGCCGGATGGCCGGCTACACGCAAAAGGAAGTCACCTGGGATGATCTCCTGAAGCACGGCGAGACGTATCAGCTCGGCTTCAGCCTGCAGCAGTTCTCATAGCCGGATCAGTTTGCACAACGGGCGAATTTCGCCCAACGCGCCGCGCTTACCGCACATGGAGCTGCGAGATCGCGACCTTGCCCTTCACCATCTCCGCCTTGCGCCAGCTGCTCTTGTCGTTCAGCGCCACCCAGCGCCGCTCCTCGCTCCGGTAGTGCCAGTCCTTGTCGAGCTGGAAGTAAATCAACAGCCCGCCCGACTCCATCACGTTCAGAATGCTGTTGTCGTGCGAATTCCGCTCGTCAAAATCCGTCGACGCGCTCTGCCCCATCTCCGAATACACTTCGTTTAACTCGAACAGCAGCCCGTTCACCGCATCGTCCATCGCCTCCACATTCAGACCGATCCGCTTGGCCTCGCGCAGCGTGATGGGATAGTTGTGCGACGGGTAGCCTGCATTCAGAATGTTCGAGATCTCCCGCGCCCGGTCCTTATCTTTCATGTGATACGACAGGATCTCCTCGCAGATCCGCGTCGACAGCGCGCTCGACCGGTCCACCGCGCCGATCACCAGCGGATGCACATACGGGAACAGCGCCTCGTACGGATTCTTCGTCGAATCCTTGGCCTGCTCGGTCCAAAGGCGGATCACCCGCAGCAACTCGTCGTTCGACACGCTCACACGGTCGTTGTCGCGGTCGATCGGCGAAAGGTCGTGCGTCAGCGACGTGTCCACCGCCGAGAGGTGCGCCAGCGGCCCCATGATGATGCGGTCCGCGCCCAGCGCCAGCATCGTCGCCGCCGACTGGCATTCGAGCGGCGCCAGCACCGTCAGGTGCTTCACATACCGCCGCAGCAGGTTCACCATGCGCAGCGCCGCCTGACCCGATCCGCCATCAGACTTCATGAACAGCGACAGCCGGTCGATCTTCCCCGTCGAGCGAAGCAGCGCATACAGCCCCGCCACATCGTTCTGGCAGATCGCCCCCTTGGTCGAATTCCAGTACGTGAAAACAGGCTCGCCGAGCGCTGCGGAAAGCCGCTCGATCACAGGCTGGGTACGGTCCATCAGGACCGGCGGCTTGATTGGTTCAGGGCGGCGAGGACGGGGAATTTCGGCGACGGTTGTCTTTGGCATTTCGATTGTTTCAGATGATGCGGACTGGATAATGGTAGCAAACGCGGCCATCACAAAAACAAAGGCCCGGCTCGCGCCGGGCCTGTCTGACCACTGAACACTGTCCACTGATCACTGTTACTCCGCCGCCATCTCCTCCGCTTCGCCCTCCTGGCGCATCATCTCCAGTTCGCGCTCCGCGGCTTCGATCTCGGCCGAAACCTCCTGCTGCACCCGCGCCGCCGCTTCCTCCAGTTCCGGGGAAAGCTGCACATTGCGGTAGTACTCGAGGCCCGTGCCCGCCGGGATCAGACGTCCCACGATCACGTTCTCCTTGAGCCCGCGCAGGTTGTCGATCGCCCCGTTGATTGAGGCTTCCGTCAGCACGCGCGTCGTCTCCTGGAACGAGGCAGCCGAGATGAAGCTGTCCGTCGACAGCGACGCCTTGGTGATGCCCAGCAGCAGCGGACGGCCCTGCGGCGGACGGCCGCCTTCCTTCTCCACGCGGTTCTTCTCTTCGTTGAAGCGGAAGCGGTCCACCTGTTGCTCGAGCAGGAAATTCGAGTCGCCGATCTCGTCGACCCTCACCCAGCGCAGCATTTGGCGCACAATCACTTCGATGTGCTTGTCGCTGATCGCCACGCCCTGCAGGCGGTACACTTCCTGGATTTCGTTCACCAGGTAAGCCTGCAGCGCCTTCTCGCCCAGCACGTCCAGAATGTCGTGCGGGTTCAGCGGGCCATCCATCAGCGGATCGCCGGCGCGGAGCCGCTCGCCTTCCTGCACGTTCACGTGAATTCCGCGCGGCACGGAGTATTCCTTCTCCTCGCCGTTGTCGGCCGTCACGTAGATCTTGCGCTGCCCCTTCAGCACTTCGCCGAACCGCACCACGCCATCGATCTCGCTGATGATCGCGGTCTCGCGCGGCTTGCGCGCCTCGAACAGTTCCACCACGCGCGGCAGACCGCCCGTGATGTCCTTGGTGCGCGTGCTCTCCTTCGGGATCTTCGCCAGCACGTCGCCAGGACCGACCTCGTCGCCATCCTGCACCATCAGGTGAGCGCCGCGAGGCAGCAGGTAACGCTTGCTGGCCTTCGAGCCCTTCACCACGAAGGTCGGCTGGCGCTTTTCATCGGGAGCATCCGCAACCACCCAGCGCGAAAGGCCGGTGACTTCGTCGACCTCTTCGTTGAGCGTGATGCCTTCCTGCAGGTCCTTGAACGTTACGTGCCCGCCGATCTCCGTCAGGATCGAGTACGTATACGGATCCCACTCCGCCAGCAAATGGCCCAGCGACACCTTCTCGCCATCCTTCACCTTCAGGCGCGCGCCATAGACAACCTGGTAGCGCTCCTTTTCGCGGCCGCGCTCGTCCACGATCGCAATCGATCCCGAGCGGTTCATCGCCACCAGGGACTTGTCTTTGCTCTCGACGGTGTTCAGGTTGAAGAATTTCACCGTGCCGTTGTTCTTGGCGTCGAGCCGCGACTGGTCGGCAACACGGCTGGCCGTTCCGCCCACGTGGAACGTACGCATCGTGAGCTGCGTGCCCGGCTCGCCGATCGACTGCGCCGCGATCACGCCGCAGGTCTCGCCCAGCTCCACCATGCGGCCCGAGCCCAGGTTACGGCCGTAGCACAGCGCGCAAACGCCGCGCCGCGACTCGCACGTGAGCACGGAGCGGATCTTCACCTTCTCTACACCCGCGCCCTGGATCGCCGAAGCGATGTCCTCGTCGATCGGCTGGTTCACTTCGACCACCACGTTGTTGTCGTAGTCCTTGATCTTCTCGAGGCTCACGCGGCCGATGATGCGGTCGCGCAGCGGCTCGATGATCTCGCCCGACTCGACGATGGAGGTCACGTCAATGCCTTCGCTCGTGCCGCAGTCGTACTCGGTCACGATCACGTCCTGCGCCACGTCCACAAGACGCCGCGTCAGGTAGCCCGAGTCGGCCGTCTTCAGCGCCGTATCGGCCAGGCCCTTGCGCGCGCCGTGCGTCGAAATGAAGTACTCGAGCACCGTCAGCCCTTCGCGGAAGTTCGCGGTGATGGGCGTCTCGATGACCTCGCCCGAAGGCTTCGCCATCAATCCGCGCATGCCGCTCAGCTGGCGGATTTGCTGCTTCGAACCGCGGGCGCCGGAGTCGGCCATGATGTAGATCGGGTTCATCGCGCCTTCTTCGTCTGCGCGCTTCATGTTCCCGAACATCTCGTCCGCAACCTTGTCGGTTACCGACGACCACATCTGGATCACCTTGTTCGAGCGCTCGCCGTTGGTAATCGCGCCGTCCATATACTGCTTCTGGACCTCGATCACCTTGCGGTCGGCCTCCTCCACCACGGTGTACTTGCTCTCCGGGATGACCATGTCGTCCAGGCCCACCGACAAGCCCGAGCGCGTCGCGAACTGGAACCCGAGCGACTTGATCTTGTCCAGCATCCGCACCGTCGTTTCGAGACCGAGGTTCTGGTTGCAGTAGTTCACCAGCTGCCCGATGCCCTTCTTCTTGAGCAGGCCGTTCACAAACGGCATCCCCGACGGCAGCGCATCATTCAGGATCACGCGGCCCACGGTGGTGTTGATGTAGTCGTGGTTGAAGTCCACGGCCTCGGTGTGCGTCAGGTCCTGGTCGTCGTACGCCGTGGTCATGTCCAGCACCTTGCCGCTGTACCGCAGGCGGATCGGCGACAGCGTCTCGAGCTCGCGGGCTTCGAGCGCCATCAGCACTTCCTCGGTGTTCGCGAACACGCGCCCTTCGCCCTTCGCGCCCTTCTTCGCCTTGGTCAGGTAGTAGAGCCCGAGCACCATGTCCTGGGTAGGCACGGTGATCGGCTGGCCCGACGCCGGCGAAAGAATGTTGTGCGAAGCCAGCATGAGCACCGACGCTTCAATCTGCGCCTCAGGCGACAGCGGAATGTGCACTGCCATCTGGTCGCCGTCGAAGTCCGCGTTGAACGCCGTGCAAACCAGCGGGTGGATCTTGATGGCCTTGCCTTCCACCAGCACCGGCTCGAACGCCTGGATGCCCAAACGGTGCAGCGTTGGAGCGCGGTTCAGCAGCACGGGATGATCCTTGATCACTTCCTCAAGGATGTCCCACACGATCGCCTCCTGCATCTCCACCATTTCCTTGGCCTGCTTGATGGTCGTGCAGTGTCCCGTCTGCTCCAGGCGGTGATAGATGAACGGCTTGAACAGCTCGAGCGCCATCTTCTTCGGCAGGCCGCACTGGTGCAGCTTGAGCTCCGGCCCGACCACGATCACCGAACGGCCCGAGTAGTCCACGCGCTTGCCGAGCAGGTTCTGGCGAAAGCGCCCCTGCTTGCCCTTCAGCGTGTCCGAAAGCGACTTCAGCGGGCGGTTGTTCGCGCCCCTCAGCACGCGTCCGCGGCGGCCATTGTCAAACAGCGCGTCCACGGCCTCCTGCAGCATGCGCTTTTCGTTGCGCACGATCACTTCAGGAGCGTGCAGGTCCATCAGCTTCTTCAACCGGTTGTTGCGGTTGATCACGCGGCGGTAGAGATCGTTCAAATCCGACGTGGCAAAGCGGCCGCCATCGAGCGGCACCAGCGGGCGCAGCTCCGGAGGAATCACCGGCAGCACATCGAGAATCATCCACTGCGGCTTGTTGCTCGATTTGCGGAACGCCTCCACAACCTTCAGCCGCTTGGCGTACTTGATCTTTTTCTGCGCCGAGGTCTCGGTCTTCATGCGCTCGCGCAGCTCGATCGCCAGCTCGTCAACGCTTACGCGCTTCAGCAATTCCTTGATCGCCTCGGCGCCCATCATGGCCTTGAAGCCCGAAGGGCGGAACTGCTGGTCCAGCTCGCGGAACTTGTTTTCGTCCTTGATGATCTCGCGCTCGCGCACCGGCGCGTCGCCCGGATCGACCACGACATACGACTCGAAGTAGAGAATGCTCTCGAGATCGCGCAGCGAGATATCCAGCAGGTGCCCGATCCTCGAAGGCAGTCCCTTGAAGAACCAGACATGAGAACAAGGAGAAGCCAGCTCGATGTGGCCCATGCGCTCGCGGCGCACCTTGCTCACCGTCACTTCCACGCCGCACTTGTCGCAGATCACGCCGCGGTGCTTCATGCGCTTGTACTTTCCGCAGAGGCACTCCCAGTCGGTTACGGGCCCGAAGATGCGGGCGCAGAACAGCCCGTCGCGCTCCGGCTTGAACGTGCGGTAGTTGATGGTTTCCGGCTTCGTCACTTCGCCATGCGACCAGCTCCGGATCTTCTCGGGCGATGCAAGCATGATGCGGATAGCGTCGAAATCGGTAATCGGACTGGTTAGCTCAAATGGGTTCGAACGGAACAAGGCGACCCTCCTTGGCAGGCCTTCTTCGCTCTGCCGCGGCTCTTCCCGGGATTCCTCTGGGGTCCTTCCTTCCCGGGTAGCGGCGTTTACCGCTTTCAAGAAGGACCCATCAAAACTTCAGCTACTAGCGGGTGCCCCCGGTCTCTTGCATTTGGAGACCGGGGATATCACTCGTTAGTCGTCTGCCACCGCCGCCACCGTCTCCGGCGCCGGCGCCTTGCGCACCAGGTCCGCGCGCTTGATCAGCTCCACGTCCAGGCACAGCGACTGCAACTCGCGAATCAGCACGTTGAACGACTCGGGCACGCCCGGCTCGATCGCCGCTTCGCCCTTCACGATGGCCTCGTAAATCTTGGTGCGGCCATACACGTCGTCGGATTTTGCCGTCAGCAGCTCCTGCAGGATGTACGCGGCGCCGTATGCCTCGAGCGCCCATACTTCCATTTCGCCGAAGCGCTGTCCGCCGAACTGCGCCTTGCCGCCGAGCGGCTGCTGAGTAATCAGCGAATACGGCCCGATCGAACGCGCGTGAATCTTGTCGTCCACCAGGTGCGACAGCTTGAGCATGTAAATGTAGCCCACCGTCACTGGCTGCTCGAACTGGTCGCCCGTCATGCCGTCATAAAGAAGCGTCTTGCCCGACGTCGGAAGTCCAGCGGCCGAAAGAAGCGACTTGATCTCGCCCTCCTGCGCGCCGTCGAACACCGCCGTGCCG
This sequence comes from Occallatibacter sp., assembly GCA_035263625.1. Taxonomy (GTDB): domain Bacteria; phylum Acidobacteriota; class Terriglobia; order Terriglobales; family Acidobacteriaceae; genus Telmatobacter. The sequence continues at coordinate 19,555 of DATFRB010000066.1, forward strand.
AACCAGATGCCGCGTTGCATGCCCGCAGCCACGCGAAGCAGCGACTCGTCGTCGAGCTCCTCGAGTTGCCGCAGCGCTGCGGTCCCCGCGAACTCCTTCTTCATCAGTTCGCGCGTCGCCTTCACGTCGTTGTGCTCGCGGACGAACTCGGCAATCCTCTGCCCAAGCCCGTGCGCGGCCCAGCCAAGGTGCGTCTCCAGGATCTGTCCCACGTTCATACGGGAAGGCACGCCCAGAGGATTCAGAACGATCTCCACCGGAGTGCCGTTAGGCAGGTACGGCATGTCTTCCTCAGGAAGAATGCGCGCGATCACGCCCTTGTTGCCGTGGCGCCCGGCCATCTTGTCGCCGACGCTCAGCTTGCGCTTCATGGCCACGTAGACCTTCACGAGCTTGATCACGCCGGGCGGCAGCTCATCGCCCTTCGCCAGCTTCGCAACCTTCTCGTTGGTGATCTTGCGCAGCACTTCGATCTGCCGCGACGTCATCTCCTCGATCTCGTCGATCTGCTCGTTGACGCGCGGGTCCTTGTCCGAGTAGCGGATGCGCTTGAGGTTCTTGGTCGAGATGCGCTCGATCGTCTCGCGATCGAGAATCGCGCCCTTCGTCAGCAACCTCTTGTTCGTCCGCTCGTCGTGCAGGTCGGCCAGCACTTCCTTGCCGCCCAGGATTCCCTCGAGACGCTTCAACCGCTCGTCCGTCAGAATGCGGATCTCGTCTCCCAGGTTCTTTTCGAGCTTGGCCACGTACTCGGCTTCGATCTGCTTGGCGCGCTCGTCCTTCTCCTGGCCCTTGCGGCTGAAGATGCGAACATCCACAACCGTGCCTTCGATGCCCGGGGGGCACGTCAGTGAAGCGTCGCGCACATCGCCGGCCTTCTCGCCGAAGATCGCGCGCAGCAGCTTCTCTTCCGGCGTCAGCTGCGTTTCGCCCTTCGGCGTCACCTTGCCGACGAGGATGTCGCCGTGCTTGATCTGGGCGCCGATGCGGATCACGCCGCTCTCGTCCAGGTCGCGCAGTGCGTGCTCGCTCACGTTCGGAATGTCGCGCGTGATTTCCTCGGGTCCCAGTTTCGTGTCGCGCGCTTCGATTTCGAACTCCTCGATGTGCACCGAGGTGTAGTAGTCCTCCTTCACCAGCTTCTCGCTGATCAGGATGGCGTCCTCGAAGTTGTACCCGCGCCACGGCATGAACGCCACAAGCACGTTGCGCCCCAGCGCCAGCTCACCCTGCTCCGTGCACGGGCCGTCCGCAATCACCTGGCCCTTGAGCACCCGCTCGCCCTCCCGCACAACCGGCTTCTGGTTGATGCAGGTGTTCTGGTTCGACCGCTTGAACTTGATCAGCGTGTAGATGTCCGAACCGACTTCGCGCGAAAGCTGCGTCGGATGGTGCTCGCCTTCGACGCGCACGATGATGCGCTCGGAGTCCACCGAGTCCACGATGCCGTTGCGCTTCGCCAACACCACGGCGCCCGAGTCGCGAGCCGTCACGCCCTCCATGCCGGTTCCGACAAGCGGAGCCTCGGCGACGAGCAGCGGCACGGACTGGCGCTGCATGTTCGCGCCCATCAGCGCGCGGTTTGCGTCATCGTGCTCGAGGAACGGCACCAGCGACGCCGCTACCGAAACAAGCTGCTTCGGCGAAACGTCGATGTAGTCCACCTCGGCCCGGTTCACCAGCACAAAGTTGCCCTGCCGGCGCGCATTCACGAGATCTTCCGTGATCTGGCCGTTCTCGTTGAACTCGATGTTCGCCTGCGCGATCGTGTGCTTGTCCTCTTCCCACGCCGAGAGGTAGAAGCTGTACGGAATCGAATCGATCTGCCGCTTGCCGCCCTTCTTGAGCTGCGCATTCAGCTTCTGCATCTCTTCCTTCTCGATGTGGTCGCCCACGCGCATGCCGCTGTCGCCCGCGTTTGCGATCTCCACGTAATCGAGAATGCGCGAATCCCTCACCTTGCGGTAAGGCGATTCGATGAAGCCATACTCATTGATCCGCGCAAAGCAGCTCAGCGAACTGATCAGTCCGATGTTCGGACCTTCCGGAGTCTCGATCGGGCAGATACGTCCGTAGTGCGTCGGGTGCACGTCGCGGACTTCGAATCCCGCGCGCTCGCGCGACAATCCGCCCGGTCCAAGAGCCGACAAGCGCCGCTTGTGCGTAATCTCCGACAGCGGATTCGTCTGGTCCATGAACTGCGACAGCTGCGACGAGCCGAAGAACTCGCGGATCGCCGCCATCACCGGCTTCGCGTTGATCAGGTCGTGCGGCATCGCCGTCGAGAGCTCCTGGTACACGCTCATCTTTTCCTTGATGGCGCGCTCCATGCGCACAAGTCCGATGCGGAACTGGTTCTCCATCAGCTCGCCGACAGCTCTCACGCGGCGGTTGCCGAGGTGGTCGATGTCGTCCACGATGCCGATGTTCTTGCGCAGCTTCAGCAGGTAGCGGATAGTCGCGTAGAAGTCCTCGGGCGTCAGCGTGCGGTGATCGAGCGGCGTCGCGTCCTGGTTCTCATAGAGCTTGATGTTGAACTTCAGCCGGCCCACGCGCGAGAAGTCGTACTTCCGCGCGTCGAAGAACATGCCCTCGAAGAGCGCCGTCGCCGTGTCCAGCGTCGGCGGGTCGCCCGGCCGCAGCTTGCGGTAGATTTCGATCAGCGCCTCTTCAGGCTTGCGGATCGAATCGCGCCGCAGCGTGTTTGTGATGATGTTGCCCACGTCGTCGCGCTCGGGGAAGAACACCTCGAAGCTCGTCGCGCCGCTCGACATCACCTTGTGCAAACGGTCGGCCGTCAGCTCCACATTCGACTCGACTATCACCTCGCCGGTCGCCGTGTCCACCACGTCCGCGGCCGTCAGCGCGCCGTCCAGCTCCGCCGCTTCCACTTCGATCTTCTCGATGTTCGCCGCGCGAATCGCCTTCAGCGAGTGCGGCGTGATCTTCCGGCCCGAGTGCGCAATCTCCTCGCCCTTGTGCACCACCGCGTGCGCGGGCTTCGAGCCCACCAGGTGCGTTGCGGTCTTCGCGTCCTGCGCCACCGTCCAGAACAGCTTGCCGTCCGCAATCTGGAAGCGGTCAATCGTGTAGAACGTCTTCAGGATCTCTTCGTCGCTGCGCAGCCCCAGCGCGCGCAAAAAGATCGTGCCCAGGAACTTGCGCTTGCGGTCGATGCGCACATACAGCGTGTTCTTCTGGTCGTACTCGAACTCCACCCACGACCCGCGGTACGGAATGATCTTGCCCAGGAAGTACGTGCGGTTGTTCGCGGTCTCGAAAAACACGCCCGGCGAACGGTGCAGCTGCGACACGATCACGCGCTCGGTGCCGTTCACGATGAACGTGCCGTTCGGCGTCATCAGCGGAATGTCTCCGAAGAAGACCTCCTGCTCCTTGATGTCGCGGATCGTTTTGTTGCCGGTCTCCGGGTCCTTGTCGTAAATCGTCAGGCGCACCGTCACCTTCAACGGTGCGGAGAACGTCATGCCGCGCTCTTCGCACTCCTGCTGGTCGTACTTCAGCTGCAGGCTCACAGGGTCGCCGCACTTGTTGCAGAAGTCGGGCGTGTTCTTGTTGTAGTGCCCGCACTTGGGGCAAAGCACGTCACCGGGAAGAAACGGATCCGTAATCACCATCGATCCGCAATTCGTACAAGCAGTACGCAGGTGGTGCAGCCCTCTCAGGTGGCCGCACTTGCACTCCCAGTTGCCGATCGAGAAGTCCACGAAATCAAGCTGCGAGATGCCGCGGAAATCTGTAATCGGAAATACCGAAACAAACACCGACTGCAGCCCCGAGTCATCGCGCTCGTTGGGCAGCTTGTCCATCTGCAGAAAACGCTCGTACGAACGCCGCTGCACTTCGATCAGGTTAGGGATTTGCGTTGCTGTGGGAATCTTCGAAAAATCGAGCCGGCTGCGAATCGCGCGCTTCTCGTTGGGCATGCTTCACTCCTGAGTCTCTCTCGTTGGCGGGCGCAGGCCGCCCCGTTGGGGCCTGGTCCGGGCCGGCGTCCGAGTCTCGTGGGTGCCGGCGAATTACGCTTTTGAAAATTCCTGCTCTCGGCTGCTGCTGTACAGGCCGCCCTGCCGTCGTGCTACGCTTGCTCCAATTGCACGCCGGCCTTCATGCCAGGCATGGTTGCGATCGGCGCATTGAGTAATTCACCTAAGGGCGTTGCCGTCCGGCCGGCAAGTGCGCTAGACTGCGCACAAACCAGAGAGAAGGATGCGCGACAGGTGAACTCCGTGCCCGGATTCCTGTGCGTGTCGCGTGACAGCTGGCAAGAAAAGCCGCTGTTCACTCCGCGGGAGACACGAAAAGCCCGCAAGGACGCGATGCCTCACGAGCGTGGCCTGGTGCCTCTGCTCCCGTTCGAATTCTCAATCCTTGCTCTCGCCGATCCCAAAGCTCGCTATGCCGCTCGCCCGCCAGATGGTACCCCATCCGCCCGCAGGATTCCGCCTCACCTGCTGGCCCTGAAGTACTTGCTCAATCGCTCGATGTCCGCCGCCGAAGTGCCTGACCCGCCCCGGCCCACGGTGTTATTGCTCGTTGACTGTTTGATGTCAATGGTCGCAGCCCGGATTCCGTCCCAGATCGAGCCCGAATCGAGATCGTTCCAAAACGGGACGGAAAGACGCGCAACCTTTATGGTAGCGCGTTCTCTCCAGCCTTGCAACTCTTATGCCGTTTCGACGAAACTACTTAACCTCGATCGTCGCCACGCCTTCGAACTTCTTCTTGATGGCCTCGGCCTCGTCCTTGGTCGCATTCTCCTTCAGCGCCTTGGGAGCTCCGTCCACCAGGTCCTTGGCTTCCTTCAGGCCGAGCGAGGTAACTTCCCGCACCGCCTTGATGGTGTTGATCTTATTCGCCCCGGCGTCCTTCAGGATCACCTGGAACTCGGTCTTCTCTTCAGCCGCCGGTGCCGCCGCGCCGCCACCGCCGCCAGCCACCACAACCGGGGCCGCCGCCGCTGCCGACACGCCAAGGCGCTCTTCCAGCTTCTTCACCAGAGCCGCAGCTTCCAGCAGGCTCAGTCCGACAATTTGCTCTTCCAACTGCGCGAGATCCGCCATGTTTCTTCTCCAATCGAAATCGTTTGACTTTACTGGACTCTCGTCCGAAAGGCTGCTCCACTCAGTGGAAAGTTTCCGTTGCGCCAGACCAGCGCCCTTTCCGCCCGCTTCACTGCCCAAACCCGTTAACAGTGGTGAGTGGCTAGTGTTTAGTGACTAACCGCCCCGCGTTTACCACAGCGTGCCCGCTTACCACTAACCACTATTCACTGATCACTAGGCGCCGCTATGCGGCGCCCGCAAACTTTTCCTTCTCCACGCCCTGACCCAGCACCACCGCCAGGTCGCGTCCCGTGGCGTTGATCACCGTGGCCAGCCGCTGCGCCGGAGCGTTGATCAGGAACAGCAGCTTCGCGAAGATCTCTTCCTTGCCCGGCATCGTCGCCAGGGCCTTCACTTCTTCCACGTTCAGCAGCTTGCCGTCCACGATGCCCAGCTTGAACTGGAACTCCGCGTTCTCCCCGACCCACTTGGCAAAGCCCTTGGCAAGCGCAACCGGATCTCCGGACGTAAACGCCACCGAGCTCACGCCCTTCAGGCCCTTCAGCGCCTTCTCCACCTGCGTGTTCTCGCCGGAGATCGCCGCCAGCTTGTTCTTCACCACGCGGTACTTGCCGCCCGACTCGCGCACAACCTTCCGCAGCGCAAAATCCTGCGCCACCGTCAGCTTGGCAAACGTGCCGATAATAGCCGTAGTCGAACCTTCCAGCTCCTTAGCCAGCAGCTGGACCTTCTCACTCTTCTTCGCCTTCGAAATCGCCATAATGTGCTCCGCACAGTGATCAGTGGTTAGTGATGAGTGGTCAGGGTCTTTCCCTCGGCCACTCTCTCCTCAGAACCCTGATCGCTTTCCCGCCCAAATCCGGGCGCTCGCCCCAATTTCTTTGCCGGCTCCCGGCTCCGCAACCTTGGCGGCAGCCTAGCCAATCACTGATCAATGACGACTAATCACTAATCACTAGTCACTAATCACTGCCCTTTAGTGCTTCCCCGCCGCGTCCGCCACAGCCTGATCCAGCGGAACCCCCGGGCCCATCGTCGAGCTCAGCGTGATGCTCTTGATGTACTTGCCCTTCGCCGCCGAAGGCTTGGCCCGAACGATCGCCGTCACCACCGTGGTCACGTTGTCCACCAGCTTGTCCTGCGAAAAGCTGATCTTGCCCACCGGCACGTGCACCAGGCTGGTCTTGTCGGCGCGGAACTCCACCTTGCCGGCCTTGATCTCCTTCACCGCCGAGGCCACGTCCATGGTCACCGTGCCCGTCTTCGGGTTCGGCATCAGGCCCTTGGGGCCCAGCACCTTGCCCAGACGGCCCACGACCTTCATCATGTCCGGAGTCGCGATCAGCGCGTCGAAGGCGGTCCAGTTTTCCTTCTGGATCTTCTCCACCATCTCCTCGCCGCCCACAAAGTCCGCGCCCGCTTCCTGCGCTTCCTTCTGGCGGTCGCCGGTGGCGATCACGGCCACGGTCTTCGACTTGCCCAGCCCGTGCGGCAGAACCACTGTCCCGCGCACCATCTGGTCGGCATGGCGGGTGTCAACCCCCAGCCGCATCGTCAAATCGACCGTCTCATCGAACTTGGCGTACTTGACCTTCTGCAGGAGGCTGACCGCTTCCGGCAGTGCATAAGCGGCCTGCGTAACGGCAGCGCGCGCCTTAGCAATATTCTTGCTGACTTTAGCCATTCATCCCTCGTCTCCCACCGCACTTGCCAGTCCGCGTTGCGGAAGCCCGGAGAGCCGCATCAGCAAGTCCAAAAAACCGCTGCATGCAATGCCTCGAACAGGCTCAAATGCCGTGGTGCTATTGACGGCCCGGCTACCTTCACCGGACGCATCTTTGAATCATAGCGGATTGGCCGCAGAATTGCAAGCGGCGCAGTGCGTGGTTTAGACGAACCTCTGGGTCCAAATTACCTTGAAAGAGATCGATAGCCGCGCGAGTTCTTCCGAAATGTCCAACGATTCAGAGGCCCGCGCCCGACGTTGTCAACGAGGCGAGATACAGACCAAATGAGGCGTCTTACTGCTGCACGGAGCGGCTATAATTGGGTCGAGAATTTCCTCTAACAAGAGTCAGAAGCCGGCATAACTTTTTAATAGGTCATTTCTAAAATGAATAAGCTTCTTGACAATTGCTCATGTTTGCGGGATTATTGCGTCAATTCGGGACCTCCGATGTGACGATCAACTCCTAGAGCCAGAACATAAGTCAGTTTCTTCCTTCTCTCTGCTGCATCCCTTCGCAAGTCCGACCCCTGCTAGCTATCAGCGCGCGATCACGTTCGCGCAAGAATCTCGACGCAAGTCCAACCCCGAAGGAGAAACTATGATGAGAATCGCACGAATTCGCGGCGGTATAGCAAATATCGGCATTGCGCTAGCTGTCATGGGCGGCTGCACGGTCCTCAACGCTCAGTCGCAATGCGGCTGGTCAACGGGTCCTGTTTGTCCCTCTCCATGTCGAGGGGGCCCCGACGGGTGGGCGCAGGGTAATCAGGGGCCAAGTTTCGGAACGTTCCAAGTCATCAATTGCGGGATCTGCGGCTTTATCCAGGTTCCCATCACCTCGAACTCAGGCGGATGCAATAACAACGGCCTCGGACCCCAAGCGATCCTGAGCATAACCAGTTCGGCAAACGGGGAACAGGTATTAGTGGCAGCTTGCGGTGGAGGGTTCGAGCCGCTCGTCGAACAACCCAAGGCTGTCGCGCAGAATCGCTGGCAATTCCCTACTAAACCGCTGCCCATATTCCGTTGAAACCCATCCCAGGACTGCCAATGAAAACGTACCTTAATTCCCTCTGCCTGAGCAGACTGAGAGCGACCGTGCGTCTCGCCTGCATCTGCCTCCTGATTTCGTGCCGGTTGCCAGCGTGGTCCCAATCGACAGTCGGCGCGAAATCAAGCGAGATGAAAGGAACTCAAACCACCATCCTTCCACTAAGCCTGAGATACGACGACCCGAAAGCTTACCCTATCGGAACGAAACAAAGCGCGATCATCGGCGACTTTAAATGTGGAAGCGATGGTTCGATCTTCCTAATCATGCTCGATGATTCTGCCGCATTTAACAAAGAAATTGAAGGCGGAAGTAACCCGGATTCCGGGAATCGTTTCCACGTCACCGAGCTCACTCCTTCCGGCGGCGTGGTTCGATTCACCCACACCCAAGACAAAACTCCCGGTCTTAGAAACTTCGCTCCTGAGGTTCGATATTTTGTTTCCTCGTCACGAATTTACTCACTCGAACGCGCTGAGGTATTCGACCCCGCCGATCCAGGTCCGATCCTGGGCCATGCTCACCTGATCGAAATCTATGGTTACGACGGAGATTACAAGGGGATCATACGGCTCGAGGCCGGACTGGACCCCCTGACGATCGCCGCGTTTCCGTCAGGAGATATCTTGGTTGTATCGCTTGACAAGCTGAACCAGACCACGCGGTTGCTTGTCTTCGACCAAAAAGGCAGCCCCGTGACGGAACTCAGGCTCTTCGACGAAAATTACACGTCGAAACTAAAACTTGGCGATAAGGCCGGCACACCTAGTTTTACGCCCAGTTCGATTTCGACCAAACTGGCGCTCGCCCACTGGGTTTTGTTCGGCGAGAACCTATTGATGTCTCCCACGATGGGGTCGAATCTTCCCCTGATCGAACTTAATGAGAGCGGTGTCGTGCGTTCAACCAATGTGGCCTGGCCGGAAAACGTTTATCTCACCGGCATCCTCGAATCAAGCGATAAGATTTATCACGTCGTTGGCGGCGAGAGAAAGCAACTGGAAAACTCAGGGAGCGACTCGAACGACCCAAAGTTCTCCTACATCCCCAACGAGATTGACGACATCAACCCCGGCGACGGAACGATTCTGAAGCGCGTGAAGTTCGCTAGCGGACTATGGCCCGTGTGCGCCCAAGACGACACATACACCTTCTTATCGCCACGAGATGAAGACGGCAGACTACAGGTAACCCGTGGGACGGTAACCCACTAATGTGTGAGCCGGGCGGGTGGCCCCGGTCCCGTCTTTGACAATGGCGGGCGTCCCGGTCCCTCGGCGGGTGGCCCTGTTCTCATTTGAGGTTATTTCCCCATTGCGGGTGTCCGGTCCCTCGCATTTGGGGACCGGGGATGATGCGCAGAGTCAGAGGTACAAACGGCAGGTGGCCCACTCACCAACCCCGGGGACTGTGCCCCGCTCATCGCGATGAACGGGCGTCCCGCGCGCATCCACCTCGTCCCCGGCTGCCAAATTGGCAATCGGACGCATTCCCGAAAGCACAGGAATCTGCTATCATTCCGGCATTTCTTTGGGTCCTGAGCCATGCATCGCGCCATGGGAGGCATCATGAGCACGCGCGACTTGCTCCAAAGCCCGGTGATCGCAGGTCTCATCAGCGGCCTGCTGGTTGCGATCGTCACTCAGCTCCTCACGCGCAAGAAGACAGCCGCGGAAATCGAAAAACTGCATGCGGAGGCCGAATTGACTCGCGCCCAGGCGCATCAGTTGACGGAAAGTCTGCGCGACAACCTGAACAATCTTTCCGATAAGGTCGGCTACCGGCTGCCAGAACCGACCGCGGCCAACGAGGCGCTCCTGTATTCAAGCGACGCGTCGGATGCCTTTGATTTCCGCGTCGTCAGGGTTGAAGACGCCGAGGGAGACCTGGATGTCAAGGATGGCATTCTGTATATTCGGCGTCGCAATACCGCCGGAACGCTGCAAGTGTGGCTCGAGAACTACACGCTTCCGGGGCAGCCGTCTCAACGTGCGCTCCCGAAGAACGAAGACCTCGCGGGCGACAGGAAGCTTCGCTTGTCTTGTGACGTCAAGGCGGTCGGAGGACAGCACACCCTCCTGTTCCTTGTAAAAGGCGAAAACGACCCGGCCGGCGTGCATCTCGCCGAGAAGCGCGAGAGAGTGGCCGGCAATGATTGGACCTCTGTGGAAGCCTATTTCCGGGTCTCCCCTGCGAAGAACTGCCAGGTTCGAATCGATGATCGCAGTGTTTCGACGCCGAGCAGCAGCGTACAGATAAGGAATCTTGTACTTGCGGAACGAGTGACGGCAGCTTCCGGCTCTGGCGTTCGTGCACTGTGACGGAGCTGCAGCCTCGATCGAATGATCACCGCTCCCAATTCTCACAGGGCGGCCGCGCGAATACCAACCGATTTCCCTCGAGATCGGATCCCGCGATTACGCCCCCGCGAACCGTGCCAGCCATCACATACTTCGCGCCGCGGTCCTGCCATTCTTCCCTCACGGCGTGTTGTCGGCGGCCTCCTTCAAGCACCCCAGGCATCCCATCGCCGCATCGCCCCGGGACCCCATCACGTCAAGGCTTCGCAATCGCCCGAATTGCGGACGCGCGGGAGGCGGGCATGATCGTCAGAACGCAATGCAAAGGGCACGCGGTCACCGCCCTTCGCGTCGGCCGGCAAAATGCGCACCGATACTTCGCGCCTTCGGCCGCAAGCATCGAGCTGCAAATCGACGACCTCCGGATCGAATGTTTCCTCCCGCCCGAATTCTGGCGCGGCCACCCCGAGATTCGCGACGAGCGTCTCTGCTCCTGGCTCGAATTCAAGCAACATCAGGATCAGTCCGCACACGCGCCCATCACCCTGGCCCTCACCCCCTCCGGCGAAAACTCCTACCGCCTCGCAAAAATCCACTGAAAGCCGCATCAGCCAGCTGAGCCCCGTGCCACCGCCTTCTGGTCCCTGGTCCCTGGTGCCTGGTCCCTGGTGCCTGGTCCCTGATCCCTGCCTCTCATACCCCACACGCAACAAAACCCCCAAAATCACATCTATAAATGTGGACATAGAGCTACGTACAAGATGCGAAGGAGCATCGTCATGAAAACAAAAGAATTAAGACTCGGCATCGCAGCCGCGGCCGCCCTCTCTGCCGTGGCGCTGCTGACAGCGCCGCCGGCCACCGCCCAGAGCGAAGGCCAGGGCCAGGGACAGGCCGTCATCACCATCCTGCCGGCCAGGGACGGCGAAGCCCCCGCCACCATCACTCAGCAGGATCTCGCGGTCAAAATCGACGGCAAAGACGCCACCGTCACAAACTTCATGCCCTACCGCGGCCAGAACGACCGCCTTGAAGTCGTCATCATGGTAGACAGCGGCGCCCGCACCAGCATGGCCACCCAGATCGGCGAAATCGCCGGCTTCATCAACGGCCTTCCGCCCAGCGCCCGGGTCGCACTCGCCTACATGGAGCACGGCGCAGCCCGGTTCACCGGCCAGCTCACCACGAATCACCAGGAAGCCGCCGGCGGCCTGCACATCCCGTCCGGCCTACCCGGCGAAGACGCGAGCCCCTATCTCTGCCTCTCCGACCTCGCCAGGCACTGGCCGTCCACCGAGCGCAACGCCCGCCGCATCGTCGTCATGATCACCGACGGCGTCGACTACTACGATCCGCGCTTCGACCCGCAGGACCCCTACATGCAGGCCTCAATCGCCGACTCGGTCCGCTCCGGCCTCGTCGTCTACTCCATCTACTGGAAGAACAAGGGCCGCTTCGATAACACCGAGGCCGCCAGCTTCTCCGGCCAGAACCTGCTCCAGATGGTCACCCAGGCCACCGGCGGCAACAGCTACTGGATCGGCACGGGCGACCCAGTCTCCTTCCAGCCCTACTTCAAGGACCTCGACCGCCGCCTTGAGAACCAGTACGAACTCGCGTTCACCGCGCCGCTCAAAAACAAATCCCAGGCCCAGAGCATGAAGGTCAAAGTCAACGGCATCTCCGGCAAGGTCGACGCGCCGCAGCAGGTCTGGGTCGGCCATCCCGCCATGTAATCGCGTACTCTCCTCAGCCGCTCAGCGCCGCTCCTCACGGGGCGGCGTTTTTTCTGCCCGTATCATTCGCCACCCGCGCCAACTCAGCTCAACTGCAGGCCGCCGCACTCAACCATCACCCTTGAGCGCGCTCTAACCGCCCGCCTTCGCACACCCTCTTTCTCATTGAATTCCACCGTCCTCGCCTTGTAGGTTGGAACGTTGCAATCAAGCGCACCCGATCAATCGCTCAAACCGCCAGGAATCGAGGATTATGAAAATCTCCAGGCTCGTTCTTCTCCCCTTTGCAATGTATGTTGCCTCTCTCGCCGCGCAAGCTCCGACCCTCGACAACAACTACGCCCGCGATCCGAACCAGCCCATCGACCAGTCCTACACAGATCACATCAAGAAGTACACGACCGATCCCTCGTTCCTGTCGCCGCTCGTCGATTACCTCCCTGCTTCCAAAACCGTCCCCACTCCCGACAAAGTCCTCGGCGATGTCTCCGGCGCGCCTGACTTCCTCCCCTACGCCGAAGACGTCTACAAATACTTCCGCATGCTCGAGGCCGCAAGCCCGCGCGTCAAGGTCTACACCATCGGCCACACTGAAGAGGGCCGCGAGCAGATCGCCGTCGCCATCGCCGACGCCGACGTGCTGAAAAACGCCGACGCCAACAAGGCCCGCCTCGCGCAGCTAGCCGACCCGCGCACCATCAACTTCGACGACGCAAAAGCCCGCACTCTCATCGATCAGTCCGTCCCCGTCTACTACATCACCGGCACCATTCACTCGCCCGAAACCGGCGCCCCCACCGCGCTCATGGAGCTCGCCTATCGACTCGCCGTCGACGACGCGCCCTACATCAAGTACATCCGCTCGCACATGATCGTGCTCATCACGCCCGTCGTCGAAGTCGACGGCCGCGACCGCATGGTCGACATCTACCGCTGGCATCGCGCCCACCCGAAAGAGATGTGGCCGCGCCTCCTCTACTGGGGCCACTACGTCGCGCACGACAACAACCGCGACGCCATGGGCATGACCCTCGACCTCAGCCGCAACGTCCTCAACACCTATCTCGACTGGCACGCGCAGGTGCTGCACGACCTGCACGAATCCGTGCCGTTCCTCTACGACAACACCGTCGGCGACGGCCCCTACAACGCGTGGGTCGATCCCATGCTCACCGACGAATGGGCCGAACTCGGCTGGAACAACATCGCGCAGCTCGAGTCGTTCGGCATGCCCGGCGTCTTCACCCACGGCGACTTCGACACCTGGAGCCCCGGCTACCTCATGTTCCTCGCCGCCATGCACAACGGCATCTCGCGCCTCTACGAGACATTCGGAAACGGCGGCGCCGACACCGAGAAGCGCATCCTTCGCCCCGAAGAATACTCGCGCACGTGGTATCGTCAGAACCCGCCCCTGCCCGTCGTCACCTGGTCGCAGCGCAACAACAACAACTACGAAGAGACGGCGCTGCTCACCACCATCTCCTACTTCTCGCACAACACGCGCCACTTCCTCGAAAACTATTACGAGAAGAGCAAGCACTCGATTCAGAAACCTGCCCTCGAAGGCCCCGCGGCTTACGTCATAGCGAACGACGATGCGCACGCCAACCGCATCGCCGCTCTGCTCGAAGTGCTCAAGCGCCAGCACGTGGAAGTGCAGCAGCTCTCCACTGCCGCGACCGCCAATGTCCCCGCCGAAAAACGCGAAGACAAGCCCAAGCCGCAGAGCTTTCCCGCCGGAAGCATCGTCGTGCGCATGGATCAGCCTTACTCGCGCATCGCCGACGCGCTCCTCGACCGCCAGTACTGGGCGCCCGACGACCCGCAGAAGCACCCTTACGACGACACAGGCTGGTCGTTCAGCGAGCTCTTCAATCTCAAGGTCACCCGCATCACCGACCCGGCCATCCTGAAGGCCGGCATGACTCCGCTCAACGATCCGTCCTCGCTCGCCGGCAAGCTGTCGGGCTCTGGCTCGGTGCTTGCAGTCAACAACACCGGCCAGGCCACGCTCCTCGCGCTCGTCTACAAGCTCAAGAACGCATCCGTCCAGGTTGCCGAAAAGCCCTTCGACGCAGACGGCCACCACTTCAACGCAGGCTCGCTGCTCGTCTCGAATGCCTCAGACGACCAGGCCACGTCCGCGCTTCACGACCTCGCGCTCGATGGCGCGCGCCTCAGCGCAGCGCCCTCGGTTGCGGCCCACGCAGCCGCCGCGCCGCGCATCGCCTTCATGCACACCTGGCTTGCCACGCAGACCGAAGGCTGGTGGCGCTACGCATTCGATACCGCGGGCGTCCCGTTCGACTACATCAGCACCCAGACCGTCGCCAAAGAAGACGACCTCCGCTCCAAGTACGACGTCATCATCTTTGCGCCCGTGGGCCGCGCCGGCGCCGGCGAAATCATCAACGGCATGCCTGCGTGGAACAACCCCATGCCGTGGAAGAAATCCGACATCACGCCGAACCTCGGCCGCATCGACTCCACCGACGACATGCGCCCCGGCCTTGGCTACGACGGCCTTCAACACCTGAAGGAGTTCGTCGAAAAGGGCGGCCTCTTCATCACCTGCGAAGACACCGCGCAGTTCGCAATCGACACCGGCCTCGCGCCCGGCGTCAGCGTCGCCTCCGCTGGTGATGCCCGCGTCGTCGGCACGGTGCTCAACTCGACCTTCGTCGACAAAGACAGCCCCGTGGCGTTCGGCTACGACTCCAACCTTCCCGTAATAAGCGCCGGCCCGCTCGCCTTCAACATCTCAAACACGCTCGGCCGCAGCGGCGGCCGCGTTCTCATGGATCCGTACGCGGAGCGCCCCACCGGCCGCGGCACGCTCGAAGAGAACGACGAACCCTCCGGCCGCAAGATCACCGAAGCTGAGCCGCTCGAAAAGCAAAAGGCGTGGGAAGCCCGCAAGCTCGATGAAGAAGCGACGCGCAACAATCCGAATGTGATTCCTGCCGAGTACCGGCCCGACGTGATCCTCCGCTTCACCGACGCAAAGGGCATGCTGCTCTCCGGCCTCCTCGACAAAGCCGGTTCCATCGCCGAGCATGCGATCGTAGTCGACGCGCACCTCGGCCTGGGCAACGTGCTGCTGTTCGCGAACAACCCCATCTACCGCGGCGAAACCGTCGGCAACTACGCGCTGGTCTTCAACGCAATCCTCAACCACGACCACCTGGCCAAGCCGGCACCGGCAGAAGAGAAGAAATAGATCTCGGGGAGCGGGATCCACTCCTGCTCCCTTCACCTGTTTTTCTAATCCCTAATGCCTGATCCCTAATTTCTGCAGTTCTGGTCCCTGATCCCTTGTGCCTGGTCCCTGTCTTTCTGATCCCTGGTCCCTGGTGCCTGTCATCCTGATCCCTGTTTCCCTAACCACTAGCCACTATTCACTAACCACTGCTTTTATGTCACACTGGAACGCATGGGAAGCAAAGACAAAGGCCGCAAAGAAGCGAAGAAGGCTCCCAAGCCGAAGCCGAAACCAGAGCCCAGCCGGCGCGAGATCTTCACTCCGCCGCCTCCGAAATAACGAAGCCCTCCCCGCCCGGGAGGGCTTTCTTAATGGCCGGGACAAAATGACGAAGCGCCAGAGAATCCAAGCGGCCAGGCTGACAGAAGCCACGGCCGAGTTCAATGCCCTATTGCCGCGCTGCCTTCGTGAGTGCGCCGCAGGCCGATGGGGACTTTTTGGCCAGAACGACTATCTCGACCCGGACCAACGATACTGCCCTTGGCCTGAAGCCCGGCGACTCCGTACCATCGCGCTCGAAATCCGCTCAGCCGGTATAGATTTCGGTCAAACCCAAATAGCTTGCGAACGCTTTCTTCAGCTTTGCTCTCTGCGCGGACCGAACGTGCCCGGTGAGCCCAAACTGGCGGCTGCTCTTCTCGCGGAACTCGAATCTACTTCGACCACAGAATGCAAAACGGCCGCACCTTTCGGCGCGGCCGTTCGATCAAACCACGACTAACTACGCTACCACTTCAATCCCCATCGACCGCGCCGTTCCCTTAATGCTCTTGATCGCCGTCTCGACCGACGCCGCGTTCAAATCCGGCATCTTCTGAGTCGCGATGTCGCGCACCTGCTTCTCGGTCACCTTGCCGACCTTGTCCTTGTTCGGCGTGCCCGAGCCCTTCTGCAGGCCCGCTGCCTTCTTGAGCAGCACGCTCGCCGGAGGCGTCTTCGTGACGAAAGTGAAGCTGCGGTCCGCATACACCGTGATGACCACGGGGATGATCAGTCCGGCCATTTCCTTGTTCTGCGTGCGCGCGTTGAACTGCTTGCAGAACTCCATGATGTTGACCTGCGCCTGGCCGAGCGCGGGGCCAACCGGCGGCGCCGGAGTCGCCTTCCCGGCTTCGATCTGCAGCTTGACGTAAGTTGATACTTTCTTCGGAGGTGCCATGTCGGTTCCTTCAAAAACCCGCCGTCAGCTTCTAGCCATCAGCTCACAGCGGGTCATTCGCTTTGCAATTTTGGTGTTGCGCTCGAGCGTTCGCTTGCAACCGGCGGCGGCTAGTTCCCTCACCGGCTAGAAGCTGAAAGCTAATAGCTGAGAGCTGCAACTACTCAATCTTTTCCACTTTGCCGAACTCGAGTTCGACGGGCGTGGAGCGGCCGAAGATCGTCACCATCACCTTCAGCGTTTCGCGGTCTTCGTTGATCTCATCCACCACGCCATTGAAATTCGCGAACGGCCCATCCGTAATGCGGACCTGCTCGTTCTTCTCAAACTTGATCTTCAGCCGCGGCTTGTCCTTCGCCACTTCGGAGCGGAAGAGGATCGAACTCACTTCTTCCTCGCTCAGCGCCACCGGCTTGTCGCCCGTGCCCAGGAAGCCCGTCACCTTCGGCGTCTCCTTCAGCACGTGCCAGAGATTGTTGTCGAGATCCATCTCGACCAGAACATAGCCCGGCAGGAACACGCGCTCGACCGTGCGCTTTTTGCCGTTGATGATCTCCGTCACCGGCTCGGTGGGAATCATCACCCGACCGACCTTGTCCTTCAGACCGAACGCCGTAACGCGGCTCTCGATCGACTCGCGCACCTTGCGCTCAAACCCCGAGTAGGCGTGCAGGATGTACCACTTGAAGTTCGGATGCTCCGGCTGAGCTTCCGGCTGCTGCTCGACGGGTTGTTCCATCTCGTCTGCCATCTTGGTCTCGATTCGCGATGCCATGGCCCTACTGTGCACCTAACCTATGCAGGATCTGTTCCACGACCCGGCTGAAAATGGCGTCTACTACGAAGAAAAACAGCCCGAAAAGAAACGTCGTGATAATCACCACCGAGGTTGTCGACTCGACTTCCTTGCGGCTGGGGAACACGACCTTCTTCATCTCCGCGCGCACATCGCTCAGAAAGCGCGTGAGCTTGGCCCAGGTGCCGTTGATGCCTCCACCGAAATTCGCTAACGCGCTCGGCCGTTCTTCGTTCATAAGGGATGCCTTCGATGCCATACTGCAGTTCCTTCGCGTCCGGCTTTACGCCGGGGATTCCAAATCTGGCAGGGGCGGAGGGATTCGAACCCCCAAGTTCGGTTTTGGAGACCGACAGTTTAACCGTTGAGCTTACGCCCCTAAAGCTAGTTCACAGTTCGTAGTTCGCAGTTCACAGTTGGCTGCCAATTCGGTCTCGCTTCAAACTGTGAACTAAGAACTGTGAACTGAGAACTGTCTCTCGCTACTTCGTTTCCTTGTGCGACTGGTGCTTGCGGCAACGCGGACAAAACTTCTTGAACTCGAGACGGCCCGTAGTCGTCTTCTTGTTCTTCGTAGTCGAGTAGTTCCGCTCCTTGCACTCAGTGCACTGCAATGTCACAATTTCCCGCATTTCCTTATCCTACCTGATTTCTCGGCTTCGCCGGCTGTTCGCCGGCTTGCCAGTCCACAGTTCTTAGTTCGTAGTCCTCAGTTGCTGTGAACTGTGAACTATGAACTGCGAACTGCGAAATTACTTGATAATTTCGCTGATCGTTCCCGCGCCCACCGTGCGTCCGCCTTCGCGGATCGCGAACCGCAGGCCCTTCTCCATAGCCACCGGCGTGATCAGCTCAACCTCGAGCTGCACGTTGTCGCCAGGCATCACCATCTCCACGCCCGCAGGCAGCTCCGCGACGCCCGTCACGTCCGTCGTGCGGAAGTAGAACTGCGGCCTGTAGCCCTTGAAGAACGGAGTATGACGACCGCCCTCTTCCTTGCTCAGAACGTAAACTTCGCCCTTGAACTTGGTGTGCGGCGTGATCGACGCAGGCTTCGCCAGAACCATCCCGCGTTCCACATCTTCCTTCGGAATGCCGCGCAGCAGGATGCCCGCGTTGTCGCCCGCCATGCCTTCGTCCAACTGCTTCTTGAACATCTCGACGCCCGTGCAGACACTCTTGCGCGTCTCGCGGAAGCCGACGATCTCCACGTCCTCGCCCACCTTCACCTTGCCGCGCTCGATACGGCCCGTAACCACGGTGCCGCGTCCAGAGATAGAAAAAATATCCTCGATCGGCATCAGGAACGGCAGGTCCACCGAACGAGCCGGCAGCGGAACGTTCTTGTCCACAGCCTCCATCAGCTCGTCGATCTTCGCCTCCCACTGCGCTTCGCCATTCAGGGCGCCCAAGGCCGACCCGCGAACCACCGGAACGTCATCGCCCGGGAACTGGTACTTCGACAGAAGCTCGCGCACTTCCATCTCCACCAGGTCGATCAGTTCCGTGTCTTCAACCGCATCACACTTGTTCAGGAACACCACGATGTAGGGCACCCCCACCTGCCGGGCCAGAAGCACGTGCTCCTTGGTCTGCGGCATCGGACCATCGGTCGCCGCCACCACCAGGATCCCACCGTCCATCTGCGCCGCGCCCGTGATCATGTTCTTGATGTAGTCGGCGTGGCCCGGGCAGTCCACGTGCGCGTAGTGACGGTTCGCCGTCTCGTACTCCACGTGCGCCGTCGCGATCGTGATGCCGCGCTCCCGCTCTTCCGGCGCGTTGTCGATCGAGTCAAACGAACGGAACGCGATCTTCGGGTTGTGCTTCGACAACACCTTCGTGATCGCCGCCGTCAGCGTCGTCTTGCCGTGATCGATGTGGCCAATCGTCCCCACGTTCACGTGCGGCTTCGAACGATCAAATTTTTCCTTCGCCATTGCTGATTCCTCTCACCAATTCGTCATGTCAACAGCCGTCAACCATCGCGCTGATAACTGACCACTAATCACTAACCACTGACCACTGTCTTTCAGTAGTACGCGTAAACCTTCAAATACCGTTGCCGCAGATCCGCCGGAACCTTCTCCACCAGCCTCAGGTACTGTTCCCGCGTCTGCCCCTGGTCGCTCACCGGTAAGCTCTGATACAGCGCCAGCGCTTCCTTGCCCAGGTAACCGCGCCTGATCACCGACTCGAAATCCCGCACGCGCAGCTTCGCGCCCTTGACCCGGCTGAGCAGCACTTCCACTTCACCCGGCGCAAACACCGCGGCCATGAGCGCATGCAACTGCGCAAATCCCTTTTGATCCTGCACCGCTATCGGTGCCTGCTCGAACATCTTACCCACGCCCGGTGACCTCTGCCGAAGAAGACCTCAATCTCTGGAGCGGGAGACGGGACTCGAACCCGCGACCAACAGCTTGGAAGGCTGTGACTCTACCACTGAGTTACTCCCGCAAAAACAAGTTCGCAGTTCAAAGTTCGTAGTTCGCAGTTTTGTTCCGACCTCTCAGGGCCGCTCAACCTTCTGACAGCGCCCCACGAAAAACTGAGAACTGCGAACTAAGAACTGTGAACTGCCTTTCAATTTCTGGAGCTGATGACCAGGATTGAACTGGTGACCTCTCCCTTACCAAGGGAGTGCTCTACCAACTGAGCTACATCAGCCCTCAAACTTACTTGTCCCCGCGCCGGATCCGGTCAGCCTTCATCACCATCACCGTGCGGAATGCAAACATAGCCAGGACGAAAATCGGAACCCACCGTATCTCGATCATCTTCCCGAACAGCGGCATCCGGTCATCGCCAATCGTAAACCACGCCACTACTGCCAAAACACCATACAGCGCAAGGGCAATCCGGTACTTCCGTTCAAGCTCCTGCCCGTTCGCGCCCAACTGTTCTTCTCTGCGCCCCGCATCCTCAATTTCGGCATCCTGCGGCCCGCGCATCGCCATCCCTCAAAAATCCTGGTGCACAGGGGAGGATTCGAACCTCCGTAGCACGCAAGGTGCGGCAGATTTACAGTCTGCTGCCATTAACCGCTCGGCCACCTGTGCACAAACAACCATCCGCTGCCGAAATCCCCCTCCGCGCACCCCTCCATCCGGAAGCCTCCGGCTAGCACCCCGGATTTCTCCGGACTGTGAGAGTGCATGTGTGCCTCAGTGGGATCGCCGCAGAGGACAGACCCGGCAATTAAATCCTCTTCCGCCGGTCATACTCGCCGCCGTTTTCAGACCCCCCGCTGGACTTCAGGAAAAGTGGAGCTGGCGAAGGGATTTGAACCCCCGACCCTCTGATTACAAATCAGATGCTCTACCGGCTGAGCTACGCCAGCCCTCTTGCGGCCTCGATTGCCTTGTTTTGCCGCCTCGGCCTTCCCTGAGATCGTTCCGGGATCCTCAAAGATCGTGCGGACACACCAACCCTCCGCCCGTTCTTCGGCATAGAATTCAAGGTTAGCATAGGCTTCCGCCCCGGGCAAACCACCCCGGTTCACAGCCGCTCCCGGCTGATTTTTCTTGACATCGAGGCTCCGTCAGCCGACCCTTTCTTCCTATACCCTGCTGTCAACCTGATCCGGGCTCTGTAATAAATCCACCACCCTATGAGGCTTGCCCCATGAAAGTCGGTCGTACCGCTCGTCTCCTGCTGTTTGCCCTTACCTTCACCGCCGCGCTCGCTGTCCAGGTTTCCGCCCAGGGAACCGTCGGCCGCAGGCCGCGCGTCGCCGTTATGGACTTCGACTACGCTACAGTTCAAAGCTATTCCTCCGCCATGTTCGGCTCCAACGTCGACGTGGGCAAGGGCATCACCGATCTGCTCATCGCCGATCTCGTCAAGAACGGCACCTATTCCGTCATCGAGCGCCAGGCCCTCGACAAGCTCATGGCCGAACAGAATTTCTCCAACTCCCAGCGCGCCGACTCCACCAGCGCCGCCAAGCTCGGCAAGCTTCTCGGCGTCGACGCAATCATCGTCGGCTCCGTCACCCAGTTCGGCAACGAGACCAAGAAACAGAACATCGGCGGCTCCGGCGGTAACTGGGGCGGATACGGCATCGGCGGCTTCGGCCACTCCAAGTCCAACGCCAACGTCGGCCTCACCGCGCGCATCGTCAACGTCGATACAGGCGAGATCCTCGCCATCGCCGAGGGCGCCGGCCAGTCTTCGCGCTCTTCCACCTCCCTGCTGGGCGGCGGCGGCAACTGGCATGGATTCGGAAACGGCAACGTCGACTTCGGCTCCTCGAACTTCCAGGAGACCATCATCGGCGAGGCCGTCAAGATGGCCGTCGATAAGCTCGTCACCGACGTCGTCACCGACGCGAGCAAAGTCACCGTGCGCACCATCCAGATCGACGGCCTCGTCGCATCCGTCGACGGAGGCCAGATCGTCCTGAACGTCGGCGCCAAGGCCGGCGTCAAGGTCGGCGATCAGCTTGAAGTCGTCCGCGTCACAAAAGAGATCAAGGATCCCTCCACCGGCGCGGTCATCCGCCGCCTCACCAGCTCCATCGGCATGATCAAGGCAACGGACGTAGACGATGCCTCCGCCGTCTGCGCCCCTGTCTCAGGTTCCGGCTTCCAAACCGGCGACCACGTCAAATCCACCGCCCAATAAGCGTCAGCTCCCGCGCCACCGGCCTTCGGGAAGCCACTTCTCCCACCACAAGGGGTGCCCCGGGTCCCGATTCTGGGACCCGGGATAACACCAAAGCCCGCCCACCTCGCGGCGGGTTTTTTTTGCAAGGTGCATGCATTCGTCACTTGCGCTGTCCGACATTTCGATAGATCATTCCGTCGTCCCCCGGAACAATCAATCCGCGTTGCGAAAGAACTCCTGTTGAGGTGAGTCCATGAAGAAGTTCGTCTGCCTTGTTCTCTGCACGCTGTTTCCCATCGCTGCATTCGCGAGCGAAAACGGCTACAAGATCGTCTACGACGGCGGCTCGGTTCCGAACGTCAAAGCCGGTGCCAACATGAGGCTGGTCATCGACGGCACAAACATCGTGATCAGGAAGGGCAGCGACGATCCGGTGACGATCCCCGCCTCGGCCGTAACCGAAATAAGCTACGGTCAGGATGTTCACCGTCGAGTCGGCGCAGCCATTGGATTGGCCGTCTTTTCTCTTGGCCTGGGAGCATTGCTGGCACTCTCAAAATCGAAAAAACATTTCGTCGGACTCACCTGGGATGACGCCGGGAAAAAGGGCGGATTGGCCTTCCAGGCCGACAAAAGCGATTACCGTGGCCTCCTCGCCGGACTCGAAGGCATAACGGGCAAAAAAGCCGTGGATACAGACGCGATGAACGTCAAGAATTGATCGAACATCCTCGCGAACATGGTCGGGCGTCTATCGGCGTTCGCAATCCATTCCGTAGCCTCACCACGAAATGGTTGGAAACCCACCCAACCGCGCCGTAGGCGCAGCGTTCGTTAGCCCCGCGCTTCAGCGTGGGGGAACCCGAACCTCACAATTTCCCGGGAGTCCCGTAGGGACGGCGCGAAGATAGCCCAGGGTAAGTCCGCCGAAAGGCGGGCGCCACCCTGGGAACCGAATCGCGAACCGATCCCCAGCGCGGCCACCCCCTCCCGTATTCGCCCTTGCTCCCCCCGCGCGCATGTCCACCCTCCGCTCCCGCTCCCCAACAAAAGCGTGTCATCCCGAAGGGCCGCACGCCTGGGGCCCCGCCTGCTTTTGGCGGGGCAAGCGGACCGAGGGATCTGTGGTTGTTCCTCGCCCACCCACCCGCAGTAACTCACCCAACCGCTCCCGCTCCCCAACAAAAGCGTGTCATCCCGAAGGGCCGCGCGCCTGGGGCCCCGCCCGCTTTTGGCGGGGTAAGCGGACCGAGGGATCTGTGGTTGTTCCTCGCCCGCCCACCCGCAGTAACTCACCCAACCGCTCCCGCTCCCCAACAAAAGCGTGTCATCCCGTGTATGAGGACGTTGGCTGCTGTCAAGGCATACCTTGGCGTCTGGGTGAGGGGCGGGGTCAAGGGCGCCGCACTTTGGCGTTCATCTGGACCCTTGACGCCGCCCCTTACCCCCTCACACTT
>DATFRB010000067.1:0-84111 GCA_035263625.1 Occallatibacter sp.
CGTCAGCGCCCCATTCGCACAATCTCAAGCTCGGGCGGGTTGCCCTGGTCCCAAGAAAAGCAAAAACTGTGAACGATGAACTGTCACCTGTCGAGACCGCCAGCCACGCCCGGAGTCCCGCAGGGACGGCGCGAAAATAGCTCAGGGCAAGTCCATCGCCAGGCAGACGCCACCCCGAGGAAACGGATCGCGAAGCGATCCCCAGCCCGGCCGCTCCCGCGCCCATAACGACCGCCATCCCTGCACCAATTCCTGTGCATTTCTGTCAAGAACCCCCACCCTCCTGTGGAAATGTGCAAATCTCCATAACACTAACCACATCTTCCACCTAACCTGTGGATAACTTCCGCGAAAATGTCCGCAGAGCCCAAAAAACACCCACCCACCCCCACCCCCTCATAAAAATTTCCTGTGAGTTAATTCGCGAACGCAAGTGATTGAAATCAAGTCGCTTACATCGATCCCGCAAGGCAAACTCATTCACACTGCCAACGACCCAAGCGATCTCTTAGAACAGACGTATAGTATTGAAAAACATAAAGTTATATAGCTTCTTAGAATGAACGCCCCTGATCGCGAAGAGTAGCTTACGCAGCGTTTAGAACGACACATCCGCCGGTTCCGTCACCCGCAGCACCGACTGATCGCCGGTCATCGCCTTCCATGCCGCGCGAATGGCGTCAATCTTGTTCCGGTTCTCCGCCGAATCGGGATAGTAGATGATCAGCACCTTCGATCGAAGGCGCTCCGGCGTGGTCTTGCCTTTGCTAAGCCATTGCCCGAACACATCCACCACGCTCAGCCCGTCCGGAAACCGCGGCGTCACCTCGCGGTCGAGGAACTCCCGCCACTTTACCTCGCTGATTCCCTGCTCCGGATGGTCTGCCGGCCCGAGCCCGAAGTAGAGCTTCGTGTCGACCCAGCCTTGAGTTTGTCCAGGGTGAGCCGCATCACCCTGCAAAGTAGGCGCGGTCGCCGCCGGCCCTGGCGAGCCCGCGTGTCCGCATCCGCCGAGCACGACGGCCAGAACTGCCGCCGGCCAAACCCCGCGCAGCCGCATCCGGTCGTTACTTCTCCACTTCCACGCCGCGCCAGAAGGCCACATAGCCCTTGATCTTGCGCGCCGCGGGCTTGGGATCGGGGTAGTACCAGGCGGCGTCGGGATTGTCCTGCCCGTCGATCAGCAGGCTCATGTAGCGCGCCTGGCCCTTCCACGGGCACGTGGAGGTGGTGCTGCTCGGCCGGAAGTAGTCCCGGTTCAGGCTCGATTCAGGAAAGTAAACGTTGCCTTCCACCGTCTCCGTTGTGTCGCTTTCGGCAATCACCTTGCCGTTCCAAATCGCTCGTGCCATTGGGTTTCACTTCCAAACGTGTCGAACCGCCGCCGGGCGGGCAAGCCCCCCGGCGACGGTAACTCGATACGACAGTAACAGAGATTGGCCCGCAGCGCGAGTCAGGACACACCAAAGGGAACGGGATTGCAAACCCGTCCTGTGGCGAGCCTACTTGGCCTCGGCGATCGAGTCGATGTGGACGCTCTTGCTATCTGCATCCGTGGTGGCCTTGACCGTCACATGGCTTCCGTAAAAGCCCTTCACGGCATCCGGGTTGTCGATCTTGTAGACCTCTTTCTTTCCCTCGTCCACAAATACAGGCTGCATGCCGCCGTCAATGCACTTCTTGACGCAGGCCGCGCCCGAACCCGCATGCTTGGCTCCGCACATCGAGTCGGAGATCCAGCCGTTGATCGTGGACGAATCGGCCGCCCAGGCCGACGCCGCGCCGAACGATACAGCAACCACCAGAGTTGCAACAATACGCTTCACTTGAGACCTCCAGGAGGGGAAGTTAATGCCGGCTACCATCATGCTCCCCGGGGCCCGGGTTCGGCAAGCCGCTCCGCAACCCGCATTGCCCGGACTGAGTCATAAATCTATGGCTTCGGCGGGTACGCGTACTGCGGCTTTTCCGCCGCCACCCCGGCTGTCCCCTGCCGCGCCGTACGCATCCCCTCCACGTTCTTCAGCGTCGCGTCGTACCGCGAAGCAGCCGCGGGAAAGCGCCTCACCAGGTCCGAGGTGCGCGTCATGAACATCGGGAACCGCTCGCGGATGCCGTCGAGAATGGGCGCGAACTTTGCAAGCAGGAAGAACCCCTCGGCGTTGCAGTCCACGAACAACTCCGGCGACACGGTGCCATGCAGCACCAGGGCCGCCGCCATCTCCCAGTAAGTCACCACCTGGCGCACGAATGCGCTGTGCGGGTCCTCGCGGTTGAGAGCTGCCGCGAAATATTCTTCGGCCGTCGCCGGCCAGAATTCGCCAATCACCCACGCGCGCGCCTTGCGCATCACCTCTTCGCGGCGAAGGTCATAAAGCTTCAGGATGATCTCGGCATCGGCAGGCGTAGCAAGCGAACTTTCCATGGGCATCCGTTCCATTCCGACCTCTTGCTGCCCATCCTAGCAGTTCTAAGCGGGAATTCTGAGTGGCGAGAGGGCTATCGATGCGAGCCCACGTCGTGACGACCGCGCAAGAAACTTCTTGGTGCGACTGTTCAGCTATGCGGCCGGTGCCTTAGCTTCCTTCCCCGGCTTGCGAGGCCCGCCGGTTGCCGCTCCTCGCGCCAACTCGTCGTCCGTGTAGAATCGGCCGGTACCGTCGAGTTCGCCCGAGACAAGCCTCCGGTCAACCTCCTCCAAATCTCGATTAACCGAGTCGAGAAGCTCTCTCGATGTCATCTGCATAAGCAAAGTTCCTCGATTCTTGACCAGCGCCCCGAATCGACGACCCTGAGTCGGCCTCCAGATTCCTTCTCGGCAATCAGGACACGGGGATTACAACTATTATCGTAGATCGCAGCAGTATCTGCCAGTGGCAGGTAGAGGTTCCGCATGTTGGCGAGCCCGATCCGGAACCTGCGATAGATCACGGCGTCAGGGATCGAATGCCCGCCCTCTCGAACCCGCTGTGCCACTCTGGCTATGGAATCCTCAGGCGACGGCAGCCAAAAGTAAAAAAGCGAAATCCTCCAGCCGCCCGCGTTGCAGCTTTTCAGCATAGGAATATAGGTCTTCCCCGCGCACGTGGTTTCCAATGCGAAACTAGCCTCACTGCCAACCAATTTGCGCATGCGTTCAATCAGCACACGCCCAGCGGCAAGAGCAGCGGATTCCGGATTATTAGGAGAGATCTCCCTCGCTATCTCATCCGCGTTAAGAAAGACGGCATGACCAAAGCTCGATGGAATCAAGAGCCGAGATGCAGTCGTTTTTCCCGCCCCATTCGGCCCGCCAATGATGAAAACTTCCTTCGAGGCTCCCGCCAACTTGCGACTCTCCGCCTGTCTATCTACCACGGGCACCGCAGGTTTCTGATTGCTGCTCCGCAGCATTGTTACACCGGCTGCAGTTCCCGTTTCTTCTTCTCGTCGCCCTCGGCCACAGGCCCGTGCGTTTCCGCGGTCGGCGGTTTCGGCGCATCCCCGATCCGCTTCGAGTAGTGGCACACCACGGGACCTTGCGCCTCCGGAGCCGCCGCCTTCTTGCTCTTTCTCTTCGGCGCAGCCGCTTCTTCCTCGGCGCTCTTCTTCTTGTTCGGGCACTCGAGAAACACGCCGCTCTTCAGGGTCTTCTCAAGCAGATAAGCGCCGCCGCACTCCGGGCACTTCTCCGCCACCGGCTTGTAGTTCGACGTGAAGTCGCACTTGGGATAATTCGTGCAGCCCCAGAAGATGTTGCCGCGCTTGGCCTTGCGCTCGGCGATATCGCCAGTGCCGCACTTCGGGCACTTCATGCCTTCAATAATGTTCTGCTTCACGTACTTGCACTTCGGGTACCCCGAGCACGAAACAAACTCACCGTACGCGCCCTGCCGCAGCACCAGCGGCTTGCCGCACTGCGGGCAGTCCTCGCCCGTTGGCTGCGGAGCGCTCTGCTTCTGCTGCTGCTTCTGGCTCAGCTTGCGGAACGTCTTGCACGGCGGGTCGGCGTTGTAGTCCGGGCACGACATGAACATGCCGAACGGCCCACGCCGCAGCACCATCACCTTGCCGCAGTTCTCGCAGTACTCTTCCTGTTCCGTAGCATCCTGCGCTTCGGGCGTATTCAGGTCCGGCTTGTTCGCCGTGTTCTCCTTGGTGAACGTGCAGCTCGTCGGGTCCTTCTTGTTATACGCCGAGCACGCATAGAAGCTGCCGAACTTGCCCCACTTCAATAGGAGCGGCGACCCGCACAGATCGCATTTTTCGTCGGTCTTCTGCTCCATGCGCTTGATGTTTTCCATGTGCTTCTCGGCGTCTTTCAGCTCTCCCTCGAAGTAGCTGTAGAAGCCCTTGAGAAGGTCGGTCCACTTCTCCGTGCCCTCTTCGATGTCGTCGAGCTCCTCTTCCAGCCGCGCCGTGTACTGCACATCGAAGATGTAGGGAAAATTCTTCACCAGCAGATCGCACACCACCATTCCAATCTCAGTGGGATAGAACCGGCTGCTGATCTTCGTAACGTATTCGCGGTCCTGGATCGTATTGATGATCGACGCATACGTGGACGGCCGCCCGATGCCGCGCTCCTCCAGCACCTTCACAAGCGACGCTTCGTTGTATCGCGGCGGCGGCTGCGTGAATTTCTGCTGCTCGGCAAGGCGCTCCAGCGCCAGCCCTTTCACGCCTTCCAGGTTCGGAAGCCGGCTCGCGCTCTCGTCGTCGTCATCCTTCTTTTCTTCAATCTCCTCGTAGACCTTCAGGAATCCGTCGAACACCACGACCGTTCCGCTGGCGCGAAAATCGTATGTCTTGTGCGACCGCGCCGACACCGCGGCGATATTCGCCGTCGTCACATTCAGCATTGCGGGAACCATCTGCGAAGCTACAAAGCGCTGCCAGATCAGCCGGTAAAGCTTGAGCTGCTCATCCGTCAGGTACTTCGCAATCGACTCCGGTGTCCGCGCCGCATCCGTCGGCCGGATCGCCTCGTGCGCGTCCTGCGCGTCCTTCTTGCCCTTGTACGCGTTGGGCGTAGCGGGCAGATATTGCTTGCCCAGGTTCTTCCCGATCCATTCGCGCGCGCCCTCGATCGCCTCCGGCGCCACGCGCGGAGAATCGGTACGCATGTACGTAATCAAACCCGTAAGCCCGTCGGGGCCGATTTCAATGCCCTCGTACAACCGCTGCGCAACGCCCATAGTGCGCCGCACGTTGAACTTCAGCTTGGTCGCGGCCTCGCGCTGCAACTGGCTCGTGATAAACGGCGCCTGCGGTCTCCTCTGGCGCTCGCGCGATTGCAGCGAAACCAGCGACCATCCCGCTCCTTCAAGGTCGGCGAGCACCTCGCGCATCGACTTCTCATCCGGCAACGCGTCTGCGATGAATTGTTCCTTGCCGTCCTTGTCCGTCCCGTTCGCCACCCGAACCGGCTGCCCGTCGACGCCGACGAACTTCGCGTTGAAACTCTGGTCCGCCTGCCTTTCAGGATGGAGAAACGCCTCGAGCGTCCAGTACTCAACCGGCTTGAACGCATTGATCTCCCGTTCGCGCTCAACGATCAGCCGCACCGCCACCGTCTGCACGCGGCCCGCCGACAATCCGCGCCGCACCTTGTCCCAGAGCAGCGGCGAAATCTGGTATCCCACCAGCCGGTCCAGCACGCGCCGCGTCTGCTGCGCATCCACAAGTTTTTGATCGACGTCGCGCGCATGCTGGAACGCGTCCTGAACGGCCTTCTTCGTAATCTCGTTGAATGTAACGCGATGGATCTTTTTCTTGTCCGCGGCCGACGTGCCAAGCTGAAGCGCAAGATGATACGCAATCGCTTCGCCTTCGCGGTCAGGGTCGGGCGCCAGGAAGATTTGCTCGGCCTTGGCCGCCGCCTTCCGCAGTTGACCCACCACCTTCTCTTTGCCCGGAGACACAATCAGCGTCGGCTCGAAGGTCCGCTTCTTCAGTTCCACCCCAAGATCGTTCTTTGGCAGGTCCATGATGTGCCCGACAGATGCCAGCACCTCAAAGTCCTTGCCGAGATATTTCCCGATCGTCTTGGCCTTCGCGGGGGATTCGACGATCACCAGTGATTTGCTCATTGCCATCCTTATTACTAGACCCGCTCAGGCTTGTCCCGACTCGCGTGGGCAAATTCCAAACCAGTTAGGTCCCGTTCAGTTCTGATTGCGCGTGCGGCCCGAAGGTTTCAACTCCGCCCGAGTCGCGTCTGGTTTCGATTCGCCTCGAGAATTGGCCGTGAAACTTGGAAGCTATCACGGAAGGTGGTTTCATTTCCACTCGCCGCCGTGTACTTGCCGCTTCCCCGGTTCCCGGGATTGTACGCACAAAACCCATTCCGGGCGCAACACCCGCAATTAGGAACTCCAATTTTTCTCAGACGAGAAAACTCATTTTCAGAGTACGCGAACGTAATTCTTTCCCGGCAACTGCCGCACCCGACCCGCCATCTCTAGCTCAAATAATGCCGTAAATACTTCGGCCGAAGTCAGTTGGGTTTCAATCAGGTCGAGGATCTCGTCGATCTGCAGCGCCTCATCCGCCCGCAGCAGCTCCAGTAGCATCGCCTCATGCGGCCTCAATACGGGGTCTGGCAAAAGAGATGCCTGACGGTCGGGTTTGGATTCAGCTCCAGCCTCGGCCTCCAACTCAACCCGGACTTGCGAAGGCAGGTCCTCCCAGACATCCTCCCATGTCGCTACGAGCTTCGCGCCCTGCTTTATCAGCGTATTAGGCGTCCACGAATTTTTATTCGTCACGTTCCCCGGCACCGCGAACAGGTCTCGGTTTTGCTCCGCCGCGCATCGCGCTGTTACGCGTGTCCCCGAGTTCTCCGCGGCCTCCACAACCAGCACCGCGATGCTCAACCCGCTTATAATTCGGTTTCGCAGCGGAAAATTCTGAGGCGCGGGGAATGTCCCCAACGGCATCTCGCTTACGATGGCGCCTCCCATCGAGACAATATCCTCCGCGAGCTTCTTGTTTTCCTTGGGATACACGACGTCGATCCCGGTGCCCCAAACCGCCACCGTGGGCATGCGCGCCGCCAGCGTTCCCTTGTGCGCGCACGTGTCGATGCCGCGCGCCATTCCGCTCACAATCAGCAGCTTTCGCACGGCCAGATCCCGCGACAGCATCTCGGCCACGCCCGCGCCGTAAGGAGACGGATGCCGCGTTCCCACCACCGCAATCGAAGGACGCGCCAGCAGTTTCACATCTCCCCGCACCCACAGCACCGGAGGCGGGTCGTAGATCTCCTTTAGCCGTGCCGGATAGTCCGCGCATCCCAGCGAAAGGATCGTCGCTCCTTGCGCCCGAACCGCTTCCCACTCTTTCTCCGCGGCCTTGCGAGCCTTGCCATCGAAAATAAACTGCGCTGAACCTCCCGGCATGCGGAAGCCTTCCAGCTCTGTAAGCGTCAGCTCAAATACCCGCGACGCCGAATCCAACCCCTTCATCGCCTCGAGAATTCGCCTCGGGCCCAACCCTGGCGTCATCGCCAATGCGAGCCAGGCAAGCCGGTCTTCATCCAGCTTCAGGCCCTGCTCGGCGCTCATCGCTTCATGCATGTCGTTCATCTCTTGAACCCGACCATATCGAACCAACCGTTCTCTGCGCGCGACCCTGCTCACATCTCACAAATCCCGCGCCATCAAATCAACTCGCAAAAGAAAGAGGGGAAACCGTCGCCGGAATCCCCTCAACTCGTGCATTCAGTTTCACCCGCGAGCGACTTCCGGAATTGAAGTAATGCATCAAGCCTCTGTTCGATTAACTAAATCGTTGGCGCGCAGACCCCTGCATTCCGGGCTCTTGAGCCAACGGCGACATTCGGTCTCATATCTTGGAATCGAACAACTCCAGAAATATCTACGAATAAATCGCATTATCGGGAACGCGCTTGTAACGATAACTAGTCGAAAAAGCAGTTGTCAATTTCCCGTGCATATGAAAATTTCGCATGGCGAGATTCGATCAAATCGTCGGCCGCGGATTTCAATCATCTTCTTCGACGATACCTATCGACACAATGCTGGTCACAGCATTCCTCACCCCGCCCGCTGACAACCAGCCATAGGCCACTCACCCGTTAAACTTATTCCGTGCGTCAGTGCAAGCAATCTCCTCTCACGATCGCTGCCATCCGTTTTCTGAACCCCGCCCCCCTCATGTGGGATTTCGAACACCCTCCACATGCCGCCGAACTTGCCGGCCGCTATCACATCGACTGGATGCTCCCCTCCGATTGCGCCGACCGCCTCGCCTCCGGAGCCGCTGACATCGGCCTCGTTCCCATTGCCTCGCTGACCGTCACTCCCGGCCTCCGCATCCTGCCGGGCTGCGTCATCGCCTCAAAGGATCACGTCCGTTCGCTCTTGCTCGTACGCCGCTCGCGACAGCCGCTTGCGAAGATCCGCACGGTGGCCGCCGACACCGCGAGCCGCACGACCATCGCCTATGCCCGCATCCTCTTTCAGAAGTGGGCCAATCCGGAAGCGAAGTTCCTTCCCATGGCCGCAGACCTCGATAACATGCTCAGCCACGCCGACGCCGCCATCGTAATCGGCGACCCCGCACTCTTCGCACTCGAAGAGCGCGCCAACCGCTTCGAGCGCACCGGCGAAGAACTCGTCTATCACGACCTCGCCCACGAGTGGCGCACCCTCACCGGGCTGCCCTTCATCTCTGCCGTCTGGGGAACCACGTGCTCCGGACCGCTCGATGACGTTGCCGCCGATCTCATCCGCTCGCGCGATCACGGCCTTCAAAACATCGAAGCCCTCGCGCAGGAGTGGTCAAACAAGATGCCCATCCCCGAGGACACCATCCGCCATTACCTGGGCGAGAACATCCACTACGTGCTCGATGACGAATGCCTCGAAGGCATGCGCAGCTTCTTCCGCATGGCCGCCGAATCAGGCGTCCTGCCCGAGTTCCAGCCTGATGCCCGCGAGTCCGGGACAGCCCGTTGAAACAAACCGGGTATACAATCCCTGATTATGACCCTGCGCCCACTGGGCCTTCTGCTGATTCTGGCTGCGTCAGTTGCGGCCGCTCAGCACGCGACTTCCAGGGCTCAGAATGCGCCTGCTCAGACGAACACCGGCGATGAAGCGGGCAAAGCCAAAGAGCAACTTCAAAGCGTCGAAGAAGACGTCTCGCGTACGAACGAGCACCTCGCGAGCACCGACAAGGAAATCGCCCACCTTGAGCAGGAACTCATGATTCTGCTCGCTGCAAGCGGAATCTCCATTGCGGTAATCGTTGCCGTGACTCTCTTTGGATCGTTCCGCCTGAAGGATGCTGTAAAGGAGTACAGGGGCAAGACAGCTGATGCGCTCGGTATCGCGAAGCGTGATATCGACAAGGCGACGAGCGTTGCGATGAAACGCATCGCTGACGCGGTGAAGGAAGCCGAACTGCAGAAGGAGGAAGTCACCAGGCTCGCCGAGAAGGCCAAACAGAGTTTTCCGAAGCTTGCGGATTTGGAGGAGCAGGTAAGGAAGTCTCTGGAGTATCTCGAGAAGGAGTTCCCGAAGCTGGCTTGGGAGGATGACCGCTATCGCCTCATGGCCATCGAACGACGCCAGCGCATTCTCACCGTCGAACACCTGATCGCCCTGGAATTTGCCGAACCGCCTCCCACTGCCCCCCAGCTCCGCAAAATGGCGAACTTCTACTATTCGAAATATCAAGCCGAAAAATTCGCCTCCGATCTCGACCGCGCGCTCTATTACGCGCTGATTGCAGCCGCCCGTGGAAACGGAGAATTCCAATATGACAACGACCTGGGCCTGATCTACATGGAACTGGCAGAGCACGATCCCGCGCTTCGCGATAGAGCCCGCGATTCGTTCCTGGCTTCGCAACGGAAAAGACCAAATCAGCAGCGCTGTTACTACAATCTCGGCCGCCTTTACTACGACGAGGCCATGTTGGCGAAGAAGCAGGGCGATGCCCACCTCTCAACGGCGCTCCTTGAAAAGGCGCGTAATCAAACGAAGACCGGCCTCCAGGCTACCGATTGGGAAGATGAGCCCGTTCCGCGATGGAGCGGCGCTGTGCATTACAACCTTGCTTGTATCCTTTGCCGGTTATCGGCCGGCCAGGTTGCGCCGCAGGGTCCCTCTCCAGTCCTTGACGAAGCCGTAGATCACCTGAGAAAGGCGGCCCAGTACCAGGGAGCAAAGCTCGCCACGGTGATCTATGACTTTGAAAACAGCGAAGGTGACCTGTTCGACCTCGCGGCCAATGCGCAATACACTGCGGCCGTCCACGGTATACGCGAAGATTTCAAGAGGGTCTGGAATGCATGATGCACGGCGAGCTTCAACACAGAACTCGGATCAAACGGCTGAAGTATTTATAAGTGAAGTAATTCGGGCGGCCAGGACAGGATGACGCCATCCGTGCCGAGTTCTTGAACCGCATCTAGATCTTCGGATTGACCATCTGAGTCTCCCGTTTCACTATCCATAATACCACTTTCATTCATTGAAACACTGACATCGATTGAACAGTGCCGGGTTCGCGGCTCCTTGGGTGAACCGTACCTCCAAATAGCTGAAAACAGGAGACTTTCCCCTATATCTGTTCCTTTAGATCTCCCACCGCAGCAACGCCGTTCCCACCGTGAACCCAGCCCCCACCGCCGCCAGCAGCACCAGGTCGCCCTTCTTCAACTTCCCTTCCTCAATGGCCGACTCCATCGCCAGCGGAATCGTCCCCGCCGAGGTGTTCCCGTACTTATCAATATTGATAATCACCCGCTCCGGATCCATCCCCAGCCGGTCCGCGGTCGAAGTAATGATCCGCTTGTTCGCCTGGTGCGGAATAAAGCATCCCAGGTCCGAGCCCGTTACGCCGTTGCGCTCGAGCAGCGTGTTCGTCGCCTCGGCCATCTTGCGCACCGCGAACTTATACACCGCCTGCCCATCCTGGTGGATGAAGTGCATCTTCTTGTCGATCGTCTCGTGCGTCGGCGGGTTCAGGCTGCCGCCCGCCGGCAGGTTCAGCGATACGCCGCCCGCTCCGTCGATCTCGTGCACAAAGTCGATCATCCCGATCTCGCCCTCTTCGCAAGGCTCAATCAGCACCGCCCCGCCGCCGTCTCCGAACAGCACGCACGTCGCGCGGTCCGTGTAGTCGGTCATCCTCGTATTGGCGTCCGCGCCGCACACTAACACCATCTTGTGCGCGCCGCTCTCCACCAGCTTCACTCCGGCCTG
Organism: Occallatibacter sp.; assembly: GCA_035263625.1. Taxonomy (GTDB): domain Bacteria; phylum Acidobacteriota; class Terriglobia; order Terriglobales; family Acidobacteriaceae; genus Telmatobacter. Next base: position 11,220 of record DATFRB010000067.1, read on the forward strand.
CAGCGCAAACACGAAGCCCGAGCAACCTGCTGAGACGTCGAATCCCCAAGCGTGGTGCGCGCCGATCTTCGTCTGCACCAGGCACGCCGTCGATGGAAACATCATGTCCGGCGTCACTGTGCCAACAACGATCGCTTCCACGTCGTCCGGCCCGATTCCGCGCGCGGCAAGGCACTTCTTCGCAGCCTCCGCGCAAATGTCGCTTACGCCCTTGCCCTGTTCCAGCACGTGCCGCTCGCGGATCCCCGTCCGCTCCATGATCCACTGGTCGGTCGTCTCCACCATCTTTTCAAGATCTTGATTGGTCAGAACTTGCGGAGGAACGTAAGTGCCAAGTGCGGAAATTTTGGCGCGGCGGCCAACAACGGGACGAACAGTAAGGCTCAATTTCTTCTCCTGGCGCAGGGCTCGAGTGCGCAGTGCCAGTTCACGCTGGTCTCTGCCTCCTTGGTCCCTTGGTCCCTGATGCCTGGTCCCTGCACTTTGCAAAAAAGTACCGGGTGACCTACTGCGCCCGTACTAGCCCGTTACCGTTGCTTCCTTCCGGACCTGGCGGGTTTGGCGGGATTACGTCGCGTAGGACCCGGCACTGATTGATTTTAACACTCGAAGCATCGCCCCCGAAGTGCCATCTTCCACTGCGTTTCAGGGAGTGATAAGCTTCTCGCGCATCGCCCGGAGGAACCTGCATGCACGATCACTCGCACCCCGGCAACAACCATCCCCACCACCACGACCATGCCGCTCACGGCCATCATCATTCCCCTTCGCGGCGCGATTTCCTCCGCAAGCTCATGGGCACCACCCTTGCCGGCGCATCCATCGTCGAACTCGCATGGCATCGCGCCGCATGGGCGCGCAGCGCTGCTCCCACCGATGCATCCGATCTCTTCGATCTCCACAAGGCCGCCGACGGCGTCTTCTTCGCCCACGCCCGCCCGCAGACCGTCATCAACTGCAACGCCGCCATCTTCGTCCGCTCCAAAGACGTGGTCATCGTCGACGCCCACTCCAAGCCCTCGGCCGCTGCCTCTCTCATCGCCCAGATCCGACGCGACATCACCGAGAAGCCCGTGCGCTACGTCATCAACACGCACTTCCACTGGGACCACACGCAGGGCAACCAGGCCTATGCGCACACAGGAAGTAAGGTCGACTTCATCGCCACTTCACAGACAAAGCAACTGATGTCGCAGTACTCCGTGGACCGCCTCAAGCAGTCCCTCGACGAAATGTCGAAGCAGATCGACGCCCTCCACCAGCGCGCCGGCAAATCCTCATCAGCCGCCGAAAAGGCCTTCTGCGCGTCCGAGATCAGCCACATCCAGGCGTACCAGGCCGAGATGAAGGACTTCACGCTCGAGCTTCCTACCATCACATTCGACAATTCCTACGAACTTAAAGATCCCGCCTTCGATCTGCAGCTCGGTTTCCACGGCCGCTCGCATACGGCTGGCGATGTGTTTGCATTCTGCCCCAGCCGGCGAGCCATCGCTACAGGAGACGCAAGCCACTGCTGGGTTCCCAACATCGGCGACGGCTATCCTCGCAAGTGGCCCGCAACAATCGATGCAGTCGCAAAACTCGACTTCCAGTCCATCCTCGGCGGCCACGGCCCCATGCAGTCAAGCCGCACCATCATGACCTGCCAGCGGAACTTCATCGAAGAGCTCACGCAGAAAGTTGCCGAAGGCAAAGCCGCCGGAATCAGCCTCGATGAAATGAAGAAGCGCTTCACGGTCGCGTCGCTCCGCTCCCTGCAGTCGAATGGATACGCCGACTTCTTAGCTCGCACGCAGGCCGCCGAGATGACCCACTTCGGCGCTCCTCCGCCGCTCCAGAACGACATCGACGGCTGCACCGCCGCCGTCTACAACAACCTCGACCGCGCATAGTACCGCCGGCCTCCAATCGTACCGCCGGTCTCCAATCGTACAGCCGGTCTCCAGACCCGGGGTCCCCAGCGACGGGTCTTTGTCGCTGGGGTGATAGGCCGGCTGTAGCGGGGGTCTCCGGACCCCCGCCAACGCCACCGAAAACAATCGCCCACGCGACCGCTTCGATCAGTCGCTCATCAGAAATATCAGCGGCCGCACGTCATCCTCCGCCGTCCAATCCCAATACCGCAGCAGGATGGTGTAGACCATCAGCCCCGTCTCGCCCTCGCCAAACGTCAGGTAACGGAGCGCCTGCGCCATCAGGTCGCGCCGCGTGAGCCCGATGAAGATCGATTTCGGATCGATGCATTCGCTGATGAACGCGATCGAGTTGGCAATTGCGGTGGCGCTGTAGACTTCCGCGAAATAATCATCGCCTTCCTTGCTTACGGTTACCTCGAGCGGCGCCGCAAACTCGCTGCGGTTGTCGAGCAGGTTCACGTGCAGGAAAAGGAATGGCCCTCGCACGCCGTAGTATCTGCCGATCTCCTCCCGCTTCTTCACGCGCGCCTCCCGCGACCCGCTCTTGATCGGCACGAGATGAACCTTCTTGCCCCTCAGCGTCGGCCCCATCTCCCAGCTCTCGCGGTCGGCGTAGTACCCTTCCGTGATCCGCAGTTCAACCGACCGCAACGAGCGGCTCAGCGCGCACGCCGTCATAAGCAGAAGCGTCAAAATCGCCCCGATAATCAACCCATCCGGCCGCTCGATGCAGTTATCCGCAAGCGTATAAAGAAACACCAGGCACAATGTCCCGGTGAAGGCCGCCATCAGCCATCGCTTCTCTCGCCATGAGGCAAGCGTGGCCGCAAAAGCCGCCGACAGGATCAGCACCAGCACCCCGGTTGCGTACGCGCCGCTCTGCGCCTCCACGTTGGCTTTGAACACCAGCGTAATCACCACATCGATGGCGAACAGCACCAGCACAAGCGGCCGCGCCAGCTCCGCCCATCGAGGCGCCATCCCGAACCGGGGCAGGTAGCGCGGGATCAGGTGCAGCAGCCCTGCCATTGCAGACGCGCCCGCCAGTCCCAGGATGAAGATCGTCGTCAGATCGTAGATTGTTCCGAATCCGTCGCCGATGTACTTGTGCGCCAGGAATGCGATCGCGCGCCCGCTGGCATCGCCGCCAATCCTGTAGTCCTCCGGCGGGATCAGAAGCGTTGTCACAAAGCTCGACAGGATCAGCATCACGCTCATGATCACTGCCGCGGTCATAAGAAGCTTTCGCGTGTTCCGGATTCTCCCGCGCGGCCGTCCTCCAAGCCGCGGGCTGTAATCCTTGTCCTCCGGGCCTCCATCGATCAGCGGCATCACCGAGACGCCCGTCTCAAACCCGCTCAAGCCCAGCGCAAGCTGCGGAAACACGATGATCGCGCCCAGCACCACCATCGAAAAGTCGCCTCGTGCTTCGATCATGGACCGCCAGTTTGCGAGCGCCGTCGGATGCGTCGCCACCTCCCACACGCCGCGCCCCAGCACCACGAGGTTCAACAACAGATACGGGACGGCGGCGAACATTGAAAGGCCGATCGCCTCGCTGAATCCCCGCAGAAACAACACCGCGAGCAGCGTAAGAATCGCCAGAGTCACCAGGATCTGGTGCTCGCCCAGGTAGTCATGCAGGAAGGGGTTTTCAATCGCGTGCTTCGCCGCATCGGCGGCCGACAGCGTCATCGTGATCACAAAATCCGTCGTCGCGAACCCCAGCAGGGTCAGCACCAGCACCTTGCCCTTCCATCCCTTCAGCAGGTTTTCGAGCATCGCAATCGAGCCCTGCCCCGCAAAGCTGCGTCCCGCCACCTGGAAGTACACAGGAACCGCTCCAACCAGCGTCACGAGAACCAGGATCATCGTCGCAATCGGCGCCACCACGCCGGCCGCGAGCAGCGCAATCCCCGGCTGGTACCCGAGCGTCGAAAAGTAATCCACCCCCGTCAGCCACATCACCTTCCACCAGCGGTCGGTATGCACCTCCACGGCAGAGTGCGCATCGAGAGATGCGCCCCTCGCGAGCCATCTGCCAATACCGGACTTGTACTTGAGGTCCGGCTGCGGAATCTGCGTACGGAACGGGATGCGCTCGTAGACCCGGCGCGTCTGCCTCGCAGGCGCAAAACTCTCCGCTTCTGCGTCGGCCGGCTTGCGTTCTTGCTTTATGGGCTGCGGAGCATCGATCATTGGCGCGCTCAAGAGCTTTCTGCGCGCGAGTATAGCCTCGGTTCACGCATCGGCGGACCTATGCAAAGTCGCAGTATTTCCCGGCGGGCAATGGAGTCCTCGCACCGCTTTTCGGCGCGGCCGCTACCATCCCATCTGGCGCATGCGCTCCATGATCAGCGCGCTGTAGTCGTTCATTCGATCCGGCCGGCGCTTCAGCGGGGCCGGAAGAATTGCCGCCAGCCGCGCAGCCTGGTCGCGCCCGATCTTCCGCGCAGGGGTCTTGTAGTAATACCCGCACGCGGCGTCCGCGCCATAGATGCCCGGTCCCCACTCCACCACGTTCAGATAGAGCTCGAGGATGCGCCGCTTGCCTAGCACCAGCTCGGCCACCGGAACCAGCGTCACCTCCGCGCCCTTTCGCAGGACGGACCGGTCGGTTCCGAAGAACAGGTTCTTCACGAGTTGTTGCGTAATGGTGGAGGCCCCGCGCGTCCTGCCGCCCTGCATGCTCTCCTCGGCCGCGATCTGGATCTGGTTCCAGTCGAACCCGTGATGCTCGTAGAAGCGCCCGTCCTCCGCCGCGATCACCGCATGCTGAAAATCCGGCGATATCTCAGTCAGCGGAATGAACCGGTAGCGCTTGCGATACGCCTTGCCGTGAATCCACGCCTGCACCCGGCGCTGCACGTGCACAGCAGTCGTAGGCGGATCGACCCACCGCAGAACCACCAGCGAAAGCGAAGCGAGCAGCCACAGCGCCGCCACGCCCACCGCAAACCACAACGCGAACAGGCGCAGCAGGCGCTTCCAGCCCCCCTCGCTCTTCCAGGCCGTCTTGAGCTGTTCAATTGATTTGGAAATCACCCTACAGGATAAAGGCCGCCAAGCGCGCCGGAGGCGCAGTGCTTGTTAGCCCCGCGCTTCAGCGTGGGGAACACGGTCATAGATATTGCCTCAGGAGTCCCGAAGGGACGGCGCAGGGATTTATTTCGCCGGGAATCGTGCCTCATGTCCCATGATCAACGCGCTCCACGACCCGCGCTCCACGACCCGCGCTGCTCGCTCATTCGTCCCTCAGCACCGCAAGCGGATCAACCCGCGTCGCGCGCAACGCCGGAACCAGGCTCGCCGCAAGCGACACCACCACCATCAGCGCCGTCACCGCGGCAAAGGTCTCCGCATCCGTCGCGGTCACGCCGTAGAGCAGGCTGCTCACGACCTTGCCCATTGCCAGCGCCGCCGTGAGCCCGATGCCCACTCCGGCGAGCGTCGGCTTCATTCCCTGCATCACCACCAGCCTCGCCACGTCACCCAGCGTGGCCCCAAGCGCCAGCCGCACGCCGATCTCGCGCATCCGCCGCTTCACCGAGTACGCGAGCACGCTGTAGATGCCGATCGTGCACAGCAGTAGCGCCAGCGCGCCGAAGATCGTCAGCAGCTCCATGTTGAAGCGGTGCTGCGTCAGCGTCGCGCCGACGAAATCCTCGAGCGTCATCACGTTGTCCACCGCAGCGTTGCTGTTCGCCTGCGCCACCGCGCCTGTCACCGAGTTCGCCACCGTCAGCGGAGGCACCGTCGTCCGCACCGCCAGGCTCAACCCGTAAGGACGCCACTTCGCCATCGACGAGTCGCCCACCTGCGCTACCGGCCAATAGAGCGTCGCAATGCCCGCAGCCGAATCGAGCCCGTTCTGCTTCACGTCTCCCACAACGCCGACCACTACACGCACTTTGTCCGGGAAGAACGACAGCGTCAGCCGCCGGCCGATCGCGTCCTCATTCGGCCAGAACTGCTTCGCCATCGACTTGCTGATCACCACCACCCCAGGCGCTTCGGGCGAGTCGCTCGCCGCGATATCGCGCCCCTCGATCACGGGCATGCGCATCGTCTTGAAATACTCCGGCGTGACCACGCGCACCGACACCTCAGGCTGCTCCGCCATTGGGACGACAGGCCTTCCCTCGGCCATGATCGGCTGGTTCGAGCCGCCCTGCAGCGGCAGGTTGTCGATGGCCGCCGCAGACTCCACGCCCGGCAGCGCGCGCACCCGGTCGAGTACATCGGTAAAGAACTGCGTCTCCTGGGCCGGCGCCGTGAACAGCTTCCCCGGCACGTTCACATTCATCGTCAGCGCGCTGCGCTCGTCAAAGCCCGGATCCGCGGCCTGCAGCTTCCACAGGCTCCGCACCATGAGGCCTGCTCCGATCAGCAGCACCAGCGACAGCGCCACCTCAACCGTCACCAGCGCCGACCGGGTAACGCCCCGGCCCGAGTCCGCGTCCATCCTGCCGAACCCCTGCTTCAAACCCTCGTTCACGTCGCCGCGCGTCAGGCTCAGCGCCGGCAGCCATCCTGAAAGCAGCCCCGTCACGATCGACAGGCCAAGCGTGAACAGCAACACCGGCACGCTCAGCCCGATCTGGCCCATCTGCGGCAGCATGTCGGCGAAGGTCTTCACCAGCAGATCGATGCCGAAGTGCGCCGTCTCCAGGCCCACCAGGCCGCCCACCAGCGACACGATCATCGCCTCGATGAGCAGCAGCTGCGTTACATTCGAGCGGCTCGCGCCGAGCGCAGTCCGGATGGCAATCTCCTTGCGCCGCGCATACGCACGCCCGAACAGCAGATTGGCCACGTTCGCGCAGGCAATCAGCAGGACAAAACCCACCGCGCCGAGCATCATCAGCAGCGCCGGGCGCACATCGCCCACCATATCGTCGCGCACCGTGATCACCTTCGCGCCCCATCCCTTGTCATCCGCCGGGTACATTCCCGCGAGCCGCTGCGAGATCCTGTCCATCTCCGCCTGCGCCTGCTCGACTGTCACGCCCGGCTTCAGGCGCGCCACCGTCATGAAGTGGTGCTCGCCGCGCACCACCGCTTCCGCCGGCGTCAGCCCCATGGGAACCCAGGCCTGTGCAAAGCCGGGCTTCTGCACCTTTGCGCCCATTACGCCCACGATCGTATAAGGAGTGCCGTCGAGGTCCATCGTGCGCCCGAGCACGTTGCGGTCGCCGCCGAAGCGCTGCATCCACAGCTTCCAGGTCAGGATCACTTCGTGGTTCTTTCCCGGATGATCTTCTTCCGCAGTGAACCCGCGGCCAATCATCGGCTGCACCCCGAGCACCGGGAAGAAGTCGCTCGTCACGCGGCCGGCGACGATCGTCTCGGACTTCGACCCAGTCGTCCACTCGTAGCCGCCGCCGCCATACAGAGACATCCCTTCGAACGACGTGCCCTGCCTCTGCCAGTCGAGAAAATTCGCTGCCGACACGGCAAACTGCGTCATGCCCGGGAACTGCTCCTGCGGCGGCGTGTGCCAGATCTGCACCAGCCGGTCGGGATTCGGAAACGGCAGCGGCTCCAGCAGCACCGTGTTCACCATGCTGAAGATGGCCGTGTTGGCCCCGATTCCAAGGGCAAGAATGACAATCGCGACCACCGTGAAACCGGGGCTCTTGATCAGCTGGCGAAAGGCAAATTTCAAATTCTGGCGCAGTCCGGACATGGCAGCCTCCACATGGATTCATTGCATCCGCCGCGCCAAACGCATTCGTTCCGCACCCCGTTCTTTCAAAGAGTTACAGTGGAGACGCTCATCCTCCCTGTCCGGTTTTGATTCCCCGTGTTCAGGATCGGACATGAAAGACGATTCGCCGCGCGCCTTCAGGCGTCACCCGGATGCAAACCGCGAAGCCACCATTCCACTGCAACGGATCGAGCGGTCACCCAGGATCATCCGTGGCGCAGACAGGCCTGAACAGCCTGGTGAAAAAAGGCCCGATGCTCAGGTTTAGGGCTCACCGCCCTCAGGTGTGCGGCCATTTCATCATCCGGCCAGTGGCTTTCGTCCTGGTACATCCGCCGGTGACCCTCGGCGATCTCCGGATTTCCGAGCGTGAACTCGTCGCCCAGGCGAATCCAGCGCGCGACAAGCGCCCGGCCTTCGGCGCTGTCTGGAGAAACCTGGCGATCGAGCGCGCTCTGAACATCGGCCAGCACCGCGCGCCATCGCTCACCGGCATCCGCCCATTGTTCAGGCGTCGTCGTTGCCCGCTGCAGCTGAAGCGCCTCAAATGCACTCGCGCTGTAGTATTTCTGTCTCCAGTCTGTGGCTTCCTGCATTTGTACCTCCTTCAGAATCGTCTGGTAGAGAACCCATTCGGGTTCCGCCGGTTCCTGTGCGCGCAGTTGTGCATGTTCAATGGTGCGCAGCACGCGATCCAGGCCGTCGCGCCGCTCATGCAGTGCCGCCCGCTGCCGCGCAAGCGTGACGGTCAGCCGTTCTGCGCCGGCGGTTGCCGGAGAATTTAGCATCCCGGCAATTTCGCGCAGTGAAAGCCCCAGGAACCGCAGCACGAGAATCCGCTCCAGGCGCCCCAAATCCTCGTGGCAGTAGAGCCGGTATCCACGGTCCGACCGATGCGCGGGCGAAAGCAACTTGAGCCGGTCGTAGTGATGCAATGCCCGCACGGTAACGCCGCCAAGTTTTGCGAACTCCTGGATGCGGAAGGTCTTCATTGGTCTCACCCTGGACATCTTTGAGCATGACGCAAGGGAAGGGTCAAGCGCCTTTTTGAAAAACAATCATGAAGCGCCGGTTTCGATCTGCCGAGCGTGCAGGTGGATTGAATGCCGGACTCGCGATTCGCGAATGCTTGGCCGTTAGTCCGATAGGGATGCCGCTTCGACGGCACGCGCTTTTCGCAGTCCGCAGATGAAGGGAACTTTTTCGGTTAACCCTTGCGCCGCCTGAATGGTGGATAATCGACGCATAACAAGAGCCGCTCCGTCCGCACACGCGTCTCGCCGCATAGATTATCTGGACCCCTCCGCCCCGCCGGGCCTCCTGCTTTGGAATTTCAATTGAGACAGCAGGAATCCCATGGATCTGTGGACGGAATTCGAAGGCGTCACAATCGACAGCGCCTTTGCCCTCAACAAGCTGCTTCAGACCGAAGGACGCAGCGCCTTCTTCTCCACCTCGAACGCAAACGGCGAGCCCGCCCTCATCCGCATCATCGAGTGCCACTTTGACGAGGACGAGATCCTCGCCCGGTGGCGCGGCGTGCAGAGCCTCGGCCATCCCAACTTTCTCCGCATCGACCGCTTCGGGCAGTTCCTCATCGAAGCCGATGACATCACGGCCGTCTACGTCGTGTTCGAGCGCGTCGACGCAAACCTGGGGCAGGTGCTCGAGAAAGGCCGCCTGTCCACGGCGGACGCTACCCAGATCGGCCTCAGCATGGCTTCGGCGCTCGAGATGCTGCACGCGCACGGCTTCGTCCACGAGCACGTCTCGGCCGGCGCCATCTACGCCGTCGGCGAAACCGTGAAGCTCCGAAGCGACTGCATCCGCGAGACGCCCGAAGGCGACGCGGGGTTCGCCGCTCGGCGGCGCGACGTCCACGATCTTGCCCTTGTGCTCATGGAAGTTCTGCTCGGCTCCGCGCGGACCGCTTCGCCCCACAGGCAATTCGCTCTGCCCGCTCCCTTCGACGACATCGTGCTCAATGCCAGGAGCGGCGAGTGGGGCCTGGCCGAGATCAAGGCGGCGCTCACGGCGCGCCCAGCTTTCCGGTCGTTGCCGCCGATTCCAAAGGCCGCGCCCCCGGCATCGCCGATCGCTTCCGCAGTGGCCGCGGCGAGATTCCGCGACCCCGTCCGCCGGCCCGGCGAGCCACCCGCGCCTTCTCCGGCCAGCGCCCAGCCGTCGCAACTTCCGGGGCCGCCCGAAGCGCACTTCTCAAGGCCCGGCGCGCGCGCTGCATTTCTAAGCAGTGACCGCGAGCCCTTCACGCTGCCCGACTGGCTCACCGGCATTCAGGCTGACTCACGGCGCTGGATTACGGCGCTGGTCCTGCTCGCGGCGGTTGTCCTCTTCGGCTGGATCGTCGCGCACCGCCTCTTCGGCCATCATGCCGCAGCAGCAGCGCAGCCGATTCCCGAAACGGCGATCGCAGAAGCGCCGCCGGACCATACATCACCGTTGGCAAGCGCCGGCTCGCATCCCTCTGCGGTGTGGCGCGTCGTGGCGTTCACCTATAACCGCAAAGATCAGGCGCAGAAGAAGGCCGATTCATTGGGCAGGAAACATCCCGAACTTCAGCCCGGCGTGTTCTCGCCGACGGGAAAATCGCCATGGCTCGTCACCGTCGGCGGCGCCATGCACCGCGATGCGGCCTATTCGCTCGCGCGCAAGGCGCCAGCGCTCGGCCTGCCCGGTGACACCTACGCGCAGAACTACACCGGACGCTGAATCCGCACGCTGAATCCGGGCGATGATGATCAAGCCGGATGGCAGGGACCGCCGGAACCGGGCCAGACAGGCTGCGGAAAAACTCAATTTTGAAGGGCTTTGTAACAAGGGCACGGCTTCACAGTTGTTGAAAAATCCGGCAGCGAGGGCTTTGTAACAGGGCACGACTTCACAGCTTGCTAAAAATATCACTCTCGAGGGGCTTTGTAACAGGGCACGAGTTTACTCGTGCCGAATAGGGCCAATAAATCGCGCGGGCTTCAGCCCCTGCAAATGCTGATTTGCCACAGAAACTGATTTTTTCAGCAAGCCCTTCAGCCGGGCCAATACACGCTGATTCTAAAGACGTGGGCTTCAGCCCCTGCCGCGCTAATGAGTCCGGTGCAGCAGCCCAAGGGACCTTTTCCGCAGCCTGCAGATCCCCTTTTTGTGGGTCTGTGCCCAGGCCATGAGCCTTGAAACGAGGACCCCTGCGCAATCCCCTGTGGAAATCTCACCTCGAAAAACCCTGTCAAGTAGGGAAGAAAAGGCGAAATGCAAGCAACTGGCTTCATATCATAAGGTTATCCAATGGAAAATTCCCTGGGAGAGTGGCCGATCCACTTTTCAATCCTGTTAGACTTAACAATAGAGGCAGAAAAGTCCTCTCCAAATGCCCGCCACGCGCGGGCATTTCGCTTTTTCCGGGGCAAGGCATACGCAGCGCCTGATTATTTGCGCTGTCACTCTGGACCCCCCGGACTCCGTCGGAACGGCCGGAAGGGAAATGAACTTACTACATATGTGTACGAAAATTACTACATATGTGTACGAAACTCACTGCATATGTGTGTGAAATTGACTACAAAAGCCGGTCAGGGACAGCTCCGGACCCCGCATAATCAATCCGAAAACTCGACATTTTTGACCGGGAAGAGTGCGCCTCCCCTTCCCCTGCGGACGATGCCAAACGATCACCGCGCTCCGGGCCTGTTAACCAGAAAATAAATACCCCCCACCCCCCCTCCAGTAACCCCTTTGGAATGTGAGAGGCAAAAAGGGTGTAAAACATCTAATCAACTGATAATAAATAACTTGACTCAATTTTCAAAGTGCCCCAAAACGTCACTTTTTTGCCCCAGATCGCCACTTTTTTCACCCATTTTGCGGGCCTGTTACGAGATTTGGAAATCGGGCGCGCTTCCACCTCGCGCAGAGCTTCAGCGCCGCCCGTACACCGCAACTCCGAAGATCCTCTAAACGCGCACTTCGTAATGGTTTGCCAGCGGCTCAATCCGCGACAGCAATTGCCGCGCCTCGGGTTCGAAGACCGCTACGCTGTAGTCCGGACCGGCAAACCGCTTCACGGCTTCAAGCGAATCGAAAAAATTGATGACGACGAACTCCGATTCCTCCGCGCCGTCATTGCGCAGCACGTGAGCGCCGCGATGACCATCGATCTGCCGGATGTGCGGCAGCATCGTGTCGCGCAAGAGCACTTCATAAGCATCGGCATTCTCGGGCTTTGTCCATCCACGCCAGTGACGAGCGATCATGAGGCCTCCATCTGCTCAGATTCCCAGCAACTGCAACTTCTCCGATTTGGCTGCGGCTCTCAGCTCCACGTCGAGCGTGGCGAGAGGCAACGCCAGGCGTTTGGCGAGTTCAAGATAGGTGGCGTCGTAGATGGTCAATTTGTGCTTTTCGGCAATCCGAAGAGTCTCGCCCCACGCGTGCGCGTCTGTTTCAGGATCCGTTCGAATAGGCAGAAGCGCAAGGTCTCGCAGCGCCGAATTTCGAAAGGCCGTATCTGTGCGGCCGCGGCGGACTCCCATCTCCAGCACGTTTGCGACCTCCAGCCGCCACAAAGCCGTTACCCACGCACCATCTGCAACCACCTGCCTGAACACTTCGAGCACGGCAGGCGTAGCTTCTTCTGGATAGACGAAGGCCAGCGTCACAGAACTGTCGAGCACCAGGTTCATGGCCGGCCCATGTCGCGGTCCGCCTTGAGTTCCGCCCAGTTGAATTTCACTCCGGAATGTGCCGCTCGTGCACGGATTCGGTCAAAAGCGGCACGGGCGGCTTCGCGGTCGACTGCCCCACGGCTTGGAACCAGCCGCGCGACGATTTTGCCGTGACGGGTAATTTCGATCTCCTCGCCCTGCTGAACGCGGTCCAGGAGGGAGCCCAGGGTGTTCTTTGCTTCGAAGGCGCCGATCTGCATATGTTTCCCCTCCATATAGTCTAGCTTAAGCTGGTATAAACACCCAGATGGCTCGGCTTCATAGTTCGAAAAATCAGGTTCCCGGTACAATAAAGAGGTGAGCACTGAAACCGCACCCACGGCTCCCACCGTGGGCTTTATTTCGTTGGGCTGCCCCAAAAATCTGGTCGATTCCGAGGTCATGATGGGCCTCCTCGACCAGGCCGGAGCGCGCCTCACCTTCCGGCCCGAAGAGGCCGACATCCTCGTCGTAAACACCTGCAGTTTCATCGACACAGCCAAGCAGGAGTCGGTCGACACCATCCTCGAGATGGCCCGCCACAAAACCGAGGGCCGCGCCGGCAAGCTCATCGTCGCCGGCTGCCTGGTCGAGCGCTACCGCGACGAGATCCAGAAGAACATCCCCGAGGTCGACGCAGTCATCGGAACCGGCGAGCTTGAAGCCATCCTCGAAGCCGCGGGAGTGGCCCACCCCGCCAAAGCGCCGTCGCCCTTCAACATCCTCACCAGCGCCGCCGCTGCAGTCCACCCCGGCCAGGAATCGCTTTCGGGCACGCATAAATCCGAGCCCACCGCATCCAGGGCCGAAGGCGACCACCGCGAGCAGCAAGGCCGCTTCAGCCGCAATGACTGGCAGGGCGCCGCTCACCTCCTGCCCACCTATCTCTACGACGAGACCACCCCGCGCCTCCTCGCGACCGGCCGAGCGTCGGCCTACATCAAGATCGCCGAAGGCTGCGACCACCCCTGCTCCTTCTGCGTCATCCCCAACCTGCGCGGCAAGTTCCGCTCGCGCCGCTTCGAGTCCGTCGTCGCCGAAGCGCGCCAGCTCGTCGCGAAGGGAGTAAGCGAAATCACCCTGATCGGCCAGGACACGACCTGCTACGGCGAAGACCTCGGCCTGAAAGACGGCCTCGCGCTACTGCTCGACGAACTCGCCAGGATCGAAGGCCTCCGCTGGCTGCGCTTCCTCTACGCCTACCCCAACCGCATCACCGGCCGCCTGCTCGAGACGATCGCGAAGCACGACAACATCTGCAAATACCTCGACGTGCCCCTCCAGCACGCCTCGCCAGATGTGCTCAAGCGCATGAAGCGCGGCGCCGGAGCCGACATCTTCCTCAAGACGCTCGAAAAAGTCCGCGGGGCCGTGCCCGGCATCGCCCTGCGCACATCGTTCATCGTCGGCTTCCCAGGCGAGACGGCCCGCGACGTCGAAGTCCTCGAAGAGTTCATCTCCGAAGCAAAGTTCGACTGGCTCGGCGTCTTCAGCTACTCCGACGAGGAGGGCTCCGGCGCGATCTCGCTCGACAGCAAGGTGCCCAGGCGCACCATCGAGTCCCGCAAGCGGCGCCTGATGAAGCTCCAGCAGTTCATCTCCCGTGAAGCCAAACAGAACTGGCTCGACCGCGAATTCGTCCTCCTCGCCGAAGGCGAAAGCGAAGAGACGCCGCTGCTCTGGGAAGGCCGCACGGAATTCCACGCCCCAGAGATCGACGGCAAGGTCTACATCAACGACCTCGGCGACCTCGAATCCCTCGAGCGCGGCCGCTTCTACAAAGCCGTCGTCACAGAAGCGCATGACTACGACGTAGTCACCCGCATCATCTCCGGCCCGCTATAAACTAACTTGTTTACGGAACCGCGTCATGGCCCCCAAAAAGAAACCCGCCAAAGTCCTCCGCTGCCCCACCTGCGGAATGCTCGTCCAGCCCAAAGACGACGACTTCCCCTTCTGCTCCGACCGCTGCCGCAAGATCGACCTCGGCAAATGGGCCATGGGCGTCTACAAGATCAGTTCCCCGGTCCTCGACCCTGAAGTCCTCGAAGACCTCGGCGGCCTTTCCGGTGGCCACAACAAGGACTCAAACCGTGACTGACGCCCCCGCCTCCACAGCCGCGCCCATCACACGCCGCACCCCATGGGCCTGGACCGTCGCCACTTTCTTCGGCGCTGGCCTGCTCAAGCCCGGCCCCGGGACCTGGGGTTCCATCGCCGCCGTTCTCCTCTGGGCTGCCTTCGCCTGGCTCTTCCATCCCGCGCCCATCGCACTCCTCATCGCCCTCGTAATCGGCATCGTCCTCGCCACCGCTCTCGGCATTCCCGCCGCCACGATCGCCGCCCGCGAGAGCGGCCGCCACGATCCCGGCTTCGTCGTCATCGACGAAGTCGCCGGTCAGTGGATCACTCTCCTCTTCAGCCCCTTCGACTGGCGCCACGGCCTCATCGCCCTCGTCCTCTTCCGCCTCTTCGACATCACCAAACCCTTCCCCATCCGCCGCCTCGAGCGCCTGCCCGAGGGGTGGGGCATCGTCGTCGACGACCTTGGCGCAGGGTTGTATGCTTTGGGTGTAGCATCGCTCCTGCGTCTCTGGATTTAGGGACGAATCCGGATTCAGGGCCATACCATCCCCCTTATGCCGCGCCTCCGCTCCCAATCCGCCGCCGCAATCAACGCCGAGCCGCGCATCGACGACGTCGTGCCCGCGGTCGCGCTGCCCGGCGGCGAAGTCGAACTCATCGGCGCCAATCTCGGACCCTCAAGCATCGGCCCCCCCATGGTTCTGGTGGGCGGCGTCGCCGCGCACATCCTTATGAGCCGCCCCACACGGCTTGTCATCCAGGTTCCGCCGCTTGCTTCAACCGGAATGGTGGAAGTCCGCGCGATCTCCGGGTCGAGCAATCCCGCGCCGCTTCGCGTCGCCCGCGAGCTCAACTCCGGACTGCACCCTGTCACCAGTCCCGCGGTGAGCCCCTCTGGAATGGTCTACGCCACCATCTCCGGCCAGCGCGGCAAGGCCACCCCCGTCTCCGTAGTCCGCATCAGCCCGGACGGCCGAGGCACTCCCTTCGTCGAAGGCATTCTCAACGCCACCGGGCTCGCCTTCAACCCCGACGGCGACCTCTTCGTCACCTCGCGCGCCGAGGGCAACGTCTACCGCGTCGATGCCGCAGGCGAGTTCACCGTCTACGCCGAAGGAATGGGTATCGCCACAGGCGCCGCATTCGACCGCGATGGAAACCTCTTCGTCGGCGACCGCAGCGGCACCATCTTCAAGATCAATCCAGACCGCAAAATCTTCGTCCACGCCACGCTCGAGCCCTCCGTATCCGCCTACCATCTCGCCGTCAACTCCGCCGGAACCCTGTACGTGACCGGCCCCACTCTATCCTCAAACGACGCCGTCTGGGCCATCGAACCCAACGGCGACACGCGCCCGCTCTACCGCGGGCTCGGCCGCCCGCAGGGTCTGGCCATCGCACACGACGGCAGCATTCACGTCGCCGCCTGCCTCGCCGGCCATCGTGGCATCGTCCGCGTCACGCGCGACGGCAATGCTTCCCTCGTCCTCTCCGGTTCCAACCTCGTGGGAATCGCCTTCTCCCCGCTTGGCACCGCGATCCTCGCCACCAGCCAGGCCGTTTATGATGTGGACTTGGGAGTCGAAGGACAAAGCCTCTATTAGTGGCTAGTGATTAGTGATTAGTGGTTAGTGAAAACATCTCCTTCTTCTGCCGGCATCGGACCGCACACTGCTCAGCTTCTATGAATCTGGGCCCTGAACACTCACCACTAGCCACTAATCACTAACCACTAATCACAGCCTCTTATGAAATCCGAAATCATCGCCGTCGGCTCCGAGATGCTCACGCCCCACCGGCAGGACACCAATTCTCTTTTCCTCACCGAAAAACTCAACGAGATCGGCGTTGCCGTCGCCTTCAAAACAATCGTAGGCGACAACCAGAAGAACCTCGTCAGCGCCATCCGCGCCGCCCTCTCGCGCACCGACGTGGTCATCCTCATGGGCGGCCTCGGCCCCACTGAAGACGACCTCACCCGCGAAGCCGTGGCCGAAGCGCTCTCCATCACACTCCGCCGCGACGCATCGCAAGTTGCCGCGCTCCACGCGCGCGCCGCCACCTGGCGCATCACCATGCCTGAGAACAACCTCAAGCAGGCCGACATTCTGCAGGGCTCGACCATCCTGCCCAATGCCAATGGCAGCGCGCCCGGCCAGTGGCTCGACGTCACATTCGAGGGCTACCGCAAGCTGGTCATGCTCATCCCCGGCCCTCCGCTCGAATGCAAGCCGCTCTTCGAAAGTGAGTGCATCCCGCGCCTGCGCGGCGTCATCCCTGTGCGCCACATCGCCACGCGCACGCTCAAGGCCGCCATGATCCCCGAGTCGCAGGCGGACAAGCTCCTCGCGCCCATCTACACCACCTACACCGACGTCGAGACAACCATCCTCGCGCACCAGGGTGACATCCAGCTCAACCTGCTCTGCATGAAGAAGAGCATCGAAGCCGCCCGGCAGCGCGTCGATGAGCTGGCCAGCCGGATGGAGGAAACCCTCGACGACTGGCTCTACTCCTCCGAGGGCGAATCGCTCGAGCAGATCGTTCTCTACTACCTCGGTCTGCGCCAGGCCACGCTCGCTACTGCTGAAAGCTGCACCGGGGGCCTCGTCGCCCAACGCATCACGTCCGTCCCGGGGAGTTCGCGCTCGTTTCTTGGCGGCGCTGTTGTCTATTCCGACGAACTCAAAGCCGATCTCGCTAACGTCCCTTCCGACCTCATCGAGAAGCAAGGCGCCGTCAGCGAAGAAGTCGCGCGCGCGCTCGCCATCGGCATTCGCGAGCGCACCGGATCCACCATCGGCCTCGGCGTAACCGGCATTGCCGGCCCCACCGGCGGCACCGAAACCAAGCCCGTAGGCCTCGTCTACATCGCCGTAAGCGACGCCCAGCGCACCGACGTGTTAGAGCGCACCTTCCGCGGCACCCGCCAGCTGATCCGCAACCTGACTGCACAGCAAGCGCTCGACCTGATCCGCCGCAGGCTCATGTGACTCCATACCGCCGGCTTTCCAACTGGCCGCAACTGTTCCGCACCATCCCCCGCATTACCGACGGCGGGTTGAACTCGTCGAATTTTTCAGCGGGTGACCCTCGCCGGGATATCACTTCGCAATCTGTCACCCATCACTCCGCCGCATTCACCATCTTCCCCTTCTCCCGCAACAGCTCGCACACATCCTCCAGCTTCTCGTCGAGTTGGCTCAACTTCCGCGACAGTCCCTGGATCTCCGTCTCCGCGCGCCGATTCACCTCGAAGTCGAGCTCGCCGCGCACCCTGTCCTTCGTGTCCTGGCGGTTCTGGCTCATCATGATGACCGGCGCCTGGATGGCAGCGAGCATTGATAAGAACAGGTTCAGGAGGATGAACGGGTAGGGGTCCCAGGCCTTCGGGCCGATGATCACGTTAATCGTGGCGTAGACAGTCAGCGTGATCGAGAACAGGACGATGAATGTCCAGGAGCCGCCGAAGGCTGCCACCGAGTCCGCGAGGCGCTCGCCAAACGTGGCTTCCTTTTCGATCACCTCATTGGGATTGCGAGCCGCGCGCACCCTCACCAACCGCTGGGACGTGTGGAACTGGCGGCCAAGCGTCGTCAGCAGGTCCATTCCCGCCAGCGGCTTTCGCTCGAGAAGCACGGCGATACCGTCGCGCGATATTTCGAGGCAAACGCTCTCTTCGAGCGCTACAGCGGTCGTCTGCCGAGCAGTCTGTTCGAGCATCGAAGCGAAGCCGAAGAACTCGCCGTGGCCCGGCTCGTCCACCACAACTTCCTGCTGGTCTTCATCGACTGTGGTGAGGCGGACCTTGCCTGAGATCATCACATACGCCTGCTTGCCGGGGTCGCCCGATTTATAGATGCGCTCTCGCGCCGCAAAGGTCTTCACGTCCACCTGGCCGGCAAGAACGGCCGTTTCATCGTCGTCCAGCAGTGAAAACAGCGGAACACTCTTGAGCATTGCCGGGTCGCAGTTCATGGTGCTCTCCAGTTTTGGGGTTTGATGGCAAGCTGGTTTGGGTGCGAGGCGTGGCGAAGGGGAACGTCGATCTCGAATCCGACCTGGCCGCCGATTTTGGGACTCGCAATATGGCTGCCGCCCAGGACGGCGAAAGTAACGGCGATGTGACTGTTGATCTGGTACCATCCCCCGGCGAGCCCCTGCAGTTGGTCTTTCGCCAGTCCGGGAGTGTCACCAATTGCAGCGTAGGCTTCCCCTCCAAGGGTGATGCGTGAGGTGAAATCGTGCGACAGCGACAGGCCCCCGGTGTACACGTGCCCGCGCGTAGTTTGAACGCCGATCACGCCGGTGCTCGTGTTGCCGGCAAACAGGAATCCGAAATTCGCATTCACCCTCGTCTTCTCCGACAGGGGTTCCTGCGCAATCGAGTTCAACCAGTAGTCGGTGAGCCCCGAACCGAGTTCCTGCCGCGTATCGCCGGTAGGAAACTCGATGTACAGGCTGGCAGACAGCGCGGGAGCGCTCATCGGGCGCGCCGCCTTGCGGAAGTTCCACTTGATGCCCGTATCGGTGTCGCCGACACCCTGGGAACTGTCTGATTCCGCGGCGCGGTAAATGCCCAGGTAGGGCGCGTCGATATCCAGCTCGAGCCCATGCGGCAGGCCATAGTTGAGCTTGAAGTTGGCGGTGTTCTGACGCAAATCGGGATACTGCGCGGATTGAAGCCCGTCGAATTCGTTGAAAAACTCGAAGTGCAGGGTCCCCGCGTCGGTAACGTCCGCATTGTCGGTATAAAAGGGCATCTGCGCCCGCAAATGCCCGGCGTTCCATGAGACGCACAAAATCACAATCAGTATTCGGCTGAGCGGGCTCATGCGGCGTATCACCACTGTAAATGGGCGCTCGGTACTTGCTTTGTGAATGGGCCATGAATACGCGTCGCGAGAATATCCCTCCACGCGGCCTCGATCAGCCTTCCCGAGTGCGGCGTAATTGGTCGCATTCCCGGTCCCCAGCTTCACATGACGCATGCGCCGTCCCCACCCAATCCGGCAGGCACACATGCCCATCCGGCAGATGCGCCCATCCCGTACCCTGCCGCAATGTAGCTCCAGCGGCAACAGCCGCGGGAGCCGATCATGCCAACTGCCCCGGGACATACTCTCGTCCAATTCTCAACTGAGCTCGCCGACGCCGTGGAACTTGCCGGCAAGTCCGTAATCACCGTGCTCGAGGGTGGCCGCGAAGGAGTCAGCGGCACCGTCTGGCGCGACGGAGTCGCCATCACTGCCGAGCACACCATTCGCGGCCTCGACGAAGTCACAGTCCTTCTTCCTTCGGGCGCCAAAACCAGCGCGCGCGTAGCCGGCCGCGATCATGGAACCGACGTCGCCATCCTCGAGGTGCCCGGCGTGCCCGCCATCGCGATCGCCGACGAATCGCAATCGCGCGTGGGCGGCATCATTCTCGCCGTGGGCCGCCGCCAGGCCGAAGGCATCTCCGCGACCTGCGGAATGATCTCTGCGATCGGCGGCCCGTGGCGCACGTGGCAGGGCGCACGCGTCGACCGCTGGCTGCGGCTGGACATCAATCCGTTCACCGGATTCTCCGGCGGCCCGATCGTGAACGCGCGCGGCGAAGCCGTGGGCATGGCGACCTCGGGACCGCGCCGTTCCGCCGCCACCATTCCCGTCTCCACCGTGAACCGCGTGGTTGATCAGCTTGTGAAGCGCGGGAGCATCGCGCGCGGGTACATCGGCGTGGGAATGCAGCCGGTCACCTTCCCCGAAGGAAGCCGCCAGTCGCTGGAACTGAGCGACGACCGCGGACTGCTCGTTGTCGCCGTCGCGCCGGGCAGCCCGGCCGAGACCGCCGGAATCCTGCTGGGCGACGTCATCGTTGCGGCGGAAGGTTTGCCGATCGCGGACATGCGGAGCCTTCAGCCATTTCTCGACAGCGAGAACGTGGGCAGGACGATCGCCCTCGACGTGGTGCGTGGCGGCCAGCGGGTTAGGCTCTCCGTCACGGTCGGGGAAAAGCAGAAGGGCTGATTGTGCTTGGCCAGGGTGAATCCAGCAGCTTCGCCGGGCATCATTACCGGGTATGCCGTTGCCTCCGCGGCCGAGTGGTTGCGGAGGACTCTCTCAGCGGCGGGAATTGCGGAGGCGGCTTGAACGATGCGGGCTCGGACCGGGCGCACTTGATCCGGGTGCTCGTGTGGGCGAAACCGGCCGTGATGCGCGCGGGACTTGAGGCGATCGTTCAAAGCGATTCGCGCCTCGAATTGGCGGGCGCGGGCAGCCGGACCGCCGACCTTGCCACGGCCCTGCGGCAGTTCGCTCCCGATGCCGTTCTTCTCGATGCGGCCGATGCTCCGGTCGCGCAACTGCTGCCGGGCGGCTCATTTTCCCAACAGCCCGGACTGGCGTCTGCTCCTGCGTTCGTCGTTCTGCTCGAGCCCGGGCGTCGCAACCACATTCTGCGTGCTCTGCAGTCCGGCGCTCGCGCCGTCATCGCCCGCGATGCGCACCCAAGCGAGATCACGGGAGCGCTTGCAGCGGCGCATGACGGGCTCGCGGCATTTTCCCCGGAGATCCTCGATCTGCTGCTCCCTGTGTCAACAGAACTGCCCGGCGAGGGCGAACTGCCGCCCGGCGAACCGCTCAGCGAGCGCGAGAGCGCGGTGCTAGCGCTGATGGCCGAGGGCTCGGGCAACAGGGACATTGCCGTCCGCCTGAACATCTCAGAGAACACTGTGAAATTTCACGTGAGCTCAATCCTGAGCAAGCTCGGCGCGGCAACGCGAACGGAAGCCGTGACGCGCGGCTACAAGGAAGGCTTGATCCTGCTATGAAAACGGCGGATGGGCCAGACCTCAGACCTAGCCGTTTTCCACCCGCTCCTTGATATCCCGCCACGCGGCCTCGATCAGATTCCCGAGTGCGGCGTCATTGGTCGCATTCCCGGGCGTCAGCTTCAAATGCCGCATGCGTTTCCCATCGCCCTCGAGCAGCCGTGCCGGGTCCGGCAGCGACGCGCCGTGAAAGAACCCCACGTTCGCGTGCCTGGTAAACACATTCACGTACCCGAACGGCGCATCTCCGAGGCACGCCACCGGACACCCGTCGTGCAGCAGCTCCCGCACCTCGTCGCCGCACTCGCGCATCGCGTCCCACCACGGGCGCGCCATCGCACCCAACTCCCCCGCATGCTTCTTCCACCACGCTTCGATCGCCGGGTCGCGCTCGACCGCTCCGTTGAAGCGAAGTATTTCCTCACGCATCAGTCGCCCCATTCTCCGCCTCCTGAGCGTCGAACCAAAACTGCGAACTATGAACTACGAACTGTGAACTGCCAGCTTCACCTGCAGATCGAATTCACATCCACCGTAAGCGCCGCGCGCTTCGGAAGCGGCAGTCCCTTCGCCTGCATGGCGCCTTCGAGCGAATCCGGCTCGGCGGGCAGCGCCGGGTTCATCGAAGCCAGGTAGAACGGGTCCTTTTCCGCATCCTGGAGCGTGACGAACGTGAACCCCTTTTCCTTGTAGAGCGCAATGAGCCGCGGCAGCAGCTTCGCGTCGAGCGCGCCAACGTGCATCAGCAGCACGTAGGGAATCTCGTGCCCCAGCGCAGCCTTCGCCATCGCCCGAGTGTAGTCGATGTCCGTACGCGCCGCATCGAGATAGGCGTCTTCAAGACGCGCAATCGCCGCCGCATCGTTCTTCGCCACGCACCGCGCGTACGGCTCGTTGAACATGTAGTCGCCAAAGCTCATCGTCACGGCGGCGATCTTGTATCCGTGCTCAGCGAGAAACTTCCGCACTTCCGCGCGCTTCTCCGCCGTGTCGCCTTCGGCCAGGAACGGATAACGCAGCCAGTGCCAGTCTGCGCCGGCTGCGTACTGCTTCAGCACCGGCTCATTCTTCAGCACATCGGCCTCCCAGTCCGCAGCAGACATGGTATTGAGGTTCGGGTGCGACCAGGTGTGGTTGCCGAGCAGCAGCCCCGCGTCGCGCCACTCCTTCAGCATCGGCGCCGACGCGGGCTCGCGCTCGATCGCCACCCCGTTCACGAACCCGTACACCGGCCGCATCCCCGCATCCTTCATCGCAGCGATCAGCTTGCGCCCAATGTCCACGCGCGTCTCGCCAGGCGGCAGCGCGCTGTGCGCCGGCAGGTCGTCCCAAGTAAACGCGATCTGCTGGGCCGCCAGCGGCCCAACCGCCGCCGCGCCCAAAACAGCCAGCCACACCATCATCCTGCGCAAGCTCACCATGCAGCCCCTCATCTTCTACTGAAAAGAATAGCGACTCAACAGGATAGCGCTCCCGATTGCAAGCGCCAGCGCGACGGGCATCGCGATCGCGCCCACCTTCAGGAAGTCGCGTGCCCTCACGTGCAGTCCCTCGCGCCGAAGCGCAATCGACCACAGGATCGTCGCCAGCGAGCCCGTCACCGACAGGTTCGGCCCGAGATCCACGCCGATGAGCACCGCATTCGCAATCAGTCCGCGCGCGTGCACCAGCTTGAGCGTGCTGCCGGCAATCAGGCCCAGCGGCAGGTTATTCACCAGGTTGTTGCCCAAGCCCACTGCGCCCGCCGTCACCAGCGCTCCGGTGCCCGCGGGCAGTCGCTCCGCCCAGCGCAGTGCCTGCGCAGAAAACTGCATTGCGCCCACGGAATCCATGGCTTCCACAAGCACGAACAACCCCGCCACGAGCGGAAGCACGCTCCAGCTGATGTCGCGCAGCATCGGCATCGGGTTCATGCGCGACCGCATTGTGATCGCCGCCGCAATCGCAACCGCGCACGCGCATGTCGGCAGACCCAGGTCGATGTTCATTGCCGACGCGGCGATCAACACAACGACTTCAAGCACAATGCCCCAGAGCGCCAGCCTTCCAGTCCCTGTCAGGTGCGTGCGTTCCTCGTCCACGGGCAGCCGCGCACGCAACTCGCGCCGGAAACACCACCGCAGCACAAGGTAAGTCGCAACAATCGACAGCAGCGACGGCACGGCGAACGACCGCAGCCAGTATGCAAGCGGCGGCATCTGCGTGCGGAACACCACCAGGTTCGCGGGGTTCGAGATCGGCAGCACGAAGGATGCCGCATTCGCGATCAGCGCGCACGCGAACATGTGCGGCACCGGGTTCGTCTTCGACCTGCGGACCGCCGCGAACACCGCGGGCGTCAGCACAACAGCCGTCGCGTCGTTCGACATCACGATCGTCACCGCGGCGCCCACGAGATACACCAGCGTGAACAGCCTCACCGCCGATCCGTTCGCATGTTGTTCAGCGACCGACGCCATCCAGGTGAACACGCCGTAGTACCGCGCCAACTCCGACAGAAGCATCATGCCCGCGAGAAACAGGTAGACGTCGAGCCCCTCGGCGACCGCTCTTCCCGCCAGCCGCACGGGCACAAGCCCTACGCCAACCAGCAACAACGCGCCCGCGCAGATCCAGTAGACCTCCGCGATGCCGCGCGGCCGAACGAGCATCAGCACGATGCTCGCGATCACGATGACGATGAGAAGGTTGTGCGCGGCGAAAGGCGAAAACATGAAGTCGGCGAAAAGCTTCCTTTGGTTGAGTCAGATTTGGCTTGAGCGGTGCGCAGCATTGGGCCGAGCGATCCGTCAACTCAGTGTATAAGCCCGCTCGCGCGCCTATTTGACGCTTCCTCCGCGCCTCTGCAAGACTTTGCCCATGCGATACAGCGGCAGGGTTGAGTACGCGGACGCGCGCAGGATCCGTACGCGCAACAAGGTCTACTACCGGTTTGCCCACTGGCCCATCTGGATCTGGGTTTTCTTTCTCGCGCCCGGCCCGCTCACTTTCAGCCTGTTCGCTCACGGCTTCAGCGTCGCCAACTCGATATGGCTCGCGTTTGTCCTTTGCGGAACCGGGATCGCAGGTTACTTCGGCCAGATGCCGGGCGTCGAGCCCGCGCCTTACATCCTGCGCTTCGACGAAGATAAGCCCAATCCGCTCTACCGCAAGGTCTGCTACACATTCGCGTGGAACGCCATCCTCAACTTCGCGCTGCTGAATCTCGCCGGCCTCATCTTCGCCACAGTCACCGGCGAGTGGGTCATGGACAAGCTCTACCACAACGTCTATCTGCCGCTGTGCGTTCTGATTCTGCTGCTCGGCGCGGCCGGCCTCCTGCCGCGCGTCGGCCGCTCCACCAAGGGAGAAGGCACGGAGCGACGCTACTTCTATGGCTCCGTGTGGGCTGTGGTCACGGCGCAAACGCTGCTTCTCGTACTCTGGAAGGCGATGCCTGCCGCGCTCGCTCACACCCGCACGGGCTCCGCCATCAAGCTCGCCGTCTATGCGGGCGCACTGGCCGCGATGGGGCTCGCCGCATGGCAGGGGGCCCTGCCGCGCACCCGGCCCATCGTGCCGGGTGAAATCATGATCGACTGACCGCGCCGCGAGCAATTTACACGCCCTTCTACTGATAAACTCAGTCCGTGATGCCCCTGGCGAGCCTCTGGATCGTTGTTCTCTCTTACCTGCTTGGGTCCATCCCGATGGGCTACCTGCTCGTACGCCTGGTGCGCAAGCAGGACATCCGCTCCGTCGGCAGCGGCAACATCGGCGCCACCAACGTTCTCCGCTCTGAAGGCAAGGGCCTCGGCGCCGCCACGTTCGTGCTCGACGTCGTTAAAGGCTCGCTCGCGGTGCTGCTCGGCTACTGGCTCGCCGCGCCGCTTCTCCCCGGAGTTCCGCAGCGCAACGTGGAGGCGCTCGCCGCCATCTGCGCCGTGCTCGGCCACATGTTTCCCGTCTGGATCGGCTTTCGCGGAGGCAAGGGCGTCGCAACCGGATTCGGCGTCTTTCTCGTCTGCGCTCCCATCGCCGCCCTTTCCGCGATCGCGCTCTTCGCCATCATCTGCGCGCTCACCCGCTACGTCTCGCTCGCCTCCATCATTGGTGCAGCCAGCTTTCCTGTTGTCGCGTGGTTCACCGTTAAGGGCGAGCGCCCCGCATTCTTCATCGCCGTGCAGATCGCGGTCTCTCTGCTGATCATCGTCAAGCACCACGCCAACATCCGCCGCCTTCTCTCGGGCACGGAACATCGCTTCGGAGCAGCGAAGACCGCATGACCGTCCTTCCCATCAATCCCCGCATCGTCGTGCTCGGCGCCGGAGCCTGGGGAACCGCCATCGCGCTTTCCATCACTCGCGCCGGCCGCCATGCAGTGCTCTGGGCCCACACGCCCGACCTCGCGCGCGAAATCATCAACGCCGGAGAGAACCGTCAGTTCCTTCCCGGCTTCCCGCTCCTCGACACCATCACCGTCACGGCCGACGACGAATCCATCGCCCGCGCCGACATCCTCTTCTCGGTCATCCCGTCGGAATTTCTTCGCCCCACCATGGCGCGGCTGCGCACGCACATGCACACCGGCCAGGTGCTCGTAAGCGCCACCAAGGGCGTCGAGAACGGCACCTTCCTCCGCATGACGCAGGTCATCGCGTCCTCGATCGCCGAGACCGGACTCACGCTCCCCATCGGCGCGCTCAGTGGCCCCAGCTTCGCCCGCGAGGTCGCCGAAGGCCAGCCCACCGTGGTCACCGTGGCGTTCGACGATCACGCCGTCGCGGCCCTCGTGCAGCGCGAAATCTCCTCCGAGTCGCTCCGCCTCTACACTTCCGCGGACATTATCGGCGTCGAGCTCGGCGGCGCGCTCAAAAACGTCATCGCCATCGCCGCCGGAGTCGCCGCCGGAATCGGTCTCGGCCACAATTCCACAGCCGGCCTCATCACGCGCGGCATCGCGGAGATCACGCGCCTCGCCGTCGCCTGCGGGGGCCGCCGCGAAACCCTCGCCGGCCTCTCCGGTCTCGGCGACCTCGTCCTCACCTGCACCGGCGACCTCAGCCGCAACCGCACCGTCGGCATGGAACTCGGCCAGGGCCGCAAGCTCCCGGAGATCCTCGCCTCGCTCGGCGGCAAGGTAGCCGAAGGCGTGCTCACCACCCGCGCCGCACTCGGCCTCGCCCGCCAGCACCGCATCGAAATGCCGATCACAGAACAGATGGAACTGATCCTCGAACAAGGCAAGGACCCCCGCGAAGCCATCCGCGACCTCATGCTCCGCCCCGGCAAGCACGAACATTGATCCGCAGCCGTACCGCCGGTCTCCTGACCGGCCGTCGTGCAGGTCTTCAGACCTGCGCATCGTCATCGCGTGGGCAGAATAGCGGCGTCTTCCCAAACCGCTGTGATCTCAGCGGACGTCGTGCTTCGCGTTACTCAGCGCGAAGCGCCCGCGATGTATCGATCTTCGCCGCCCGCCGAGCAGGAAGCCACGCAGCGATGAGCGTCATCACCGTCACCCCAACAATCGCAATGGAGACAGCCGCAGGATCGAGCGGGCTCAACTCGAAGAGCAGGCTCTTGAGGATCCGCGTGGAACTGAGTGCCACGGGCACGCCGATGGCAAGCCCCAGCACCAGCAATAGAATGCATTCCCGCAGGATCAGCCATCGCAACGTGTGCGATTGCGCACCGAGAGCGGCGCGAATGCCCAACTCGCTGGTGCGGCGTGCCACTGAGTACGAAAGCAATCCGTAGATTCCAATGCACGCGAGAAACACAGCGAGCATCCCGAAAAAGCTGGAGAGCTGGGCAATCACCAACTGCGTCGCAACGGAGCGGCCGACCTCCTGCTGCATGGTGGTGACGCTGTTCACAAGAATGTTTGGATTCTTCTCCGCGATGGCACTCCGGACGCGCGAGACGATCTCCTGCCGGTTTGCGCCGGGGGCATAGCGCACGACGAAATTCCCATAAAAGCCCGGCGCCTGGATGCAGGGGAAGTATGCCTCCATCTGCGTGCCTTCACTCAGGGCGTAATATTTGGTGTCTTTCACCACGCCGACCACTTCGATCTCGCCGGCCTTGCTCGGATCATCTCCAAACCCAAAGCGATGCCCGATCGGCGAGCTGTTCGGGAAGAATCGCCGCGCCATCGCCTGGTTGATGATCGCAACTTTGGGCGATGTCGGTTGATCTTCCGAGTTGAAGGTGCGGCCGTCGACAAGCGGAATCCCCATCGTCGAGAAGAACCCGTCTCCGGTGATGTTGAAGGAGACCTGCCTTCCGTTTGTGGGTGTCCGCGGAACGCCTAGAAAGAGTACCTGGTCGCTCCATCCACCATCGTTGAAGGCCACGAAGGCGAAGCTGCTCGACTTCACGCCGGGGATCGCCTTTACGCTGTCTTCAATCTGTTGCTGCAGCCGAACGGATCGGATCTCATCGGCGCCCTTCGGAAGATTTGCGGTGCTGGAATCGAGCGTGAAGACGAGCACATTGTGCGGGTCGAAGCCTGTGTCCACGTCGTAGAGGTGAATGAGACTGCGGACGAAGAGCCCTGCCACCACCATCAGCAAAACCGAAAGGGCCACCTGGCCGACAATCAACGATCGAGCCATCACGCCGCGCGCGGAAACCGAGGAACTGCCGCGTCCGTCCTTGAGCGCCGGCGTGAACTCAAGCCCGGCAGCCGTAAACGCCGGCAGCGTGCCGAACAAGAGCGCCGTGAGAACCGTCACGCCCAGAGTGAACGCAAGCACGCGCAGGTCCGGCGTAAGGTTCAACGGCACCGGCTCGGGCCCGGGCGTGGCCAGGTTAAGCAGCATCGCGCTCGCCTTCCATGCCAGTGCCACGCCGGCTGCGGCGCCCAGCACTGCGAGCAGCGCCGATTCCGTGAGCAGTTGAAGCACAATCCGGCTGCGCGAGGCGCCCAGCGCCATGCGCATCGCCACCTCCCGCGTGCGCGCCACGCCGCGAGCCAGCAGCATGTTCGCGATATTGGCGCACGCGATGAGCAGCACCAGCGCTACAATCGCCATCAGGATTTCGAGCGGCACCGAGAACGCACGGCGCAGATCGGAGACACCGCGGCCCGCGGGAGTGAGTTCGACACTGGCATGAGCAAGGTCACCGAGCTGTTTTTGCGAGGGCTGCGGCCCCAGCAGGCTGCGCACGATCTGCTTGAACAGGAGATTGGTCTCGGCGCCGGCCTGCGCCGCGGTTACGCCAGGCTTGAGTCTTCCGATGAGATAGAGCGATTGAAAGAGATTGTTATCGAGAGTGTTATAGCCCGGACGGTCGAACGCCTTCTCCATTGAGAGCGGAATATAGAGATCGGTGGCCTGGCCAACCTTGAAGCCATCAAATCCGGGCTTCGCCACGCCAACCAGCGTGTAGTCGTGCGACTGGATGCGAATGATCTTGCCCAGCGCGGACGGGTCGCCATTGAAATGCCGCTGGAACCACGAATAACTTGCCACCGCAACGGGACCCGCGCCCTCGGTGGCGTCATCGGATTCCTCGATCGTCCTGCCAAGGAATGCCGGCACTCCAAGCACGGAGAAGTAACTGCCCGAGACAAGGTTCACGTGGATGGTCTGGTAAGGCGCGCCAGCGATCGATGCCTTCGTGCCGAACTGCGTGCTGTCTACGGCTGCGACTCCTGAAAACGAAGTATCCTTTTCGCGAAACTCGTGAAAGAAAGGCCGGGAGAACAGAGCCGTTCTTCCCTCGGGAACCGCGAGCGTGCTGCCCTGCGAGCTCCCGTCCCCAAGCAGAAGCAGTTCCGCGGGATTCTGCACCGGAAGCGGGCGCAGCATGATGGCGTTGAGCAGCGTAAAGATCGCCGTGTTGGCCCCGATGCCTAGCGTGAGCGAGAGCACGGCGATGACCGAGAACCCAGGGCTTCTCCACAGTTGCCGAACCGCGAACCGCAAATCCTTCAGAACATTGTCGGGAACCGATTCCCAGCGCGACGCCCACACCATTTGTTTCACCGCGGCCGCGCTGCCCATCTCGATGCGCGCCGCGCGCCGCGCCGCATCAGCAGGCATTCCGGCGCGCTCCTTGTCCGCAGCCGAAGCCTCGGCAAATGCCGCCAGTTCCTCGTCGAGCTCGCGGTCGATGCGCTGCTTCCGAAAGAGTGACCGAAGGCCGCGGTAAAGGTTCGTCAGCCAATTCATTCGAGTTCTCCCGACAAAAACTGGTTCAGGCTTCGAGGATGCGGCGGATGGCGGCGGTTTGGCGGTCCCATTGTGCCGTCTCCGCACTCAAGGCTTTGCGGCCCCTGGCGGTGAGCAGGTAGTACCTAGCGCGTCGGTTGTTCTCCGTCGCCCGCCACTCTGACTTGACGTGGCCCGCGCGTTCCATGCGGCTCAGCGCGGGAAGAAGCGAACCCGGATTGATGCGGAATACGCCGGAGGAAACCTGTTCGATGCGCAGGGCAACGCCGTAACCGTGCATCGGCTCAAGCGCCAGGGTTTTGAGAATCAGCATCTCCAGCGTGCCCTGCACCAGGTCTCCAGATCTTGGGTCTCCAGATCTTGAGTCGCCGGATTTTGCGTCTCCGGATTTCGGCGCGCCGTGCTCAGGGATTCCGGATCGGGTTTCTCTCTTGAAGGATTCGGCCAAATTCGCTCTCCTCTTGACAATCCATATGAAACCCGAATTCCTCTAGATTGTCAAGAGGAGAGCTGGGACGCAAGCGCCGGCCGGTACATTACCGGCGCCCGGGTTTCGCGATCATCGGTCCCGTTGCGCTATCCTCGCGATATGCCCGCCAGGCGCACAATCGGCAGGCCGGCCAAGCCCGCGCGCAGACTTGCCCCCTACCCCTTCATCCTCGAAGCTCTAAGTCCGCTTGAGCCTGAAGTGCGCCCCATGTTTTCCGGTTTCGCCGTCTATGTCCGCAACAAAATAGTGTTCATGCTGCGCGATTGCGAGAAGCACCCGGAAGACAACGGCCTCTGGCTCGTCTTCTCCGAGGCCGCCAATCTTGCCGACCCGCAGATCAGCCGCGAGTTTCCTTCACTCCGTCTCATTGGGCTGCTTGGCGGCAAGATCGGTCATTGGCGGCTTATCCCCGCCGATAGCCCGAGCTTTGAGTCCG
Organism: Occallatibacter sp.; assembly: GCA_035263625.1. Lineage (GTDB taxonomy): Bacteria > Acidobacteriota > Terriglobia > Terriglobales > Acidobacteriaceae > Telmatobacter. The sequence continues at coordinate 41,551 of DATFRB010000067.1, forward strand.
AAGCCGTGCACGCCTGCGATCTTCTTCTGAAGCACGACACGCGTTTTGGCCGCGTCCCGCAGTCCAGGCGAACAGCGTCCGGCAAGCCAAACCGCGGCTGAATATACTCATTGCGCCAACCAAGGAGTGTGTCAGCCCGCATACCGGCCGCCAATACCCGGTGGGTATAATCTCTGAAATTCTATTTTCCGGCTGGAAATCCGCGTCAAACTCCGTTTCAAGTCTCGGCGTGAGCGAGTCGCGCACTTGAAACGGCGAAAGCGCCCCTGCCCTGAACGAGGAAAGACAATCATGCGCAATGTAATCGGTATTGATCTTGGTGGAACCGCCATCAATTACACGGTGGTGGACGAAGAACAGAACATTCTGGTTGATGGGTTGTGCGAACATCCTGCCCGCTCCGTGGAAGGGCCGGAGATCTGCATCAACCAGATCGCAGAAGGCATCGCGCCGGCGCTTTCGCGCGCGGGCGTATCAATGGGCGACGTGGCCGCCGTAGGCCTCGATACGCCGGGCCCGGCCAGTGCTAAAGGCGTGCTGAGCGCCAAAGGCTCCACAAATTTCGTGCACGCGAACTGGGCCAGCTTCGATGTCCGGGGCGCCCTTGAGAACAAGCTCGGCAAGCCGGTCGTCTACCTGAACGACGCCAATGCGGCGGCCCTGTGGGGTCACTTCGCGTTGTTCGGCGCAAACAGCGGCAAGACGTCGATTTCTATCATCGTTGGAACCGGAAACGGCGGCGGCGTGATCGTGAATGACAGGGTTATCGAAGGCAGGAACGGCTTTGGAGGCGAGCTGGGCCACGTGCTTGTTCCCTATTCCGAGATTCCCGAGATTCAAGGACTGAAGCCGGTCTGCAACTGCGGGCGCATCGGCGATCTCGAGTCATTGTGCTCGCTCACATCGATCCGCATGAACGTCCTTCCGTTCCTGCTGAAGCAGCATCCGGAGCATGAGCTTGCGAAGATGGATATCGCCAAGGCCGCGTACTCGGCGCGCACACTGGCCGCAAAGGGCGACGCTCTGTGCCGGACGATCTTCAAAGTACAGGCACACGCGCTCGGTTTGTTCTTCGACGAGATGATTAATACGTTCGATCCGGATGCGCTCATCATCGGCGGGGGCGTGCTCGAGTCCACCGAAGAGTTCCGGCAATGGTTCATTCAGCAGATCCGCGCGGGCATGCCTGCTCAGCGCGCCGAACAGGCGGAGATTCCGATCCACGTGATTCCGAACGGCGACTGCGCCGGCGCGCTCGGCGCGGCAATCGGGGCGCTGCAATTGTTGAAGCAGATGCCGGCGCGGATATAACCGCAAAACGCCATCGGCGCATCCGCCCTCGCGAGCAGATGCGCCGATGATTCTGTTGAGCCGGGATGAACCAACCTCAGCGCGTTATTGCGGCACGTACCACCGCACGTAGTCCACGATCATCGGAGTGGGATTCGTCAGCCCGCTCGTCGAACCGCCGAGCGTTCCGCCCACTGCCACGTTCATGATCGCGAAGATGTTCTGGTTGAACGGCCAGGTGTCGCCCGAGGGCAAACTACTGGGCGTCGCGGTAAAGAACGGCGAACCCGGATTGTCCACGTAGAACTGCATCTGGTTGGCCTGCCAGATGACACCGTACTGGTGGAACGCGTTGTCGTTCGCCTGCCCGCCCGGGAAGGTATACCGCGCGCCAACGCCCGAGCCGCCGGTCTTTGCCGTGTGGATTGTCGAGTTGTTTCCGTTCGGTCCGGCCCCGTTATCCACCTGCGTCGACCAGATCTCCATGATGTCTGCCTCCCCGCAGGTCGGCCACGGCACCGTGGAGATGTTGCTGCCCAGGGTCCACCACGCAGGCCACAGCCCCTGGTTGGTCGTGTTCGGCGCTTGGATGTTCGCCACGAGAATACCGTAGCCGAAGTTCTGCTTGTTCTCGGTATTCATGCGGCCGGAGATCCACGTACCGCTCACGTTCCGCGGCTGGATCACCAGATGCCCGCTGCCGTCGACGTACACCGGAGCCGTCGACGTCGAGAACGTAGTCGGGCACTGCGACGGATTGCCCGAGTACCCCGGCGGCCCGCAATACACTTCCTGCTCGCCGTTGCCCCAGCCGCCGTTGTTGCCCAGGTCGAAGTTCCACACCGTGGTGTCAATCGCAGAACCCACCGCGCCGTTGAACTCCTGGCACCACTGCGGCACGTAGGTTGTACCGCCCACCACGATGTTCGAAACACCCGAGCAATTGCCGGTCCCGCCTCCGCCCGAGTTGAACGACATCCAGTTGATGTTCCAGCCGGCCGCGTCCTGGTCGAGCGTCAACGTCTGGATACCCGCCGGCAGCGTAACCGTCGCCGTAACGGTCGTCCAGGTCTGGTATCCGCCCGTCGCGGGAACATTGATGTCGCCGCTCAAGTTCACGGCCGACGAGTTGGCAAGATGGAAGCCGTCCGTCACAGCAGTCGGCGCAGCCACGCGGAACCCGACCGTGTACTGGCCCGCCGTAGCCACGTTCACGGTATAGCGGAACCATTGTCCCGACGCCGTCCAGCCAAGATCCAACCCGCCGCCGGTGTCCGTCGTATTTTCAAGATCGACGCCGTCCGGTCTGTAGCTGTTCGCCGAGCCGTTCGTCGAACTCACCTGGTATCCCACGCCCTGTCCGCCGGTATCGTAATTCTCAGCCTGAACAGTCCCGGGCACAGCCGCCGGAGTTCCGCCATACGGGCCCTCGCCGCCTGCGCCGCTGAACGTCGCGTAGTTGATGTTCCAGCCAGCGTTGTCCTGGTTGATCGTCAGCGTCTGCACTCCGGCAGGCAGGCTCACGGTCGCGGTCACGTTCGTCCACGCCTGGTAGCCGCCCGTCGCGGGCGCGCTCACGTTTCCGCTCAGGTTCGTGCCGGCCGCATTCGAAATATGCAGCGCATCGCTCACCGCGCTCGGTGCAGCCAGCCTCAGCGTAACGTTGTACGTCCCTGCGGAGGCCGCATTCACCGTGTACTTGAACCACTGCCCGCTCGCCGTCCAGCCCATGTTTAACCCGCCGCCGGTATCGGTCGTATTTTCGAGATCGACGCCGTCCGAACGGTAACTGTTCGCCGTGCCGTTCACGGCGTTCACGTGGTAGGCCACTCCCGAGCCGCCAAGGTCGTAGTTCTCCGCCTGCACCGTCCCCGGCACTGCCCACGGAGTTCCGCCGAACGGCCCCGAGTTCCCGGCGAACGTCAGGTAGTTAATATTCCATCCCGGGTTGTCCTGGTCGATGGTCAGCGTCTGCGTGCCCGCCGGCAGCGTCACGCTCGCCGTCACGTTCGTCCACGTCTGCCACGCCCCCGTCGCTGGAACATTGATATTCCCGCTCAGGTTCGTCCCCGAAGAGTTCGCGATGTGCAGCCCGTCCGTCACCGCATTGATCGCAGCCAGCCGGAACGTCACCGTATAAGTTCCAGCCGTGGTCACGTTCACCGTGTATCTGAACCACTGCCCAGCGGCTGTCCAGCCCATGTTGTATCCGCCGCCGGTATCGGTCGTCACCTCAAGGTCCACGCCGTCAGACCGATAGCTGTTCGCCGTCCCGTTCGTCGACGTCACGTTATAGGCCGTGCCCTGGCCGCCGGTATCGTAGTTCTCGGCCTGCACGGTGCCCGGAATGGGCGCGGGCGTGCCGCCATAAGGCCCTTCGGCCGCAAACGCGGCGCCCGTCATGCCAATCAACAAAGCGCCCGTCGCGCAAATGATCGAGAAATTCCTCGTTCGCATTGTCTTTAACTCCTTCAAGATGCCGGTGATCGGCGCAGTCTGCGCAATGGGGGTACACGCCGCCCGAAGCGGTTGTAAGACCACGAACAAAATGGCAGAGGGGTAGTTGTAATCGAACGGAAAACTCGGCTACGGTCCGCGGGGCTCATGGGTACATCTCGCCCTCTTCAAACTTGCCGTCAGGGACTCTAGTCCGCTCAATCGCCGCACGAAACGTTACGCTGGTTACCTTCCGGTTTTTGGACGGTTAAATTGGCCGTTACATCCCTGCCGGGCGGGGTCTATCATTCCGTTTTGCGATCCGGCCCCAGGCCGCGCTTCCCCATTTCCGCATTTCCAGGCGAGAGAACAGGCTCGACCGCAACGCCTGTCCGCCGCCGTTGCCAGTCTTCGTTGCCACTTCGGAGATGTCAGGCCTATGACCACCCCTACTTCCATCCAGGAACGCTTATTCCCCCCCGCCGAAATCAACCAGAATCGAACCAACGAGGAGCGCGCAGCCCTGCAGGCCGTGGTCGCGTCCCGCACCTTCGAATCCACGCCCCGCCTCGCGGCGCTGCTCCAGTACATCTGCGACCGCTATTTTGGAGGCGGCATCGACGCCATCAAGGAGTACTCCATCGCGACCGACGTCTTCCGCCGGCCGCCCTCCTTCGACCAAGCCACCGACTCCATCGTCCGCGTCGAAGTCTTCCGCCTCCGCAAGAGGCTCCGCGAGTTCTACGACGGCGAAGGAAGTGCCCAGCCCCTCGAAATTGTTATCGCCCCCGGCCACTATCGCCCCGAGTTCATCGAGCGCTTCCAAGGACTCACATCCCCCGAGGCGCCCGCCGACGAAACCGGCTCCGACCCTCCGCGCCGAATCCACGCCGACCGTACGGCCCAGCCGCTCCCTCCGCCTGCGCCGGAACGGCCCGCGATTGACCGCCGCCGCCGCATCGCATTTCTCATCCTTGCCGCCGTGGTCATAACCGCCGCGGCGGTGGCTTCCGCTTTCTGGTGGACCCATCGCGAGCGCTTCGTCTCATCCGAGCCCGCGCCGCTGGCGGCAGCATCGGCTCCCGCCGTCCTACCCTCCGGCCCCGAGATCCGCATCCGCTGTGGCTACTCGCGGCCCATCTTCAAAGACGACGAGGGAGACATCTGGACCGGCGACCGCTATTTCTCCGGCGGCTTTGCCGTCGAACTGCCCAGCCAGCCCATCGCGCGCACCCGCAACCCCGAGCTCTACCTCACCGCGCGCACCGGAGTCTTCTCCTACAAGATCCCGCTCGCTCCCGGCGTCTATGAGCTGCGCCTCCATTTCGCCGAGACCACTTACAGCCCGAACAGCACGCTCGGCGGCGGCGAGAACTCCCGCGTCTTCGACGCCCAGCTCAACGGCCGCCCGCTCCTCACACAGTTCGACATCGTCAACGACGCCGGCGCCAACACCGCCGACGTCCGGGTCTTCCGCGACGTCAGCCCCGACAAGGACGGCAATCTGCACCTCGACTTCTCGGGTTCTCTGAGCCTGCCCATGATCAATGCCATCGAAATCCTGCCCGGCATCCCGCACCGCCTCCGCCCTATCCGCATGGTCGCGCAGAACAGCTTCTTCGTAGACCGCTCCGGCAACCTCTGGATGCCCGACGACTACTTCTCGAGCGGCCGCATAGCCTCAGACAAGCTCGCCATCGCCGGCACACCCGACCCCGGCCTCCTCACTGGCGAGCGCTACGGCAACTTCTCCTACGCGCTCCCCGCAGACGAAGGAACCTACACGCTCACTCTCTACTTTTCCGAGAAGTATTGGGGCGGCGTCTCGAAGCAAGGCGGCCAGGGCAGCCGCGTCTTCGACATCTTCTCGAATGGCGTCGCTCTCGCCCGCCGCGTCGACATCTTCAAGGAAGCCGGCGCCGGCCAGGCGTTAGTGAAGGTCTACCACGGCCTGAAGCCCAACGCGCAGGGCAAACTCATCGTCTCGTTCGTCCCCGACGTTAACTACGCCAGCGTAGACGCCCTCGAACTCGACCAGGAGGACGCAAGGCACTGATGGCACGTCCCTGAAGCTCTAAAGCCAACACTGCCGTTTTCCTGAGCGACGACCCTGAACGGAGTGAAGGGGAAGAGTCGAAGCATCTGCGGTTGCTCCTGGTCACGCCAGCTCCGCGGTACCAGGCCGAAGTTGGACTAGCTCCGATTTCGAGCCCGACCGCCGGAGTGACGCGAACGCTATTTCAACAGGTACACGACCGTCGTCTCGGTGTCGGCTGGATCCGGCGTCGGATCTCCGTAGATCTCCCACGAATGCCCCGCAGACTCCCTCCGATTCTCCGTCATCCATCTTCCGATCGCCTCGTGCGCCTCGTTCATGCGGTTATATGGGCCGCGGTGGACGGCGATCGCAGCCTCGCCCCCCGGCGTTTCAGTCGCGTACACCTCGTGTGCGGATTCAAAACTGCGCGTGACCTCGACACCGAAGTCGCACAGTATCGGCGCGCCCGGCTGCGCAGGGTGATGGTAAAGAAAGATGTTGTGACCGTTCGTCCGCAACCCCTGCTGGCTGCGAATGAACTTCCAGACCTTATCCAGCGCAGACCCCCACGCCGAGCCAACCTCACCAGGCGCAACCTCCCGCCGCACCGCGGCCATCTTGCGGGGATGAACAGTCTGCACGTTGACGGAGACCGGCATTCCTCGATCGTAAACCGAAATCATGGTCGCGTGTTAAACCGTAGTGAAGACCGTACTACGCTGCCTGTTCTTTCTTGGCTGCAGGTCTCTTCTGCTCCTCCTCGCTGTTAGTGACCGCCCGCTTTCCGCCGCCATCCACCCCTCCAGCGGTCTCAGCTTCTTCGCCCTGCTGTGAAGCCTCGCCACGCCCCGCGTCGTTCGAAGCCTTCGCTTCCTCTTCCTGATCCTGACTGGGCAGCGCCTCGCCTTCACCCGTCCGGCGCGACGCATCTTCCCCGAGCTCCTCTTCGCGTTGCCTTTCCGTGCGAATGAGGGCCTCCAGCCTGATACGGGCGGCGCGCCACCGTACACTGCTGGCTTTCCCAGCCTGCTCCAGATATGGCGCGATCTGCTCATCCGTAAATATTCCGTTGTCCTTCAGGAATTGAAAAAGAGCGGCGTGCTGGGTCTCAAGATCTTCGAGAGATGATCCAAGTTCATTCAGCAGTTCCTCGGCCAGATCAACATTCATGCACGCCTCCGCAGATTTTTGGATGCCGTCAAACGGCTGCATGCTTGTTTCGATCCAAACCTGAATTGTGCGGCACGAAATGCGCTTTTGAAATTCCTCAGATCGTCTCCGCGCCCGACGGAATCATTTCGATGCCGGGTCGGATCGTCCCCGTGCCCGATCAGATCATCCCAGTGCCGGGTAAATCGATGTTCTACCTATAATGAGGGTCAGGCCGATTTACTGCCCCGAGATACTTCCTAAAGCAAGCACCCTCTCACACCCCAAGCCACAATCCAAAAACCTGAAACGCAAGGAGGAGAAAGCCATGAGAAGTGCATCCATTGATGTCTCTAACCCAGACAGGCCGAAGAAGATAGCAATCGTCGCCTCAAATGCTTCTGTCTCCAAGCAGACCGGATTCCCGATCGGCTTCTGGTGGACCGAGTTGACCCATCCCTACTGGGAGTTCACCGAGCACGGTTACAAAGTGGACATTTATAGCCCCGACGGAGGCAAGCTTCAAGCCGACAGCTGGAGCGATCCCCGCGACGAGGGCAAGTTATCAGCCGACGACCTCATCTCTTTGGGGTTTATCTGTTCGCCCGAGCATTCATCGCTTGTTAATAACACCACACCGATCAGCCAGCTTGAGGTAAGCGAATACGACGCGGTCCTGTTCGTCGGCGGCCAGGGCCCGATGTACACGTTTATCGACGATGAACGCGTCCACAACCTGGCCGCGGAGTTCTACAAAGCGGGAAAGATTGTAGCCGTCATTTGCCACGCCACGTGCCTGTTGTTGAAGGCGAAGTTGGACGGAAAGCTTCTTGTAACAGGCAAGACCTGGACAGGATTTGCAAACTCCGAAGAAAAATTTGCCGACGAATTCATCGGCACGCACATTCAGCCGTTCTGGATCGAGGACGAGGCTAAAAAGATACCTGACACGAACTTCATCGTCTCCGGCCGCTTCAAGTCTCATGTTGTGCGCGACGGCAATCTGATCACCGGCCAGCAGCAGTATTCGGGAATGGCCGCGGCGCGGATGGTCGTCGAGGCGCTTGGCGTGTAAGCCCGCCAAAGTGGCTCACCCGGTGCCCCATCCATTTCGCTACTGAGTGAGTCCGGAGGACGAGTCGAAGGACCCGCAGTTGCCTTTCGCACGCGAAATGGGTGGGAAACCACCATTCAGCAGCTGATGGCTGAAATCTGAAAGCCGTCCCTACAGCTTCTCCCGCAGGAAGCTGATCACATGATCCGCCTGCACCACGCCCACCATGCGACCCTGCTGGTCCACCACCGGCAGCGCATGCAGATTGTACTTGTCGAAGGTTTCCGCAAGCTCGTTCTGCCTTGTGTTCGCCGGGGTCGATAGCACTCTTGCTTCGGCCAGCACATTCAGCTTCGTCTCCGGCTGAGCCATCACCAGCCGCGCCAGCGAAACGGCCCCGCGCAGAACGTTCTTCTCATCAAGCAGGTACACCTCCGTCACGCTCTCCGGGTCGCCGTCGAACTCCCGCAGCGATTGCACCGCCTGCCCTACCGCAGCCTCCGCCGGAACCGAAACAAAGTCCGTCGTCATGCAGCCTGCCGCGGAGTTCTCGTCAAACTCGAGCAGCTCCTCGACCTCCTGCCGTTCCTCCGGCTCCATCTCCTCGAGAATTGCGTCCGATTTCTCCTCCGACAGCTCGGCCAGCAGGTCCGCGGCCGCGCCCGGATCCATCTCCTCGACGATGTCCGCGATCTTCTCTTCGTCCAGTTTGTCGAGCAGCGCCTTCTGCAGCTTCGGATCGACCTCCTCCAGCGCCTCGGCGGCCACCTCTTCATCCAGCGAGGTAAACACCGCCTCGCGCTCGGCCGGAGGCAGATCTTCCAGAATTTCCGCCAGGTCTGAGGGATGCATGTCCGCAAGCCGCTCGTATTCGATGCGCAGCTTCACGCGCCGCGCCGGATCCACCTCGATCACGTCCACGAACTGCCACGGAATCCCCTTGGACGCAACCCGCCGCGAAATCGCTTCAAGCCGCGCCCGCGGAATCATCCCTTTGAACACCCGCCTCACAGCGCCTCGCAGCCCGACCTCAACCTCGGCCACGCGCAGCAGGTGCGCCGATCCGCGCCCCATCCACTCGAGGTCGACGTCGTTCACGCGAACCACCTTGCGCCCGTGCACGTCGATGATCTGCCGGTCCACCAGGTCCTGCTGCAGATAGATGTGGTTGCCGTCCTCCTTCAGCGGCACGAGCGCAGACGGCGTCCTGATCTCGAGCGTTCCCGCTGGAGTCTCCATCACCTCCTGCGAAGGAACGATGCACAACCCCGAGCGCGTCTTCAGCACCAGGCCCGTCACCTTGCCGCCCTCGGGCCCCGTCGCCACCGCAATGTCTTTAAGCTTGCCGCACAGCCGCCCCTGCGCATCCGTCACCGGCGTGCCCAGCAGCGCGGTCAGGCTCACGCGCGTCGAAGTCCGTGGCTGTTGCATGGAATGAGTGTAGACGGTCCGTGCGATCTTCGTCGTTTCCACGCTCGCAACGAAGCTGTCGCCGCGTCATTCTGCGGCCCGCCTTGACACACCCACAGCCAGCCCTTGAAACTTCCGTTCAAGGTTCCTGTAGAGGCGAAACCGGCGCCCAACGCGATTTCAGAGTTCAAGTCCGGTTCGCATTCACTTTGAGCGGGGTCAGTCAATTGAGCGAACCCATAGAAGGATGGCGGGACGTGCGCCTCAGCTCCACCATGGAGAGCGTCAGCGAGCTCGAAGCCATGGCGGAAAAGCTGGCCGGACAGGCAGGGCTCGATGAGGACGAACGTTTCCGCGTGACGATGGCCGTCCGCGAAGCCGCCGTAAACGCCGTCCTGCACGGCAACGATTACGATCCGGAAAAGCAGGTCACCGCCACGTTCGAGCACACCGGCAATTCCCTTGTCTTCAAGATCTCCGATCAGGGCCGTGGCCTCGATCCCGCCACCCTCCCCGATCCCCGCGATCCGGAAAACCTGCTGCGCGGCACCGGCCGCGGCATCTTCCTCATTCGCTCTTTCATGGATGAGGTACACTTTCGTCAACTGCATCCTGGAACCGAGCTGACGCTGGTCAAGCATCTGGCGCCATCGGAAGAAAAAGACATGGCACACTGACGTTGGGCCCGCCGGAGAGCGCGCCGCATCCCTGCTCACAGGTTTGCAAAACCGCACTCCCCGTGCACACCGAGAGTGCTATAACCTTAATACCTGAAAAAGGAGGAATTCTCTGTGGCATTGACTATTGCTTCCCGTGAAGTGGACGGCGTGACCGTTCTGGACCTGAGCGGGCGGATCACCCTGGGCGAGGGCAGTGTGCAGTTGCGCGAGGCTGTTCGTGACCTCATCAGTAAGGGTTCTCGCAACATTCTGTTAAATATGGGCGAGGTAAACTACATTGACAGCTCGGGTCTCGGCGAGCTCGTCAGCGCCTTCACGACCGCGAAGAACCAGGGGGCGAGCGTCAAGCTGCTGAGCCTTAACAAGAAGGTTAAGGACGTCCTCCAACTCACCAAGCTTTACACCGTCTTCGATATCTATGACGAGGAGGCCGGCGGCATCTCTTCGTTCAAGTAAGGCTCTCGAAAAGTTCAGTAAAAAGGCCGTCCCCGCGCGGGGATGGCCTTTTTTGCTTTGGGCCGATAGCTGACGGCTGAGGGCTGCTTCTCAGAACTGCACCTTAGGCACCGTCCGCGATGCCTCGCTCGCCTCGAAATATGCATTGTTCGAGTGGAAGCCCAGCATGTTCGCCCAGATGCTGTTCGGAAACTGCCGCACGAACGTGTTGTAATCGCGCAGCGCCTCGTTGTACTGCCGTCGCGACACCGAGATCCGGTTCTCCGTCCCCGCCAGCTCGTCCTGCAAACGCATAAACTGATCGCTCGACCGAAGTTGCGGGTAGTTCTCCGTCAGCGCCAGCAGCCGCCCGAACGCCGAATCGAGCCTTCCATTGGCTGCAATCTTCGCCTCCGGCCCCTGCGCGTTCAACAGGCCCGCGCGCGCGTTGGCGATGTCGCCGAACACCGTGCTCTCTTCCTTGGTGAACCCCTTCACCGTCTCTACCAGGTTCGGGATCAGGTCCGCCCGCCGTTGCAGGTTGATATCCACCTGCGACCAGGCTGACTTCACCGTTTCATCCTTCTGCACAAGCTGGTTCTGCGCGCTCTTGAAGCTGCCGTAGACAAACAGCCCCGCCAGCACGATGACCCCCACGATCACCAGCAACACAATCGTTCCACGACGCATAACCTTCGCTCTCCTCAACCCGTATCAGTCCCGACTGCCCATTCACTGTTCGCTGCCGTCGAATTTCTGGTCCCTGGTCCCTGATGCCTGGTCCCTGTCCTTCACCAGCTTCCCCCGGCCCCGCCGCCGCCGGAGTCGCCGCCGCCAAAACCGCCAAATCCGCCGCCTCCGCCACCACCGCCGTCGAACCCGCCTCCACCCCCGCCCCAGCCGCCGCCGCTGCCCCAGCTTCCGCCGCCCCAGCCGCCGCCGCGCCAGTTGCTGAACAGCGCCGCACCGAACAGCAGCCGGCTAATCCATGATCCGCCAAAAAACACGAGGAACAGGATCAGCAGGATGATCCCGCCGAATGGGTGACCGTGGCGTGGCCGCGGTCCCGCGCGAGTTGGCGGCTGCACCGGCTCCTCGTTGAGCGAAACCTTCGCATCTTCGGCAATCACCTGCCCCACTTGGCTCACCGCCAGCAGCACCGCGTTGTCAAAGTCATTCTGCCGCAGGTAGGGCACCATCTCCCGACCGATATCGCCCACCTTGGCGTCATTCAGGATGCCCTCGAGCCCGTAGCCCACTTCGATCCTGCGCTGGTGGTCCTCGGTAGCCAGAAAGATCAAAATTCCGCGGTCGGATCCCTTCTTCCCGATCGCCATCTTGTGGTAAAGCCTGTTGACGTAGTCGTCGCGGTCCTCGCCGTCCAGGCTCTTGATCGTCACCACCGCGACCTGCGCATTGGCCGCCGAGTGGTCCAGCTGGCTGCAGATCGCATCAATCCGCGCAATCGCCTGAGGCGAAAGCACATGCGCGTAATCGCTCACATAATCGGTGGGCTTGGGCAGGTCCTCAAGCTTCTCGGCAAGCAGCCCCGCCGCGCAAAAAATCAGGATTGCAGCCGTTGCCAGCCGCAACCCCCAAGCAAATCTCCAATACAAGGAGTTCATCGCTACCCATTGTACGTGCCGGCCAATGCCCCGGTTCCGCAGCAGCCGTCGCCCGCTCACCCACTAAACTGGTAAAGCGATGAGCGATATTGCAATTTCCCTTCCACCTGTAGCCCCCATAAAGCACACCGAGACAACGCTTCACGGCGTCACGCTCGCCGACGACTACGCCTGGCTCCGCGACAAGGAAGACCCCGAAGTTACCCGCTACCTCGAAGCCGAAAACGCCTATGCCGATGCCGTCATGGCCCCGCAGGCCGCCCTTCGCGACGAGCTCTACGACGAGATGCTCAGCCACATCAAGCAGACCGACATCTCCGTTCCCTATCGCGAAGGCGACTTCTGGTACTACAACCGCACCGAGGAAGGAAAGCAGTACGGCATTCACTGCCGCAAGCGCGGCACGCCCGACGGCCCCCACGACAACGCGTCCGAGGAGGTCCTCCTCGACGGCAACATCATGGCCGAGGGCCACGCCTTCTTCGCCATCGGCGCCGTCGACATCAGCGACGACGCGCGCTGGCTCGCCTACACCGTCGACTACACAGGCTTCCGCCAGTTCACGCTCTACATCAAGGATCTCGAAACCGGCGAGCTCCTCCCCGGTTCGGTCGACCGCGTCGGCTCCGTCGTCTGGGCAGCCGACAACTTCAACCTCTTCTACACCGTCGAAGACGAGGAACAGAAGCGCCAGTACCAGTTCTGGCGGCACATGCGCCTTGGGCCCTACGCCGCCGACTTCCTCATGTACCAGGACGACGACGAGCGCTTCAACGTCGGCGCCGGCCGCACCCGCGACGGCAAGTACATCGTGATGGAGTCGGCCAGCCACACCACCACCGAGTGCTGGTACCTGGCCGCGAACGACCCCGGCGGCTACCTGCGCCTCATCGCGCCCCGCGAAGACGAGCACGAATATTACGTCGACCACCGCAACGGCCTCTGGTTCATCCGCACCAACGACCGCGGCCGCAACTTCCGCCTCGTAACCGCGCCTACGGACGCCCCCCCGGGCCGCGACAGCTGGACCGAGCGCATCCCCCATCGCGACGACGTGATGCTCGAAGAGGTCGATCTCTTCAGCCGCTTCTTCATCGCCTGCGACCGCGAAGGCGGCCTGCCCCGCCTGCGCCTGTGGAGATTCGCCGGCGATACGCCCGTCGCCGAAAACATCGGCGAAATCGCATTCCCCGAGCCCGCCTACAGCGCGCATCCGCACATCAACCGCATCTTCGACACGCGCACCTTCCGCTACGCCTACCAGTCGCTCGTCACGCCCAGCTCGGTCTTCGAATACGACTTCGGCACCGGCGAGAGCACGCTTCTCAAGCAGGTTGAAATCCCAGGCGGATTCGACCGCACCCTTTACGCCAGCGAGCGCGTCAATGCCACCGCCCCCGACGGCGCCCAGGTTCCCGTCTCGCTCGTCTACCGCCGGGATGCGCGCAAATCAGGCAAAAATCCGCTCTACGTCTACGGCTACGGCTCCTACGGGTACTCGCTCCCGCTCGGCTTCAGCTCCAACCGTCTAAGCCTGCTCGACCGCGGCGTCGTCATGGCCTACGCACACATCCGCGGCGGCGGCGACCTCGGCAAGCCCTGGCACGATGCCGGCAAAATGCTCGTCAAGCGCAACACCTTCACCGACTTCATCGCCGCCGTCGAGCACCTCACGGCAAACGGCTACGGCAACCCCGCCCGCGTCGCCATCGAAGGCGGCTCGGCCGGCGGCCTGCTCATGGGCGCCGTCGTCAACCTGCGCCCGGATCTCTTCCGCGCTGTCGTCTCCCACGTCCCATTCGTAGACGTCATGAACACCATGCTCGACGCGTCGCTCCCGCTCACCGTCCCCGAGTACGAAGAGTGGGGCAATCCCAATGAAGAGCAGTACTTCAGCTACATGCTCAGTTACTCGCCCTACGACAACCTGAAGCCCGCGAGTTACCCGGCCATGTTAGTCAAGACCAGCCTCCACGACAGCCAGGTCATGTACTGGGAACCGGCCAAATACGTCGCAAAACTCCGCACACTAAAAACCGACGAGAATCCGCTACTCCTGGTCACCAACATGAAAGCCGGCCACGGCGGCGCCAGCGGCCGCTACGACTACCTCAAGGAGATCGCCTTCGACTACGCGTTTCTCCTTCGCGAACTCGGAGTGGCATGATAGAGTTCCTTGAAATCTCCGGAGAGTCCCGTGCATCTCAAATCTCCGCGAGCGATGGGCCTCGCCGCCGTCTTCGCGATGTTTAGTGCCCTCACACAACTGATTCCGGCTCAAGGACTGGGTCAGTCCCATCCAATACCGGACGGGCTGGACCCGCAACTGTCGGTACCCACAATCTCCTCTAATCAGGTGCCTGTTACCGGCGTGGAGAAATGCAAAAAGAAGCGCCACTTCACCGTCTTGCTTAACTTTGTCATCGACGAACAAGGTAAACTCAGCGACTCTTATCTCCAGAATGTAAGTGGCAATCAACCCGACGCTTCGGTATTGGATTTCGCACTCGACGCGATTCACACGGACAGCTTTTCTCCGGCTTTGCGCGACGGGGTCCCGGTAGCCGCTCAGGGTGTCCTGTACTCTGACATCGACGCTTGTGTGGAACAGTCCAAGCGGTCGGATGGCGAGAAGATCGATCGGTTCACATTTGACGCTCTTCCCGTTCAGTCAATTCACTCACTGTCGGAAGCGCCGAAGACGATCGACCCGAAGGAAATGCCCGAGGGTAAGACCGCGTCATCGCACGTTGGAGGAAATATCTCACGGCCGGTGCCTCTTACTATGCCGGAAGCAGAGTATTCCGTTGAAGCTCGCAGACAAGCTATTGAGGGCATATGCCTTATCAGCATAGTTGTCGATCGAGACGGACTCCCGCAAAATCCGCGCGTCGTGCGGCCGATCGGCCACGGGTTGGACGAAACAGCAATCCAGGCGGTTCGCCGCTACCGCTTTCGCCCCGTAATGAGAGATGGCATTGAGCCGGTCCCTGTTCTCATCACGATTGAGGTCAATTTTCGGCTCAGGCCGAGGTGATGTCGGGGGCGCCCGCCGCTCACACCAACTTCATCTCATCCGGATCCCAGTGCACCACCTGCCCGCGCTCGACGCTCAAATTCGAGAGCAGCGCCGCCCCCGCTGCCCGGTACCCAAACACCGCGTCCTCCACCGGCTGTTTCCGCGTGCGCACCGACTCGAAGAAGTTCTTAAAGTGGTCGTAGCTGTCCGAATACCCCTTCGGCGCCGAGTACTTCTCCTCGCCCTCGAGCGACTGCTTGCCCGAGTGCGCCGGGTACTTCTTGTCGTAATCGGCGATGATCTGCTTCTGCATGGCCTCGGGAAACGTGTTGATCGTGTACCCCGGCGCGGTCTCGCGCGGCACGCGGGTCACCGTCAGCCCCGTCCATCCGATCTCGATGCTTCCTTCCGATCCCGTAAACACAAGGCTCTCGCTCTCCTGCCCGCCGTCCACAAAGTTCACGCGCAGGCTCAGGTTGAACCCCTCGCGGTAATCGAACAGCCCCAGCATCACGTCGTCCGCGTCGCGGCCGTCCTTCCAGTAGCGCAGCGCCCCCGTCGCCATGCCGCGCACCGGCCCGTGCGCGCCCGTCACAAAATGCGTCCCGCTGAACAGGTGCACGAACAGGTCGCCCGCCACGCCGCTGCCATAGGCCTTCCACTTCCGCCACTGGAAGAAATGCTCCGCGTTGAATGCGATCTTCGGCGCCGTCCCCAGAAAGCGCGGCCAGTCGCACGTCTCCGTCGAAGCATCCGGCGGAACCGTGTAGTCCCACGCGCCCATCGCCGAGTTGCGGTCCCAGAAGGCCGTTACCATGTTCAACTGCCCGATCGCGCCCGCCGCGAGCAGTTCCTTGGCCTTCGCATAAATGATCGAGCTCACCCTCTGGCTCCCGATCTGCAGAATCCGCCCCGTCGACTTTGCCGCCGCAATCATGTCCGGCCCGTCGGAGTAGAGATGAATCATCGGCTTCTCGCAATAAACGTCCTTGCCCGCCTTCATCGCGTCGACTGAAGCCTGCTTGTGCCAGTGGTCCGGCGTCCCGATGATCACCGCATCGATGTCCTTCCGCGCCAGGATCTCGTTGTAATCGCGCGTCGCGAGAATGTCGTCGCCCCACAGTTCCTTCGACCGCGCCAGCCGCCCGTCGTAGCAGTCAGCCACCGCAACCAGCTTCACTCCCGGCACTTCGACCGCGGTCCTGGTGTCGCCCATCCCCTGGCCGCCCGCGCCGATCAGCGCAATCTGGATGTGGTCGTTCGCCGCCACCGGCTTACCCGGCTCTGCCTGCTCTGCTGCGAGAAGTTGTATACCGGGAAGTATCGTTGCGGCAGAAGTCGCGCCCG
This sequence comes from Occallatibacter sp., assembly GCA_035263625.1. Taxonomy (GTDB): domain Bacteria; phylum Acidobacteriota; class Terriglobia; order Terriglobales; family Acidobacteriaceae; genus Telmatobacter. The sequence continues at coordinate 58,034 of DATFRB010000067.1, forward strand.
CGGCGCGCAAAAAATTCCTGCGATTCCAGATCACCATGCGGTCTCCATCAAATGAATTGCCGCATACCACCATATCGCAGCGAATCGCCGCCACGCGAGACGTTGCCCGCAGAAAAGGACGAATAACGCCAGTAAATACTGTGTTCCTGAGCGAAGCAGGACAGCATCATCGTCCAGCGAAGTCGAAGGACCTGCGGTTGCCTTTTGCCCGGTTCGCAGTTGCGGAGTGCTTGAGAAAGGGAAGCCCTGGTCTTGTGTAAGGGAGCCCTCAGTCCCTAACGCCCCACCACATCAATCGCCACTTTAATCGTCTTCGGCGGCATGCACGCATTCTCATCGCAAGCCTGGTAGCGCAGGCGCGCCTCCACCAGGTGATCGCCCGCCTCCGGAACCAGTCTCGCATCGATCGTGAACTCGCCCGTGTACACGTTCAGCTTCGTCCCCGGATCGACCGCCAGCGCATACTCCACGCCGTCCGGATACTTCGCCGACTCCAGCTGCACGCCCTCACCCGCCGGAACCGAAAACGTCGTAGGAATCAGGAACTCTTCCTTCGGCTTGTGCGAATTGATATGCAGCCCCGGCGCAACGCGAAAGTGCAGCGCTACAGCACTCGCCTTCCCCGCCGGCAGCGTCACCTGCTCGGGATACAGATACTCAACCGCCTCCGCCTTGGGCCCGGCATGCTTCGGCTCCTCAAAGAGCGGCTTCTGGGGGAATAGGGCAGCACCAGTTACCGATCCAATGGCGATAAGCATGCAAATTTGTTTCATGCGCATCATTCTTGGCATTCTCCGTCTCATTCAGGCCTTTCGATCTCTCTAATTACAGTCGAAATCGCGTCATCAAGGGACTCCGCCCCGACCGCCGGTAATTCCGCACATGGCCGATAGGAACCATCTGCGTGCTTTTCCCAAACCGCGACAGAGAATTTGCCTTCGCGGTCGGTTGCAATCTGCAGCACTGAATAGTTCCAGTGGAATTGACTCCAGCTTCTTACCCTGCCAGGCTTCAAGACCGCCGGCTTGGAACGAGATCGGGCAGGAGGCGTGGGGACAAGCTTACTTGGAGCAAGCACCCGCTCCATAATTGCTCGTGCGATCGACTCACTATCGAGAATCGGCACAGCTGCGACCGGCTCACCCTCAAGCCAAAACCCAGCTTCGGTTTTCGCCAGTGTCGGAATCACAACCAATCGCTTGCCGTGGCTCCAATAAACGGACACCAAATCCATTTCACATTCCCGAGCCCAGCGCCTTCTCAATCTTCGCCGCCATGTCATCCTTCGACGTGATCCCCATCTGCGTCGCGATCACCTTTCCGCTGCGATCCACAAAGAACGACGCCGGCTCCACGTCCGGATCGCCATACGCCTTGCTGATGCTGTCGCCGTTCATTAGCACCGGGTAATTCATCTTCTCCTTGGCCGCGAACTTCTCCACCGCGGCCTTGTCCTTGGCCCAGCCATCCTTGTCGTCCGGCCCCACGTTGTCGTCCTCCGAGTTCACCCCCAAAATCGTGAACCCCTTCGGCCCGTATTCGTTCTGCAACTCCACCAGCCACGGAGTCTCCAGCTTGCACGGCCCGCACCACGTCGCCCAGAAGTTGATCAGCAGGGCCTTGCCCTTATAGTCCGCCAGCGTCACCTTGTTGCCCTTCATGTCGATCAGCTCAAAATCCGGCGCCGGCTTCCCCAGCAGCGGCGACGAAGTATACATCGCATCTCCCGTCGCGCCCGCCTCAAGCTTGGCCTTGGCCGTCGCGGCCGCCGCCGCCTTTTCCGCCGCCTGCTTGCGATACTGCCAGTTGGCCCATCCCGCCCACGCAAAAACCGCCAGCAGCAGCAGCGTAACGCCAAGCACAATCGTGTTTCTTCTCAAGGGAAAAAGACCTCTGCCTCCATTGTACGAATCCGGGCATCAACAGGCTCCCCCACACCAAAGCTGCTACCATCATTTACCGATGACGGGAAAACCTGAAGAGGACTGCCGAGACGCGCCTGCGCTAGCGCCCGCCGACCTCGTGCGCACTGAAGCCGCGGCCCTTCAGGCACTTGCCGGCCGCCTTGAAGGTCCCATGGCCGAGCCCTTCAAGCGCGCAGTGGACCTCATCCTCCGCTGTGGCGATGCCAACGGCCGCGTCGTCGTCACCGGCATGGGCAAGAGCGGCATCATCGCCCAGAAAATCGCCGCCACCCTCAGTTCCACCGGCTCCCCTGCCCTCTTCCTTCACCCCGCCGAAGCGGTACACGGTGACCTCGGCGTCCTCATGCCAGGAGACGTCGTCATTGCACTCTCCGCAAGCGGAGAAACCGAAGAGATTCTCCGCCTTCTCGCCACCCTCAAGCGCAAGGGCGACGCCCTCATCAGCTTCTGCTGCAACCTCATCTCAACCGTCGCCACCGCCAGCGACGTCGCCCTCGACTGCGGCGTTGAGCGCGAAGCCTGCGGCCTCAATCTCGCACCCACCGCCTCCACCACCACCATGCTCGCCCTCGGCGACGCCCTCGCTGTCGCCGTCAGCCTCCGCAAGGGTTTTAAAGCCGAAGACTTCGCCGAGCTCCACCCCGGCGGCAAGCTGGGCAAGCGCCTCGCCCGCGTCCGCGACCTCATGCACTCGGGCGACGCCATCCCCGCCGTCGCACCCCACACCCCCATGTCCGACGTCATCTACCAGATGTCCTCGAAGAAGCTCGGCATGACGACCGTCCAGCAGGCCGGCCGCCTCTGCGGCGTCATCTCGGACGGCGACCTGCGCCGCCTGCTCGAGCGCGAAGGCGGGGCGGCCCTTAGTAAATCCGCCGGCGAAGCAATGAATCCCCACCCCCGCACCATCTCCGCCAACGAATTAGCCGCCAAAGCCCTCTCCATCCTCGAAGAGCGAAAAATCACCTCGTTGATCGTCATCGACGCGGATCAGCACGTCGAAGGCGTCCTCCACCTCCACGACCTCTGGGGCATCGAGCTGATCTAAGCGAAGGACCAATCATGGATTCCGAGCCCGGCAAGACCTTCGAACAAGTCCGCGCACAAATTGACGCGAAGCAAAAGGCGATCCTGTGGGACGACGCTCGCAAGGGTGGAGCTGCCGTTGACGCGTTTTTCTGGAAAGGCGATCCGAATGCCAGGCCTATTCAACGAGCAGGCCTCATCGTATTCGCGATGGCCTTCCTGTTGTTTTCCCTGGCCATCGCCTCGATACCCTTCGAAAAGCACTTCGAAGATGGATGGTCCGTAGACTTCCTGATGGCTGCCGGCGCGCTGGCGATCTCTGCTCGCCTCATCCGAAATGCGCTCCGCGGGAACGCGAAAATCAAGCGCCGGGAAAAGGGTTAAGACGCACCCCGAAGTACACATGTGGCACAAATTGTGTCACAATAGACTCATGCCGAGCGTAAACCTCCGCCAGCTCCGTGATACCCGGCAGCTCAAGCAATGGCTTGAAGCCGGCGAAACCGTCGAACTCCGCGAGCGCGACCGCGTGCTAGGGAAGATTGTGCCCGAGCGCAAGAAGCCCCCGGCCGATTGGCCCGATTTCGAAGCGCGCCTGAAGGAAATGTGGGGCGACCGCGTCTTCAACAACAAGGAGATTCTCGACGAAATAAGAGAGGATCGCTTTTGATCGTAAGCGTGGACTCGAGCCTGCTTGTGTCGCTGTACGTCAGGGATTCGAATACCACTCTGGCCGCTCAGCTCATGCTCGCGCGGCCCGAGGTGCGGCTGACGTCCCTGAATCGTAGCGAGCTGGAGCATGCGATTTTTCGCTATGTGTACCGGGGCCGATTCGGCGACTTTGAAGCCCGGATGGCACGTCAGAAATTTGAAGTCGATTGCGCCATGGGCATTTGGTCGATCGTAGGTTTTCCAGAGGATGCCTGGATGCGCAGCGTCGATATGGCGCGGAAGCACGGACCTGCCTTCGGGATGCGAACTCTGGACTCCTTACACGTCGCCTGCGCCCTTGAGCTTGGGGTGGAGAGATTCTGGACGTTCGATGAACGGCAAAAGAAGTTTGCGGAAGTTGTGGGATTGAATACATCACCCTGACGGCCGCTTCGAATTCACCATACCGATTGTGACAAACGGTCGGACCGTGTCAATACACCCACATCGTGTGTCATGGCTGACGCGTGGTCGTCGGCAATTTGTTGCGTTACGTTCCTTATATTCAGCGTCATCGGTATTGGCCTGGCGAGTGCATGCTTCCACAGCGACCGTAACAACGCTCTCCCGGAGCAGCCATGCGCAAGACGACATACAAACTAAGGTCGCTGATTCTGCTCAAAGGCGGCAAGCCCACCACCCGCCCTTGCTCAACTCCCGCAACATTTAAAATGAAATCTGCGTCATTACCCCTTTGCGTCCGCCCTGCCGGACGGGAAAGCAAGCAAGCCCTCTCTATGCATCGTTGGTCAAGGCTCTTTGTGCCCACCCTTCGCGAGGCCCCGGCAGACGCCGAAGTGGCCAGCCACAAGTTCCTCCTGCGCTCCGGCTACATCCGCCAACTGGGCGCCGGACTCTACAACTACCTCTTCCTCGGCCAGCGCTCGCTCAACAAGATCACCGCCATCGTCCGCGAAGAGATGGACAAGATCGGCCAGGAATTCTACCTGCCCGGCATCCTTCCGCGCGAACCGTGGGAAGAGAGCGGCCGCTGGACCGGCATGGGCGACAACATGTTCCGCCTCAAGGACCGCAAGGGCGCCGACCTCTGCCTCGGCATGACCCACGAAGAGATCATGACCCTCATCGCCCGGAGCGAACTGCGCAGCTACAAACAGCTGCCGCAGATCTGGTACCAGATCCAAACGAAGTTCCGCGACGAGCCCCGCCCCAAGGGCGGCCTTCTGCGCGTGCGCCAGTTCATCATGAAAGACAGCTACTCCTTCGACCTCGACGCCGCGGGGCTCGACAAGAGCTTCGACCTCCATGACGAGGTCTACCGCCGCATCTTCACCCGCTGCGGCCTCAAATTCGTCGCCGTCGAAGCCGACTCCGGCGCCATGGGCGGCTCGCAGTCACAGGAGTTCATGGTCTACACCGACGCAGGCGAGGACCTCATCGCAAGCTGCCCAAAATGCGGCTACGCGGCCAATCTTGAAAAGGCCACCTCGCGTCTCGAACCCGTCAGCGAGATGGAACCGACCGGCGACGGCACTCCGGAACTCGTCCACACGCCGGGCTGCGCCGCCATCTCCGACGTGGCGGCATTCTTCAAAATCTCCCCGGCCTCCGACATCAAGTGCGTGGCCTACATGGCGCTCAAGCGCGGCGTCGGCGACAAAAAGTCCGGCCCAAAAGAAACCTGGCACGGCGTCGCAGCCTTCCTGCGCGGCGACCACCAGGTCAACGAAACCAAGCTCCTCGGCGCAGTCGGCGCCGCGGAACTCCGCACCATGCAGGCCGCCGAACTCGAGCAATACTTCAACGGCCCCGCCGGATACCTCGGCCCCGCCGGCCTCAAGCCCGACGGTAAACCGCTCGGCGACGGGTTGACGGTCATCGTGGACAAGTCCCTCGAAGGCCGCAGAAACCTCGTCTGCGGCGCCAACAAGCTCGACTACCACCTCCGCAACGTCGTCCCCGGCCGCGACTTCACCTGGACCCTCACCGCCGACATCCGCAGCGTCAACGAGGGCGAGGCCTGCCCGACAGACAACTGTTCCGGCAAGCTCGTTGTCGGCAGAGCCGTCGAAGTCGGCCACATCTTCAAGCTCGGCGACAAGTACACTGCTTCGATGGGATCGCGGGTCCTCGACGCCAACGGCAAGGAAGTCACTCCGATCATGGGCTGCTACGGCATCGGCGTCGAGCGCATCCTCACCGCCGCCGTCGAGCAATCGAACGATGCCAACGGATTCTGGCTCCCGGCGAGCATCGCGCCGTTCACCGTCGTCATCACAGTAACGAACATGGCAGACGAAAACCTGCGCGCAACCGGCGAAAAAATCGCCGCAACCCTAGACGCCGCAGGCATCGACACGCTGCTCGATGACAGGGACGAGCGCGCCGGCGTCAAATTCAAAGACGCCGACCTCGTCGGAATCCCCTACCGCATCAACGTAGGCAAAAAAACGGCAAGCGGCCTGGTCGAACTAGTCTCGCGCGCAAAATCGCAATCCGCAGACATCGCCATCGACCACGTAGCGCACGAAATCAAGGCAAGAATCGCCGAAGAATCCTTGCTCGAATCCACAGGAGATTGAGCCCGATCACCGGACACTACGAACTATGAACTATGAACTGAGAACTGACCACTGATCACTGATCACTGATCACTGACCACTGCATTCAGGAGCACTGATGGCGTTGAAGATCAAATTCAAAATGCCCACTGGAAACCGCGAGTGGGCCTCGCTGCTCCTGCGAGTCGTGCTCATTCTCATCGCCGCGTGCTGTATCACCGTGCTCAGTGTGGGCGGCTACTTCTACTTCAAATACGAAGGCGTAGTCGATGCGCGCCTCAAGCAGCCGCTGTTTGCCAACACCGCGAAGATCTTCGCCGAGCCGCGCGAAGTGCGCCCCGGTCAGAAGCTCTCCGTCAGGCTCATCTCCAACGAGCTCCGCCAGGCCGGCTACTCCCTAGGTGACGCATCGAAGAACTCGCCCATGGGAACCTTCCGAGAGGATGCAGATTCCATCACGGTGATGCCGGGCCCGCAGTCCTATCACGCGCAGGACTCCGCCACCATCCGCGTCAGCAACGGCGTCGTTGACTCCGTCACGGACGACCGCGGCCAGGGCCTCGCCAGCTACGAGCTCGAACCGCTCCTCATCACCGGCCTCAGCGAAGACGCCAACCGCACCAAGCGCCGCCTCGTCACCTACGACGAGATCCCGCAGAACCTCGTCCAGGCCGTTCTCGCCATCGAGGACCGCCGCTTCTTCGAGCACGGCGGCGTCAACTACTATCGCCTTCTTGAAGCCGTCTACCACGACATCACCACCGGCCAGAAGCAGCAGGGCGGCTCCACGCTCACCATGCAGCTCGCGCGCGGCTTCTTCCTCACGCCCGAAAAACGGATCAAGCGCAAGATCATCGAGATCGTCATCACCTTCCAGCTCGAGCACCGATTCACCAAGAAGCAGATCTTCGAGATGTACGCCAACGAGATCAACCTCGGCCAGCGCGGCAGCTTCTCCATCAACGGCTTCGGCGAGGCCTCGCAGGCGTACCTTGGCAAGGACGTGCGCCAGCTCGACGTGGCAGAATGCGCGCTGCTCGCGGGCATGATCCAGCGCCCCAATTATTACAACCCGTTCCGCCACGCTGACCGCGCCATCGAGCGTCGCAATCTCGTGCTCGATTCGATGGTCGAAACCGGCGCCATCACCAAGGACGAAGCCGAGCGCGCCAAGGGAGAGCCTCTCCATCTCGCTTCAGCCAGCGTGGATGCGAGCGAGGCCCCCTACTTCGTCGACCTCGTCCATGACCAGCTCCTGCAAAAGCTCGGCGAGCGCGACACAAACCTCGAAGGCCTGCGCATCTACACGTCGCTCGATCCAGACCTCCAGCGCATCGCCACCGCCGCGGTCGACGACACCATCCACCTCGTCGACGAGCAGGTCGACAAGCTCCACGCGAAGCACAAGACCGAGGCCTACACCTACCCGCAGGTCGCGCTCGTGGCGCTCAATCCGCACACCGGCCAGGTGCTCGCGCTCGATGGCGGCCGCAGCTACGGCACAAGCCAGGTGAATCATGCGGTCGCGCACCGCCCCACGGGCTCCATCTTCAAGCCCTTCGTCTACGCATCGGCTTTCGCCACTGCGGTCGAAGGCACGCCGCTCGAAGGCCAGGAGAAGCTCTTCTCGCCCGTCACCATGCTCAACGACCAGCAGACCACCTACGAAGTCGGCAACCAGGAGTACACTCCACGCAACTTCGAGGGCAAGTATCACGACGAGGTAACCGCGCGATACGCGCTGCAGTGGTCGCTCAACAACGCCACCATCTCTCTTGCCGCAATGGTCGGGTTTGACCGCGTCGCCGCCCTCGCCCGCGAGTCCGGCATCAAATCCGCGCGCGGCACTCCGTCCGTCGCCATCGGCTCATACGACGCCACGCCTCTCGACATGGCCGGAGCCTATACCGTCTTCGCCAACGGCGGCATGCACATCGAGCCGTGGATGGTCGCCAGCGTGCGCACCTCCACCGGCGACGTCATCACCGACTATACGCCCACCACGAGGCAAGTCCTCGATCCGCGCGTGGCCTACCTCACGACCAGCCTGATGGAAGCAGTCCTCAACGGCGGAACGGCCGGACGCGTGCGCAGCACCTACGGCTTCCGCGCTCCCGCCGCCGGCAAAACCGGAACCAGCCACGACGCATGGTTCGCGGGATTCACCAGCAATCTGCTCTGCATCGTCTGGGTCGGCAACGACGATTACACCGACATCAAGCTCGAAGGCGCGCACGCAGCCGAGCCCATCTGGGCCGAATTCATGAAGCGCGCGGTCCAGCTCCCGCAGTACTCCGACACCAAGGAATTCAACCCGCCGCAGGGCATCGAGATGGTCAACCTCGACAAGACCACGAACCTTCTCGCCGACGGATCATGCCCCGACGACTACACTGCCGCGTTCCTCGACGGCACCGCCCCCACCGACACCTGCGACCATCCCCCCGATCACCGCAACATCTTCCAGAAGATCTTCGGCGTAGGCAGCTCCAAGCCCGGCAACTAGACCGGTTATCCGTCTTCAGTTGTCAGTTTTCACGGTGAGTTCCGCGTCAGCGCGTGCTGGCCGCGAGCCAGGTACCGCCGGTCTCCCAGACCGGCTGTAGTGTGGGTGTCCTCACCCGCACATCCGACAGCTACTATCCGATCGTCGTGTGGCACGAAGTGCCATGGCCGAATGCGGTCGCTCTTGCGCATCGAGCGATGCCGCAAAAATCGACTGTTTCCGACGCGGCTACCCATCCACATCCGACCCGTCCGGCATCGGCTGGCACTGCGGGCACCAGAACGTCACGCGCGCGTCGAACCCCTGAATCCGCCGCCGGATTCGCTCGCCGCACTTGCGGCAGCCCTCGCCGTTGCGTCCATACACCCACAGGTTCTCCGCCGGATTCGAGTGATGAGTTGTCCGCCGCCCCGCGCCGCGCCATGTCACAATCTGGTCCGGCGAATCCTCCATCACGTTCGCGCCAAGCTGCTTGCGCGCCACGCAGATCACTTCGACAGCCTCGGCACGCGTAAGCGTCTTCACCTTGCGAAACGGGTTCATCCCAGTGACAAAACAAACTTCCGACTTGAACACATTCCCGACTCCGGCCATCACGCGCTGATGCAGGAGCACGTCGCCCAGCTCCTCATCCGGAAATGCCAGCACCCGCTCGAGCGCCGCATCTGCATCGAACTCCGCGCTCAGCACGTCGTTCTTCGGCGCGGGAATGCGCCGGTCCCGCGCGAGCGTTTGCGGCGAATGCATCTCCGCCACCGGCACGTTGAACCCGATCGCGTGATACTCGCTGTTCTCGATCACAATCCGCATCGCGAGCGCCGGCTTTTGCCATCTCTCGCCCGGGCGGTAAATGTGCCAACTCCCGCTCATGAGCATGTGCGTCGCCAGCGTGGCGCCGCCGGAAAAATGCATCAGCAGCCACTTGCCGCGCGACTCCACGCTCTCGACCATCTGCCCGGTAAGCGGCTCGTCGTCGTGCACGCGCGTCAGCGTCGGTACCATCGACCTGAATCCCGTAATCACGCGCCCCTCGAGCGCTCTTCCCAGCGCGCGGGCCGAACGAAAAATTGTGTCCCCCTCAGGCATTGCCTATGTCCCTTGTCCCTATGTCCTTTTGTCCCTATGTCCCTATGTCCCTGCCTCTATTGCAACCCCTCATGCGCCGGATCGTGCTGCGAAATCGGCATCGGAATCCGCCGCAGGTGCAGCCCCAGCGGCCCCGGATGAAACCCGGCGTCCATCAGGAAACGCGCCATCGGATGCCCCGCCACGGGCTGCCCGTTGATCGTCGAGATCAGCACACCCTCGCGCCGGTCGGCGTGCATGCGGTCCTGCCCGCGCGCGCACAAAAAATGCGCCAGCCCCGCAGCCACCTGCGACCGCTCCGGCTCATCGACAGGCAGAAACACCAGCACATTCGGATTCCCGCGCCTCAGCCACGCCACAAGCTGCCCGTTGCGCAGGATCACTTCTGCGTAAGCAGCACGCGTGAGCACACGCGGAGCCGACTCCGAATCTTCGTCGGCCACCGGCAGATCTGGCCACCGCAGCACCGACCCGTAAGGATTCGCCGGATCGGCCGCGGCCAGCTGCACAAACTCCGGCTTCTCCTCATCCGGCGCGTTCCGCAACTGGCGCAGCAGGTCAACCGCCGCAGGCAGCGCGAACTGCGTAGCTCCAAGCCCGGCGACAAAATACCCGCGGCGAATCCGCCCGCTCTGTTCCAGCGCCTTCAGAACGTCGTACACGGCGCTGAACCCGCCCGGCACATTCTCCGCCGCAACCTGCTCGCGCATCAGCACGCCATATCGGCTGAGCAACTGCATCGCCAGCGCATGGCTCCGCTCCGTCGCACTTGCGAATTCTCTCTCCCTTGGTCCCTCGGTCCCTGCCGGGGTCCCCGACAATCGATTTGTCCTCGCCAGGGTGGCTTGGTCCCTGCTTCTCTGATCCCTGATCCCTGGTCCCTGATCCCTGCCTTCAGGCAGCAGCGACCACCGCCCCTGCGCATTCGCCGGCGTAGTCCGCCGCGAGCGAAACACCATCCCCGACTGGTGCGGGCGCCGGGCCCCTCGCGCATCCGGCCGCGCGATGTATGCGCGCAATGCATGCAGCGAATCGTTTGTGATAAGCCCGCGCCACACCAGCGACCACAGCGCATCAATCGTCTCGCCCGGATAGCCGCCGCCCGCCGCCTGGTGCAGCGAATCGAAGAAGCTCGCTCCCGTAGATTCGAGTACAGCGAGCAATTTTTCCTCACGTTCGGACAAAGGCTCACTCTGCGGCCGGGGTGAAGCAAGCAGCGGCAGCTTGTCCGCAAGGTAAAGCGCAATGCGCCCGTCGCGCTCGCCCAGCGGCTCCACGCCTGCCCACGCCACCTCGCCCGCGGCAATCAGCGCATCCAGGCCTGCGGATTGATAGCCCGCGAGCCGTGCCGGAAGGATCGCCGACTCGAGCAGCGACGCCGGAACAGGCGCGCCCTGCAAATTCTCAATCACGTCGAGCAACGCGTCCAGGTGTCCGGCTCCGAGTCCAGTTCCGCTCCGCCGCGGCGCAAGCACTCCCTGCCAGTGCGTAAGCAAGCGCGCCAGCGTGTGCTGCTCCACCGGCTCCACTTCGCGCCGCAGCTTCGCGAGCGATTTGCGCCGGATCTGCCGAAGGATCTCCGCATCGCACCACTCCCTCTGAAGGCCGCCCGGAATGAATCCGCCTTCGAGCACGCGCCCTTCCTGCGCAAGCTGGCGCAGCACACCCTCCACGTCGTTCGCATCCAGCCCGAATCGGTCAGCCGCCGCCCGCACCGTGAACGGCCCGTGCGTGCGCGCGTACCGCCGCACCAGCTCCAGCACCGGATGCGCCACCGGCTCAAGCAGCGATGCGGCAAGCCCCGGCGGCAGCGGAATCCCCAGCGCATCGCGATAGCGCGCGGCATCTTCCGCGGCAACAAGCCGGCGCTCGTCGGAAATGCGCAGATCCACGAGACGCCGCGCCCGGATCAGCCGGTCCACGTGCGACAAAAGCTCCGCTGAAGCAACACGCCGTCCGAGTTCCTCGCGCGACAGGTCTCCAAGCCTCAGGCAGAGATCGTGAATGCCATCGGCCGATCGCGCGCGGTAGTTTTCAAGCAAACACTGCGCCGCCTCCTCAACCTCCGCAATCGCATCGGCATCGAGCAGCTCGCGCAGATCCGCCTCGCCCAATATTTCGCGCAACTGCTCCTGGTCGATGGTGAGCGCCTGCGCCCTGCGCTCCGCAAGCGGCGCATCGCCATCGTAGACAAAATTCGCCACGTAACTGAAGAGCAGAGACGATGCGAACGGCGAAGGCTTGCGCGTCTCCACCACGTGTACGCGCAACTGGCGCTGCTCGATCGCGCGCAGCGTCTCAACAAGCGCCGGCATGTCAAACACGTCGCGCAGGCACTCGCGGTACGCCTCGAGCAGCAGCGGAAACGACGGGTAGCGCGAAGCCACGCTGAGCAGGTCGTAGGACCGCTTCCGCAATTGCCACAGCGGCGAGCGCTGGTCGGGCCGGCGTCGCGGAAGAAGCAGCGCCCGCCCGGCTGCCTCGCGAAAACGGCCTGCAAACAGCGCAGTCGACCCAAGCTGGCGAAGCACCAGTTGCATGGCCTCGGCCGATTCCACGAGGAACCAGTCCGGATCGGGCGGCTCATCCGTGTCGGGGAATCGCAGCACGAATCCGTCGTCGCCCCAAAGCGTCTCCACGTCGGGGCCGCCCGCCGCGCGGATGCGCGCGCTCACCGCCATGGCCCACGGAATATGGATGCGGGAGCCGAACGGCGACAGCACGCAAACGCGCCAGTCGCCAAGCTCATCCCGGCATCGCTCGATCACGACGGTCCTGTCGTCCGGCACAATCCCAGTCGCCGCTTCCTGGTCGGCAAGAAACTGCAGAAGGTTCTCCGCCGCATTCGGATCGAGATCGTGTTCGGTCACAAGTCGCGTGAGCGCGGCGTTCTTCGGCAGCGCGCGCATCTCGCGCATCAGCGCGCCGATGCGCCTTCCGAACTCGAGCGGCCGCCCCGGTCCATCGCCCTTCCAGAACGGCATCTTGCCCGGCTCGCCCGGCGCCGGTTCAACCAGCACGCGGTCGTGCGTAATGTCCACGATCCGCCACGTCGAAGCGCCGAGAATGAACGTCTCGCTGGGATGTGACTCGAAGACCATCTCTTCGTCGAGTTCGCCCACGCGGATCGACTTGCCCTCCGTGTGCGCAAGAAACACGCCGTACAAGCCGCGGTCGGGAATAGTGCCCGCATTCAGGATCGCCAGCCGCGCAGCGCCCTCGCGCGCCGTCACCATATTGCGCACTCGGTCCCACGTAAGGCGCGGCCGCAGTTCCGCAAATTCATCGGAGGGATAACGCCCGCTCAACAGATCGAGAACGCCCTCGAATGCCGGCCGCGAAAGCGCGCCGAACGGCGCAGCCCGCCGCACCAAATTGTAGAGCTCATCAACGGATACTTCGGGCAGAGCGGGAGCCGCGAAGTTGGCGGTGCTTGGGAACTTCGCGGTGCTGGCGGAGCTGGGAAATAGCTGGGCCTGGGCATTCGTCGCTTTGTCCCTCTGTCCCTCTGTCCCTGTGTCCCATTGTCCCGTAGCCTGCCCTGATCGAGGTCGAAGGGTCCCCGCCTTTCTGATCCCTGGTCCCTGATCCCTGCTCCCTGCATTTGGCGGGTGGGCCACGATCGCCACCAGTTGCTGCGCCAGCACGTCCAGCGGATTGCGCGGGAAGCGCGTGGATTCGATGTGCCCCTCGTGCATCGCGCGCGTCACGGCAGCACATGCCACTAGGTCCGCGCGGTACTTGGGAAACAGCACCCCTTCGCTCACCGCATCCACTGAGTGCCCCGCGCGGCCGATACGCTGCATGCCGCTCGCCACCGAGGGTGGCGCTTCAATCTGGATCACAAGATCCACGGCGCCCATGTCGATGCCGAGCTCAAGCGTCGAAGTCGCGCACAGCGCCTTGATCTGCCCCGCCTTGAGTTGCTCTTCAATCACGGACCGCTGCGCCGCGGCGAGCGACCCATGATGCGCCCGCGCAATCGGCTCGCCGGCCAGCTCGTTAAGCGCTCCCGCAAGCCGTTCGGCAACCTGGCGGCTGTTCACAAAGAGAATGGTCGAGTGGCGCTCGCGGATCAGTTCCAGCAACCGCGGATGAATTGCATTCCAGATGGACACGCGCTTCGGCGTCTGGGAGGCAGGCCCGCTGGGGATCTCCTCAATCGTGTTCAGCCGCGCCATATCTTCGACTGGAACTTCGATGCACAGTTGAAGCTGCTTCCGCGCGCTGGCATTCACGATCGTCACCGGACGATAACGCAGCGCCGCCGGATCGCGAAGATTCGCACTCCAGTCCGACGCCTCCGCTTCGGTTGAATCAGCTCCCGGATCATGATGTTCCGGCCTTTGTTCTTCTGATCCCTGGTCCCTGGTCCCTGGTCCCTGCTCTTCTCGTCCCTGTATTTCCACCCCGCCAAGAAAGCGCGCAACCTCTTCAAGAGGGCGCTGCGTCGCCGACAAGCCGATGCGCTGCAGCGGCTTCTTTACCAGTGCCTCCAGCCGCTCGAGCGAAAGCGCGAGGTGTGCGCCGCGCTTGGTCGGCACAAGCGCGTGAATCTCATCCACGATCACCGTATCCACGGTGCGCAGAGCATCCGCAGCCTGGGAGGTGAGCAACAAGTAGAGCGATTCGGGCGTGGTGATAAGAATATCGGACGGCTCGCGGCGATAGCGGGCTCTCTCGCGCTGCGGAGTGTCCCCCGTGCGGACGCTGATCGTCGGCTCGTGAAACTGCACGCCGCGGCGGCGCGCGCAGTTGGCAATGCCGACCAGCGGAGACCGCAGGTTCCGCTCCACGTCCACTGCCAGCGCCTTCAGCGGCGAGACGTAGACAATCCTCGTGCCTTTCTTCCGGCCGGCCGGACGCGGGTGCAGCATCAGGCGGTCGAGGCACCAGAGGAATGCGGAAAGCGTCTTGCCCGTTCCCGTCGGTGCCAGGATGAGTGCGCTTTCTCCCCGTGCAATGACCGGCCAGCCCATGCGCTGGGGGGCAGTCGGCTCGTCAAAGACAGCCTTAAACCACTCTGTCGTAATGGGATGGAAACAGGCGAACGGGCCATGTTCCGCCCCATCCGGAGCAGCAGAATCGGGATGGGGCGGGCGCGGCATGAATATACAGAATAGCGCGGGTGGAAGCGAAGAGAAAGGGAAAGTGTCAGCTGCTACGAAACTCAATAAGCGCGATCTCCGCGGTCTCACCGGGCTTACGGGTTGACATTCTACCCAAGCAGGCGAATACTTGGGTAGAATGTCAACCCGAGAGAGCAACGACGACCGCATCGCCCTCCTTCAGGGGACCCTTGACCTGCTGATCCTCAAGAGCCTCGTCTTCGGCCCGTGCCACGGCCAGGGGATCGCACGGGCGATCCAGGCCCAGTCGGAAGACACATTTCTTGTCGAGCATGGCTCGCTCTACGTCGCCCTGCAGCGCCTCGAAGAGAAAAAGTGGATTCGCGCAAAGTGGGGCGTGAGCGAGAACAACCGCAAGGCCCGCTTTTATTCACTGACTGAGAAGGGCCGCGAGCAACTCGTCGAAAAGACCGGCGAATGGCGCAGGTTGACGCGAGCCGTGGGCCTGATTCTCGACGCGAGCGGTCCGCAGTCCGAGGAGGCATGAGCATGTTCACGCGCAAGCGCGGCACGGACGACTTCGCCGAAGAGATCACGGCGCACATTGAACTTGAAGCCGAACAACTGCGGCGGGACGGGATGAGCGCAGAAGATGCCCAACGGCAGGCGAGGCGAAAGTTCGGCAGCGTGCGAGCGGCGCAGGAGCGTTTTTACCTGCACAACCGCTGGGCATGGCTCGACAGCCTTGTCCGCGACCTGAAATTCGGATTCCGCGGCTTGCTTGAAAGCCCCGGCTTCACGATCACAGCGATCCTGACGCTTGCGCTGGGCGTGGGTGCAAACACAGCCGTTTTCAGCGTGATGAATTCCGTGATGCTGCGCTCGCTGCCGGTAGCTGATGCAAACCGCGTCGTCTATCTGAGAACGACAAATCCGCCGCACGGAACGGGCACGATCGACAGCACCAGGACGTTCTCCTATGCGGCCTACGACGCGCTGCGCGGCCAAACCGGCGCGATGTCCGCGCTCATTGCGTTTGTCCCGCTCTCCGGAAGCAAAGTGGCAGTCCGTTACGGCACGCAACCGGAAGAGGCGGAAGGCGACATGGTGAGCGGCTCCTTCTTTTCCGGCCTCGGCGTCAAACTCGAGCGCGGCCGCGGATTCACCGATCAGGACGAGAAGGACCACGCGCCCATCGCCGTTATCAGCTACGACTACTGGACCCGGCGCTTCGCGCGCAATCCCGACGTGCTCGGCACAACCCTGTATGTCAACGGCATCGGCCTCTCGATCGTCGGAATCGGCGCCAAAGGATTTGAAGGCCTCGAGGACGCGCATTCCACCGATTTCTGGATCCCCCTGCAGAATCGCCCCGAGCTCAATGCCTGGGGCAATCCTCTCGAAAACGGCAAGACATACATGGGGAACCCGACATGGTGGTGCCTTCAGCTCATCGGCCGCCTGAGCCCGGGAGTCACAAAGTCTCAGGCCGTGGCGCAGTTGCAGCCGGTCTATCAGCAGGCGGCATACATCGGCCTCGGCACGCCCCCGCCCGGCGAACAGAAGCCGGCGCTGAGCGTTGTGGATGCGAAGGGTTTCCCCGGATATGCCGAAATGTACGGCAGGCCGCTGCAGCTCCTGATGGGCATGGTGGGCCTGGTCTTGCTCATCGCTCTCACCAACGTCGTCATGCTGCTCGTTGCCCGCAACGCGTCGCGGCAGCGCGAGTTCAGCATGAAGCTCGCCCTCGGCGCGGGGCGCGGCGACCTGTTGCGCCAGCTGCTCACCGAAGGTTTCCTGGTCGTCTCGACCGGAGGGCTCGCGGCGTGGGTCTTCGCCGTCTACGCCACCGGGGCACTCGGCGCGTGGGCGCAGATCGAATCGAGCCTCGCGCCGGACGGCACGGTCCTTCGCTTTACCGTCTGCGTGCTTGCAGTCGCGGTCGTTCTCTTCGGATTGGCCCCGCTGCGCATCGCTCTCTCCGCCGGGCCGACACTCGTGCAAAAGACTTCGTCCGCGGCCTCGGCCTCAAGTCGAGGCAGTTCGCACATGGGCAGGATGATTGTTGCGCTGCAGATGACGCTGTGCGTCGTGCTGCTGGTCGGCGCGGGACTGCTGATTCGCACCCTTCGCAACCTCGAAAACACTCCCCTCGGCCTCAAGGTCGATGGTCTCGTCGTATTTGGAGTGAACCCGCAGATCAAGTCTCTGCCCCAGGGCCGCGAATTTTATCGCGAGCTGATTGAAAAAATGCGCGGACTCCCCGGCGTCGATTCCGTCACGATCATGGAAGAGCGTCTGGGATCTGGATGGTCCGACAACAGCGCAATGCTCGTGGATGGAAAACTGCCAGACGTGCCAGACGGAGGGTCAAGAACCGTCCGCAGCAACGTCGCGGGCCCGGATTTCTTCCGCACGCTCGGCGTCCCCGTGCTTCAGGGCCGCGATTTCCGGGGCTCGGACACGGCAACCACACCCATGGTGGGAATCATCAACGAGGAATTCGCGCGGCGCTTCCTGCCCAATCAGAATCCCCTCGGCCACACCTTCGGGCCGGAGAACGGCATGGCGAAGGTCACCATCGTCGGCGTGGTGAAAGATCACAAGTACCGCAGCATCGACGAGGATCCGATCCCGATGGCGTGGTACATGTACGCGCAGATCCCGGTCGTCAGCAGGATGGAGGTCGAACTGCGCGTCCAGGGAGATCCGCTTGCGGTTCTTCCGGCTGCGCGAAAGGCCGTGCAGCAGATCGATCCGAAGCTGCCCCTGATCCGCCCCATGACACAGCGTGCGCAGTTCGACACCACCATCTCCAGTCAAATGCTGTTCGCCCGCCTCGCAGGATTCTTCGGCCTGCTTGCGGTCGTGCTGGTTGCAACGGGGCTGTACGGCACGCTCGCCTACCGCGTCGGCAATCGCACGGCAGAGATTGGGATCCGCATGGCAATGGGCGCTCGCCGGGGCCAGGTGCTCTGGATGGTGCTCAGGGACTCGCTTGTGCTGACGGCCGTTGGCGTGGCGATGGGAATTCCGTGCGCGATTCTGATGGGGCGGGCGCTGGCCTCGTCGCTGTACGGCGTGAAACCCCTTGACGGAGCAAGTTTTCTGCTCGCAGTTGCCGGGGTGGCTTTCGTTGCGCTCGCGGCAAGCGCAATGCCTGCGCGCCACGCCGCGAGCGTAGAACCTTTGGTTGCGCTGCGCGCTGAATAGAGGTTGTCGGTACGATGATTGGCGGTGAGCCTACTCGTTGTAGTGGAGCAGGCTGAAAACGTCGAACTCCTTGAAGCGGTCGCGGCCTTTCAGGAAATCAAGCTCGACAGCGAATGCCAGGCCCGCGATTTCTCCGCCAAGCTGCTTCACCAGCTTCACCGTGGCCTCCATGGTGCCGCCCGTGGCGAGCAGGTCATCGACAAGCACCACGCGCTGCCCGGGCTGGATCGCATCCATGTGGATCTCAAGCGTGTCCGTTCCGTATTCGAGGTCGTAGGAGACGCGCGCCACCGGCGCCGGAAGCTTGCGCGGCTTGCGCACCGGAACGAACCCCGCGTTCAGCCGATAGGCGAGCGCGGGGCCAAAGATGAATCCGCGCGCCTCGATGCCCAACACCAGGTCGATCTGGCTCGTAAGGTAGTGCGCGGCGAGCGCGTCAATCATCTGCGCAAACCCGGTCTTGTCCTTGAGCAGTGTGGTGATGTCGTAAAAGAGGATCCCCGGCTTGGGGAAATCGGGAACCGTGCGCACGAGAGACTTCAGCGCGTCCACGTTGACTGGCTTGCTTGTTTGGGGCATGACTCGATTATAGCGAGTCAGCATGTAAGCGAGTCAGCGGCCGGCGGCTTGCTAACCCGCCAGCTCGCTCAGTTCCGGAACCGCTTCGACGGCTCGTCGGAATAGATCTGCCCGTCGCGGATGTGCACCACGCGGTGCGCGTGCTCCGCGATATCCGGCTCGTGCGTGACGAGCACGATGGTATTGCCGCGCGCCCGCAGAGTGTCGAAGAGCGCCATGATCTCAATGCCGGTCTTCGAGTCGAGGTTTCCGGTGGGCTCGTCGGCCAGGATGATCGACGGGTTGTTGACCAGCGCGCGTGCAATGGCGACGCGCTGGCGCTGGCCGCCCGAGAGCTCATTGGGCTTATGCTGCATGCGCTCTTCGAGGCCCACGTCGGAAAGTGCCTTCTTGGCGCGAGCGAGGCGCTCGGCGGCTGGCGTTCCGTTATAAATGAGCGGCAATTCGACGTTGTGCAGCGAGGTTGCTCGCGCAAGCAGATTGAATGTCTGGAAGACGAACCCGATCTCCTTGTTGCGGATGCGAGCGAGCTGGTCGTCGTCGAGCTCGCTTACAAGTTGGCTGTTGAGCCAGTAGCGGCCCTGCGACGGCGTATCGAGGCAGCCGATGAGGTTCATCAGCGTGGACTTGCCCGAGCCCGATGGACCCATGATCGCCACGTACTCGTTGTGCCGGATGCGCAGGCTCACGCCGCGGAGCGCGTGGACCTGCTGCTCCATGCCCATGTCGTAGGTGCGCCAGAGGTCCTCGACCACGATGACGTCGCCATCGGGCGGCGCCGCGGGCTGCGGTACTGCTTCAGTGCTTATGCTGTCCAACGCCATGCCCATTTTGTCCTCGTGCCTTGCCTTCACCCGGATCGACCCGGCGCGGGCAAGCGGATTCACCTTCTACCCCACGCAGTACGCACTGCGCGGGGTCCGTGGTTCAGAGTTTCCGGTCTCCCGCTTAGATGCTCAGGAGTTTGGCTGAGGCGGCGTCAATGCGAGGGAGGTATCCTTCTTCACCAACGCGTTGTCTTTCAACCCGCGCAGCGTTTTGTACGGCCCGGTGACGATTTCATCGCCTTCCTTGAGTCCCGAGAGCACTTCGATGTCGGTGGCTCCGGTGATGCCCGTCTTCACCTGTACAAAATGCACGCGCATTTTTCCATGGTCATCCTTGCGCATGATGAACACGCCCTGCTCCTCGGGCGCGTTGCTGCTTGAGGAAGACGTGGCGGCCTGAACTCCGTTGCTCGCGGCGGGCTTGTCCTGCGGCTTCACGGTCAACGCCTGGATGGGCAGCGAAAGAACGTTGTTCTTGTGTGCCGTGGTGATCTTGGCGGTGGTTGAAAGGCCGGGACGAAGTTCGTCGCTCGGGCTGTCAAGAGTAACGACGACCTTGAAGTCCTTGGCTTCTTCCGTTCCGGTGGTGGACTGCGACGTGGCCACGCCGGTTGAGCGCAGCAGGGCCTGGTCCCCGACCAGGGTCACATGTCCCTTGAAGGTCTTGTTGGGAATCGCATCCACGGTTACTTCGGCCGGCTGGCCGATCTTCACGTTCACGATGTCGGTTTCGTCCACCTTGACTTCGGCTGTGACCACGCTCATGTCCGCGATGGTCATGAAGGTCGAGCCTTCGGTGTTCTGGATGCCTTCAACTACGGTCTCGCCTTCGCGCACCGGCTCGTTGGTCACGATGCCGTCAAATGGCGCGACCGCCTGCGTTAGGTTGAGGGCGTTCTGGTACGAGCGCAAGGTGGCTTCCTGCGTGCCGAGGTGGCCGCGAGCCGATGCAGTGTTGGCCTTGGACTGGTTGAGCTGCGCCTCGGCCTGCGCGAGAGAAGCGACGTCGAGATCGTATGCGGCCTTTTTGGCGTCAAAGTCCTGCTTGGCCATGATGCCGGCCTTGTAAAGGCTCTGGGCGCGGTCCCAGTCCAGCTTCTTCTGCTCGAGGTCGGCCTGCGCATGCTCCACATTCGCCTGTGACGTCTTCTCGGCGGCGATGTACGAGGAAATGTCGGTCTTGGCGGCGGCAATGGCGGCTTCCTGGCCCGACACCTGCGCCGACTGCTGGACGTTCTCCACGGTGGCCACGGTCTGGCCGGCCTTCACGTGATCGCCTTCCTTGACGAAGAGGTGGGTAATCCGCCCCATGGACGTTGCGCCGAGGTTGGCGTAGGTCTTTGGCTTGATCTGGCCCGTGCCGCTCACAACTGTGGACAGATCCTGACGCGCGATCTTCGCGGTCATCACTTTGGTATAGCCGGACTGCTGCTTGATCACCATGAAGGTCACGAGACCAGCGGCAACCAGTACGGCGAGAACAATGAGAAGTATTTTCTTCATTTGGTGAATTGCTCCCCAGAATCCCTCAATTCAGTTTACGCAAACTCCAGTTATCCGGTTCCCGAGTTCCGGCCAAGGCTGTTTTTGTGATCGCACCTGTTCGATGGTTTGACCGCTCTATCCGATGGAAAAGATCTCCATAAACCGGATGCGCCGGCGAAGCGCTGAGAGCCCTGCCCTTTGTCCTTCCCTCCCGGCGCATCTCCGCAGCCGGAATTGAAGCGGAGTCCGGTTTCGGTTCACGCCAGAAGGGAAACAAAGACTAATCGGTAGTCGCCTGCCTTTTTTGACGGAAGCAGGTCTCAGGTAGTCTCAGGAACCTGAATTGAGTTTACGCCTTTTCTTTGTTTTTTTCTTTACACCGGGCAGATTACATTTCAGCGAACGGCCGAGTCCAACAGGCGTGGTTTTCTGGGCAGAGTCTTGCCCGAGGAGTCTTTGGACCCGTAAAATAAGGCAGTCCAGGAGTTCCCAACCCAATGATGTTCAGTCGCCGTCCGATCGTAGCCTTCGCAGTAGTTTGCGGGCTGATCCCCCTAGCTCCCCACCGTCTTCATTCCCAGCAAACCACTGGCACTTCAGCGCCGGCGGCCAGCGGGTCTCAAGCCGACCAGGCGGATCCGCTCAAGCGGCCGCGCACGGACGAGGAGCAGTTCAAGGCGCGCAAGGAACTCAAGGGCGAATTGCACGGGGCCTACAAGACGTGGCTCGATCAGGACGTCGCGTACATCATCACCGACGAGGAGCGGAAGACCTTCAGGAGCCTGTCGAACGACGAAGAGCGCGAGGCGTTCATCGAGGCCTTCTGGCAGCGGCGCAACCCCAACCCCGACTCCGCCGATAACGAGTTCCGCGAAGAGCACTACCGCCGGATCGCGTACGCCAACGAACACTTCGCCGCTGGCAAGCCCGGATGGAAAACCGACCGCGGCCATATCTACATCGCATTCGGTAAGCCCGACTCGATCGAATCGCACCCCTCGGGCGGCGCGTACACGCGGCCAGTCGACGAAGGCGGCGGCGAAACAGCGACGTACCCCTTCGAAACCTGGCACTACCGCTACCTCGCCGGAATCGGCGAGAACATCGACATCGAGTTCGTTGACACCTGCATGTGCGGCGACTACCACTTCACCATCGACCGCGGCGAGAAGGACGCGCTGGCCAAGGTCCCCGGCATGGGCCTCACGCAGTATGAAGAGATGCACTCGGCCAAGAAGTCCGACCGCTTTGCCGGAAGCGGACTCGAGACCCTGGGACTTGGTCCGATGTCCTCGAGCAACAACTCGAAGCAGTTTGACCGGCTTGAGCTCGCGGCAAAGCTCTTTGCGCCGCCTCCGATCAAGTTCAAGGACCTCGACGCTTTCGTCTCCGAGCACAAAATCCTCACCGGCCCGCCGTTCCCCTTCGATGTGCGCACGGACTTCGTGAAGGTGACCGACAAAACCGTTCTCGTGCCTGTCACCATCCAGATCAGGAATCGCGACATCACATTCACTACGAAGAACGGGGTGTCGACGGGAATCGTGAATATCCTCGGCAAGGTCACGACGATCACGCACAAAACAGTCCAGACCTTCGAAGACACGGTGGAAGTAGAGCAGCCGGCCGAGCTGCTCGAGAAGACGCTTGACTACAAAAAGATCTACTGGAAGGCTCTTCCTCTGCTCCCGGGACTCTACCGGCTCGACATTGCGATCAAGGACGTGAACAACCCGGATCACATCGGCGTTTACGCGCGGTCGCTGAACGTCCCCGAATACCAGGACGAGAAACTGGGCACGTCGTCGCTGATCCTGGCCGACAAGATCACCTCTGTGGATTCGCATTCGATCGGCGAAGGCAACTGCGTGATCGGGAATACGAAGATCTGCCCGCGGGTCACTTCAGGTCCGGCGTCGCCGGTGACTTACACGCGAAATCAGGACTTGGCGTTCTGGATGCAGGTGTACAACCTGGGAATCGATGACGCCAGCAAGAGCAATTCAGCCAAGGTGACATATCAGATCATCGATACGTCCAATAACAACGTGTTGCTCGAAAAAACGCTGGATTCAAAGGACTTGGGATCTCACAGCGACGAGCTCACGGTCGAAAAAACACTTCCCATCGGGGGACTTCAACCAGGCAAGTACAAGGTGACGATTAAAGTAAATGACGAAATCTCGAAACAAGAGATTGCGCAATCGGCGCCTTTTGTCGTGCAATAGAACACATACCCCCGCGTTGTACGGTTACCGGGCCGTGAGAGCAGGAACCCGAGGGGTCGCTGAACAAGAGCCAGGACGCTGCCGGGTCACACAGAATTCGTGATATTGCGCAGGTTCCATTCCGCGTTGTTTTTGGCACTGATCGGCTTGTGCGCGTCTTCAGCACGCGCAGCCGCGCCTCCATCGGTGTCTGGTTCGGTGCGGAATTCTGCCGGCGTTCCGCAGATGGGCGCAGTGGTCGAGCTTCTTCGGCCTGATTTCTCCGTGGCGGCGCGCGTCTTCACCAACTCCAAAGGACATTTCTCATTCGCCGACGTGGCGCCGGGCCGCTACGCGCTAAAGGCAATGGGCGCGTCGTTCCTGCCCTCAATGCGCGAGAACGTGCGCGTGCAGGCCAACACGGTCGTCAACCTCACGCTGAACACCTTGTATGAAGTGATCCAATGGCTGCCCGCGCAGCCCCGCCAGCCCAACGACCAGAGAGACGACTGGGCGTGGACCCTGCGCTCGGCCGCGAACCGCCCGCTGCTCCGCTGGCTCGAGGACGGCCCGCTCGTAGTGGTTTCCGACGGGCCGCATGCGCGCCCGCAGCTTAAGGCTCGGCTCATGGCGACCGGACGCCAGGGGACCTTTGGCGAAGACGGACAGCGTATCTCCGCGGAGCTTCAGGACACGCCCTCTGACAGCCGCGAACTGCTCGCGCAGGTTGATTTCGACCCGGGTTCCAATGCGGGTATGGAGTCGATGCTCGGCTTCCGGCAGGAGCTTGGATTCGCCGGCTCGGTGCAGTCCGTCGCCGAATTGGCGATTCAGCCCGAAATCGAGGGAGCAGGAGCCGAAGGCCTCGATGAAGCCACCATGCGGACCTGGCAATCGATCCGGATGGGCGACATGCTCCAGGCTGAGATTGGCTCAGAGCAGGTGCTGGCGCGGTTTGCCCAGAACTCTCCCAACATGATCGCGTCGGTTTTGCCCTTCGCCATGGTCGGCTGGAACAAGGGAAATTCGACGATTCATTACCGGCTGGCGACGGCGGTCCCCGGCGAACAGGCTGAGGCGGCCGGACATGCGGGAATGATGCTTCCCGCCGTAGCGGTCCGGAATGGGCGGCTCGCGCTCGAGCACGGCCTGCACCAGGAGCTCGGCTGGGAACGGC
Source organism: Occallatibacter sp. (assembly GCA_035263625.1). Classification (GTDB taxonomy): domain Bacteria; phylum Acidobacteriota; class Terriglobia; order Terriglobales; family Acidobacteriaceae; genus Telmatobacter. The sequence goes on from DATFRB010000067.1 coordinate 82,367, forward strand.
GCACGGATGACTCAGGCATGGCGGTGCTGGTCTATGCCGACACGCTGGCGAATCCGATGCTCGAAGCCATGTACCGCGGCAGCGGCGGAGGCGACGGTCCGGCCTTCGTGAACGCGCTCTACGACAGCAACAGCGGCCTTTTGCGCACCGCGGCATCTGGATATTCGAGCGCCGGCGTCGTGGCCACGTTCGACAGGCGCCTGCCCCACGGCCATCATGTCCGGCTGAGCTATGCCAACGGCGACGCGCTCGTAATGGGCGCCGTTCAGCATCCGGCGGCATTCTCGCAGGTGGTTTCCATGGCGCGTCCGAGGCGTGCCCAGACATATTCGATTTCGGTTTCCGGAACGCTCGATGGCACAGGAACACGCTGGCGCGCGAGCTATCGCTGGCAGCCCGAGGACACGGTGACGCGCGTTGCTCCCTATGCGGAGGAGTCCGGCGAGCCGTACCTGAACCTCCACGTGCGGCAGCCGATGTACGAGGACCGCGAGAATGCGCGCGGGGTCGATGCCATGATCAACGTGACCAATCTGCTGGCCCAGGGCCAGCGCTCGTTCGTTCTGAGCGACGGATCCCTGCTCGAGTTCGCGCAAAGCCAGCGCGCCATAAGCGCCGGCCTGGCCTTCACGTTCTAGGTCTCCCTCAACCTGAATATTGCAAGTGCTTTCCGCCTCTTACCAGGCTTATTGTCGCGCGCGTGACACTTGAAGCAACCTCTTGCAATCTGTCTGCACCCAAGCGGTTAAAAGGGCGGAATCGGGCCGCCCGGGCCCCCCACTAAAACAATTTATTTTCTTGCCGGTTTTTTATTTGATTCGGTGCATAAAGTAGAGCCCCGACCATCCGCTCGATTCGCCGCCTTGGATCAGTTCATTGAGGGAGGGTCAGCACCCATGGATCGGGAAAGCTGCCATACTTGCGAAGTCCTGAAAGAGCTCTACCGCCTCAAGATGAACCATTTTCTGGTTGCGGCGAAATCGCGGAACGTTTCAAACCGGCCGCGCACTGCTGCCTCGGATGACGAGGTGAACCGGCTCAAGGAAGAAGCGCTGCGCACATTGCGGGTGCTCATGCAGCATCTCAAGTCCTGCTACGGCCTCGCGCACGACCTCGCGGCCTGAACAGCCTGCGGAAACACTCCATCGATTGCCAGATCGCGCAGGGGCGCTGCTTCCAGGCCGCCTCGACTTATGCGCAAGCCGTACTAGGAGAAAAATAGAGAGACTGTGTTCCCGAGCGGAGCAGGTGCGGCATTTTGCACCTGCGCAGTCGAAAGCCTGCCCTGAGCGTAGCGAAGGGGATTCGCAGTTGTTTTTCGGCTGCGAGTTGGGCGGCCACGATCCCCACAGTAGTTCACCACCAGGATGAGGGTGCCTCCGAGCCTGCCCTGAGCCTGTCGAAGGGTCCCTCGCATTTGGGGACCGGGGAGTCCACCAAAGCCCCCCCAACAAGATCGTGTCATCCCGAAGGGCCGCACGCCTGGGGCCCCGCCCGCTTTTGGCGGGGTAAGCGGACCGAGGGATCTGTAGTTGCTCCTCGCCCGCATTCGCACCCGTCCCACCGCGCTGCGCATCGCACCCTCCGCTCCCGCACCCCAACTGAACCGTGTCATCCCGTGTATGAGGACGTTGGCTGCTGTCAAGGCATACCTTGGCGTCTGGGTGAGGGGCGGGGTCAAGGGCGCCGCACTTTGGCGTTCATCTGGACCCTTGACGCCGCCCCTTACCCCCTCACACTTGGGT
>DATFRB010000068.1:0-2788 GCA_035263625.1 Occallatibacter sp.
ACCAGCGCGCCGTCGGAACGCTCGGCGAGTTCGTTGAGGAGAGCTTCCACTGCCGGAATGTCGGCGAAGCAATGCAGGCGCTCACAGTTCATGCGAAGTTCGCCGGCCGTCTGCGGCCCCCGCAACATCAGCACTGCGAGGAGTGCCGCCGCCTGCTGCGGCACGTTCATCATGCGTTCGACGTTGTGCGCGTATCGCGCAACACGTCCGCCGCTCCTCTCGATGGCCAGAAGCATGCTTTTCAGGCCGTCGACCGCCGCCCGGACGTCCGTCTCTGCTGCGTTGAGGACCGGATCGCGGCTCGATTTTTGATTGCAGCCCGCAACGAGCGCATTCAGCGTGAGCGGATAGCTGTCGGGAACGGTGCGCTCTTTCTCGACGAGGACACCGAGCACGCGCGCTTCCAGAAGTGATAGGACTCGGAGCATGGAAACTGGATGATCCTCGATTGCGGGGAACGGATGCCGCGTATGTTACAGATCGAAGGCTGCAAGTCCTGAGCGATCCACGCGCACGGTTGATCTCGCACACTGATGCCGCGGCACTCGTCATCTGCTCCGATAATAGGCCTATTGTTGCAATGGGTCCCTGGGGGGCCTCTCTGTGAGCGTAAGCAGCGCGTCGTTCGTGTTGTCTATGGCGGCAGGATCGGGACCTCGCCCTTCCGCAAAAGCGGCCTCTTCCACGCGCCTTCCATGCAGAAGTCCCGGGAGTCCGTAGTTGCCTTCAATGCAGCGTGGTTCGGTATAAATCCGGTTCTCCTGGTCGCTTTGCTTGCTCAACTCCTGCTTGACGGTCCAAGGCTGGGTCCACACCGTCGGATCCTCGACCGTGACCTCGTAGGCGAGCGTCGTCGGCCCGGTGCGCGTCCAGCGCTCTATGAGGTGCAGGTTCTCCCGCGACCCGAAGGCATCGGTCTTCGGGCTGAAGTTCGTCACGTCGACGACGAGGGTGTTGCCATCCCAATGGCCGCGCGAGTCGCCGAACCACTGACGAATACCGGGCCGTAAATGGGGGCTTCCGTCCATGACGATGTTGCGCTGCCAGCCCTGACCCTGGCCGACGTCGTAGTACATCGAGATGCCACCGGGCGTCTGCACGATGCGCCGAAAGCTGCCGGTGTCGATACCAAACTCGGGTAGTCCACCGGTGAGGCAACGCTCCGGCAGCGAACTGTCTTCCGGGCCATCGTTGCGGTTCATGCGCACCGTATTGTAATGGGGAGCCGTTTCGGCTCGTCGCGGCGATGCCGCCGGTTCGTAATGGCCCCCCGCGCAGGCCAGCAGCTTATCTTTGCAAGTAGCGGTCGATTGCAACAAGGCAAGACGGAACGCTTGATGCGTGGCCGCCGTCTTTTGAGCCTCTGCGGTGAGAGGCGGAAGCCGACCATTGGGAGGATCGACGATCTTCGAAGTACGCGCCCCCGTCCGCTTGGTCGAACGGAACGTCGCCCGATTATAGGCCCCGTTGATCTCGCGTTCGGTCGCGAAGCGGTTGAGGGTCGCCAACCGAGTCTTGTCCAATTCAGCGCGTTGCGCCTCGGTGAAGAACTCCTGGTTCGCCAACTGCGCAGGGCGTTGTAGTGCCGTGTCGAATTCGTCGGTCCAGATTCCTTGCAGATCGGGCTCACCCCAAGATGTTTTCGGTACCGCGCCGGAAGCTGCGGGAGTCTGAGCAAAAGTTTGTGTGATGGGTGTTGCGACAACAGTGCTGACAGCCGCCGCAGCTACAGCAGCAGTTATGATCGTGCCAGACAAACGGTCTCCCATGACGACCTCCTTTTTGCCTTGACGTGCGTTACCCGCAGCGAAGCCCTTCCATAGGTCGGCGAATTCATAGGCGTTCTTATTGCCCAACTTGCGGATTACCCGAATTGCTTTGATGGCATTCACATCCGAATTCTCGGCTGATTTGAACATAACTATCCGACAGAAGGTGTCGAGTCGAATTCCCTTTGGCCATCAGAGGACGACATCACCAGCGCCATGAGCCGTGCGGGAACCCAAGGCTCCCTCAGGGCCCGCCGGAACACGCGGGCTGCCCCCCTATCCACTTTGGGCGCGTTTTCATTTCCGCAATTTGGAGAGCGCAGCGGGAGGGTTTATGCGGTGACTCGGTCTTGCATCAGTTTCTGCTGCGCACTGACGAGGTGATCGAGTAAAGGCGCGAGCGGAAGTGGTGGCTCCGGCTCTTTGCAATTCGTCGCTCAGTCGAATGTCTCTTCAGGGTCAAAATGAGCCGTGCCACTCACTTCGTCAGAACGGCGGGTCTACCTCAGTAAGCGGACCCGCCAGGCCGCCGGTCGGCACTTCCGAGTCGTGCCAATAGCGGATATTCGGATTCGATCGCCCCGCAAGGGCCAGATATGTTCAATGTGGGTCAGCTGCGCCCGAGGCCAGCACACTGGCCGCAAAATCTCGCCGCTCGCGTGCGCGCGCGTACTGCTGCATAATTGCCTTGTTAATGTGGAGAGCTTGCGCCGTTCATCCGCCGGCTTCGTATACCAAATTATGGTTCGGCCTCTCGGTACTTCACAAAGGAACTACGGACGTGTTGCAGGATCTCGATGCTATTCTGTGGTCGGACCTCGACCACGCGTATGGGCCGGCAGCCGACGTGCCCGACCTCTTGCGGAAGTTACTTGATCCCGACCCGAAGGTGCGCGCTGAAGTACTCAGCACCCTCTACGGCAACGTATTCCATCAGGGAACTCGCTATCCAGCGACGGCCCACGTGATCCCCTTCTTGATCGAGATGTGTGCGAGTCGCGAGGTCCCCAACCGCGGCG
>DATFRB010000069.1:0-5228 GCA_035263625.1 Occallatibacter sp.
GCTGCAGGTAGACTGGGCACGGAAGCAGTTCGAACATGTGGATGTAGGAGAGCTGGATCTGAACCGCTCGGCACGTTACATCAACGGCCAGCCGGCGCCCGTATGGTCCGAAAACTCGAGGAGTGGGAGGGGCAAGCATCCCTGTGGCATCCCTTTAGGCCGCGAGCCGATAATAATAGTTCAGCGTTCCGCCCAGACGTTGCCGACGGTGAACGGGGCCTGTATTTGTGATGTCAGGTTCGGGTTCTATCAGTCGATTGGCTAAGCCCTGATGGTTCCGCTCGCGATGGTAATGGACCATGAAATCCCGAATCGTCTTCTGCAGTGAACTTTCTCCGAACAGGATTAACCTGTCGAGGCATGATTCCCTGATGCTCCTCACGAACTTCTCGGCGTGAGCATTCAGGTTCGGACTGCGCGGCGGCAGCCTGACCGATTGCACCCCTGCGTCCCGCAGGGTGCTCAGAAATGCCTGCGTGAACAGCGGGTCGCGATCATGAATCAGATAGCGCTTTCCCCGTAGGAGCCCGTCCTCGCAGTCGGTCAGATTTCGTGCAATCTGGCTCATCCAGAGCCCGTTCGCCATGGGTGAAATCCCACCGATCTCGACTCGTCTGGTCGACAGTTCGATGAAGAACAGCACGATGAACCGTCGCAGGCCCTTACCCGTCCAGACTTCGACTGTAAAGAAATCTGCGGCCACGATCAGTTCCCGGTGTTGTGTTAGGAACTCCTTCCAGCTCGTCTTGCAACTCCGCTCGGGCGCAGGTTCGATGCCGTTTCGGCGAAGGATGTCAGCGATGGTGCTCGGTGCTGCCGTATGGCCGAGATTTGCAAGGGCGCCCTGAAGCCGCCGATATCCCCACTGGCGGTTCTCCTTCGCCATCTTGACCACCAGCTGTTCGAGAGCGGCAGTTATTCTGGGTCGGCCAGGACTTCGATTTCCGCTGCCATCGTATTTCTGAGCGATCAGTCGGCTATGCCAACGCAACAATGTCTCCGGCGAGACGATGGCGGCAATGTCAGCCAGAAGCTCCGCCCTATGCCTTTCGCCTTTGCGGCCAATCGACGCCGCTGCTCATCATTGTGTCATCGATCATCTGAAATCGTCGTTTTCTGAACACGAGCCGGAGGCGAGCGACATCATCGGCGCCGCAGGCGCCAATCATCTGTCCGATCATCGGCCGCGTAGCTGAACCATGTAATGTGGCGGAAAGCGGGCAAGAGCCCGGAACCGCGCCGTTGGGAGCGGCGAGGTTCCGGTTGGCAACCTCCGTAAAGGTCACACAAACAAGCTGGTTCTAACCTGCCACGGAGCCCCTGCCGTTGTCCAGTCCCGCTGTGACGGATGGCGGCGCCCGATGAAGTAGTTCTTCGGCAACGGTTCTGTCTTGGCGTTTCCTGCGGCGCGATGTTCTTCTTATGCTCACGCTGCGATCACGGCCAACGCTATTGCAGCATCGGCTGCCGCGAGCAGGCCAGACGGGAACAGCACCGCCGCGCCAACTGCCGCCATCAGCAAAGCCCCGAAGGCCGGCTTGATCATCGCGACCGCCAGCGTCGTTACCGGCGGCGCCGCGCCCAGGCTTCCGTGACGGATCAGGGTTCCCTTGCAATCTTCTGCCCGTCATTATCGAGTCGTGGACCGGTCCCGAACAGACTGAGCGCCGGGCGATTCCCACAGACTCCTGAATCGGCGCCGGGCATTCGCCTGCATTGCCGGGTCTGCGGTCGTCCGGGCCGCTTCATCGAACCGTTTCCAGGTATTCCGCGACGAAGGTGAGTCACAAAACATGATCAGTCCCGAAACGCGCGCGCAGATTCGCCGTTACTTTTACGCCGAACACTGGAAGGTCGGCACCATCGCGCGCGAACTGGGCGTGCATCCCGATGCCGTGCGCAACGCCATCGAGTCCCAGCGCCTCGGCGGCGCACAGCCGCTGCGAGCTTCGGTAGTCGATCCCTATCTCGCGTTCATTCGGGAAACTCTCGATCAACATCCGCAACTGCGCGCCACGCGCATTTACCAGATGGCGCAGGACCGCGGCTATGCGGGCAGCATTGTTCAGTTCCGGCGCGCCGTGGCGCGGCTGCGTCCGCGCTTTCGCGAAGCCTTCCTGCGCCTTTCCACTTTTCCTGGCGAACAGGCACAGGTGGACTGGGCGCACTTCGGCCACGTTCAGGTGGGACGTGCGCGCCGAGCCCTGTCCTGCTTCGTGATGACACTGTCTTATTCGCGCGCCCTCTATCTGGAGTTTTTCTTCGATCAGACGACTGAGAACTTCCTGCGCGGTCATGTGCATGCTTTTGCAGCCTGGCAGGGCCAACCGCGAGTCATTCTTTACGACAATCTGAAATCAGCCGTGCTGGAGCGGCGCGGCAATCAGATTCTGTTTAATCCTCGCCTGATCGAGCTCAGCGCTCATTATCACTTCGCTCCTCGCCCCTGTCAGGTGCGCGCCGGGAACCAGAAAGGGCGCGTCGAGCGCGCCATTCGGTATGTGCGCGATTCCTTCTGGGCCGGCCGCAACTTCACCACTTTGGCCGAATGCAACCGGCGGGCGTGGCTGTGGCGTGATCAGATTGCGCATCGCAGACGCTGGCCCGAACAGGACGGACGCACGGTCGAAGAAGCATTCGCCGAAGAGCAGCCGCGCTTGTTGAAGCTTCCGCTGCATCCTTTTCCCACCGATCGGATCGAGACCGTTACGGCTCACAAGACCATCTACGTGCGCTTCGATCTCAACGATTATTCCGTGCCGCCGGATGCCGTCGGCCGACCGTTGACACTGGTGGCCACCGACACCACGATCCGCATCCTCGACGGCACAGCCGAGATCGCCGCGCATCGCCGCTCTTACGACCGCGGCCAACAGATCCTGGACGCCACTCACCGCGAGGCTGCGCTGAAGCTCAAGCGCCGCGCTTATGACGCCACGCCCGCCGGGTGCCTGGAACAGGTCGTGCCGGAGAGCAAGACCCTGCTCGATCAGGCCTTCGCTCAGGGAGAATCGGCGGGCACGCAGACAGCGCAGTTGATGAAGCTGCTCGCTGAGCATGGCCCCGCGGCACTGCGCCGCGCCATCGTCGAGGCCCTCGCCCGAAAAACGCCGCGTGCTTCTTCGGTGGCGTTTCTGCTGCGTCGCCAGCCACGCACAGCGCGCGTGGCGCTCGACCTCAGCCATCATCCCGAAGCGCAGTCGGTCGATGTACGGCCGCACAACCTGGAGACTTACGATGAACTCGCCCGCAACCGCCGCAAAGAACCCGACTAACAATAGCCTCGCGGCGCAGCTGCAGCAGATCGGTCTGCGCGCGCTGCCCGCCGGACTCGACGACTTTGTGGCGCGCGCCACCAAGGCCCGCTGGTCGCCGCTGCAGATGCTTGAGCATATGGCGCAGGCGGAAATCTCAGAGCGCTCGCGCCGCAGTCTGGAGACCCGTTTGCGCCTCTCCGGCATCAAGCGCTTCAAGCCCATGGCTGACTTTGAGTGGACATGGCCCACTAAAATCGAGCGCGATGTTATCGAACGCGCGCTCACGCTGGACTTCCTGACCGAGAACCGCAATCTTGTGCTGGTCGGCCGCAACGGTCTGGGCAAGACGATGATCGCTCAGAACATCTGTCATGCGGCTGTGCTGGCGGGCTGCTCGGTATGGTTCCGCTCCGCCCCCGCATTGCTGGAAGAGCTGCACCGCCAATCGCCCGAGGGGCGCCGTTCGAAGCTCCGCGGCTATGCCAACGTCGGACTTTTGTGCGTCGATGAGGTAGGTTATCTTTCCTTCGACGACAAAGCGGCGGATCTGCTTTACGAAGTGATTAACCGACGCTATGAACGTAAGCCCGTCATTGTTACAACCAACAGACCATTTAAAGAATGGAACGAGGTGTTTCCCAACGCCACGTGCATCGTCACGCTGCTGGACCGGTTGCTGCATCATGCCGATGTCACTGTCATCGAAGGAGAGAGCTATCGGGTTCGCGAAAGCGAGCAGGAGACCGCCGCGCGGCGGCGCAGGCAATGACTCCGGGTGACGATCCGACTTACGTTGCCGCCGTTCTCATTCTTTATGTCGATCTGCCCGATACGCCACTGCGGGCGGGCCCGCGCGATCAGTGGCTGGCGCGCAAACTCCATGAGGAAGGCGTGCCGCTGACCCTGGTGGAATCGGCTCTGTTGCTCGGATCACTCAGACGAATGGTCCGCCCGGCCGATCTGCCGCCGCTTTCGCCGATTCGTTCGCTGGCTTACTTTCAGCCTGTTATCGCTGAACTGCAACAGCAGCCATTGCCGGAGGGCTACCTCGACTACCTTCGCCTCAACCTGCGGAATGCCGCTCAGGCAAGACCGAACGATGTTCAAAAATCGACGTTTTCAGATGATCGTTAACACCCTCCTCTGCGGCTCCGCACTCCCTGCACAGCAGGTCGCCACCAGCTACGGCATCACCGCACAATACCGAGCCGATTTCGCTGGCCACTCCTGGAAGCAGGAGCCGAAGCTCACGCAGCAGGAAATCGGCACAGACATCCCCGAAGGCGTCGCGCCGCTACGGCCGGTGCTTCACTTGAAAGGCCGGCTCCCCGGCCGCGCCGACGACAACACCATCGAGGTGATTCCGCTGCGCGATCGCTCGGTACCCGATTTCACCAAGGCGTATCCCGGCCTGAGCTCGTCCATGACCGCGCTCAAAGCCCTCCTCGCCCGGCCCCAGATTCCGGGCATGAAGGCATTGGAGAAGGCCGACCCCGTCATCGCCGATGCCGCATATTCGCTCTGCGCGCGCGTGGAGCGCGTCGAAAGTTCCTGGCTCGGCGGCTTTACGTTCTTCGTACAGTTCACCCAGGAGGAAAGCGGCGATCTTCCCAATAACAGCGAGCTGAACTACCATTTCCTCGGCATCACGAAGGACGGCGCCTACCTCGTTGAAGCCACATTTGCCGTCAGTCACGCATCGCTGCCCAAGGACGGCGTCTACGCGACCGCTCGCAAGCTGCGTGAAAGCGAGCGCCAGTTGGCGGCCTTCGACGAAAATTCCTTCCAGCCGCCGCTATCCCGTCTGAAGGCGATTATTCGCTCCATGGCCTCCGCACGCTAGGGGCACTTAAATTCCTGACGCCTGATTTTGCGCACCGAGCCGATTCTCCATGCCAGCCTCCAGGCAAGTGCCCCGGATAGTTCCTGGATGACGGGCGACCCGTACGAAGCTTGGGCGGCACCAACCTC